>JAPOWW010000009.1 GCA_026707405.1 Chloroflexota bacterium
GGGATTTCGAGGCCGTGGCGGGGCCGTATACGTTCACCGAGGGGCCGGTGTGGACAGGCGAGACCGTGCTATTTACGGACATGTACAACCATCGCGTCATGCGCTACGACCCCGCTACGGGAAAGACGACCGTGCATCACACAGGCACGAATCAGGGCAACGGCCTGATGTGGAGTCTTCGTGGATATCTCTATTGCTGCGAGATGATCGGGCGCCGCGTATCGAACTACAGGGCGGACGGGTCGCCGGAAGTGATCGCGGACCGATTCGAGGGCAAGCGATTGAACAGTCCCAACGATCTAGTTATGGACTCGGTGGGACGGATCTGGTTCACGGACCCCCGCTATGGCGAGGACAGGGACGACATGGAGCTGGACCACGAGTCGGTCTATCGACTGACGCTGGTTCCCGAGGGCCATTGGGAGATCGAGCGGATGACCTTCGATACGACACGCCCGAACGGGCTGCTGCTCTCGCTGGACGAGCGGACGCTGTACGTCGCGCAGAGCGACTACGGAGAAGGCCGCAAGCGCGAGCTGCGGGCCTATCCGGTGCTGGACGACGGCACTTTAGGACAGTTCCGGGTGATGCATAACTTCGTACCAGCGCGCGGAATCGATGGCATGACTATCGACAGCGAAGACCGCGTAATCGCGACGGCCGGCTGGAGGAAGAGCGGCGCGGGACCGATGGTCTATGTCTTCGATCCGTCGGGCCGAGTGCTGGAAACGCATCGAGTGCCGGTGGACATGCCGACCAACTGCTGCTTTGGCGGCGAAGACCTGTCGGACCTGTACGTAACGGCGAGCTCTGGGCACCTGTTCCGGGTGAGGACGGGTCTGAGGGGCGTCAGGAGATAGCGGGTGCGGCGCGTTGCCCGTTCATCCTTAGACAGCCTCAGGACGAACGGGAGGGGGGCGTTGCGTTTGCTCTTCGAGCCTTCGGCAAGCTCGGGGCAGGCGGGCTCAGGGCAGGCTTTTCTCGGAAATGATGGAAAAGCGGTGTGCAAGACGCAAGGGCGCAGGGACTGCGACAGCGGCGGAATGAGGCCCGCTAGAACGGAGGGCGCGACCGCGCCGAGCGACAACAGCGCTTTCCAAACCGGTGGCGGAGGTGCATGGGAGTCGAACCCACCGACGACGTATCGCTACGCCGCCCAACGGATTTGAAGTCCGCGGAGCCCACCGGAACTCTCGCACCTCCAGGCAAGCCGCCTGACCGGGGATCGCCCAGTCGAGTTTAAGGGTTTAGCCTTCCGCGCCACCTCCGACCGTGAAGCCGATCTTGCCGGACACCTCGCCGTCGACCAGTATCTCGGCCTCGAACGAGCCGGCGCCGCCGCCGGGATCGAAGTAGAACGCAAAGAAGCCGCGCGAGAAGGCACC
Source organism: Chloroflexota bacterium (assembly GCA_026707405.1). Lineage (GTDB taxonomy): Bacteria > Chloroflexota > UBA11872 > UBA11872 > VXNJ01 > JAPOVO01. Next base: position 1,386 of record JAPOWW010000009.1, read on the forward strand.
CTGCGGTCCGGTCTCAAAAGTGAATACTTCCTCGCCGTTGCGCTTCCACCTTACGCCGAGCACCGCGCCGGACCGGACTCCCTTGAACTCTACGGAGACGTAGACCCGCTCATTGGGGGCGAACCGGTCGGTTGCATCAACGGGCCTCTGGAGCGTGTCTACGCTGCGGGCGGTGGCGATCCTGCCCACGGAACCGCGCTCGCGCTCGCTCGTGATAGTGGGGGTGGGCGTAGCGGTTGCCGCCGGGGTCACCGCAGGGGTTGCGGTGGGAGTTGGCGTTGGAGGATTTTCCGATGGAGTGGAAGTCGGCGTTGGGTTGGGAAGCGTCGACGCGGGCGTGACTGTTGGGGTGGCGGTGGGGATGGGAGTCGTCGCGGGTGGGGCCACGGTGAGGGTGGGTGCGGCCGTTATGATAGGCGTCGAGGCGGCCTCCGCATTATCGCCCCCGATCTCGCAGCTGAACGACAGGGTGGCAGCCGTGATCAGTACGATTACCGTCAGGGGTTTGAAGGGCATCGTTGCCCCTCGTCCCTTTACCATTGCCAGGATTCGAGATGGTGCATCCATGAGGATACGCCCCCGATGGCAGTCGCTTACAACCCGCTTATGTACCGCTCTCAATCTTACGGTACGACCGCTCGACTCCTCAGAGGTATTATCGCCAGGCTTTGACGGTCTGGCCCCCGATCTTTGTCGACGGTTAAGGTTAATATGGAGCATAAGATTGGGTAGAGTAGCGGTTGGACGAAAGTCGGCGAAATTCATTCGTTGAAACGGAACGGGTGGTCATTTGGTTACTGAACAGTTGGCAGCCGAGGTTTCACTGACAGACGCGGCGGCCGAGGCTTTTCGAAGCATAACGCTCCACAAGGGCGTGCAGGACGCAGGGATGAAGGTAGCGGTAGGGCCCGGCGGCTGCGGCGGTTATGAGTACCGGCTGGGAATCGCGCGCAAGCCCAAGTCGACGGACGTCGTGTCGGAATCGAAGGGAATCACTTTGTATCTGGATACGAAGACTCTTCATCTGTTCAACGGCTGTACGGTGGATTTCAGTGATGGGCTGATGGGAGAGGGATTCTCGGTCAGCAATCCGAGCTCGAAGGCTGATTGCGCGTGCGGGCAGTCGTTCAAAGTGTCCGGCGAAGGCGCGGTGGACAGCGGAGCGTGCACGTCGGCGGTGGCGGGCCGGGGTTAGAAACCGCACTATTCACCCACCGCAACTGGGACTTGGCGTTCCAGCCCAGGTTTTAGCAGTGTGAGGTGTTTCCAGCTCGGCTATCCGGCCGCACGGCAGTCGTAGCCCATTGAAGTCAAAATCTCGCGGGTAACACCGGCTTCGTCCCAAGACAGCACTTTTTCCGCAGTGATGATGCTGGCTTCGTGACCCTTGCCAGCTAGGAGAACGGTGTCGCCGGGCTGAGCGGAGCGCAGGACCGCCGCGATGGCGTCGCGGCGGTCGAGGATGATCTCCAACTTCCGGCATGATCCGCCGGATCCTGAGGCTGCTCCCTCCGCTATGTCGCGGGCGATCTTCAGTGCGTCCTCGTTGCGAGGGTCCTCGTTGGTGATAACGATTTCGTCGGCGAGACGGGCGGCGACCGCGCCCATGAGCGGCCTCTTTTGCGTGTCGCGCTCTCCCGCTCCCCCGAATACGACAAGCAGCCGACCTTTTCGCTTGCTAAAAGTCTGCAACGCCGACTCCAGGCTGTTGGGCGTGTGGGCGAAGTCGACTATCACCTCGAAAGGCTGGCCGCAGTCGACTCGCTGCATCCGGCCGCGGACGCCGGGAAACGCGGCGATGGCGTCCGCGCAAAGTTCAAGCGATACGCCGATGGAGGCCGCGCAAGTCAACGCGGCCAGACAGTTTTCGATGTTGAAGGCACCTGGAAGACCCGCGCCTACGGAAATCTGGCCCCAGGGCGTTGAGGCGGTGAAATCGATTGCGTCGCTGGAAACGGTTTCGCTCAGAACCTTCACATCGGCGTCGCTTGCGCGTCCGTAGCCGAGCACCTGCCCGCAGGCTCTTGCGCGCAAGAGATCCCAATAGCGGCTGTCGCGAGGCAGCACGGCAACCTTACCCCAGCGTCCTTCGTCGGCCGCCCCCTGTATGTCGAGAAGCCGAGCCTTGGCTTCGACGTAGGCTTCGAGGGTGCCGTGATAGTCCAGATGCTCGTGGGTTATGGAGGTAAAGACGGCGCGATTGAACGCAAATCCAGTGACCCGATGCTGGTCAAGTCCGTGAGAGGTCGTTTCAAGCACGGCCCATTGCACGCTACGGTCACGCATTTCGCCGAGGGCCTGATGAAGTTCCAGGGACGAGGGGGTGGTCTGATGGACGAGGTTGGGACTCACCTGGCCGCCGGTGGAGATGTTGGCGGTGGTGACCTCGCCCGTCTTAACTCCGGCGCTACGCAGTATCCACGCGATGAGACTGGCCGTGGTGGTCTTGCCGTCGGTGCCGGTCACGCCGACGAGGCCCAGGGACTCGTCGGGCCGACCGTGAAACGTCTTTGCAATCCGCGCGAGGGCGAGACGAGTGTCGGCGGTTCTTACCTGGCGGGCCGCGAGCGGAAGGAAGTCTTCGACGAGCAGGGCCGCAGCGCCGTTTTTGAGGGCGTCGCCGGCGTAGTCGTGTCCGTCGGCCTCCTGGCCGCGAATGCACACGAACAGCCAGCCCGGACGGATCAGGCGCGAGTCGAAGGCGATTCCGCTTATCTCACAGTCGCCGCCGCTCAGGTCGGTGTCTAGCAGGTTGGTGATGAGGGACGAGAGGAGCACGGCTATACGGGGGAGGCAGGTCCGCGGCGTCGGGAAAGGAGCGCTTGCAGTTGGGTCCGCATGGGCAGAGCTATGCGGGTTATGGCCAGATACGTTAGAGGCCGGAGCGGCAGGTCCAGCGTGACGGCGTGCTGAACAAGGCGCGGCCTGAATCCCTGCTTGAACCTGTGGACACCGGCCATCGGGTCGTTTTCGACTTGGGGATCGGCCATACCCCAGAAGTCGTATGTCGCGCAGCCGCTCTGCTTCGCCCAGAGCATCGCTTCCCACTGAAGCAGGTAGCTCGACATGGTGTTGCGGTAGCGGTTTGACGACGCGCCGTAGAGGTAGGTGGCCATGGCTCCGCAGGTCACGGCGAAGAGGCCGCCGACGTCTTCGCCGTCGACGCTGGCGATAAACAGACGCCGGGATTCTCCCAACTCATCCCAGACCGCCTGGTAATAAGTCGGTCCGTGAACGGCGAAACCGTCCCTTTCGCCCGTGACGGCAGTGAGCCGGTAGAAAGAGTCGAGGTCCGCCTCATTGTCCGCAACGCGAATATCGACTCCTCGCCGCGTCGCCAGTCGCACGTTGTAGCGGGTCTTTGGCTTGAAGCTTGCGAGGATCTCGTCTTCCGAGCGGTCGAGCGCAACATAACCCGTCGAACGAATCTGGACGTATTGCGGCGCGGGCTTGAATCCGGCCTCCCGCATCGCCGCGAGCGCCGCCGGTGAACACTCGGCCGCAGGCTCGGCCCTGATGAAAGAGACCCCCGCGCGGCGCGCTCGTCCGACAGCGGCGTCTATCAACTCGCGGAACTGATGTTCGGTGGCTTCGCCAAACGGACCGCGGGGCACGTAGGCGATCCCGACGGACGGGAGAATCGGGAGGATTCGCCTAGTCTTGACGAGCATCTGCAGGCCGCCGCCACAATCGCCATCGGGACTCGAAACAGCCAGTCGAACGGGAGTCCAACCGAACCCGCGCTTTAGCTCGCCCCATTGCCAGGACTGCAAAAAGCTGGGACGGTTGCGCCTGGTGAGAAGCGAGCTCCACTCGTCCGGCGAGCGAACTTCGCGCACATGCGCCGTTTTCGTTACCGCGGCCACTCCGGGCTCCTACGCACGCTTGGTTCCCGTATGCAGGGCGATGCTCCCCATCCCGAGCTTGGAGTAGGTCACGTTCTCAAATCCTGACTGAGAAATCATATTGGCCAGCTCGGGCGCAGCCGGAAACGTGTCCACCGAACGCGGAAGGTAAGTGTATGCAAATGGATGGCGGCTTATGAGCCTGCCGATCAATGGAACGATGGCGTGGAAGTAGAACCGGAACGCACGCGCTAGCGGCCCCCAGCCGACCGGCGTCATATCGAGAATTACGAGCCGCCCACGCGGCTTCAGGACTCTGGCGGCCGATCTAAGCGCGCCGCCAAGGTCAGGGACGTTTCGCAGGGTGAAGGCGGTCACGATGGCATCGACGGAATCGCGGTCGAACGGCAGATTTACGGCGTCGGCGGCGGTGAGATGGAAGGATGCTCCCTGCTGCCTGGACCGACGACTGGCGGAACTCAACATCGAAATCGAGAAGTCGGCGCCTATGACGTTGAGGCCCGGCGGAGCGGTTCTTTCCAGCATTAGGGCAAGGTCGCCGGTGCCGGTTCCCAAGTCGATGACGCTCACGGGAGAGTCGCGCAAGCAAACCTGGATGGCCTGCTTGCGCCAGCCTCCGTCCATGCCGAGGCTGATGATGCGATTGAGGAGATCGTAGGTCGGAACGATTGCGTCGAACATCGACCTGACGTCGACCCGATCATTGGCGGGAGTATCAGGAGAGTCTATTGATGACGCAATGCGTGAGGTCTTCCAGCGCAGCGCGGTTTCTGCCGGCCGGTAGCGGGGCGAGGAACTCCCTGGCCTTTTCGGCGTACGATTCCGCGTCGGCCATAGCGTGCTCGATTGCGCCCGACACGCGGATTTCCCAGATCGCGCGTCTCAGTTCGCGGTCCGAGCCCGCCGACTGATCGAAGACCCGCCGGATGAGACTCCCGTCGGCTCGACGATCGTTCAGAAAATGGATTGCGGGGAGAGTGAGCACGCCTTGCCGCAAATCATTGCCGACGGGCTTGCCGGTGTCGTTCTCGTCACCCATAACGTCGAGAACGTCGTCCGTGATTTGGAAGGCGAGACCCAGGTTGGTGCCGTAGCCGCGCATGGCGGCAAGTGCAGGGTCGCCCGCGTCGGCAAGCTCGGCTGACGCCTCGCAGCACAGAGCGAACAGGGACGCGGTTTTCCCCTCGATTTTCTGCAGATAGTCTTCCAGCATTCCATCCGAACCCGCGCGAAAGTTCGGGGCGTCGAACTCACTGCGGCACATTTTCATGATGGTGTCGGCGAACATTCGCACGATTCGAGGGCGCTCCAGCGAAGCGACGAGGTCGGCGGCGGCGGCGAAGAGGAAATCGCCGCTCAGGACCGCGGCGGCCTGGGACCACATGACGTGAACGGCTTTTCCGCCCCGCCTGGAATCGGCGCCATCGACGATGTCGTCGTGCACGAGGGTGGCCGAGTGCAAGCACTCGGTGGCGGCCGCCAGTCCGATTGCGTCGTCGTCGGATCTCTCAAACGCGGCGGAAGACAACAGGACAATGGCCGGTCTTATGCGTTTTCCGGTGTCGCCGAGCGAGAATTTCAACACCGCGCCAAGGGTGCTGCCACTTTCAGGGGCTGATATCTCGGACAGGCGCGCGTCTACCCTGGACATGGAGCCTTGGACGTGCGAAAGAATCTCGGCGAGCTTTGGCGCGTGCCTCGTCGATTTCACGACAGGTCGTCCAGACGGAACAGCCTTGAGGCGTTGCGGTAAGTCTGACTCGCGGTTCGGTCGATCGTTTCACCGCGGATCTGAGCCATTCGCTCGACGATCCGGACCACGTAGGCCGGCTCGTTTCGCTTTCGCCGCTCCGGTGCAGGCGACAAGTAGGGACAGTCGGTTTCGACCAGGATGCGGTCTGCCGGCACTATCTTCGCGGCTTCGCGGACCTGCTGCCCGGACTTGTACGTTATGACGCCCGAGAAGGAAATGTGCAAGCCCCTCTCCAGAAAACCCGCAAGCTCCGATGGCCCCCCAGTGTAGCAGTGAATGACGCCCTCTCCCTGATAGTCTTGCAAGCACTGCGCTGCCTCGCAAAAGGCGTCCCTGACGTGGACTATGACCGGGAGTCCGCTGTCGGAGGCCAGTTCAAGATGCATCCGGAACGAACGCTCCTGGACCCCTCGCGGCTGGAGGTTGCGATAGAAGTCCAATCCGGTCTCGCCGATTGCGACGACGGCCGGATTTTGGGCCAGCCGCGAGAGCTCTGTCAGAGCGTCCTCAGTCGTCTCGTCGGAGCCGTGGGGGTGGATTCCGACGGCGGCAAACAGCCCTTGGCAGTTCTCGGCAAGCTCGATTGCGCGGCGGCTTGAAGGCAGGTCGTATCCGACCACGACCGCGGCGCTGACGCCGGCGTCGTTGGCGCGCCGCCAGACGTGCTCGGCGTCTCGGCTGAACCGAGGGGAGTTCAGGTGGACGTGGGAATCGAAGACGGGCAACTGACGGAGTTCAGATGGGTGTGGGGCATTGTTTTACTTCGCGGGAGAGACCGTCTGGATTCCCGCTTTCGCGGGAATGACGAGTAGAGGGGCGGGAATGACGAGTAAGACGTGGGGATGAGGAGTAGGGGGAGGGAAGGACGTTGGGCAATTTGCCGGTTTAGGTGTGGACGGACGTGTCTTGCGCTCGTGAACCGAGTGGCGGTCAGACCGTCTCGACGATTTATGCAATACGTGGAAAGATGGGCTTGCCGCCCGGGATGCTGGAGCCGGGAACCAGACCGCCCCATGCGCTTTGGTCGAGCCATGCCGCGCCTTCAATTGCGGGAAGTCCCAACTGAGCGAAGATCTTGTCGGAACTCTCGGGAATCGCCGGCGCGGCCAGAACGGCGGCGTTTCTAACCGCCTCGGCAAGGTTGTAGAGGATGGTGTCCAGGCGCTCCGCCTGGCCTGCGTCGGACGCGAGCATGTAGGGCCTGGTCGCGTCGACGTAGCGGTTGGCGGCGCGCACGAAGACCCACAACTCCGAGAGCGCCTCGCTGAACAGCCAGTGGCCGAATCCGTTGTCGACGGATTCCCAGGCCTTGTGGGCCGCCGCCTTCAGTTCGCGCTCGGCGTCGGTGTCGGGTCCGGGGCTCGGCAGTATTCCATCTCGATATCGCCGCAACATGCTCACCGTGCGGTTGAGGAGGTTGCCGAGGTCGTTGCCAAGCTCGTTGTGATAGCGGGCGTCCAATCCTTCGGGCGTGAAGCTGCCGTCGCGGTGGAAGGGAATCTCCCGGAGAAGGTAGTAGCGAAGCGGGTCGACCCCGTACGTGCCGATTACGTCGGCGGGAGCCACGCCGATCCCTGCCGACTTGCTCATTTTCTGGCCGGCGAAGTCGACGAATCCGTGCACGACGATTGTCCTGGGCATGTCCAAGCCGGCAGCCATCAGCATGGCGGGCCAGTAGATCGCATGAAAGCGCCAGATGTCCTTACCGATTACGTGCACGTCGGCGGGCCACCATGTGGCGAGTCGTTCATCGTCGTATCCGTAACCGGCCAGGGTCGCATAGTTGATAAGCGCGTCGAACCAGACGTAGATGACTTGCGAGTCGTCGATGGGCAGCGGAATACCCCAATCCTGCCCGGCTCTCGAAACGCTGAAGTCCTTGAGGCCCTGTCTAATCAGCCCCAGCACCTCATTCTTGCGGAACTCGGGTATCACGAAGTCGGGGTTCTCGTCGAAGTGCTTTAGCAGCCTGTTCTCGTATTTCGAGAGCGCGAAGAAGTAGTTCTCCTCGGAGAGCCACTCGGGTTTTCTAGCATGGACGGGGCAGTTGCCGTCGACGAGGTCCGAGTCGGGATAGTAGTTCTCGCAGGAGAGGCAGTACCAACCTTCGTATTTGCCCTTGTAGATGTCGCCGTTGTCGTAGACAGCTTTGAAGAATTGTCGAGAGGCGGCAACGTGGCGAGGCTCGGTGGTCCTGATGAACTCGTCGTAGGAGATATTTAGGCTGTCCCAGAGACCGTTGAAGACCGGCGACATTTCGTCGACGAATTCACGGGGCGACTTGCCCGCCTCGCGGGCTGTCTTGGCGACGTTGAGGCTGTTCTCGTCGACTCCCGTGGACAGGAAGACGTCGAAGCCCTTGAGCCGCTTGTACCGGGCGAAGGCGTCGGCCCCGATCTTCTCAAGGGCGTGGCCCAGGTGGGGATTGGCGTTGGGATAATCTATCGCGGTCGTTATGTAATAGGTGCTCACAGGGTCTTGGGGAAAGTCGCCAACAGGACGAGCGGGCGGATGCAGGCGGAAATGTTATCACGGTGCGGAGGGCGCCACGGCCTTTGTACCGGTGTGGTTCGACAGGCTCACCACGAACGGATGAAGGCTCTCTACGAACGGGAAAGGAATCACGGAGGCGTAATTGACAGCGAATAACCATTCTTCCCCTGCAAGCAGCGCGGACGGTGTTGCCTGGGATCTCAGCGACTTGTATTCCGGAACGGACGATCCAAAGATCGATTCGGACCTGGATTCCGCCGAAGCCCGCGCGCGTGAGTTCGTTGCGCGTTATCGGGGCAATCTGGCCTCGCTAAGCGCGGCGGACCTTGCCGAGGCGGTGGCTGAACTTGAAGGCATAGCCGAGCTTGCGGACGCGGCGGTGATCTTCGCTCAGCTTCTCCACGCGGCGAAGAGCGACGACCCGGCGCGCGGCAGGCTGGTGGCCCACGCAACCGAGCGGAATTCGACGATCAGAAATACGCTGGTGTTCTTCGAGCTGGAGTGGGTGGCCCTAGTCGACGAGACCGCCGCCGCCCTGATGGACGATCCGGCGCTGCGGCGGTACAAGCATTTCCTCGAAACGGAGCGCCGGTTCAAGCCGCACAGGCTCAGCGAGCCGGAGGAGATGCTGCTGGAGCGGAAGTCAAACACCGGCTCGCGAGCATTCTCGCGCCTGTTCGACGAGGTGACCGGGCGGCTTGTTTGCGATGTCGAATTCGAGGGCGAAACCCGGCGGCTCAATGAATCGGAGACGCTGGCGCTGCTGTACGACCCGGACCGCAATACCCGCCGGGCGGCGGCCCGGGCGATGACGGTAAGCCTGGGGGAGCAGAGTCACCTGCTCACCTACGTGATGAACACGTTGGTGCAGGACCATAAGGTCGACGACGAACTGCGGTCGTTCCCGACTCCTATGGCATCCCGGAATCTGGCCAACGAGATCAGCGACCGGTCGGTAAAAGCGCTGATCGAGAGTTGCGTTTCGGCATATCCGACGGTGCAGCGCTTCTACCGTCTCAAAAAGCGCCTTCTCGGGTATGACCAGCTATACGACTACGATCGCTACGCGCCGATCGCCGATGACACGCCGGAATGTGACTGGAACGAGTGCAAAGTCATCGTGCGCGACGCATACGCCTCGTTCGCGCCGGAAGCGGCCGAGATAGTGGACAAGTTCTTCGAGGGGAACTGGATCGACGCGGAGCTGAGGTCGGGGAAGCGCGGCGGGGCTTTCAGCGCAAGCGGACCGACTTACGCCCATCCGTACATCCTGGCTAACTACACCGACAGGCTGCGGGACGTGGTGACCATCGCCCACGAGCTGGGGCATGGCATCCATCAATATCTGTCGCGCCGCGTGGGCTATCTTCAGCAGGACACGCCGCTTACGACCGCGGAGATGGCGTCGGTCTTCGGCGAGATGATCGTCTTCCACCGGCTGATGGATAACGAGGCCGATCCGAAAGTCCGGCTGTCGCTGCTAACGGGCAAGATCGAGGACGCATTTGCGACGGTCTTCCGGCAGATCGTTCTCTGTAGATTCGAGCAACTTGTTCACGAGAACCGGCGCGAGACCGGCGAGCTTACGACCGATCGCATAAGCGAGCTTTGGATGGAGGCGAACCGCCCCATGCACGGCGACACGGTGACGCTCACGGACGATTACGCGATCTGGTGGAGCTATATTCCGCATTTCATTCACGTGCCGTTCTACACCTACGCATACGCGTTCGGGGAGCTGCTGGTGCTGGCGCTGTACAGGCTCTACCAGGAAGAGGGGCGGACGTTCGTTCCGAAGTACCTGGAGATGCTGGCCAAGGGCGGGAGCGAGTCTCCGTCGGAACTGGTGGCCCCGTTCGGCGTGGACATCGACGATCCGGATTTCTGGCAGCGGGGTCTGGCGCTGCTGGATGAGATGGTTGCGGAGGCGGAGGAGCTGGCGGAGGCATAGCTCAAGGGCCTTGGCGGAGGATTCGCTTTGCGGCTGGCGTCGAGGGCCTTGAACTAGCGGCTTGTGAGCGAACTGAGACCAGCCTGCTCTCCGAAGTCAGTGACCGATTGCCTGCTTACGAGTCGAACCGCGTGGCGTCTCAAAGAGTTGCCGCAGCAGCTCCGAGGACGGCGAGCCAGAGGATAACGACGATCAGCGCAACGACGTTGGTTGCGATTCCGGTGATCGACATCCCACCCCCTCGCGCGTTCTTCTTATCTTGGTAGAGGCCAATGCTCGAGAGGGGCAAACCGACGATGATGCAGGGGAAGGCAATGAAGGCTCCGACAACCGGTATGAACCCAAATACGAGGCCGACGATGCCGAGGATCATTCCGGCGATGCCCAATCTAAACTCCCTAGTGTTGCTGCGGCGCGACGACCGCTTGGCAGCGGTTACGCAGCGGAAATCAAGCTACCACGGACTGGTATACCGGGCCGGATGCATCCGGCCGCCATGCAACAGTGACGAGAGCTTTGCGGGCGCCTACCGCAAGCGGCCGCGGCTCGAATCGGGATGTTCACGTGGACATCAAGGCAGTCCCAATGACCACCAGTATCGCGATGACGAGGGAGATGATATTCATGACCATTCCCGCGATGGCCGCGCGACTGCCTTCGCCGCGTTTGCGGTTTCGTGAAAACCCTATCGCCGAGAGGGGAAGTCCGACGAGAATCAGCGGCCAGGCAATGATTCCGAAGACGGGTATCCACACAAGTATGAACGCGAGGATGCCGAGGATCATTCCAGCGATGCCCAACAAAATGTCTCCTTGCTTACGGCGTGCTGACGAGCGCCTAGTCAGCAGTCACGAAACCGAGAATAAGCTACCACGAACTTACTTTCAGGGCTTGATGCGTCCGGCGACGAGGCTGTAACGGACTTGTGCTTCGTTACGGCTAATGGCAAGAGTCCGCTGCTCGTCGCCGGGTGTTCAGGTAGAAGTTACGGCAACCGCGAAGAACACGGTCCACAGGATCGCGATGACGAGCGCAATGATGTTCATGACTATCCCCGCGATGGCCATGCCGCTGCCTTCGCCACGTTTGCGGTTCTGCGCAAACCCGATCGCCGAAAGTGGAAGCCCAATGATGATTAAAGGCCAAGCGATAACTCCGACGATAGGTATCCATACGAAAATGATCGCTAGGATGCCGAGAATCATTCCGGCTATGCCCAAGTCAGAGCCCCCCTTTTCGGCGGTTGCCGATTACTGTCCTGATGACGGCGCGTGCGACGCCCAGCCGCCGCGAACTGCGATGACGAGCCGTATTATGTATGTCCACTAGGGCAGGCGCAAAACGGTTGGCGCGTTACGAGGCGTGATGCCCGTACCCCATGGAGGAGCGGGACGGACTGAATGCCGTGTTGAGATGGGCCCGATCGGCGCGATCGGGCGGGCAACTAGTTCAGTTTTCCGCTGGCGCGGTTAGGCCGGCCTTGTAGGCTCGGCGGCGGGATACGCCGAGCTTGCTTGCGACGTTATCCGACGCTTCCCGGGTCGAGGCGCCGGAGGCCTGTTCCAGTTCCATCTCAGCGGCCAGCCGGTCGTCGTCGACCTCGTCCGGCGAGAGCTGCCGCCGTCCGATCACGAGTACGTATTCGCCGCGCTGCTTCGAGACAACGTCGAGCGCAGGAGCCGCCGAGAGCGTGGACTCGACGATCTCCTCATGAAGCTTGGTCAGCTCGCGGCACACGACCAGGGGCGCGCCCTCTCCGAAGTACGGGAGGCACTCCACAAGGGTGCGTATGACCGTTCGGGCGGAGCAAAATACAACGGCGGGGAGATCGGTCCTGCTGGCGCTTTCCAGCGCTTGCTGGCGGCGCTGGCGGCGGCCCGGCAGGAATCCGAGGAAAACCACGCCGCCGGTCTCCACGCCCGATATCGAGAGCGCGGCGGTGAGGGCCGATGGACCGGGGACGGGCGAGACGGTATGACCTTCGCGTCTGGCGGCAGCGACCAGCTTTGCGCCGGGGTCGGAAACTCCGGGGGTCCCGGCGTCGGTGACGTAGGCGACGTCGCCGCGGTCGAGAAGGGCAATGACCTGGCTGAGCTTGCCGGGCGGGCTGTGGGCATGGAACGACTCGATGCGCGCGTTGCTGCCAAGAACCGCCAGCAGCTTGCGCGACCGGCGGGTGTCCTCCGCGACCACGGTCGCAACCGTGCGAAGCACCTCCCGCGCCCGGTCGGTGATATCCGCCAGATTGCCGATGGGCGTGGCGACTACGTACAGAGTTCCCATGGTCTAAGCCGCCGGAGTATTAGTCGCTGTAAACACTATTCACAACGATCTCCCGCGGCCAGCTTCCGGACAGAACGGCTATGGCGTTGTCGACGGCCGATTCCGCCATCTGGGCGGTGCTTTCGACGGTGGCACCGGCGATGTGCGGGCTGACGATCACGTTGTCGAACCCGGTGAATGGCGAGTCAGTGCGGGGTTCGTCCGCGAAGACGTCCAGTCCGGCCCCGGCGATTTGCCCTTTGCGTAGAGCATCCGCGAGCGCCTGCTCGTCGATCAGCGGACCGCGGGCCGTGTTTATGAGGAAGGCGGTGGAGCGCATAGCCCGAAGCTCGCGCTCGCCGATGAACCCGGCGGTTTCGGCTGAGGACGGCATGTGCAGAGTGATGAAGTCGGACTCTGAAAGCAGGGTGTCCAGAGAGACCTTCTCTACTCCGAGCGCGGCGACGTGCTCCTGCGGGACGATTGGATCGACTCCGAGGATGCGCATGTTGAAGCCGCGCGCCCGCTGGGCGACGGCCTGTCCGATGCGGCCCAGACCGGTGATCCCGAGCGTCTTGGAGTGCACATCGACGCCGAGGTACGGCTGCCAGGCACCAGCTCTCATCGAGCGGTCGAGGCGGGGAATGAGACGGGCACAGGCGAGAATCAGGCCCATAGCGAAGTCGGCAACGGCCTCGGAGTTCGATCCGGGGGTTGTTGTGACCGGAATCTGCCCTGCGGCGGCGGCAACGGTGTCGACCCGGTCGAATCCTACGCCTGTACGGCAGATGACTTTCAGGTCCGGCGCGGCGTTGACGACCTCTGCGGTCACGTCGTCGTTGCCATTGGCGAATAGCGCCACGGTTCCGTCGAGATCAGGCAGCCAGTCGCCCGGACCAAGCGGGGGTTCGGCCTGGCTAATGACGATTTCGAGTCCGTAGTCGGTGAGCTTGTGGAGGTAAGGCGCCAGCCACTGGTCTTGCATCATCCGGGACATTAGCGCTTTGGGCACGGGAGGCTCCATTCGTTGGCGATGTACGGCTTAGTTTGGGTGGGGAACGGTGGTGGGGTCAACGTGTGGGGGCGACGTGCGTGGCTCCGGTTGTTGGAACGGACTTGGTTGGCCGTTCATGGTTCGACAGGCTCACCACGAACGGCGGAGAAACCCATCAGGAACGGGGATGTGCTCACCGCGAACGGCGAAGGGACTTATCACGACTGGCTGAGGGACTCATCACGAACAGTGATGTGCTTACTGTGAACGGGGAATTGCGCTTGCTACTCACCTCCGGCGGTGAGATAGCTCGTTCCAAACGAGCGCGGGGTCGGTGTCGGCGTCGGCGAGCAGCACGAGGGTGTGGAAGATGAGGTCGGCCGCCTCCTCGGCGAGTCGTTGAGGGTCGTCACCGGCGGCGGCGATGATGGTTTCGCCGGCCTCTTCTACGACTTTCTTGCCGATTCGCTCCCAGCCCGATTCGAACAATGAAGCTACATAAGAGCCTTCGGGCATCGCGGCCTTGCGCTGGAGGATGACCGCATAGACCTCGTCCAGGATTTCCGGTCCGAAGGCGCGAGTCATCGGTTGGGCCGCCAGTCGAGCTCGCGGTAGAAGCACGACCGATTGCCGGTGTGACAGGCAGGACCTTCAGGGCGGACCTTGAGCACAAGCGAGTTTTCTTCGCAGTTGACGCTGATCGATTGCACACGCAGATAGTTGCCCGAAGTCGCTCCCTTGTGCCAAAGCTCCCGGCGGGACCGGCTCCAAAACCAGGCGTCGCCGGTTTCGAGGGTCTTTTCTAGCGACACCGGACTCATGAAGGCGATGACGAGCACCTCTCCAGTTTCGGCGTCCTGGCTTACGGCGGGGATCAGGTTGTCGCTCCCGAAGTCGATATCGGCGACGGTTAGCGTTTGATGGGTGTCGGTCATTCGTAGTCCGTTCTCATGGGAATGCCTTTTTCGTCTAGATACGCCTTGGCCTGGCCGATGGTGAAGTCCTTGTAATGGAAAATGGACGCGGCGAGAACGGCATGGGCTCCACCCTCGGAGAACGCTTCGTAAAAGTGTTCGAGATTGCCCGCGCCGCCGGAGGCGACCACAGGGACCGACACCGCGTTGGTGACCGTGTGAAGAAGCTCCAGGTCGTATCCGTCGCGAGTGCCGTCGGCGTCGATGCTGTTCATGACTATCTCGCCAGCTCCCAGTTCGACGCCAAGCTGGGACCATTCGAGCATGTCCTTGCCGGTGTTGCGCCTACCGCCGTGCGTCCAGACCTCCCACCTAGCGGGCGAGCTGTCGGGGACTCGCAGCGCGTCGATGGAGAGAACGATGCACTGGCTTCCGAAGCGCTCGGCGCCTTCGCTTATTAGGTTGGGGTGGTCGACGGCGGCGGTATTGAGCGACACCTTGTCAGCTCCGGCACGGAGCATCTCGAACATGTCGTCGGTATTGCGCAGCCCGCCGCCGACGGTGAGCGGGATAAAGACCTGTGAGGCGACTTCCTCAAGCACCCGGCGCATGATGCCGCGGCGCTCGGCGGAGGCGGTTATGTCGTAGAACACAAGCTCGTCGGCGCCAGTCCGGTTGTAATAGTCGGCCAGCTCCACGGGGTCGCCGGCGTCCTTGTCGGCGGAGAACTTGACGCCTCGCATATTGCGGCCGTCTTTCACGTCGAGGCAGGGAATTATCCGGCGGGTGAGCATCAGACGCTGACCGACTCGACGGCTTCGATGACTGACTTCAGATCGATGGCTCCTGTATAGAGCGCGCGGCCGATTATGACTCCGCCAAGCCTCGCGAGGGCGGTCCGGCGGACATCGTCCAGCGACGAGACGCCTCCGCTTACGATCACGGGGATATCCACCGACTCGGCCAGCGCGGCGCTGGCGTCGACGTTTGCGCCGGATAGCATGCCGTCGCGCTGGATGTCGGTGTGTATGAGCGCCGCCGCGCCCGCAGCGGCGACTTGAACGGCCAGATCGGTTGCGAGAATCTCAGTGTCGCTGGTCCAGGCGTGAGTCGCGACCTTGCCCGCGCGCGTATCGAGTCCAACGGCGACGCGGCCGGGGAAGGCGCATGCGGCGGCCTTGACCAATTCGAGGTTCTCCACAGCGGCGGTTCCCAGCACCGCGCGCTCAACGTCAAGGGCGAGCACGTCTTCGAGGTCCCGGAGACTTCGAATGCCTCCGCCCAGCTGAATCGGGCAGCCGGTGGACTCGACGATCTGCCGGACGATTTCGCCGTTGACCGGCCTGCCCGCGCGAGCGCCGTCGAGGTCGACGACGTGAATCCACGAGGCTCCGGCTTCGGCCCACCCGAGCGCGGCGTGGACCGGTGAATCGTCGAATACGGTCGACTGGTCAAACTCACCTCGAACAAGGTTGACGCACTTGCCGTCCTTTATGTCGACGGCGGGATAGATGTCCACGGCCGGCTAGATGCCTCCTTTGACAGCTTCTCCGCAGAGGCTCGCGAAGTTGGCATAGATCCGGAGACCGGGCGCACCGCTCTTTTCGGGGTGGAACTGGGTTCCGAAGATGTTGCCGTCGTGGAGGACGCTGAGGAATTCGACCCCGTAGCCGGTGGTGGCTCCGACGACGCGACGGTTATCGGTCGGGGCAAAGTAGGAGTGTACGAAGTAGAAGTTGGCGTCCTGCGGCACTCCCTGGAGGATCGGGACTTCGCGGTTTTGGTGGACCTGGTTCCAGCCCATGTGCGGGACGTGGAGTCCGTCGGAGAAGCGGCGAATCGCGCCGTCGTAGAGATTCAGGCAAGGCGTGCCGTCGTCCTCCTCGCTGCGCTCGAACAGAATTTGCAGGCCCATGCAGATGCCGAGATAGGGACGTCCGGAACTGACGTATTCCTTGACAGGCTCAAGCAGCCCCCGGCTGCCAAGTCCCGCCATGGTGTCGGCGGCGGCCCCTACGCCGGGAAGGATGACGCCACGGGCGTCGGCGGTGGCCGCGGGATCGGAAGTCACCTCAAAGTCACAGCCAACGTGCGCCAGAGCGCGCGTGACGCTGCGCAGGTTTCCGGCGCCGTAATCGAGAACGGCAAGCATTTAGCGTTCCTTGGGAATTGCGGGGAACTGTGCGGTGGTCCGTAGATGCAATGGTATCAGCGAGCGGCGCGGGGATGGCGGCGACTAGTCAGTCAGCAGGTCCTTGATGGTTCGCGCCGCCTCTTCCAGCTTTACCTCTGTTTGGGTCTTTTTGTCCATATCGCGGACGGAGACGGAGCCATTGGAGAGGTCACGGTCGCCGATCAGGACCGCGATCCGGGACCCGGCTGAGTTGGCCCGCCGCAGGTGCGAGCGGGCGCTGGCGTCACGGTAACCGAAAATGGTCGCCAGGCCGACGGACCGGAGCTGGGACGAAAGCGCGGCGGCGACCGGCTTGGCGGCGGACGACAGCGGTCCGACGAAGGCGTCGGGACGTGCGGCGGGAGCGCCGTCGAGGTCTTGTTCTTGCAGATTCAGAATCACGCGCTCGATGCCGGAACCGAATCCCATGCCCGGAACCGAGTCGCCGCCTATGTATTCGGAAAGCAAGTCGTAACGACCGCCGCCGGCTAGCGATCCCTGAGCGGCGCCCCCGGCAGGCAGGATTTCGAAGACCGTTCGCGTGTAGTAGTCGAGTCCGCGGACCAGTCTTGGGTTAACCGCGTAGTCGATTTCGAGCGCGTCCAGACCTTTGCGCAATACGGCGAGATGGTCGGAGCAATCGCCGCATAGGAAGTCGATGGAGCGGGGCGCTTTCCCGGCGATCTGAAGGCAGCGATCCTTTTTGCAGTCGAGGAGCCGCAGGGGATTCGACGTGAAGCGCCGGTTGCAGTCCTGGCATAGCTCGTCCAGACGATCCTGGTAGTAGTCGACCAGGGCGCGTCGATAATTAGGGCGGCAAACGGGGTCGCCGATGCTGTTGATTTCGAGCTCAAGCCCGGTGAGGCCCAGACCGATCAGCACTTCCCAGATGAGCGATATCGCTTCCACGTCCACGGAAGCGTCCTCCTCACCGAGGACTTCGGCTCCCATCTGGTTGTGCTCGCGATAGCGTCCAGCCTGCGGCCGGTCGTATCGGAAGTGGGGTTGCAAGTAGTAGAGACGGACGGGCTGCGAGCGAACTTTCATGCCGTGCTCGTTGTATGCGCGCACGACAGGGGCCGTTCCTTCGGGACGGAGCGCGAGGTGCTCGCCGCCACGGTCGTCGAGCGTGTAAAGCTCTTTGGAGCCGATGTCGGTCTCCTCGCCGACGGCGCGAATGAACAGATCGGCGCTTTCGAAAGTCGGCGTCTGAATCCGGCCGAACCCATGCAGGCGGCAGGCTCGCTCGAAGGCTCCAGTGACGCGGTCCCAAAGGTGCTGTTCCTCCGGCAGCCGGTCTCTGGCTCCTCGTGGAGTCTTGAACCGGGTCATCCGGGTCGCGCCGCGGCAGGCAAGCGACCGGGTTCATCCCGGAGTGTCTTCAGCGACGTATCGATTGCGGTCAACCTTCAGACGACCAGCAAGCTGACGATGATTCGCTGGAGCAATTGCAGCGCGAGCATGGCCACAAACGGGGTCAAGTCGAACCCCGGAGTTTGGGGCATAACCCGACGGAGCGGCTGGAGAATCGGCTCCGTTACCTCAATCAACAGCTTCATCACGGGGTGATAGGGGTCCTGGATAAACCAAGACAGGATCGACCGGATGAAGATGACGATCGTCAACGCGTTGATGATCCAAACGACCAGGTGAATAATCGGGGCCACGCTGGAACCTGCCTATCGAACGGCTCGACCGAGCCGCATCAATCCATAGCTACTGGCGATACTTTATCGTCGATCACCGAATATTGCCCTACCTATCCGAACGATGGTCGCGCCTTCCTCGACGGCAAGCTCGAAGTCGTTGGTCATGCCCATCGACAAGTGTGTCCACGGCTGATCGGGGACGGCGTCCCTGACGCGTTCGAGCAGGTCGCGCAGGCCGGCGAAGCTGCGCCGGAGGGTTGCCTCGTCGTCGACGAATGGCGCGATGGTCATTAGGCCGTCGAGCCTCAGAGACATCTCTGCGTCGATAGCTCTGACGACATCGATGACTTCGTCGGGGGCGAGTCCGTGCTGCCTGGGGTTGGCGGTGACGTTGGCCTGAACGAGCACGGGCATCTCGTCGCCCGCGGCGCGGTCGATCGCCCGAGCCAGGCGCAGGCTGTCGACTGACTGAATGATGTTGAAGAGACCCGCGGCGGCTTTTGCCTTGTTTCTTTGCAGGCCGCCGACCATGTGCCAGGTGAGGCCGTCGGGGGCGTATGGGACCTTTTGCTGGGCTTCCTGAACGCGGTTCTCGCCGAAATGCTCCAGACCGGCCGCCGCGGCAGCTCGAATGTGCTCGAGACCGAATGTCTTGGAGATCGCGACGATAGTGACAGCATCAGGATCGCGGCCAGAGCGCTCGCAGGCGCGGGCTACACGGTCGGTTATGGCCCGCGCACGCGCCGCGACGGACTCGTGAATCCCCGGTTCGGTTGCGGCAGGCCCGCTTGCCCTGGTTTTCATGTCAATTGGATTTTAAGGGGAGTTGGGAGCTATTAGGAACGTGGGTGGCCGGGTACGGGCGGCGAAGACGGATGGGGCACGTCGGGCTGTGGAGATTTCGCCCTCACCCTATCCCTCTCCCATCAAGGGAGAGGGGACTGGAATCCGGATTTTGCCGGAATGACGGCGAAGGGGCGTCGGGTTGGTTGCTAGCCGGACGATCCGCGGCTGCGGCGGCGCAGGAACGCCGGTATGTCCAGCTCGGCACGGTCGCCCGAACGCGGCGGCTCGATGCCGAGCTGTCTGACACCGCCGAACCGGCTGTCGCGCCGCTGCGCGGCGGGGGCGGACCGCAATCCCTCGAAGCCGGTGGCGATTACGGTGACCTTTATGTCGGTTTCCATGGTTTCGTCGATGACCGCGCCGAAAATGATGTTGGCGTGTGGGTCGGCCGCCTCCGACACGATAGACGCTGCTTCGTTTATTTCGAAGAGGCTCAGGTCCATTCCACCGGTGAAATTGAGGAGAACGCCTTTCGCGCCGTCGATGGAAACGTCGAGCAGCGGACTGTTCAAGGCCGCCTCGATAGCCTGAACCGCGCGGTTTTCACCGCTGGACTCGCCCAGCGCCATAAGCGCGGTGCCGGCCTGCGTCATGATTGCGCGCACGTCGTTGAAGTCGAGGTTGATGAGTCCGGGCTGAGTTATCAGATCGGATATGCCCTGGATGGCCTGCCTGAGAACGTCGTCGGCGAGGCGGAAGGCGTCGGTGATGGGCATCTTCTTGTCGGCGATTTGCAGAATCTTGTCGTTGGGAATGGTGATGAGGGTGTCGACGCGGTCATGCAGCTCTTGCAGGCCTTCGTCGGCAACGCGGGCACGCGTAGCTCCTTCAAACTCGAACGGTTTTGTGACGACCGCGACGGCGAGTGCGCCTCGTTCTTGGGCGAGCTCGGCGATGACCGGCGCTCCGCCGGTACCGGTGCCTCCGCCCATGCCGGTGGCGATGAACACCATGTCAGCTCCGGCCAGGGCCTCCGAAATCTCTTCGATGTTCTCTTCGGCGGCCTTCTGGCCGAGACTGGGATCGCCGCCGGAGCCGAGCCCCTTGGTGGCCTTGTCGCCGATACGGATGCGGGTCGGCGCGAGCGACCGCATCAGCGCCTGCGCGTCGGTGTTGACGGTGATGAACTCGAGGCCGGCGATATTGGAACGGATCATGCGATCGACGGCGTTGCCGCCGCCACCGCCGACTCCGATTACCTTGATGGCCGCGAAAGTCTCCATGCCGGGTTGGGAGCCGGCGCCGGGACCGGCTTCGTGACGAGCACGTCCGGATGTAGTCAGGCGGGTGACTTTACTGCCGCCGCGCGTTTCCTCAGCCATGATCCTTAGCGACCTTTCTCTGGAACTTCCGGACGTCGAACGCGAATTCCGGGCGCGTGATCTGACTCTGCCGGATCAGTGCAGACGAAGCGCCTGTAAATAGGGAGTTTACATAATACGTCAAGTTCACATAACGACAACAGCTATGTCTCCGTTTCCCAACGGGGCTTGGGCGAAAGAAGCGTGCGGAATCGCCCCTGGGCGCGGGCAATCAGCGCGTTCACTCCCGTTGGCTCACGCTGAAGCCAGCTCCCTGTCACGCGAGTCTTGAGTCCGGCCAGGACTAGTCCGATGCCGGTCGAGAACTCCGGCTGACGCACCTCCTCGCTAAGGCCATAGAAGGCCGGGGGGCGTCCGAGCGCGGCGCTGGTGTCCATGACTCGGGCCGCGAGGTTCGTCAACCCTTGAATTTGCGATCCGCCGCCCGTGAGAACTACGCCGGCGGGTAGAAGGTTGTAGTAACCACTGCGCACGATGGCGTCTTTCGCCATAACGAGAATCTCTTCCATGCGGGCCTCGACCACTTCGGCGAGATCGCAGCGTCGAACTTCTATTGGCGCGCCCCGGTCGAATCCGGGCACCTCGATGACGGAGTCGTCCTCAGCAGCAGATGGATCGATCCGGCTGTTCTGAATCTTCAGTTCTTCGGCCACGGCTCTGGGCAGGCCAAGTCCGCGGGAAATGTCGGAGGTGACCATCTCACCGCCGATGTCTATGACGGAGATATGCCAGCAGGCCTCCTCGAAAAAGACCGCAACGTCGGTGGTACCGCCGCCTATATCGATCAGCACGACTCCGTCGCGGCGCTGCTCTGGGGTGAGGCAGGCCTCGGCCGAGGCGAGGGGCTGGAGGATGCGGCCTTCGAGTCCGATTCGAGCGACATCGACGCATTGTTCGAGATTACGCATCGAATTGGCCGCGCCGGTGACGATGTGGGCGTCGACTTCCAGAGACCGGCCCGCGAGGCCTCGAGGATCGGCAATGCTCGTCATCGAGTCGACCGTGAACGTTTTGGGAATCACTGCGACGACCTCGCGATGTTCCGGCAGGGGCACGGACGCGGCGGTGCGCACGACGGCGTTGATGTGGCGCGGGTAGACGCGATACTCGTCCCTTTGAAGCGAGAGCTGCGCACGCTCGCTGTGGGATTCGAGATGGCCCCCGGCGATTCCGATGTGGACCTTTTCGAGCCGCACGCCGGCCGCGCGCTCGGCTCTGAGCGCGGCCTCGTCGATGGCTTCGCTGGTGCGCATGATGTCGACGACCTGACCGCCGCGAAGGCCCCGCGAGGGGGCGGTACCGATGCCGAGTATGTGAAGCTGCGATTCGCGGTACAGCTCGCCGATGACGACGGCTGTCTTGGTGGTGCCCACGTCCAGTCCAACGACGATATCCCGTTTTGGCATCAGACGGTTCCTCCGGCGCGACCGACTTGTCCAGCGCGAGCGGCTAACGCAGCTTTAGTCATGCTTCCAGGGAGCCTTACGTAACTCCCAACTGGCGGGGGTTGTAGAGATGAACCAACTACCGACAAGGCGCGCCTCACGGCCTCTGGATTCCCCCTTTCGCGGGAATGACGGTTATGAAAACGTCTCATCTATCGGTCACGAATCTTGTAGGTGGGTCTGTCGAGCGGACGCAAGTCGATTCGGTCGGCCTGTTCGCCCTGACGGGCGACATCGTCGAGAACTGCTTTGAGGCCGACCAGCTTTGCGGTCAGGTCCTGGGGCGGACCGAATATGATCTCGCGCTCCACGTTGTCGCGGATGACGAGTCCGCCGGTGGCGGAGTAGGCGATCACCGACGGATGGATTCCCATTACAGGCAGATTTCGGTTGAGCTTGTAGGCCATTTCAAGCGCGTCGGGGTTCACCTGCTGCCCCACCTTGACGGGTTCGCCTTCGATCTGATGAATTGTCAGCGGCAGGGAGCTATCCGAGCCTTCGGCCAGCAGGATTGCGCCCTTTCCGACGAGATAGCTGGACCCATTGGCTTGCCAGTTGGCGACCGGCTGCCGGTAAGTGACGACCAGGCGCAACTCGCCGTCTATGCCTGCTTCGACGGCGGCCCACTGGACGGCCGGGTCGGCTTCAACTTGCTCGGCAACTTTGGCCGTATCGAGCCAGAATACGTTTTTCCCATTGACCCAACCCAGATTCGAGAGCAAGTCTGTCTTGTTGAGAAGCGCGGGGGATGAACTCGGGTCGTGAACCACGATCATGCGGTCGATGCGGAAGGTGGGGGAAGTGAGCATCCATGCCAGCAGGGTGAGGCAGACCAGGGCGAAGCCCGCGGCCACCCACTTTGATCCGTAACGAAGCATGAAGTCGGCGATCATCGGTCTTTCCCGAATCCTTCGCCCACGAGCCGTACTTCAAGCTCCAGATCGATGTTGAAGCGTTCTCGCACCGCAGTTTTGGCGTCGTCGATCAGCGTCCAAACGTCCGATGCCGTGGCGCCGCCTTCGTTGACTATGAAGTTGGCGTGTTTGGATGAAATCACAGCTCGGCCGCGCCGCCGTCCCTTGAGTCCGGCGCGGTCGATCAGTCTGCCGGCGTAGTCACCCGGCGGATTTTTGAAAACGGACCCGGCGCTTCGGGCGGCGGGCTGAGTGTCGCGGCGGCGGCGGGAGAGGTCGGTGATCCGGCGTCTGGAAGTTTCGGTATCGCCGCTCCGGCGGCGAAGAGTGGCGCTGACGACGACTGGATTTCCAGCAGTGTGGCGGAGCTTGCTGTGCCTGTAGCCGAACTGAAGCGACCGGTTGTCCATGGTGGTCAAGTCTCCGGCGGTCCATACGTCCGCCGACTCCAGGACGTCGGCGATTTCGGTCCCGAAGCATCCGGCGTTTCCGAAAACCGAGCCGCCCACCGTTCCGGGAATTCCGACGCCGAATTCCAGTCCCGCGTATCCGCGAGCGGCGCACCAATGCGCGAGCCTTCCCATAAGGACGCCGGAATCGGCTTGTATCCGGCCGTCATTCAGATCACGGATCTCGCGGCAGACATTGCGGACGACGAGACCTCGCACACCTTTGTCACCTACCAACAGGTTCGAGCCTTCTCCGATCACAAGCACCGGGATACCGCGGCGGCGGCAGTGGTCGAGGACGGCGATCAGGTCCGCAGTCTGGCTGATTTCAACGTAGTGCTCCGCCGGGCCGCCGATGCCGAGGTAGGTGTGGGCGGAAAGGGGCTGCCCGCGTTTGAGGTCTAGCTGGAACGGCCATTCGATGGCGAGCGGCACGGTCACTGCGATCACGTCCGAAGCCAGTCCGCGACGGAGCGGCTTAGAGAGTTGATGTCGCCCGCGCCCATGATGAGGATGAGGTCTCCATCCCGGGCGGAGTCTTGAATCTCGCGGAAACAGCCATCGAGGGTGGGATGAAAGGTGGTTGTCTCTCCACCGATTGCCGCAGCCAGATCGCGGCCCGAAATTCGGGAATCCCCCTCGCGTCCGCTCGGGGAGAAGATCTCGGCGATTGTCACCCGATCAGCCCCGTCGAACGATCTCGCGAACTCTTCCATAAAGTCTTCGGTCCTGCCGCGGAGGTGTGGCTGGAAGACGACCCACAAGCGCTCGGACCGGATGGCGCGGGCGGCCCGGATGGAGGCTCGCACCTCGGTGGGGTGGTGGGAGTACTCCTCGACTACCGATATGCCGCGCGCTTGGGCGAGCAGCTGGAATCTGCGGTCGACTCCGGAAAACTCGGCCAGAGCACGCGCCGACACCCGTGGGTCAACTCCAACTTCCTCCGCAGCAGCAGTAGCCGCAAGGGCGTTGTAGGCGTTGTGGAGTCCCGGCACCGCAAGCTGGACTCGGTGTGCGGCGCCTGAGGGTCCAACGACGGTGAACTCGGAGGACCACCCGGCCGGCTGGTAGTCTTCGATCTTCCAATCGCCTTCCTCGCCGAACCACATGACGGGGCAGGAAGCATCGGTAGCTACGGACTTCGCCAAAGGCCCTTCGTCGCGGATTAGGAGCGTTCCGTCTTTATGGACTCTGCCAGCGAACGCGCGGTAGGCGTCTACCATGTTCTCCACCGAACCGAAATAGTCGAGATGGTCCGGCTCGACGTAGGTGATAAGCGCAAGGTCGGGGTTGTACTCGAGAAACGCACTGTCGTATTCGTCGGCTTCGACGACCAGATGCTCGCCCGCGCCCCAGCGGGCGTTTCCACCGAGGTCGCGGGACTCGGCTCCGATGAGATAGCCGGGGTACAGTCCGGCTCTATCCAGAATTAGAGCGATCATCGCGGTCGTGGTGGTCTTGCCGTGGGTTCCGGCCACGGCAATGCCGGACTTTTCGTCCATCAGACGGCCAACGATTTCGGCGCGGCGAATGATGGGGATGCCCAGTTCGGCGGCCCTGCGCAGCTCCGGATTATCGGACCCAATCGCCGCCGAGAAAACGACTGCGTCGGCATCTTCGACGTTGGCTGAATCGTGGCCTATCGCGATCGCCGCGCCGGACTCGACCAGCCGGTCGGTATAGCTCGATGGGGAGACGTCGGAACCGGATACGCTGTAGCCGCGTTCGAGGAGAACCCGCGCGATTCCGCTGAGCGCCATTCCGCCGATACCGATCAGATGTACCCGCTCGGCCGTGGCCGCGAAAGGGCCGCCGAACAGACTTGACAAGGGGCGACCGGTCTCTTGATCCAAGATCATGCGTCCCCTCGGGTTGCGATTTGAATCAGCCGTTCGGCTATGGAATCGGCTGCCCCGCGGTTTGCTAAACCCGCGGCGGCCGAGGCCATCTTTTGCAGGCGGCACCGATGGGAGAGCAGCTTGCGGACGGCGTTTAGAAGCGATTCGCCACTCAGGTCGCTTTCCGCGAGGACGACCGCCGCGCCGGCGTCGGACATTCTCTGGGCGTTTGCGTGCTGGTGCCCCCCGGCGAAAAGACCGGGGATGAGAATCGAAGGGAGTCCGGCGGCGGCCAACTCGTGGGTAGAACCGCCGGCGCGGGCCACAGCCAGATCGGAAGCCGCCATCAGATCGGCCATGCCGCGCTTGAGGTATGCGATAGGGCAGTAGTAGTTCCTGATGCGGTCGGGAAGCGCAGACTTCATGGTCTGATACTCGGTTAAATGGGTGGGGCCGGTCAGATGGACTATCGCGCCCAACTCGAGCAGGGACTCCAGGACAGAGCCAACGGCCTCGTTTATCACGCCGGCTCCCTGACTGCCGCCGACGACCAAGATAACGGGGCGGCCAGCGGGTAGGCCGTGCAAGCGGCGCGCCCGGTCGGGGTCGGGGTGGTCGAATTCGGAGCGCAGCGGCAGGCCGGTGACGCTCACGTCGGCACGAGGAAACGCGTGCCGGGCCTGTTCGGTGGCGACGGCGACGTGCCCTGAAAGCCGGCCGATAACTTTCGCCGCGCGACCGGGACTGGCGTCGACGGCAACGAGAATCTGCGGCACTTTGCGGAGCAGACAGGCCGCCGCGCCGGGTACGGACGCGTAGGCCCCGGTGCTGAGAGCGGCGTTGGGTCTGAACTCGCCCACCTTCTTAAATGCCGCGAGGATGGCCAAGCTCATTCGCAGGGAGTTCAATGGCAGCCGAAAACCCGCGCCTGTCAAGCCTGTCGCGCCGGTAGGCTGAAAGGCGTAGCCGGCGTATTCGAATAGCTCGCGGTCGGCTGGCGAACTGCCGCCTATGGCGAGCACCGACAGCCCGGGATCACGCTTTCTGACGGCTTCGGCCACGGATATCGCGGGGAGTATGTGGCCCGCCGTTCCGCCGCCGTTGATGAGAAGCCTCATGTCGATTTGTGCAACCCCGCAGACCTCGCGATATTGATCAGAACGCCCATCATTGCAAGGGAAACGATGAGAGACGTACCGCCGTTGCTGATGAACGGAAGAGGTATGCCGGTAACCGGATAGAGGCCGACGACCACGCCCATGTTGACGAATGCCTGGGCGGAAATCTGAAACGCTATTCCCGCCGCCACGCATCTGCCGAATCTATCGGGCGCCATGAATGCTACCCACAGTCCGCGCGCGAGGAGCGCCATGAACATCAGTAATACCAGGCCGGTCCCTATCAGGCCGAATTCTTCGCCAATCACCGCGAACACCGAATCGGTGTTCGCCGCCGGAAGGTACGAGTATTTGGCGGTACCGAGGCCAAGCCCCTTGCCTGTGACACCCCCCGATCCCAGGGCGAACAGCGCCTGCTGCGACTGATATCCGGAGTCAAGAGGATTCGCGTCGAATCCGAGGAACGTGCGGAGCCGGGTCAACTGGTATGGATTGAAGGCTATCGAAATCGCCGCCAGCCCGGCTCCCAACGGTATGACGGACAGGAGATGCCAGGCTTTGACGCCAGCGGTGATCGCCACGGCGCCGGCGGTCATGCAGACGAGGGCGGCGGTCCCGAGATCAGGCTCGAGCACTATGAGCAGAACGGGCAACGCGACCATTGCCGCACCCAGGGCGAACCAGCGAAACTGGTTGAGTTTAGGCCCCAACATGACGGCCCAATACGAAAGGTGAATTATCAACGCGGGCTTGACAAGCTCACTGGGTTGGAAGCTGAAGCCCGGCAATTCCAGCCAACGTTTTGGAGTTCCTCCGGTAACTGCGCCGGGCAAAAGGACCAACACGAGCAAGCCGATAGCGACCAGGTATGCGATCCAGCTACGTTCGCCGAGCCGTCGGTAGTCGACCTGGGAGAATACGAGCGCAACCGCGATTCCGACCAGCGTGAGAGCCAGGTGTCGCACCGTGGAAGCGGCGAAAGGACCGGTTTCCTGATAGGCCGTCGGCATGGAGGCGGACGTAACGGCAACCACGCCGATGAGCGGCAGCAAGACGGTGAGGATGAGGAGTACGGGATCCAAGGCAGGCCATGAGAGGACGCCGTCCTCTAGAAACCTGAATCTTCGCGTTACGCGGGCACTCAACTGCCGCTCTCCGGCCTGATGCGTAGGTGCGAGAAAACCCTGTCCACCAGCGAGCGGAATACCGGGGAAGCGACCGCCGAACCCCATGTTCCGCTGCTAGGACGGTCGACCTTGACGAGAATAAGGACTCTGGGGGCTGGTATGGGTCCAAAGCCGATGTAAGAGGCGATTGTCTGCTCGGGAAGAATGCCGCCGCTGACTGGGATTTCGGCGGTGCCGGTCTTGCCCACGGTCGAATATTTTTTGCTGAGCGCCAGGTTGGTCGAAATCGTATGTTCGGCGTCGTACATCATTTCGATGATGGTCTTGGCGGTATCGGGACGCACTACCTGGGCGACGGTCTCCGGTTCATTCTGGGCGGTCTCACCAGACGGATAGATATGACTTTTGACTACGCGTGGCTTGACCAACATTCCACCGTTGGCAATCGCTCCGAAAGCGGCGGCCATCTGGAGCGGCGTGACGGAAATGCTCTGTCCGAAGGAGTTTGCGGCGAGGTCGGATGGGTACCACTCCGAGTGTCCGCGCGTCTTCAGGATTCCAGGCACCTCTCCGGCCAGATCGACGCCTGTGTTCTTGCCAAAACCGAATGCGCGGACATATGCGTAGAACTTGTCGGCTCCCAACCGATCGGCAACGTAAATCGCTCCGGTGTTGGTAGATTTGGCGAGAACGCCGGTCATAGTCTGGTTGGGATAGGTCCGGTCGTCCCAATTCCTGAATTCAACGCCCCAGTATTCGTAATTATTGGGCAGGTTGTGAGTCGACCGGGGACTAATGACCCCGGCGTCAAGGCCGGCGGCCATGGTCATGATCTTGAAAGTCGAGCCGGGATCGAATATGAGTGAAACGGCGGGGTTGAGGAAGTTGGGTCCGATGAAGGCGTACTCGTGGAGCTTGGCTGGATTGAACGTTGGCCGGTTGGCCATAGCGAGGATGTCGCCGTTCCTGGGATCGGTTATGAGAATTGTCCCGCCGTGGGCGCCGAACGCGGCAAGAGCGCCTTCGAGCTCCTGCTCGGCCATGTGTTGAACGCGCCGGTCGATGGTCAGGGTGAGGTTGGCGCCAGCTTGCGGCGGCAGCGGATCGTATCTGCCGACGGGGATGTTTCTGCCGAGCGGGTCCTGATCGCGTATCAGAAAGCCGGGTTTGCCTGTTAGCTCTTCGTCATAGAACGCTTCCACACCCGCCTGCCCGACACCTGCGCCGTTGACGAATCCCACGACATGGGAGGCGAGTGGGCCGTTGGGATAGACGCGTCTCGACACGGGTTCCAGCGCAACACCCGGCAATTCTCCGCCTTCAATGCCCTGTCTTATGATCTCGCTGCGGTCGGGCTCGACGGCATCTGCTATGACCGCGTATCTTCTCGACGGGTCGCCGACCTTGAGCATTATCGGATCGGGATCGCCGCCGAGAATCGTCGACAGGCGGTCGGCTATCGAGCCGGCGTCGAATGCCGCCATTACGTCGGGTGCGGCAATTACCTTGTGAACAGGCTGGCTTAGCGCCATGGCGGCGCCGTCGGAGCTGGCGATTTCGCCCCGCCGTGCGGTGAGCAACTCTTCGCTACGTTGCTGCAAGCTGGCGTTGGCGGCCAGACCGGCGGACTCGGTGACCTGCCATTTGACGAGCCGCTGACCTATCAGACTGGCCATGGCAGCCCCGCCGAGAGCCAGTAGCACGAGGCGTCTGGGATGCCCCGGCTCGCTTTGTGGCGGCTGGTTTTCGTTGGGATCAGTCAACGGGTTGGCCGGCAACGCTTTGGGACGTCCCGTGGATCAGCTCGTTGAGTCTGATGAGTACCTTTTCCCACCATTGCGGCTCGGCAACCCTTACGGGTTCGAACCATGGCGGGTTGGAGAGGTCGATGCCGTCGGGCAGCTCGGGCATGGGAACTATGTTCTGTCGGTCGATGGCGACCATGTCGAGGTCGAGGGTCGCCGTTCGTTCGATTGTGGAAAGGTCGTGGAACCTGGCAAGCTCGACGCGCAGAGCCTCTTGCTTGAACAGCTCGATGGCCAACTCTTCCTCGAGTAGGGCGGCCCTCGAGCCCATCTGGACGAGCAACTGAATTTGCAGGACGTACAAGAGCGAGAGCACGAAAGCCCCGATCAGAGCCGCCAGCAACAGCCTGGCCGGACGCAGTCCCACCAGTAGGTCGACGCCGGATATCGTGCGCTTGGCCGTGGCGGGGAATCGAATTCGCAGTCCGGCGAGCGCCATCAGCCGACCAGGACCTCGGCGGCGCGAAGCCGTGCGCTACGGCTTCGAGGATTAGACCGGAGCTCGTTTTCGTCCGGACGGAGAGGCTTGGGCGTCAGGATGCGAAGAGCACCACGTTCCTGCGCGGCGCGAACGAAGTTTTTTACGATGCGGTCTTCCAGGCTGTGGAATGAGATAACTACCAAACGGCCTCCTGCGGCGAGAGTCTCGAGCGCGGCCTGGAGTCCCAGCCTTAGGTTTTCAAGCTCGTTGTTGACGTAGATCCGAAGGGCTTGAAACGTGCGAGTCGCGGGGTGAATTCGCCCACGGCTGGGCCGCAGAGCCCGCGCGACGGTCTGCGCGAGGTCGGTGGTCGTTTCGAAGGGCGCCTTGCCGCGTCTTGAGACGATGTGACGGGCGATCCGCCGCGACCGGCGCTCGCCGCCAAACTCATAGATGACGTTGGCTAGCTGCCTTTCGCTCAATCGGGCAATAACATCTCTCGCGGGCAACCCTGATTGCTGGTCGTAGCGCATGTCGAGGGGACCTTCGGCCCGGAAAGAGAAACCGCGCATGGGATCGTCTATCTGGGCTGACGAGAAGCCGAGGTCCATCAGGACACCTGAAACGTTTGAGAATCCGGCCGCACGGGCCGCGTCGGACATGCTGGAGAAGTTGGCGATCTCGAGGGTAACCCGATCTCCAAATCCTCGGAGGCGGGATGTTGCGCGGGCAATGGCCGATGGGTCGGCGTCCAGGCCTAGCAAACGGCTGTGGGGCTGGCTGGCTCGCATAGTCGCCTCGGCATGCCCTCCCAATCCGACGGTTGCATCGATATAATCCCGGCCCTGTGGAGGCAGCAGGTAGGAAAGTACCTGCCGCGTCATTACGGGGCGATGATCAGCCTGCGAACCCTCCATGGAAATCGGGTGCATGTGAGGCGAAGGGGAGGCGCTTCGCCCCACATGTCACGCCCTAAGTTGGGGAAGAGGACTGACGGCCGGCGCGCTCGAATATTTCGGGCGCGTCTGCGTCTATAGACGCCTTGCGGCTCTGCCACTCCTCAAGTTGCCAAATTTCGATCTTTGTACCCACTCCGATTACCGCCACGTCCTTGCTGATTCCGGCACCCTGCCGGAGTGCGACCGGGATAGTGATTCGCCCCTGGCGGTCAAACTTGCATTCCTCGGCGAGAGCAAAGAACTTTCGTTGAGCGTCGCGGGCCCGCTCGGTGAGTTCGTCGAGCTGCAGGATTCGTTGGACTTGCGCTTGCCAAGCGTCGGGAGGAAAGAAGTGCAGGCACGCCTCGGCTCCCTCGGTAAGAGTGCCGCCTTCGGGCGTGAGGATTCGGAGCTTGTTTGGAATCGTCAAGCGGCCTTTCGCGTCGAGCGTGTGATAGAACGTCCCTGTGAAAAGCCTCATCGTTTCCGTTCGAGTCCACCGGGTTATCCCGGGCGATAATCCCCACTATCTCCCACATTGTGACACTTGATCCATAAAATCCGGCCTAGATTGCAACATATCCCCCACCATACGTCAAGTCGAAGCGGAACAATATTTAATTCGGCCGTTTAATGGGTTTTGAACCTTGTTTTGGAGCTTTCTTCAGGGTTCGTGGTGAGCTTGTCTAACCACGAACGTTTGACTATCTCGCCACGACGATTCGACAGGATCACCATGAACGGAAGTTGCGGTCAGAGGCGGAGACGTAGATCGGGTGGGGCGCCGTGACGAGCACGCATTGGTCGGCGGCGTGAGATTCGACGGCGGACCGTCTTGCGCCTAGGTTTGGAGTACTAGCTCCATCCGGTAATGAGAGCCACGCGGTCCATGCCCTCCAGATCGGGGAATATTTCTACTTCAAGGTTTTGTGAGCGCAACGAAGCCGCGTTCCGCACCAGGTCGGCCTGGTCGAAACCGATTTCGATGAGCATTGCGCCGCCAGCACTTATCCGGGCGACTTGAAAGAGACGACGGTATAGCGCGAACCCGTCAGGTCCGCCGTCAAGCGCCAGACGCGGCTCGAAATCGCGCACTTCACGCTGCAAACGTGGTATTTCGCCGGTCGGGATGTAAGGCAAGTTTGCGACCAGAAGGTCGGGCGAGGGCATCGTAGCGGGTTGGAGGTCGGCAACGGCGAAGTGCACGGTCGCACCAAGCGCTTTTGCGTTTTCCCGGGCGACCGCTACGGCTTGGGGCGATAGATCGGAAGCGAGTACCCGCGCCGACGGGAGGAAGTGCGCCATGGCAACGGCGGCAGCTCCGCAGCCCGTTCCCACGTCGACGACGAGCGGGTCGTATCGAGGGTCCGGACGAAGTATGCCGGCGCGGGTCTTGAGACCGGCACAGGCGAGCGCCTTTTCGACTAGAACCTCGGTGGAGGGGCGCGGCGACAGCACGGGGCGGTCGACTTTGAACTCCAGTCCCATGAATTCCCGCCTGCCCAGAATGTAGTCGACAGGCTCGCCCCGGCTGCGCCTTTTGATGAAGCTCTTGTACCGCCGGGCCTGCTGATATGTAAGTAGAGAATTCTTGTCTACGTGGAGGTCGATCCGCTGGATGCCGAGCGCGCCGGCGAGAAGCAGGTCGGCGTCGAGAATGCAGGACTCGACGTTTGCCGTTTTGAGCCGCCGGCAACCCCAGGCTCGGGCGGCGGCGCGGCGCGGACGGTCGAGCGCCGGCTCAGGCTCCGGCCAAGGCGAGCCGCTCGGCCTCGTCGGTTTCGATGAGCGCCTGGACGAGTTGGTCGATCTCTCCATCGAGAAACGCCTCGATCCCATAAAGCGTTTTGGATATGCGGTGATCGGTAACCCTATCTTGCGGGAAGTTGTAGGTGCGCATCTTGGCGCTACGGTCGCCGCCGCCAATCTGCGAGCGGCGCGAGTCCCCACGGTCGGCGTCCTGTTTTTGCCGTTCAAGGTCCAGCAGCCGCGAGCGGAGAATAGCCATTGCCTTGGCGCGGTTCTTGTGCTGCGACTTCTCGTCCTGGATCGAGACGATCAGTCCGGTCGGCAGGTGCGTGATACGAACAGCGGAATCGGTGGTGTTGACGCTTTGACCGCCGTGTCCCGACGATCTGAACACGTCGATGCGAATGTCGTCCTCGTCGATTTGCACATCGATTTCCCGGGCTTCGGGCAATACGACGACCGAGGCGGCGGAGGTATGCAGCCGTCCCGACGATTCAGTAACGGGAACGCGCTGGACCCGGTGCACACCGCTTTCGTGCTTCAGGCGCTGATACGCTCCGTCTCCGCGGATGGCGATTATCGCCTCCTTGACTCCGCCCAGCTCGGTTAGGGTTTGACTCAGCAATTCGACCTTCCAACCCGACCGCTCTGCGTGGCGACCGTACATACGCGAGAGGTCGGCGGCAAACAGCGCGGCCTCGGTGCCACCGGTACCGGCGCGGATTTCCATTATGACGGGGCGGTCGTCGTCGGGGTCCGTGGGGAGCAGCGAGCGCCTCAGCCGCTCTTCGACCTCGGTGTACTGACTGCGCAGTTCCGGCAACTCCGCGGCCGCGAACTCGGCCATCTCCGGGTCCGACATGTCGGCAGCCAACTCGACAGCCGATTCAATATCTCCTTCGATCCGGTGAAGCTCTTCTATCAGGCGGACCCTGGACTCAAGCTCGGAGTACTCCTTACCCAACTTGGCCAGCGAGCCAGGCTCCGACGCGATCCTGGGATCGCTCAGCAGCTTCGCGAGCTCGACGAACCGAGCTTCCATAGCTTCGTAGCGCTCGTTCATGCTCTAATCTCGAGTCCTAAATCCGCGTGTGCGGGCGCGGTTGCGAGACCCTCCGACCGCAGGACCTGCCCCATTGCGATGATGGCTACCTCAACCTGGTCCGGCGTGGGTGTCCTGGTGGTTATAGCCTGAAGCCATAGACCGGGGGCAAGCAGCAACGTGACCAGCGGATTGCCGCGATGCGCCGCCAGAAATCGTATCAACTCGAAAGCCAGACCGGCGATGACCGGTACGAGCAGGATTCGCGAGCCGACCCTGATTGGAAGGTCGGGCCGTCCGAGCAGGGCGAAGACGAGGATCGAGAGCAGAACGACGACGAGCAAGAAGTTGGTGCCGCAACGGGGATGCGCAGCGCTGTGCCGCATCACTCGCGCCACGGTCAGCTCGTCGCCGGCTTCGAGGGCGTTGACCGTCTTGTGCTCGGCTCCGTGATATTCGAACGTCCGGCGAATGTCGGGCAAGAGGCCGATTACGGATAGATAGGCGAGAAGAATAGCGAGGCGAATCACTCCCTCAACCAGATTGCTGACGAAATCCGACTCGATTCCGGCGTCGAGGGTGCGGACGAGAAACAGCGGAACCACGAAGAAAAGCGCGATCCCGAGCACGAGGCCCAATCCGAGGGAGACCCAGATAAACCCACCGGCTTCCGTATCGTCACCGTCGGGCTCGGCACCGTTTGTGGGCTTTTCTTCTGGCTCAACCGAGACTTCGGCGGAAAAGGCCAGGGACTTCATTCCCAGCACCAGGATGTCCCACATAGCGGCCGCGCCGCGGATCACCGGCACCCGTCGGAATGCGCGCGCGAGTCTGCCTGGCTCGATAGGTTCAGCTTTGACCACGACGTGTCCGGCGGGGTGCCGCACAGCCGTAGCCACACACTTGCGGCTACGCATCATGACGCCATCGAGCACGGCCTGCCCGCCGTACCTGATGCGTTCTTCCGTGCTGGATGATTCGGGTTGAGCGGAGTCTCGCGCGCCAGTATTCGAAGTGGTCACTAGATTTTTCATGAGAAAAATGCGCCGAGGGCTGTGGACGGCCCCGGTTCCAGTTGGAGAGCTAGGCGCTGGCCGACTGAGCCCTTTTTTGCAGGCGGCGGTTGAATCGCTCGACCTGCCCCTGACTGTCTACCAGCCTTTGTGTGCCGGTGAAGAACGGATGGCAGTTTGAGCAGATGTCGATGCGCATCTCGGGTTTGGTGGACCTGGTAACGAACGAGTTTCCGCACGAGCAAGTGACCACGCACTCCACGAAATTCGGGTGGATTCCCGGCTTCATGCTTTCTCCCCAAGGAACGCCGTCTATCAATAGTCGAGTTTATCACGTGGGAAGCGTCAGCCTCGTGAACGATCTTCCCCCGTCGGCGAACGATCCGAGCGCGCGAGCCAGTACAACGTGGCGATCATAAGCAGTGCGAGGGCACCCAGGGCGTACAACTTCTCCAGTCGCTGGAAATACAGAGCCACAACGCCGAAAACGGCACCGACGGCGTAATAGGCGAGCACGAGTTTCCGCGGCGAGAGACCGGCCTTGAGCAGCCTGTGGTGGAGGTGGTCGGTATCTCGCGCGTGGAACTTGCCGCCCGCGCGCAGCCTTCGCAAGATCGTCCAGGCCACCTCGAGAACGGGTATGCCAAGCACAAGCAGCGCGGTCGCGATCTTGGCTCCTCCGATGATGGCCAGGACTGCTATCAGATATCCCAGAAGATGCGCCCCAGAATCGCCCATGATGATGGAGGCTCTATGGAAGTTAAACGGCAGGAATCCCAGCGTGGCTCCGATGATCGCGAGGCCCATGGTCGCTATGGCGTATTGCCCCAAACGTACCGAGAGCACGACCAGCACGGCGGCGGCGACCACGGCTACCCCGCCCGCAAGTCCATCCACACCGTCGACGAAATTCATGGCGTTCATCATTCCGATGATCCAGAAGAACGTGAACGGGATCGCCACGGCCAGCGCGAGGAAGATGATTCCACCGAGCGGGTTGCTGATGCCGTCGATACGCACCCCGAACGCGACGGGAATAGCGGCGGCTACGAGCTGACCAAGGAACTTGTCGCGAGGTGACAGACCGCGCAAGTCGTCGACCAGGGTGATCGCGACGACGGCTACGGCGCCGACGAGCAGACCGATGGCGGGTGTATCCAGCGGGACGGCGATTATGGTTCCCAGGACGAAGGCGACGAGGATTGCCGGTCCGCCGAGTCGCGGGATTGGCTTGGAGTGGATTCTGCCGGGTCCCGGCGCGTC
This sequence comes from Chloroflexota bacterium, assembly GCA_026707405.1. Lineage (GTDB taxonomy): Bacteria > Chloroflexota > UBA11872 > UBA11872 > VXNJ01 > JAPOVO01. The sequence goes on from JAPOWW010000009.1 coordinate 36,731, forward strand.
GAGCCAGCCGAAATGGTGCCCGGTCCAGCGAGCAAGCCACGTGCCCGCGAAACCGACGGGCAATGCGATCGCCAGGGCCAGCCAGTTCACGTCGGACACGAAGCCCCCTTCGTCAAGGGTCGCGGCGCCAGCATGTGGGAAGTATATGTCTTAGCGTCGGGCCGGATCGTCCGAACTATAGCGACTCAGTGTTTTGACCCTGTTTCAAGTTTTGACCCTGTTTCAACTGGAGTAATACAATAAAGTCCCGTTTAAGAACGTAACGTAGCGTGCGTTCATAACTTTCGGGATACAGAGTTCCCATATCGTCGAGCCGGGGAGTTCACAGGAAAAGCGAGGTCTTATTGCCGACACAAGTTTCACTTGGCCCAAACGAATCGTTCGAAGCCGGTCTGCGCCGCTTTAACAAGCGGGTACAGCAGGATGGCATTTTGGCTGAAGCGCGCAGACGCAAGCATTTTGAAAAGCCCAGTGTGCGCCGGAAGAAGAAGGAAGCTGCCAGAGATCGCAAGGCGCGCAGGGCCGCCCTGAAGGCTTCCAAGGCTCTGAACTCCGAATACGCGTTTTAGCCGACTCTTCATACACCGTCTTCAGGTCGGCCGTTTTGTCTATGCGAGATAGCACGCGATGCCCGTAGCCGACCAGATCTTCGAAGACCTCAAGCAAGCGATGCGCGACCGCGACAAGGCGCGCGTCACCGCCCTGCGCTTCATAAGAAGCGAGATCCAGAAAGCGGAAAAAGCAAGTCGTAAACCGCTGGACGACTCTGCGGTAGTCCAGAATCTGGCGACTCAGGCGCGCCGCCGCCGGGAGTCGATAGAGGAGTACAAGAAGGCGAGGCGGGAGGAGCTTGTCGCCAAGGAGACCGCCGAGCTTGACATAATTCTGTCGTACATGCCCAAGCAGCTTAGCAGGGAGGAGATAGCCGACGCGGCGCGGGAGATAATCGCGGACGTCCAGGCAAGCGCTCCCAGGGACATGGGCAAGGTGATGGGGCCGTTGATGGCCCGGCTTCGAGGCAGGGCCGACGGAGCGACATGTTCCCAAATCGTGCGTGAGCTACTGGGCGCTTAGCAACCGGGCGCAGCGTCCACGGCGGGTCTGACATCGACTTGGCGGCGCGGGTTGAAGTTTTGTCGGAGACGCAGGAGCCGGTCTCCAAATCGCTGGTCGAATTGATTAGCGCCGTATGCCGTGCGGCGGTTGAGCGGGCCGGGATCGATCAGGATGTCGAGTTCGCCTGCTTGTTGACCGACGGCCCGGCGATGCGCCGACTCAATCGCCAGTTTCGGGCGATCGACCGCGAGACCGACGTGCTGGCGTTTGCGCGAGACGAATCGGCTCCAGGCGGGGATATCGCCATCGCCATCGACCAGGCACTGGCAGCGGCGGACAGCAACGGCTCGACCGTCGAAGCCGAAGTCGCCTATCTCGCCGCTCACGCGGCGCTGCACTTGCTGGGCCACGATCACCATTCCGACGACGACTACGAGAGGATGCTCGTCGAGGAAGATGAAGTGTTAGCGATTATCGGCGTGGCCAATCCGCGGCGTTCCGAAGAGACGGACTGACCTCCCCGAGACCGATGACCGAGACACTGACGCTCAAGTCGTTCGCGAAGATCAACCTCGGCCTCGAGGTTTTGGGAAAGCGCCCGGACGGATATCACGAGCTGATATCGGTAATGCAGTCGATCAGCCTGCATGACGTCCTGACGATATCGAAGTCGACCGACATTACCGTGGACGGGGACGTTCCGCGAGACTTGCCGGAAGGCGATCTCGTAAGACAAGCCGCCGATTTGCTCGGAGAGACCATTGGAATAGCGCAAGGCGCGCACCTGAATCTGCGCAAGGCGATTCCGATAGGGGCGGGTCTTGGCGGAGGCAGCTCCAACGCCGCGTGCGCGCTGCTGGGACTCAATCTGCTGTGGGGAGCGGCACTGACGCTCGACGAGCTGACGGCGCTGGCGGCGGAGCTTGGCTCGGACGTGGCGTTTTTCCTGCGGGGCGGGACGGCGCTCGCGAGAGGACGTGGGCACGAGATGTCGGCACTTCCAGAATCGCCCCGGCATGAGGTCGTGATCGCCATGCCGGATCAGTCTCTCTCGACGGCTCGCGTCTACGACAGTGTCAGACCCCACCATTTCTCGGACGGAACGGCCACGCTCGCGCTGGCCGAGGGGATTCGTGACGGCCCGCTGCTGTATTCGCGAATACGAAACTCGCTTCAGGCGCCGGCGGTCCGATTGCTTGGGGGGATTAACGGGCTTATCGCGGAGCTGAGACGGCTAGGGGCGAAGGCGAGCATCGTGTCGGGGAGTGGAAGCGCGTGTTTTGGACTATTTGCGGAGCATGAACCGGCCCGTCGGGCCGCCGCCGTGCTGGCGGCGGCGGGTTACTGGAGCAGAACGTGCACGTTCGTGAGGGCGTGGAACGGACGGCCACCATTGGCGTAAACGGATGGGGCGGTCTTTTAGGGGCGGTCTTTTAGTTGATAAGTATTAGAATAGGGTCACTGCCGGAACGGTAGCTGCGGCGACGTGGCCAAGTGGTTAAGGCAGGGGTCTGCAAAACCCTTATCGTCGGTTCGATTCCGACCGTCGCCTCCAGTCGAGCTGATGTGTTCGATCCTCCAGTTTCCGACACCCTCACCCGGTCTGGTTTCATAGTGAAAAAGACCCGCCTGGGCCCGCCAATTGGAGGTCTGCGGACCCTTCTAGGCGAAGGCGAGCTCGCGCACCCGCCTCCAGATGCGTGATGCCATCCGGTCGAAGTCGTCGGTTCCGCGGACGATTGCGACGTTGTCGTCTCCGAAATGCTGATGGAGCCACGCCACCACCGAGTTGACGCTGCTGACGTCGGTCGGCGCGTTCGTGTTACCCGCGTTCACCATCCTCTCGACTACGGCGCGAACGGAGTCACGAGAGGGCTGCCGCAGGCGTTCGCTCGCGACCACCGCGCCTTGTTCGATGGCAAACAGCTCGACCTCGTCCGGTCCGGCGCCATGATCGAAAATGATCGCCCTGACTCCGGCCAGTCCTCCAGCGACCGGACTCGGGACGCCGCGAACTCTGCGAAGTCGTCTGCGAATCTTGTGGGCCACGCCTTCCTCAGTATCGGAGGCTACCCCGAGGAGGTCGATCGCTGCCTTGGGACCGTGGAGCAGAAAACTCCGTGCCGCCCGGTAGTTGATCTCAGACTCGATCTCAAACCGCCTTCTACGGGAAGGCATTTCGAAGACCCGGCGCACCGTGGCGGCGAGCCCACGCGCGGCGGCAGCCGTCCTGTACGGCCCCGTATAGACCGCGCCGTCGTCTGTGATCTCACTGACGCAGCCGATCACGGGATCGTCTTCGCCGCCCAGCCGCACGAACCTGGGTGGAGAGCGACGCCGAAGCTGAACGTTGAACGCGGGTTGGAGCTGACGGATTCGCTCGACCTCCAGCAGGGTCGCGGAGAAGTCGGAGCCGGTGACCTCGTGATCTATGGACGCCGTGGCTTCGAGCAGTCCCTGCCAGGTTTTTCGGGCGGCTCTTGCGCCAGTAAAGTGACTGCGGACTCGACGTTGCAGCGATTTGGACTTGCCGACGTAGAGCGCGTCGCCGTCGACTCCGCGGAAGACGTACACCCCCGGCAGCGCGGGCAGATTGAGGGAAGCCCATCTGGCCAGCTCCGCCCTCCTTCGCGGCAACCCGCGATTGTCAGCGCCGATCACGAAATCTCGAAGGTCGGCGACGGTGGCGAGTCCGCGTTCCTTTGCCAGGCTGGTTAGACGCCGAAAAAGCTCAGCCGCGTTTCTGGCGTCAGGCAGCGCGCGATGCGCCGCCTCGACGTTTACGTCGAAATGTGCGAGACCGGCCTGCAAGCCGAGCTGTTTGAGTTCCGGAACCAGCGCGGCCAGAAGCTCCATGGTGTCCAGCCCGTCGCCGGGGAAACGCGGACGTCTCGCCCAAATGGCTTCGTGGTTCAGAAAGGCGAGGTCGGCGGGCAGATTGTGCGACACAAGAATCGCGCCGTTCGCGAATGCGGCGAACTCATCCAGGACCGTCTCGACCGGCGGGGCGTCGTGAAGCTGCTCCGGCAAGATTCCCGTCAAGGACGATATGAATCGCGGCAGCCGGCGGGCCAGCCTTACGAAGGACGAGTATTCGGCGCATTCACCACTGGAGCTGAATCTGATGCCCGCGAGCTCGATGATGCGGTGCCGCCCCGATCTGCCGCCGTTACTCTCGACATCAAAGGCGACGAACTCCGCTTGGTCTATTAGCTTCCGCCCCAGGTCCCAGTTGGCGAGCGAGCAGACGCCGCGGTTGTCGATGAGAAAGCGGGCGTCGGCTCGAAGCAGGGCTGCTGCTTCCTGGACAAGCCGCCCCGGAAGCTTGCCGCGGAGCGCGAGCGAGTGCTGGACTACCGTATCCAGCGGAACGGGCTCGCCCCGGCCGGACAGATATGTGTAGGCCGATTCCACAACGCTGCTGCGCCGACCGTCGGCGTGCTCGGACGAGGTTGGATATTTCATCAGCTTCGCTTATCGTCGGGCTTCTGACCGAGCACCGCCGAGCCGATGACTCCGACGATGGCCATTATCAGCGCTCCAAGCAGCAAATAGGTGAAGCTCTCGACCTCAATAGCTTCGATGAAGGTGTCGGCCAACCAGAATATGAGCGCACCGATCAGAAAGTGGGTAAGTCCCAATGTAGCAAGCGTGAGCAGGCACTTGATCGGGCCGAGCAGCGTGTTGAGCGCGGGACGCACAAGTGAATTCAACGCAGCCAGGACGGCCGCGAAACCGGCGGCGGTGGACCAGTATTCGGGGGTGTCGCTTGGAGGAAGTGATACGTGCGGGTTCAAGACCGCCGAGACGAGCACTATCCCGAGAAAGCCCGAGGCCCACTGAACGAGTAACCGTCTAAGCATTTTCAGGGAACGCAGGCGATGGCATTCAATCCGGGCTGCGGCGCGGGTCCTTCAGAGATGATCTCCGGCTATTTTCGCACTTCGACGCCAGCGGACTGCTCCAGCGGCTTGATGATAGCCACCATATCGTTGTCGCCCAGACCAAGCGCCTGCCCCTCCCTGGCCATAAGCTCAGCCATTTCGCCTACGAGCATTCGAATCCCAAGGTCGCGCGCCTGTGTGGTTCCCAGCGCGAGGTCCTTGGTCAGCAGGTCGAGGCTGAACTGTGCGTCGAAGTCGTTGTTGAGGATCATGGTGCCTATATTGCGTTCCATAACCTTTCCGCCGGATGACGAACCCATAAGCACTTCCAAGAGCTGTGCGGGATCGATGCCGTATTTAGTTGCGGCGACGAACGCCTCGCAGCAGACGGCGAGAGTGCCGCCGAGAATAACCTGATTGGCGAGCTTGGCGGCCGACCCGCAGCCGGCGGCCCCCATGTGATGGATAGTGGTGCCAAGGGTCTCGAGAATCGGCATTGCGCGCTCGAAGTCCGCCAGATCACCCCCGACCATGATCGCAAGCGTGGCCGCTTTGGCACCGGTTGGGCCGCCGCTTATGGGCGCGTCGAGATATCCGATCCCCCTCGATTTTGCGGCATCGTAAATGCGGCGCGAAGTGTCCGGCCCGTTGGTGCTGAAGTCCAGGATCAACGAACCTGAGGGAGCGGCGTCGACCACGCCGCCGTCGCCGAGGAATATCTCCTCGCAAACGTCGGGGGTCAGCAGACATGCCATCGTCACCTCGCAGGCCGCCGCAAGCTCGGCAGGCGACGCAGCGCGCTCGGCCCCACCGGCGACCAAGTCGTCGGCCTTCGAGGCCGTGCGGTTGTAGACGACGAGTTCGTGGCCGGCGGCCAGGAGATTGGCGGCCATCGGAAAGCCCATGTGTCCCAGACCGATGAATCCAACTTTCATACGTTCAAACCTCCGAAGTCGGGCGAGTCGATCAGAATCGGTTACGGAGCGTGGCACGACGGCGGCAATTCGCGCCGTGCAAGATCGTCAGCAATCCTCGGCCAGTCAGACCGCCGCCTTGCCGCTCGGTCGGGATATCTCCACCGATCCCGCTCCGAAGGCCTCTTCGAGCCGGGCCGCAAGCTGGCCGCTGGCGGTGACGCGGCGCCGCCAGCGCAACCGCGCGTTTTCTCCGCCGCCTTTAACCAAGAGCTGCAATTCAGTTTCACCCGGGAACCGGGCAGACGTTTGGTCCAGGACCTCGAGCAGTTTTTTGTCGCGGTCGAAATCGCCAGTCTTGTTAAGTGTGACGATCACGGCGTCGACCGTCGCAGACCCGTTCGTCCCGCCATTTTGGAGGGGAGTCTCGTCGGGAAACCGCCGGGCGGGGGGCACCGAACTGTCGGGCGCTTGGACCGGCGGCTTCGGCGCGGCGGTGCTGACATCAGGCTCGATAACCTGCGCAGGCGCACTTTCGTATGGTTGAGGCTCTGCCGCGCCGTTGGCGCTGTAGTCGACCCTAAATTCGCGAATTGATCCGCCATTTCCAACTAACAGTCTGGATTCGCGGTCATCCGCTTCGATCTCGCCGGAAGCTATTACGACGTTTCCATCGACGATGTGCTCGCGGTGGTTTTGGAAGGCACGTGGGAATACGGTCACCCCAATCGAGCCGTCGGGCGCCTCCAGGGTGAACGAGGCCATCTCCGCGCCCTTACGCGTGGTGAAAACCCGGATGCCTCCGACCTGCCCGCCGAGCGTGACTCCGGTCTGGCCGTTGTGGGCTTCGCCGATCTCTCCGGGCGAGAACGAAATGGCCCTTCGCAAATCTCCCCAAACGCGGTCGATTTCGCCGCGCGTGAATGCGAATCCGAGCAACTCGATCTCCCAGAGCCGCTTTCGCGCCTCGGAGGCGGGTTCGACTTTGGGGAGGGGCGGCGGCTCGGCTTTTCCCACCAGCAGCGAGTCGAACAACGTGGCGTGGCCGAGCAATCCCTCGCGTTCGAGCCTGTTAGCCCGCTCCATGGTCGGACCTAGAGCGCTGAGTAGCGCGTTGCGTTCGCCCAACTCGTCGAACGCACCGGCCTTTATGAGGCTTTCCAAGGCCCTTCGGTTAAGCGTGCGCAGATCGACACGCTCGCAGAAGTCTTGCAACGAAGTGAACGGGCCGTCGCGCCGCGCGGCGACGATGCTTTCGATAGCTCCCCTGCCGACATTCTTCACGGCGGTAAGTCCGTAGACGATGGCCTGTCCGTCGATGCGGAAGTCAACTTCGCTGCGCGAGATCGAGGGTGGGACGACCTCGATGCCGAAGTCCACGCATTCGGCCACGGCCGCGGCCAGCTTGCCCGCGTCGCCGCTGGCCGTGATGAAAAGCGAGGCCATGTATTCGACGGGATAGTTGGTCTTGAGATAGGCGGTCCAGTAGGCCACGGTGCCGTAGAAGAAGGCGTGGGCCTTGTTGAATCCGTAACCGCCAAACGGTTCGACCAGGTCATAGATTCTGCGGGCGGTGTCCAGCTTGAGCCCGTTGGAAACGGCCCCATCGATGAACTTCTCGCGCTGGATCCTCAGCTCGGCGGGAATCTTCTTGCCCATCGCCTTGCGCATGACGTCGATTTCCGGCCAGGTGTATCCGGCCAGATCACGCGCAGCGACCAGCACCTGGTCCTGGTAAACCATCACGCCGTGGGTCTCGCGCAGAATCGGCTCCAGCTTTGGATGAAGATATCTGACCTTTGAAGGATCTCTTTTGGCCTCAATGTAAGACTCGATGTTGGCCATGGGGCCGGGCCGGTAAAGGGAGACCATCGCGGCGAGATCGTCGACTGAGGTGGGTCTGAGCTGGGTGAGATATCTGGTCATTCCGCTGCTTTCGAGCTGAAACAACCCGACCGTCCGTCCGCTAGAGAGCAGTTCGAACGTCTTGTCGTCGTCGAATGGGATGCCGGCCGGTTCCAAGTCGATCCCCCGGCTTTCGCGGACGAAGTCGAGCGCGGTAGAGATCGTCCTGAAGGTCGCCAACCCGAGGAAGTCCATCCGCATGAACCCGATTTGCTCAAGCGTTCCGAACTTAAACTGGGCGACCGGGTCGCCGCTCGTGCCGGACCGCATCAATGGCACGTGCTCGACGATGGGGACGTTGGCGACGACGACGCCGGCGGCGTGCACCGACGCATTTCGCGCGACGCCCTCAAGCTGTCGGGCAGTGTCGATCAGCCTTTTGATCGAGTCGTCCGACTCATAGCGATCTCGCAGGGGAGCCACTACATCAAGCGCCCGCTGGATGTCGAATGGGTCAACCGCGCTGAAGGGGATCGCCTTGGCGATCTCATCGACCGTGTCGTAAGGCATGTTGAGCGCGCGGCCGACGTCGCGAATCGCCTGCCGGGCGGCCATCGTTCCGAAGGTCGCTATTTGCGCTACGTGATCGCGGCCATATTTCTGGGCGACATAATCGATGACCTGATCCCGACCGTCGTCTGGGAAGTCCATGTCGATGTCCGGCGGCTGCCCACGGCGGCCCTCATTGAGAAACCGCTCGAACGGGATGTTGCGCTCCAGCGGATCGATGTCGGATATGTAGAGCGCGTAGGCCACTAGGCTGCCGCCGACCGACCCCCGCGGGCCGGCGAGCATGTTGCGCCCGCGGGCGAACCTGAAAATGTCGGCATGAATAAGGAAATAGGCGGAGAATCCCAGGTCCCGGATGATGCCAAGCTCGCGTTCGAGCCTTGCGGTGTAGCGGTCGTCGTCGGTTGAAATGCGTTCGCTGAGTCCCGCAAATGCGGTTTTCCGCAAATACGAGTCTTCCGTTTCGCCGTCGGGTATCTCGATTTCGGGGAGCGAAATCCGCCCGAAGTCGAGGTCGAGGTTGCAGCGGTCGGCGATTGCAAGTGTGTTGAGGGCGGCTTCGGGATAGTCGGCGAACGCTTCGATCATCTCCTCAGGCGCGCGCAGGTGGTACGCGCCTTCCATCCTCATTCGGTTGGGAGAGTCCATGGTCGAGTTGGTGCCTATGCACAAAAGCACTTCGTGCGCGTAGGAGTCTTCTTCGCGCAGGTAGTGCACGTCGTTGGTCCCGACCACCCCGACTCCGATGTCGCGCGCAACGCCGGCGAGGGTCCGGTTGAGCTCGGCTTGATGCGGCCTAAGATGGTTTTGAATCTCGATGAAATAGTTGTCTTTGCCGAAGACTTCCGCATACCAGGCGGCCCGTTCGCGGGCGTCATCGGGGTTTCCGTCGAGGACCGCGCGAGGCACTTCGCCGGATTCGCAGCCAGACAGGCAAATGAGGCCTCGGGAGTGCTCGGCAAGCAATTCCCGGTCGATCCGGGGGCGGTAGTAAAAGCCTTCGAGCTGAGCCTTGGTGGCAAGCTGCAAGAGATTGCGATATCCGGCCTCGCTTGCGGCAAGAACGGTGAGGTGCCGGGAAGACATGTCGAGCTTGCGGTCGCGGTCGTGACGGGTCCGGGAAGCAACGTAAAACTCGCATCCGACTATCGGCTTTACGCCCTCGTCGCGCGCCGCCATGTAGAAGTCCATCGCGCCGTGCATCGCACCGTGGTCGGTGATCGCGATGGAGTCCATCCCCAATTCTTTGGTCCGGCGTATGAGGTCGGGGATCTTGCACAGCCCATCCAGGAGACTGAACTCGCTGTGAACGTGAAGGTGAGCGAAGCTCTGGGCGTGGACGCTAGACATCAGCCTGATTCTAGGTCGCGGGGCTGTCGTAAACAAACGGCATGGAGGGCTGATCGAGAGCCAGGATAGCTGGTTCGATTCGAAAGTCGCCGTCCCATAGTTCTGACGCGGTGAAGAAACTGGCGTTGATTGGTCGGAGCGGAGATTCCTCGCTTGCGCTTGGAATGACAATGGATTTGCGCTCGGAACGACCCGGTGGATTCCGGACCCATTTCCAGAAGTCTGGATTCCTGTTTTCGCGGGAATGATGGAGGCTGTACCAGGCTGACGCTCGACTTCGGAATGGGTTCCGGCTTTCACACGGAAGCACTAGTACAATCCGCTGACCGGCTGGACAAGGCGGGCTATCATAGGCCGCGACGGGGCCGTTAACCGGCATGTGTAGAACTGTGTATCCAGTGAGTGGCGAGGGGTAGTTTGGACGGGACATTTATCCTTATTCTGGCGGTCATTGCGATCGCGGTGATTCTGTTGCCACGCATCCTGCCGCCGCGCGGTCCCACCTGCAATCGATGCGACGGCACGGGCTTTGTAAACGAACGATGGCCTGACCCATCGCAACCGGGCGGCTGGCACGAACTCGAAGGGAAGTGCCCGAAGTGCAAGGGCAAGGGCAAACTCAGGTCGTGACCCGCAAGCAGGCCGACGCAAGCGATTAGCCTCCCGGCGTTCTAGTCACGGATCCGATTTTCGTCGGCCTCGACGCCGGCACCAGCTCGGTAAAGGCTTCGGCCTATACGGTCACTGGGCGGCTGGTGGCCGTGAGAACGGCCGATCTCAAGCTCCTTCAGCCTGAATCGGGCGCGGCGGAACAAGTCCCCGACGAGCTCTTTGATCAAGCGCTAGCCTGCCTGACGGGCTGCGTCGGCGACGTTCGGGAGGCGGGATATTCCGAAATCGCCGCTGTCTCGCTGAGCTCGATTCTGGGTTCCGTAATTCCGCTCTCGGCGGACGGGTCGCCGCTGGGAAACGCCTTGACGTGGGCCGACCTGCGCTGCTCGACGGACGCCCGGGACGCGAAATCGGCACTCGACGAGGAAAACCTGTATCGGGACACCGGGTGCCAGATCCACTCGTTCTACGTCGGCCCCAAGATCGCGTGGCTCCGCCGACGACGACCTTCAGTCTTTCAGAAGGCCGCGCACTTCCTTCCGACAAAGGCGTACCTGGTCAAACGCTTGACGGGCGAAGTGCTGATCGACCGTTCGGTCGCTTCGGGGTCGGGGCTGCTTCGGCTGGACGGCCCGGCGTGGAATGCCGACTGGGGGGCGTACCTGGACATAGAACCCGCAAGGCTCGGCGATGTTGTAGAACCATTCACTACGCTCAAGCTTCTTCCAGAAGTAAGCCGCGGAGTGGGGCTGCCTGCCGGCACGCCGCTCGTTATCGGCGGGTCCGACGGTACGCTGTCGAGCCTGGGCGTGGGAGCGCTGCAACCGGGTCAATACGCGGCGATGCTTGCAACAAGCGGGGCGTTTCGGACGGTGAGGCGGCAACACGCCCTGCATCCTGAAACCAAGACGTGGGCCTACTACCTGGCCGACGGACTGTGGGTGTGCGGCACCGCGGTGAGCAGCGGCGGAATCGTGTATCGATGGGTACGCGACAGATTGTTCGGCGACGAGGCGTCGGCGCTGATGGCGTCGGGGGGCGACGGCTACGACGTGGTGAACGCCGCCGCGGCGTCGGTCCCGCGAGGGGCGGGAGGACTGCTGATGCTTCCGTACCTTTCGGGCGAGCGGTCACCGAATTGGAACGTCGATGCGCGTGGGATACTGGCAGGACTGAACCTGAGTCACAATCGACGCCATTTCGCCCGGGCGGCGATGGAAGGAATATCGATTCACTTTGCGCAGGCTGCCGCCGCGCTTATGGAAGTATGCGGTCCGCCCGCCGAGATCAGGGCCACGGGCGGCTTCCGCAAGTCGGACCTTTGGACTCGCATAATGGCCGAGGCGCTTGGTTTCAGGCTTTCCTTGCCTCCGAACGTGGACGCGTCTTGCCTGGGGGCGGCGCTGCTCGCGATGCGCGCGAGCGGGGTCTTCGGATCGCTTTTCGACGCGGCCAAACTCGTCCCTATCGAAGACGAAGTCGTTCCCGATCCGGCAGGTGTGAAACAATACGCGGACCTGTCCGATCTCCACCGAAGGGTTTACGAGTCGTTGTGTCCAGATTTCGGCGAAATAGCTTCGACGGCGAGTAGTGGCGATTAAGTCCCGCGCCCGCACTCTCCTGCGGGTCGCCGGCTCCAAGGACCTCAGATATCTGATGGTCGCTTCGTTGCTGTTCTATCTGGGGTTCTCGGTCTATAACACGGTGTTCGTGAACTTCGTGGCCGAGGAGATCGGCATAAGCGCGACCGAATTGGGGGTCCTCGAATCGGTGCGCGAAATCCCTGGACTGCTGAGCGTCTTGATCGCGGCGGTGACGATGTGGCTGCTCGAACCGGTGCTGGCCTTCATCGCGCTGGCGGTAATGGCCATAGGAGTCATCAACTACCTACACGTCGACGCCGTATGGTCGCTGGTGCTGTTTTCGCTTGTCTGGAGCATAGGCTTCCACTCATGGCAGCCGCTTGCTTCGTCGATGGCGCTGAGAATGGGGCCGGCGGGCGAAGAGGGCGGAAGGCTCGGATTGCTGCGGTCGGTGAGCAACGTTGGCGGGCTGGCGGGCATCGCGCTGGTGTTCATCATGGTGCGGTTCCTTTCGATACCGTTTAGGCCGATGTTCGTAGTGGCCGGAATCGCCATTCTGGTAGGCGCGTTTGCGCTGCTTCGGATAAGCCGCATGGAGACTGTCCAGCCCCAGAAGATAGTGCTGCGGCGTCAATACTGGCTGTTCTACGTGCTCCAGTTTCTTAACGGAACCCGCCGGCACATCTTCATGACGTTCGCGATATTCGCGCTGGTGAGGGTCTATCAGACGAGCCTGGAGACAGTTTCGATTCTCTCGTTCGTCAACCAGATAGCGAGCGTGGGCGCGGGTTACATCGCGGGCAGATTGATCGACCGGCACGGCGAGCGAAAGGTGCTGGCGCTGGGGTTCGCGGCACTGACGGCGATCTTCCTGGGATATGCGTTCATCGAGGTCGTGTGGATCCTCTTCGCGCTCTACGTGGTCGATAACGTGATGTTCAGTTTGTCGGTCGGGATAGACACTTACGGAAAGAAGATGCTGATACGAGAATCCGACCTGCGGCCGACCATGGTGACCGGTCAAACGATGAACCACGTGGCGGCGGTGGTAGTACCGATTACAGGAGGCTTGCTGTGGGAGGCGTTCGGCTATTTTGTGCCGTTCGTAGCAGGGGCTGCAGTGGCGGCGATCTCTGTCTGGGCAAGTCTCCTGATTGTGAGGTCGGGTCCATCAGCGGCCCCCGACGCACCGCCGAAGCGGGTGAAAGCGCCCGAGGCGGCGGAATTCTGAACCAGAAATCGGGTAAGCCCTCCGACAACTAGCCGGCGATCTTTCTTCCGCTTACCGAGACCGTGAACTTGAGCCGATGTAGGCCCTTTTGGTGTAATCTCTACTAGATGTAGAGGACACAGGGGGGCTGTCCTGCCTTGCGCGCTACATATTGTAGTAATGCGGGCGACGAAGGCTTGTTAGCTCGCGCGGCTGCAGTGGCCGCGCGAGCCGGTTCCGTCTTTCTTGGCTGAGGCTTGGTCTGCCCGCGCAGCGGGCCGTATGAAGCCTCTCTTGCCGTGGGCGGCGATAGCGGCGCTGTTTTGCGCGGTCGTGGCCGCCGTACTGAACATCCGAGGCGCGGACGCGCAGCACAACACCGACGACGCCAGCCTTATCAACGTCACGAGCCTGGCACAACTGGATGCCATCCGCTGGGACCTGGACGGGGACGGCACGGCTGACAACCCCACCGACTCAACTGACCCCGGCGATACCAACGCTCAGACTCAAGGGGACGCCTACGCGGCGGCCTTCCCGAGCGTGACCTGTCCCACGGACGGATGTACCGGATATGAGCTGATGAACGACCTGAACTTCAGCGGTTCAAAGTGGGCGAGCGGCGACGGCTGGGAGCCGATCGGCGAATACACAGGCACCGGCGGGTCTCCCTATGGTTCTCCGTACAAGGCGATCTTCGAGGGCAACGGCCACTCCATATCCAACCTGTTCATCAACCGCGAAGACGAAGACGGCATAGGCCTGTTCGGCAATTTTGGTAACCATCCCGGCACAGGTCACGAAGTCCGCAACCTGGAGCTGAGCAACGTCGACGTAACCGGTGGTGAACACGTCGGGGGGCTGATCGGATATTTCGGCGGAGGGACGATCAGTGGCAACTCGGTGACAAGCGGCAGTGTCACCGGTGACGAGAGCGTCGGCGGGCTGTCAGGGAACAGTGGCGGTCCGATCAATAACAGCTCTTCGGCCGCCACTGTCTCGGGAAAGTCCCAGATAGGCGGTCTGGTCGGGCACAGCTCCGACCCCATTACCAACAGCCATGCCACCGGCGACGTGACCGGGCATGACGACATCGGCGGGCTGGTGGGGCGGAACGACGACGACATCACGAACAGCTATGCGACCGGGGACGTGACTGGCGTAGAAGACGATTCAGACGGCTACACAGACGGAGCCAGCAGCATCGGCGGGCTTGTGGGGACGCATTGGTATGACAGCAGCACCATCAGCGGCAGCCATGCCACGGGAGCCGTATCGGGACAGACCTTCGTCGGCGGGCTGGTCGGCCTGGTCTGGGGCGGCAATATCCAGACAAGCTACGCCACGGGCGACGTGACCGGGGTAGCTGTAGAAACGACCTACGAATCGGACGGAGAAACGCTCGTCTCAGTGGACCCGAACGGCCGAATCGGCGGGCTGGTCGGCGGGAACCGCGGTGCGACCATAAGCACGAGCTTCGCCACGGGCCACGTGACAGGGATGCATCACGTCGGCGGGCTGGTGGGTGAGAACCAAGGTCAGACCATCCGCGCCACCTATGCCTGGGGTGACGTGACCGCTACAGGGTCAGCGGACGGGTTTAGCTGTCAGTCGGACCGAGATCCGGGCTGTCGAATCGGCGGGCTGGTGGGGACGAACATCAATGGCGGCGCGATCATTAACAGCTATTCGATCGGTCAGTTGATTGTCCAGGCAAACCACCAGCGAGTGGGTGGACTGGCGGGGGAGAGCCCAACAGAGCGACTCTACGGAAATGCGGGCTACGTAGACCCCGGATCGATCACCGCGAGCTATTGGGATACCGAGACCTCCGAGATGGTGGTGGGAGTCGGTACCGACGACGAGAACAACAACCGCGTGATTGACCCCAGGAACTTCGACGTCAGGCCTATCCAGTTCGGGGAAACGCAGCAGGACGGGATCGATGGGAAGACGACGAGCGAGCTGCAAACGCCGACCGCGTACACGGGCATCTACGAAACGTGGGACGACAGCCCCGACCTTGACCTAGACGGAGACTCGAGTACGGGCGACGCGGACGGGAAGGACGCTCCGTGGTACTTCGGAACCGCGTCGGACTATCCGGTGCTGAAGATCGACATGGACCGCGATGGCGACATCGATCAGGACGATTACGACGACCAGGTACCGGGTCCGAAGTCGCCCCGAGTAACCGTCGTGAGCGTATCCGGCATCACGCAGACGGGGGCGACGGTCACGGTAAACGTCGTCCATCCGAGCGGCAGCACGGTCTACATGCGATACAAGGCCGATTCGGCACAGTCCTGGAGCTCGAAGAACAGTGCCGCTTCAACGCGAACAGTAACCTTCGAGCTGAGCGGGCTGACAGCGGGGCAGTCGTATGAGGTGCAGGCGTCATTCGACAGCAGCTTCCCGTCTGGATCGACCAGGAGTTACAGCTTCGACACGCTGCCGCCGGGTCCCAGCGTAACCGGGGTGAGCGTAGCCGACATCACGCAGACGGACGCGACAGCGACGGTCACAGTTGCCAACACGAACGGCAGCACGGTGTACCTGCGCCATAAGGTCACCACAGACGCCAACTTCGGCACGCCCCGGGAGGCCGCCGTCTCAACGGGGACGACCTCCCTGACGTTCGATCTGACGGGGCTGACAGCAGGGCTGTCGTATGAAGTGCAGGCGTCGTTCGACAACACGTTCCCGCCGACCGCAACCGAGAGTGACGAATTCGACACGCTGCCGCCGGACCCCAGCGTATCGGGGATAAGCGTGGATGACATCACGCACGCGGGGGCGACGGTGACGGTGACGGTCGCCCACCCGAACGGAAGCACGGTGTACCTGCGGCATAAGGCGTCCACGGATACTAACTTCGGAACGGCTCAAGAGGCCGCCGCGTTGGCAGAGAGCGTGAACTTCACACTGAGCGGGCTGTCGGCGGAGGTCTTGTATGACCTCGAGGCATCGTTCGACAGCACCTTCCAGACGGATGTCAGTACCGCTTCCTTCAGGACCAAACCCGTCCCCAGCGTGAGCGGGATCGCCATGTCAAATGTCTCGCAGACGGGAGCGACGGCGACCGTGACCGTCGCGAACCCGAACGGGAGCAATGTCTACCTGCGCCACAAAGCGGCCACGGATGCCGACTTTGGAGCGGCCCAGGAGGCCATTGCCGCCGCCGATGCGGAGACCGTGGCCTTCACATTGAGCGGGCTGACGGCAGGGCAGTCGTATGAGGTGCAGTCGTCGTTCGACAGCACATTCCAGACGGGTGTCCAGGCCACAGCCTTCCGCACCACATCGGCGCCGAGCCTATCCAGAATAAGCATGTCGAACGTCATGCAGACGGTGGCGACGGCAACGGTGACGGTAAACGACCCGGACGGGAGTACGGTCTACCTGCGCCACAAGTCCGCGGCGGACACGAACTTCGGCACGGCCCAGGAGTCCGCCGCGTCCACGACGACCGTCAGCTTTACTCTGACGGGTTTGTCGGCGGGACTTTCGTACGAGGTGCAGGCGTCGTTGGACAGCAGTTTCCAGACGGGCGTGCGCAGCACAACGTTCAGCACTCCGCCGGCTCCCAGCGTCACTCGCGTAGAGATGTCGAACGTCACGCAGACGGGGGCGACGGCCACAGTTACGGTGGCCGATCCGGATGGAAGCAAGGTCTACTTGCGGCACAAGGCGGCGACGGACGCGAATTTCGGCACTGCTCAGGAGGCCGCCGCTGGTGCCGGGACGGTGACCTTTACGCTGAGCGGGCTGACGGCGGGACTGTCGTATGAAGTGCAGGCGTCATTCGACAGCAATTTCCAGTCGGGCGTCCAAGCGACCACATTCAGCACGACGCCAGCTCCCAGCGTGTCAAGAGTCACCATGTCGAACATCACGCAGACGGGGGCGACGGCAACGGTTACAGTCGCGAACGCGGACGGGAGCACGCTCTACTTACGTCACAAGTCGGCGACAGACTCCAACTTCGGCACAGCCCAGGAGGCCGCAGCCTCGGCAGCGACAGTCAGCTTCACACTGAGCGGGCTGACGGCGGGGCTGGCGCACGAAGTGCAGGCGTCGTTCGACAACAATTTCCAGTCAGGAGTCCGCAGCACCACATTCAGCACGTTGCAGCAAGGCGGCTCCGTGGCCGTAGCCGGCATCAGCATGTCGAACATCACGCAGACGGGGGCTACGGCGACGGTAACAGTGGCGAACCCGGACGGGAGCACAGTCTACTTGCGCCATAAGGCGGCGACGGACGAGAACTTCGGCACGGCTCAGGATGCCACAGCCTCGGCTGCGACGGTCGGCTTCACCTTGAGCGGGCTAACAGCGGGACAGTCGTATGAGGTGCAGGCGTCGTTCGACAGCAATTTCGAGTCGGGCGTCCAGGTCACTACATTCCGCACGACACCGTCCGCGAGCGTATCCCGGGTTGCCGTGTCCGGCGTCACGCAGACCGGAGCGACGGCGACGGTGACGATCGTCAATCCGGATAGCAGCACGGTCTACCTCCGTCACAAGGCGGCTACCGCGGTTGTCTGGAGCTCAAACCAGAGCGATACGGCTTCGACCGGGACCGTCAGCTTCACTCTGAGCGGTCTGTCGGCGGGACTGTCGTATGAAGTGCAGGCGTCGTTCGACAGCAATTTCGGGTCGGGCGTCCAGGCGACCACTTTCAGCACGCCACCGGCCGCGACCGTAGCCAGGATCAGCATGTACAACGTGACGCAGACCGGGGCGACGGCAACGGTGACCATCAACAACCCGGACGGGCGTACGGTCTACCTGCGTCACAAAGCGGCGACGGACGCCAACTTCGGCACGGCCCAAAGTGAAACCGCTTCGACGGGGACGGTCACGTTCACTCTCAGCGGTCTGTCGGCGGGACAGTCGTATGAAGTGCAGGCGTCATTCGACAGCACTTTCCAACTGGGGGTCCAAGCCACGGCCTTCGTCACGACACCGGACGCGAGCGTTTCGGGCATCAGCATGTCCAGCATCACGCAAACGGAGGCGACGGCGACAGTGGCTGTAGCGCACCCGGACGGGGGCACGCTCTATTTGCGGCACAAGGCCGCGTCGGATGCCAACTTCGGGACGGCCCAGGAGGCTGCCGCGGATGCGGAGACCGTTGCCTTCACGCTGAGCGGGCTGTTGTTAGGCACGTCGTACGAGGTGCAAGCGTCGTTCGACAGCAATTTCCAGACGGGCGTCCAGTCCACAACATTCAGCACGTCACCGGCCGCCAGCGTTTCCCGAGTCGACATAACAGAAATCATGGAGATGGGAGCGAAGCCGACCGTGACTCTCGATTACCCGGACGGAAGCACCGTCTATTTGCGTCACAAGGCGGCGATGGATGCCGACTTCAGCACGCCCGACGAAGCTATCGGGGATATGGAGAAGGTGATCTTCACGCTAACGGGGCTCATGTTGAAGGTGACGTATGAAGTGCAGGCGTCCCTGGACCAGAGCTTCCTGCCGGGCACTTTCGTCAGCACCACGTTCACTACTTCCAAGCCGTCGACATCGCCAAGAGGAGGTGGCGATGGTGGTGGTGGTGGTAGCGGCGGAGGCGGTGGCAGCGGCGGCGGCGGTGGATCTCAGGATGATCCGCCGCCCGATCTTGCGGTCGCGTTGTCGGTTGATGGGGAGCCGATACCGGTTGGTCAGACGGTGGTCTTCAAGGTAACTATCACGAACAACACGGACGCCGTCATGACGGGCCTGAGATGGCGTGACGTAGCCTTCAACGGGGATTGGCAATCACTGAGCGACCTGGCGGCGGGCGCGTCGGTAACAGTAACCGGCAGCTTTGGTCCGGTACAGGAGATGCATCTGCCGGGCATCATCCTGACGGTGGCTGCGGACAGCGACCAAACGGCGGAACGGCCGGCCAGCCGCTACGTGAATCTAACCGAGGCTCCCGCAGAGAAGCAGACCGAGCAATCGGGGCAAACGCAGCAACTGGTGTTGCCGCCCGTTCCGTACGCGACGCTGTCGACCCTCTGGCTGCGGGTTGACCGGGTGCGGTACACCGTGCCTGACGTCCACCTTGCGCACAACATTCCCGACTTGACGCTGACGCTGCCCGATGGGACGGAGGCTACGTGTGAGTTCCTGAAACACTACGACGAGACCGGCGGGCTGACTCGTTGGGGGCACCCGACCTCGGAAGTCTTCGAGGAACGCCCATGGACATTGACGCAGTATTACCAGCGTGGAGTGGTGGACTGCCATCCGACTCAGTTTCGCCATGTGTGGGTTACCGAGCGCCGGCTGGCCTGGGACTATATAGGCGGGGGCGCGGACTTCTCGCCGGACCTGGGAGTGGAGCCGGGGCTGCTTAGCGAGCAGCCGGGCGTTCCGCTGTGGACATGGGGACACCGGGTGTCGAACTTCGCGATCGATGGCACGGAGGTCGGATTCCTGGACTTCTTCGACGCGCTGGGCGGCATCAAGTCGTTCGGCTATCCGAAGACGGACGCGCGGCGCGACAACCATCCACTGGCTGACCTGAACATACCTGGAACCGACACAGCGATTATCCGGCAGTATTTTCAAGCGGCGGTTCTGGAGTACTACCCGGACGACGGATTGCAGCCGGTCAAGCCGGCGTTGCTGGGTGATCTCCTGCGCGACAGGCGCTTCCCGTATCTGTCGTACCTCGCCTTCACGAGTTTCAAGTCGGTATTTCCGCTGAGGGTGGGCGAGATCTACCAGCCGGAACGGGCGATATTCCCGGCTGATTTCATCCTGCCCGGCGTGGTTCCCTGATTCGGGCTCCCACCGCGCGGTGACACGCCGCGCGGGCGTGGCGTTCTTCAATCGGAACCATGGGACGGCCGAATGGCCGGACCCACTCCGATTAGCGGTCGTTTAGGACGGTTATATACTTCGCGGCGCTAGAATCTGGATGCGATTTGTTGTAATTACCGGCCACTTGGGACTCCAGCGAGACTAGCGGCGGGGACTGAGAATCGCCGGAAGTTCGTGTTGGAAATCCAGCCCGTCCGAAGGTGCCTATGACTCAGATAGATGACGTTCGAGCACGCGAGATTCTGGATTCCCGCGGCAATCCCACCGTCGAGGTGGAGGTATTTCTCGATACCGGAGCGATGGGGAGGGCGGCCGTTCCGTCGGGTGCGTCGACAGGCAGCCGAGAGGCCGTTGAGCTGCGCGATTCGGACCCGTTGCGTTACGTGGGCAAGGGTGTTCGGAACGCGGTCGAGAACGTAAACAGCGTTATTGGTCCGGCCCTCCGAGAAATGGACGCGACCGATCAGGCGGCGATAGATGCCGAACTGCTGGCCATGGACGGGACTGAAAACAAGTCGAATCTCGGGGCCAACGCGATTCTCGGCGTGTCGCTGGCGGTCGCCAAGGCGGCCGCCGATGAGGTCGGCCTGCCGCTGTACTCCTATCTTGGCGGGGTCGGGGCCACCAAGATGCCAGTGCCGATGATGAACATTCTGAACGGCGGAGTTCACGCTTCCGACTCTGCGGACTTCCAGGAATTCATGATCGTGCCGGTGGGATTCACGTCGTTTTCCGACGCGCTGCGGGCGGGCGTAGAGACCTATCACTCGCTGCGAGCCGTGCTCTCGAAGCGCGGACTGGCCTCAAACGTGGGGGACGAAGGCGGGTTCGCTCCGGCTCTGAAGTCCAACGTCGAGGCAGTGGAGCTGATACTGGAGGCGATCGAGGACGCAGGATTTTCCGCCGGACGAGACATCTTCATCGCCCTGGACGCCGCGGCGACGGAGTTTTATCAAGACGGTCGCTACATGTTGAAGACGGAAGGAAAGCGACTGTCGAGCGAGCAGCTCGTGGAATTCTGGGGGGACTGGCGGCGGCAGTATCCCATAATCTCAATCGAGGACGGATTGGATGAGAACGATTGGGACGGCTGGAAGCTGCTCTGCGCGAGCCTGGGGCACAACATGCAGCTCGTGGCGGATGACCTGACCGTAACCAACACAAAGATTCTGAGCCGTGCGATAGAGGAGAAGGCCGCCAACTCGATCCTGATCAAGGTGAATCAAATCGGTTCGCTGACGGAGACCCTGAAGACCATCGAGATGGCGAGAAACTCTTCGTTTACCTGCGTGGTTTCGCACCGATCGGGGGAGACGGAAGACACGACTATCGCCGATCTGGCGGTGGCTACCGGCTGCGGTCAGATCAAGACGGGCGCTCCGGCCAGAACCGATCGAGTTGCCAAGTACAACCAGCTTCTCCGAATCGAGGAAGAGCTTGGCTCGCAAGCTGAGTATGGCGGTCTTGGTGCGTTCTACAACCTAAAACTCGACACGGAGAACGGTGGATAACGAGCTCGGCAGGCTTCTTCGAGAAGTCTCAGAAGGACTGGTCGCGCCCGAAGCGGCGTTAAGCCGGATCGTCACGAAGTTCGAGGACTTGCAGTTTGCCAAGGTGGATCTGGACCGGCCTAGGCGGACCGGATTTCCCGAGGCTATATACAGCCTAGGCAAGACGCCTGATCAGATCGCTGAGATCGCGCAGTCGCTGGCCGGGGCGGGACAGACAGTGCTCGCAACCAAGGCCAGCGAGGAGGCGTTCGAGGCGGTGCGGGCGTTACTCCCCAACGCCGAGTTCAACGATACGGCGAGCATCATCGTCGTCCGCGCTCCCAACGCCCCCCGCCTCTCGGGCCGGGTGGCCGTGTTGACGGGGGGCACGTCCGATCTCCCGGTGGCCGAAGAGGCGGCAGTGACCGCGGAAAGTTACGGCGCGGAGGTGAAGAGGATGTGGGACGTGGGCGTGGCGGGAGTGCACCGGCTGCTCTCGCAGCGTGATGAAATCGAGGACGCTACGGTCCTGATCGCGGTGGCCGGCATGGAAGGAGCGCTGCCGAGCGTGGTTTCGGGGCTTACCGAGGTCCCTGTAATAGCGGTTCCAACGAGCGTGGGGTACGGCGCTTCGTTCAGTGGACTGGCGGCCCTGCTGGCCATGCTCAATTCGTGTGCGCCGGGAGTCGCCGTAGTCAACATCGATAACGGGTTCGGTGCGGGATTTATGGCGGCGCAGATTTGCCGGTTAGCAACCACAGCCAAATGAGCAAGGTCGCATACTTCCAGGCTTTCTCGGGAGCGAGCGGCGATATGTTCATCGGGGCGCTCGTGGACGCCGGGTGGCCGGTCGAGGATCTGGTTGCGACGCTTTCGAAAGTTGCGGTTGGAGGCTATCGGGTAAACGTAGAAAACGTGATGAAGGGAGCCGTCGCGGCCACGAGCGTTTCGTTCGAAATCGAGGCCCACGATCACGCACATCGGGGGCTGCGGGACATCCTGGCCATCCTTGACGACAGCGATCTCGACGATTCGGTCAGGAATCGCGCCAACTCAATGTTCGAGCGGCTGGCGCGTGTTGAGGCCAAAGTCCACGGAGAAACCGTCGAAGACATCCATTTCCACGAAGTCGGCGCCATCGACTCCATTCTCGACGTCGTCGGCGCGGCGGCCGGACTCGAATGGCTCGACGCCGACGAGGTTGTGGTTTCGCCTATCAATACCGGCGGCGGAGTAGTGAACACGCTGGCGGGCAAGATACCGGTCCCGGGGATGGCCACTCTGCTGCTAGCCCAGGAGGCCGGCGCGCCGGTGTATTCGACGAGCGACAATCGAGAGTTTTTGACGACGACCGGCTCGCTTGTCCTCACCTCCGCCGCCACCAGCTTCGGTCCGCTGCCGGCGATGACGGTCGAAAGGATCGGATACGGGGCCGGGACAGCCGACTTCGATCTGCCAAACGTCTTGCGGGTTGTAACAGGACGATCGGAATCTTCGGATGAATCGGACGTTATAACCGTGATCGAGACCAATCTCGACGACATTCCTGCCGACGTGCAGGCATACGTCGTCGAACGTCTTATGGACAGGGGCGCGCTCGACGCGTTCATCACGCCTATCGTTATGAAAAAGGGCAGGGCGGCCGGCAAGCTCACGGTGCTGGCGGAGCCGAACAATGTCGATCCATTCACAGACGTGCTTTTCGCCGAGACCCCGACACTTGGCGTGCGAATGTACGAAACCCGACGGCGTAAGCTCGAACGCGACGCGCGCAGCGTCGCGACTCCCTGGGGGGACGTCGGTGTTAAGGTTTCGTTTCTGAACGGTCGCGTGCGCGACGCTTCGCCGGAGTATGAGGACTGCCGCACCGCGGCCGCGAAGGCCGGCGTCCCGCTGCGGAGGGTGATGGACTACGCTCGTGACGCGATGCTGGAGCAACTAACGCGAGCGGGCCCAGATGGCGACTAGCCAGGGGAGGATCAGGTGAAGGAATCCGTAAGCAATGGAGCGGTTGGCCGCGTAAAGGCGGACGCCGTCGAGCTAAACTTCTCCGCCGCGCGAGAGGTCAAAGCCGAGGTTGTCGAATCGAAATGCTCTGCGCTCGGATTCGTGAAGACCGATACCGCACGCGTCCAGGCGAGCGCGGTTGGTGCGGCGATCGGAAGCTCCACGCATTTGACGAACAGCTATTCGACGGCGACAGGCGGCGCGCACGTGCGGGTAGAGAACAGCATGGTTCAATGGCTCATTGGCGGGTATGTGGAAGCAAACAAGGTGTTCTCGCTGGCCGTTATCGGGGGAGCCGTACACGGCGAAGTGCGGACACTTCTGACCGCTCGAACGGCGATGGTATTAGGGATCGCCCTCGGTCTATCGGGGCTTGCCGCCCGTTTCTTGCGACGGTGGATTTGACGCTCGGTTTGGTGCGCTTTGGTCGCGTCGAATCCGTTGGCGTATTGCTTAAGTCTCACTAAGGCGCTCGGCCGGTGAAGTTGCGGCGGGATTGTGGCCTCATCTCTTGCGGAGACGGGAACTCGGGGCGAGCCAATGGCCGGTGAGCGCAGTAAGGATGCCCGGCGAAAGAGGTCGAGGCGGTCATGGGACAGAGGATCGAGCCGGGAACGCCGGAACAAGGAGATGCCCACCAAAAACGCGCTCGACAAGACCTCGACCGTTGAGAGGGCGGTTGCCGAGGTTCGGTCGGGCGACGTCATGATGGTCGGTGGCTTTCACGATATCGGTTCGCCCGCTTCTCTGATAACCGAAGTCGTTGCGCAGCGCATCGGTAACCTTACGGTCATCGCGAATGACATCCCTTCGCTCGATCGGGGCGTTGGACGCATCGTCTCGGCGGGTCTGACGAGCCGGATCTTGACTAGCCATATAGGACCCGGCTTGGTAATGCAACGGAAGATCGGCGCCGGCGAACTGCGAGTCGAGACTCTTCCCCAAGGGACGCTGGCAGAGCGGATTCGGTGCGGCGGCGCGGGTCTGGGCGGATTCCTTACGCCCACAGGGCTGGGGACCGCGATGGCCGACGGCAAGCGGATCGTCGAGGTCGATGGCAAGAGATTTCTGTTGGAAACGCCGCTGACAGCCGACGTAGCTCTGATCACCGCATTCAGGGGTGATCGATGGGGCAACCTGACGTACCGCGGAACTGCGCGAAACCTCAACCCCGTCATGGCCGCCGCAGCGACCAGACTCGTAATAGCCGAGGTCGAGGAGCTATATGAAATTGGCGATCTTGATCCCAACGAGGTAGAAACGCCGGGTGTCTATGTAGACATGGTTGTGGAGGCCGAATAGCCGATGCCGTGGTCCCCCGAAGAAATAGCTTCACGCGTGGCCCGGGAGTTTTTGCCTGGTCAAGTCGTGAGCCTGTGCAGTGGTATCCCTTCGCTTGTGGTGGCGGCCGTCGACGAGTCCATGCAAGTGGTGCTGCATAGCGAAAGCGGAGTCCTGGGTGTGGGACGAAAACCCTCGCGCGGCAGAGAGATCCGGAATGTCGTTGACGCCGAGGGGCGATCAGTCGGAATGTTGCCCGGAGGCGCTTTTATGGATGTGGCGCGAAGCTCGGCGATGTCCCGCGGCGGGCACGTCGACGTATGCGTCACGGGCGCTCTAGAGGTTGATGTGCAAGGCAGCTTCGCGAGCTGGACGGTCCCGGGGAAATTCGTGCGCGGCCCCGGCGCCGCGATGGATCTTGCGATCGGCGCGGAGCGGACTATCGCAGCCATGAACCACGTGGGTCCCGGCGGTGAGCTAAAGCTGGTCAGCCAGTGCAGCCTGCCGCTCACCGCTGCCCGGTGTGTCGATACGGTAGTGACCGATCTCGGTGTATTTGAGATCAAGGACGGATCCTTCAGGTGTATCGAGTTGGCTCCCGGCACCGCCTGGGAGGATGTCGAAGCGGTAACGGAGGGACGGCTGGTCCGGTCGGAGCAGTCCAGAGAATCCGAAGCCCCTTCGCCCAGCAGCGCTCCGAGCGACTATGACGACGAGGAAGGCGAACTGGTTGCCGAATCGGACTGGAGAGGCGGGTAAGTGACGCCACGGGGCGATCCTGTGAGGCGAGCCGCACGTCACCATTCCGGTCCGCGCTAAAGGCAGTTCGCTAGCCGCCCAAGTTTCGCGAGGCTCTCAAGAGGCCGCGCCGTTCCCTGCTTTGGAAGCAATCAGCCTTAGGGCAGCGGAAGCGTTACGGGCCGACCTTCGTTTGCCGAAATCTCGGCGGCGATGCAGGCCTCGTGGGTGTTGATCGCATCTTCGAGATTCACGTGCGATTCCTCGTCCCGGTCGATGCAGTCGAACAGGTGCGACATCTCGCCGTTGAAAGGATGGTGGGCCACGTCCCCGCTGTCGGGCAATATGGTCGGGATCGTCGCGTAGCCGGTCTGTCCCGGCATTTTGCTTGTGTATATTCGGTTGTCGCGGATCGTTCCGTCCTCACCGAGAAGGTCGATGTTGAACTGGTAGGGGGAGTGGATTCCGAGACTTGAACTCGCCTTGCCTATGGTGCCGTCGGCGAACTTGCAGATGAGAACGCTGGTAGACGGCTCCTCGATTTCGCTCCCGTCGGCAACCTCGTAAGAGAACACCTCGACGATATCCTGCTCCTTGAAATATCGCAGCGCGTCGACGGCATGACACCCCGCCGACAGAAACGTGTTGCCCCCGGTCTTGCGGGATTTCACCCAGTCCCAGCCGGCGTACCAGTCGGCTATCTCGTGCCAGTAGTCGACCTCCGAATAGAAGATTCGCCCCAGCGCGCCCAACGCTATCTGCTCTTTGATGATCTCGAAGAGCGGGTTCCAGTGGAGAACGAAGCCGACGACGGTCTTGACTCCGGCCTGTTGCACGGCGTCACGCGACGCTCGCAGTTCGTCGAGGGTCAGCGCCACGGGCTTTTCGATCAGAATGTGCTTTCCCGCCTCGGCGGCCTTGATCGTTTCGATCGAATGAAGGTCGTTGGGCGTGCAGATTGATATGACGTCGACTCTGGCGTCGGCCAGCAGCTCGTCATAGCTCGTGTAAATGGAAGCGTCGGGGCAGTCGGTCTCTTCGGCCAGCCGTCTGGCGCTGGTCTCTTTACGACTGGAAATGGCCACGACCTCGGCTCTCGGGTCGGCCTTGTATGCCGCCACGTGCGCCCCCGCGACCCATCCTGCTCCGTGAATTCCGACTCCGTACTTAGCCATCTTCGCCTCCTATTTGCCGCGAGTAGCATTCTAATACCATTGGACGGGTCAATTCGACCGGCGAGAAGCACCATGCGCCGGAACCGTGAATTGAGCTTGAACGGATCGGAGACTTGGACGCGATAGAAGAGAGACTGGAACGTTTTCTCGTGCCGCTGAACGACCATCAGCGGCGCGCGTTCGCTTATGCCTTTCGCACCTGGCGAGAAGGCGGCGGAGCTCTGGTCGCGGTGGGGCGGGGGATAGCTCTTCAGGCTCCATGGGAAGGACGCCGCTTGACCGTGCTCTGGGCGTACGGACCGGCTGGCCGTAACCGTCCGCCGCGCCTGGAGGCGCCGCTGGGCACTCTTGCCCGGAGCAGCGTTCCGCCGGACTTGGTCGAGTCTTGGCGGGATGATCTGACGACCGTTTCCGGAATGAGTTCGAGTGTTGACGGGGCGAATCCCACGGCTTCCGTATCGGATGGATTTGACGATTCGGATGCGAGAAAGCTGATGGAGAGCGCCTTGGCGTTCGCGCGCCGGATATAGCCGCCTAGAGCCGCGCCGCGGTTTGTCACAGGTTGGGGCCGGTCGCTCAACATGTACCATAGATTTGCTTTCTCACGAGTTGGAGCCGCGATGTCGGCAGACGAGAAAAAACGGGCTGTGATCTACTGCGATGGCGCTTCGCGAGGCAATCCGGGCGAGGCTGCCGCGGGTGTGGCGATCTGGGACGAGCGCGGCGAGTCGCTCGGCACCGTCTCACTGTACCTCGGACGCCGGACTAACAATCAAGCCGAGTACGCGGCGCTCCTGGCGGGTGTGATGTCGGCCCAGGTTTTGGGGCTTACGGACGTTGAATTCCGGCTGGACAGTGAATTGGTAGTCAAACAGCTAAACGGCGAATACCGGATTAAAGACGCATCGCTGCGGGAGCTCGCCAAGCGTGTCAAGGAAGCGGCGGCGCGGCTGTCTCCCTCGAAAGGATCAGGGCAGGCCCGTGTGAGATTCGTGCATGTTCGAAGGTCGAGCAACCGGGAAGCCGACGAGCTGGCTAACGAAGCGCTCGACGCGCGCGGGAATCTCTGACGAGGCAAATCGCCAACTGGAGGTTTCGCCAGAGGTGAACCCACAGGGCAATCTGTTCGTGATAACAGGTCCGTCCGGGAGCGGCAAGGACGAAGTTATCTCGATATTGCGCGGGATCGGTATACAGTTCCGCATGGCTACGACGGCGGTGACAAGGGAGCCACGCCCCGGTGAGCGCCATGGCGTGAACCATTACTTTCTGACTCGGGCGGAGTTCGAGCGTTGGGAGTCGGAAGGCAAGCTGCTGGAATCGGCGGAAGTCTATGGCCGCCGGTACGGAACACCGCGGCAGGAGGTTGACGGGCCTATCAGCAGCGGCGAAGACGTGGTGCTTCGGATTGACGTGCAGGGGGCCAGATCGGTCAAGGAAAAGCTGCCGGAAGCGGTATTGATTTTCATTGCCCCGCCGTCAGTGGAAGAGATGAGACGGCGGTTGGAGTCGCGAGCGACGGAGGACAAGACCGAGCTTGACGACCGCCTCGATTCGCTGACCTGGGAGATGGCTTTCAGCGAAGAGTGCGACTACGTGGTCGTAAACGAGACTGGAAGACAAACACAGGCCGCCCGCGAGTTGGGTGAGATAATTGGCAGGGTCAGGCGAAGCCGCCGAGAAAACGGCACAAGCTCAGTCGAGGGGTAGAGAGCGATCAGGGAGCAGCCATTTCCGGCAGATGGCAAGCCGGCGACCACCAATCTATTTGCTGAAGTTGCGGTAAGCGCGCCGGACGTTCGCGGCGCCAGGACGTTTCACTACAGGGTCCCGGACGATCTCGAAACGACGATAGCGGCTGGTCAGCTAGTAGTTGTCGGGTTCGGCCGCCGGGAGCTGCACGGGATTGTGACGGGTTTTGCCTGGTCGAGTCCCGTAACGGACACCAAGCCGATTCTGGACATCGCCTGGGAAGTACCGCTGCTCCACAATCGCGCGCTGAAGTTCCTGAATTGGCTTGCGGATACCTATGGTGCACCGCTTTCGACCTGTCTGGGGAGTCTGCTGCCCGCCAACATCGAGAAATACTTCGACTACTCGTACTCGCTTAGCGACGCTGAGCCGGGCTCGTCGGATGTCGAACTGACCGAGGAAGCCCGACAACTGCTCGACAGGCTACGTGGCGGGGAAGCGATCTCAGGAGCCGCGCTCTCGAAGTCGATGGGGAAGAGGGCAGACCGGGCGGTTGCCGAGCTGACGGATGCGGGGCTGATAGCGCGTCACGCACGGCTGAATTTGCCCTCCGTGGGCATTCGCACGGCGGCGCTGGCGGTCTCAATCCCCGAAGCAAGCGACGCGATCCTCGGCATGGCGCGCGCGCCCAAGAGACAGTCTTTGCTGAAACAGCTCGCGCGCAACCCCGGACCGATACCGGTTACCGAGCTTCTGCGGCGAGCCGGCACAAGCGGCAGCGTTCTCAAACCGCTGGTGGAGGCCGGGCTCGTCAAGATCGAGACACGCAACAGCCTGCATCGACCGGACCCTATGAAGCCCGGAGAGCATCATCCGCCCGACCTGGACGACGAAGCGTCGTGGGCGGCGCTGGCGGCCTTCATCGACCGTGAGGGGCATGGCGTGGGACTTTTGCTGGGAGAACCGCGGGAACGTTTTGCCGCCTATGTCAGAGCGGTTGAACGTGTAGTGGGGACTGGCCGGCAAGTGTTGATTCTGTCTCCCACGGAGCGTGAAGCACAAAAGCTCCACGGCGGGCTGGCCGGCAGAGTGGGAGGGCAAGTCGAGCTCTTCTCCAGCGCCAAGACTCCGAGCCAGCGTGTCGGACTATGGCGCGCAATCAGAGCCGGGGAAGTCGACGTTCTAGTGGGCGCCCGCTCCGCGGTGTTTGCACCTCTGGGCCGATTGGGCCTGATTATCGTCGAGCGCGAGGAAGACCGGAACTACAAGGATCGCCGGGGCACAAGAGTCCAGGCACGCGACGCCGCAATTCAACTAGGCCAGCTGCATTCGTGTCCGGTCGTGCTCGGATCGGAGACGCCCTCAGTGGAGACTTTCCACGAAGTAGAAAAGGAACGCTACAGGTTCATCTTGATGGGTGGGATGGAGCTGCTGCGAGCCACGCGCATGAAGGTGGGCCGCGGATGGGGATCGCAACGTCCGGCGGGAGTGGTGGACGTTGTCGATATGCGCGCCGCGCCGCGGATGGGCCACGGGGGCATGATTTCCGAACATCTGCATTCGGGTCTCGCCAACATCGCCGCCGAAGGCGGGCGGGCCGTTCTGTTCGTAAACCGGCGCGGTAGCGCCTCGCTGACCGTATGCCGAGACTGCGGCCACACGTTCGGGTGCAAGAATTGCAGCACGAATCTGGTGCAGCACCGACTCTCGCGAAGCCTGGTCTGTCACGTCTGCAATCAGCGCGAGTCCGTACCCCGGTCTTGCCCGGATTGCGGCAGCCGGAGGCTGCGGTTGTGGGGGCATGGGACCGAGGCGGTGGCGGAGACGCTGAAACGGCTGTTTCCGGGCGAACGGGTGGAGCGGATAGACGGCGACGTGCCGATTGAGTCGATTCAAAGGGTCGCTGACGGATTTCGGCGCGGCGCGATCCGATTCCTCGTGGGCACTACGATGCTGTTCAAGGTTGCGGACTTTATAAACAGCGGGCTGCTGGGCGTAGTGCAGGCTGACCTGGGCCTTGGATTTCCGGACTACACCGCGCCCGAGCGCGTTTTCCAGACGCTGATGCGGTTGAGACGTAGCGTCATCGGGGGCGGGATAGAGGGCCGGATGATCGTTCAGACGATAATGCCCGAACATCATGTGGTCGAGGCGGTTCGAACGGGGAGCTATCTGAGGTTCTTCCGTCCGGAGCTCGAGATTCGCCGAGCGCACGAGTTTCCACCGCTGAGGAGGCTTGCGCGATTCGTCTACTCTCGCAAATCGTCGGACAAGGCGCGGACCGAGGCGGAGGCGCTGGTCGAACGGATGCGCTTGAAGATGTCTGAATCGGGTGCGGGAGGCGTCCAGTTTCTGGGACCCGCGCCCGCGTTTCGATACCGTGAGCGCGGAAGGTACCGATGGCACATCATGGCGCTGGGAGCGAGCGAGGACCTGACCCCGCTTATCACGCTTCCGCACAGAGGCTGGGTAGTTGATGCCGATCCGGTCGACATGTATTGAGCGTCCGCCATTGATGCGTTGGAGTGACGAAGCGTGAGCGTGCAGAGAATCCTGCCCATCGAGCATCCCTCGTTGCAGAGAGTTTGTAGCCGCGTAAATAGAGTCAGCCCATCCATTCGCAAGCTGATGTCGGACCTAGAAGACACAATGGCGAGTGCGAATGGAGTGGGACTCGCAGCGCCACAGATAGGTAAGCCGCTGCGAGTGATCACCGTCTTGAATGGCGACGACATACTCACGCTCGCCAATCCCGAAATCGTTAAAGGGTCGGGCGAATCCGTGGAAGAAGAGGGCTGCCTGAGCCTGCCGCTGTACTACGGTCCTGTCGCCCGCGCCGCCAAAATCACCGTTAGAGGACTGGACCCGCGCGGCAACAAGGTGCGCCGCAAGGCCGAAGGACTTCTAGCCCGTGCGCTGCAACACGAGATCGATCATCTAAACGGGGTCATCTTCAAAGACAAGCTGGCCCGCGGCGGGCAACTTCGCTTCGTTGGGCAGCGCAACGTGGAGGCCGACGAGCAGGGAACGGGGTAGCGGTGCGCCTGGTCTTTCTGGGGACGCCCCAGTTCGCAATCCCCTCGCTTTCACGGCTTCATGAGTCACACGAGATTGGGCTAGTAATCACGCGTCCATCCCGTCCGGTCGGGCGCAAACAGACGCGCACGCCGCCTGCGGTATTCGAAGAAGCCGAACGGCTAGGACTGGACTGCATCCAGCCTACAAACGTCAATTCAGCGGAGGTGATCGGTAGGATCCGCTCGATAGCGCCGACGGCGCTGGTGGCGGTCGCGTTCGGTCGAATTATCGGGCCGGGGCTCTTGGGGATCGCGTCGCACGGAGTGTTGAACGTGCATCCTTCGCTGCTACCGCGTCACCGAGGAGCCGCGCCTGTTCAAGGGGCCATCCTCGCCGGGGATTCGGAGACGGGTGTGACGATCATGCAGATGGACGAAGGCCTAGATACCGGCCCCATCCTGGCGCAGCGGGCGACGCCGATTGGACCGAATGAGATGGCTTACGACCTGGAGGCGCGTCTTGCCGCCGTAGGCGCGGAGCTTCTGGTCGAAACGCTGGAGCAGCTTGAGCGGGGATTGGTTGAGCTACGGCCGCAGGACGAGTCGCTTGCCACCATGACCCGTCCGCTCAAGCGAGCGGACGGAGTAATCGACTGGAGGAGACCGGCAGAGGAGATCTACGGACAGTGGCGGGCGTTGCATCCGTGGCCGGGGACAAGCACAAACGCCGGCCAGAAGAGGCTGAAGGTATTGAGTTGCGCGGTCGCCGAATGTGTGGAAGGTTCCTGTCCGCCGGGACGGGCGCACTTTGACGGTCGGAGGTTGATTG
This sequence comes from Chloroflexota bacterium, assembly GCA_026707405.1. Taxonomy (GTDB): domain Bacteria; phylum Chloroflexota; class UBA11872; order UBA11872; family VXNJ01; genus JAPOVO01. Next base: position 68,809 of record JAPOWW010000009.1, read on the forward strand.
TGGGTACGGGGCACAGTTGCCTGGAGATCAACCGCATACAACCGGAGGGCGGTAGGCCGATGGGAGGGCGGGAGTTCGCAATCGGACACCGTGCGGCGCTGGAAGTCGATTGGGGCGTTTAGCCAGCGTTCGCTGATGTAAAATCTGAGTGATGAAGTGAGTAACTGGCGCCTGTCCGGCTCGCCATCTTGAAGACCCCGCCAGCACTCGATTCGAGGCTAGAAGATGTTCTTTTTCGATCCTGTATACCTGCTGTTTCTGGCGCCAGCGATGATCTTTACGTTCTGGGCGCAGAGCAAAGTGAAGGGGGCCTACAAGGAGTATTCGAAGGTTGCCTCAATCGCCGGGATGCCGGGGCACCGCGCGGCGGCGCATCTATTGAAGTCGGTTGGGATGCCGCAAGTGGGAATCGAGCCTGTACCCGGCGAGATGACGGACCACTACGATCCAACTAAGAAGGTTCTTCGGCTTTCGGAGGGAGTTTATAACTCCAGCTCGCTGGCAGCTCTCGCGATCGTGGCGCACGAGGCGGGCCATGCGATACAGGACCAGGTGCGCTATCCGTTTCTGGTTATGCGCACGGCGATGGTCCCGGCGACTAATATCGGTTCAAAGCTGGGCTATTTGCTGATGTTTGCCGGCATGATGCTGGTCGTTTTTGGCGCGGGCCCGTTTGCGCTGCAGATGGCTTGGCTGGGAGTAATCCTTTTCTCGCTAACGCTGGATTTCACGATCATTACGCTGCCGGTGGAGTTCAACGCGAGCAGTCGGGCGCTGGCGCTTCTGGAGGCAAATGGGATTTTGAGTCCGTATGAGAAGGAAGGCGCGAAGAAGGTTCTGGACGCGGCAGCACTAACGTACGTAGCTGCCATGGCGGTGTCGCTGATGACGCTTTTGTATTTCGTCTTCAGACTTCTCGCTCTCGGAGGCCGCGACTAACAGAGGCCGGCCGTGCCGTCGGCTCTGATCCGATGCTGAGATGACCCAGCGGGCGAGCGTAGCAGATAGCGTTTCGCAGCCGCCGGCGGACTCGGGCGACATCACCGGACCCGACCGCATTCCGCTTACGAGCCTAGATCTCGAAGAAGTGCGGGACCTCGTGGAGGCGATGGGCGAGTCTCGCTATCGCGGGGACCAGATAGGCCGCTGGCTATACAGGCGTTTGGCGACGGATATCGACCAAATGAGCGATCTCTCGGCGAAGCTGCGCCGGGACCTGGGGCGGCGTTCTCGGCTCCATGCCTTGAAAATCGCGCGGGTGCTTGACTCGGCTGACGGGGTCACCCGGAAATTGCTACTCACGGGCAGCGGCGGAGTTTCGGTCGAGTCGGTGCTCCTGCCGAGGCGACGCGGGATGGCGCTTTGCCTGAGCAGCCAGGCGGGATGCGCGATGCGGTGTCCTTTTTGCGCCACGGGTCTGGGCGGGCTTCGACGAAACCTGAGCTTCGGTGAGATCGTCGATCAATACCTGCTCGCGCGACGACTTGCGCCCGGCGGCGATATCGGGTCGATAGTGTTCATGGGTATGGGCGAGCCGCTGGCGAATTTGGAAAACGTCAAATCGGCCGTCGAGCGGCTTGTTTCGAGCGAGTACTGTGGACTGGGCGCGCGTCGGATAACAATATCGACCATCGGTCTCAGGGGCCGCATCCGAAGGCTGGCCGGATGGCCGTGGCAAGTGGGCCTGGCCATCTCGCTGCACGCGCCGAACGACGAGTTGCGCTGTAGGCTTGTTCCGCCGAGCAGGTCATTCGGTTTGGAGGAATTGATGGCCGAATCGGTGTACTACCAGCGGAAGACCGGCAGGCGAGTCTCATATGAATACGTGATGCTGGACTCCGTCAACGATTCGCCGGATCAAGCGCGGGCGCTCCGAGACCTGGTTGCGGGGCAGCTATGTCACATCAACCTGATTCCCTATAACGCGGTTGCTGGAACGGGCTATCGAGGGTCGCCACGGGCCGCGATCGAGAGGTTCCGTCAGACGCTGGAACCGGGTGGGGTGTCGGTGACGGTGCGCCGACCAAGGGGGCGCGATATCGCGGCGGCCTGCGGCCAGCTTGCCGGAGCGAAGAGTGAGTCCGTGTCGTGATCCGGATTGCGCCGTCGATCCTGGCGGCTGACTACACCCGGCTGGGTATACAGGCGGCGGAACTAGAAGGCGCTGGAGCCGACTTCATCCATTGCGACGTGATGGACGGCGCATTCGTTCCCGCGATTTCGTTTGGCGGCGGGGTTATTTCAGCCATCGCCAGCAGCTCTCCGGTGCCGCTGGACATCCACCTGATGGTCGAAAACCCGGCGAGGCAGGTACGCTTGCTCGCCGGGTTGAAACCGAAAATCATGACGTTTCACGTCGAGGCAGTCGAGGAACCCCTCGATCTGGCTCGTGAGATACGCTCGACCGGCGCGCTGGCAGGAGCGGCGATAAAGCCGAACACGCCGATCGAGCGGCTGCTGGAGCTACTGCCCGAGATCGACGTGGCGCTTGTGATGACGGTGGAGCCGGGCAAGGGCGGTCAGCCGTTCATGGAAGAGATGCTGCCGAGGATCGCGACAGTGGCGCGAGCGGTGTCCGAATCGGGTTTGGAGACGCTGATCGAGGTCGATGGAGGCATCGACGCGAATACGATAGCGGCGGCTTCGGCGGCAGGGGCCAATGTCTTCGTCGCGGGCACTTCGGTTTTCGGCAATCCGGGAGGGATCGCGGAGGCGGTCAAGAGGCTGCGCGCTCGCGCGCAGAAGGCGGCAGGCCCCTAGGCGGCCTTTTCGGTCTTGTAGAGGGTCCTCAAGCAGCGGGTGCAGATGTTCATAAGCCGCGTGCGGCCCTTAATGGTTACCCGTTTTCGCTGGACGTTGGCGCGCCACCATCGGGGTTTCTTGGGCGCGCGGAGCGCCCACTTGCCTGACGCCTGGTGGCGTATGTGCCGCCCGGCCTGACGGCCTTTGTTGCAGAGGTCGCAAGACGCCACTGGCTTAAAACTCCTAGAATTTCTGGCAGAATACTAATCCGTAGGGACCAGTCGGCATTATAACAGCGCCGGCGATTGCCATCGGGTAGTCGAGAGTCGGGATCGGGGGATGAATGTCTGAATCCAGTTCGGCGGAAATGCAACAAGCCTCGGTAGATACGGAGCCGCTGACCACTGGACGAGGGCTTCGAACCGGGCTTCAAGCCGGTCTCGACTGGCTGAGGGCCAACAGCGACGCCATCGATCGCCTAAATGTCTTTCCAGTACCGGACGGCGACACCGGGGCGAACATGGTCTTGACTTTCGAAGCCGCGCTCGATGAGGTCAAAAACACGATCTCCGATTCGCTTTCGGACGTTGCCGGCGCAGCCGCGCGAGGGGCGCTGCTGGGGGCCAGGGGCAACTCCGGGGTCATCTTGTCGCAAATAGTGGGCGGCATGGCCAAGGGGCTACAGGGACTTTCCGAATGTAGCGCGTTGCAGTTCGCCAAGTCGCTGAACAAGGCCTCCGAGGTTGCCTATGACGCGGTCTCGAAGCCGGTCGAGGGCACGATGTTGACGGTGATCCGGCACGCGGCGAGCGGGGCCATGGAGGCTGCGGAAGAGGAAGAATCAGTCGAGTCGGTAATCGCCCAGGCAACTGAATCGGCGGCAAAGTCGGTCGAAGACACGCCCAATCGTCTGGCGGTGCTGAAGGAAGCGGGCGTGGTGGACGCCGGCGGGCAGGGCGTCTTCATCATTCTCGAAGGACTTCTCAAGTACAGCCGCGGTGAGGAGATCGAGGGCGACATTGCGTTCGACCGGTCGGAAGAATCGTTTGCGGCTTTCGCGCAGGAGCATTCGGGCGACGAGCACGGTTTCTGTACGCAGTTCCTGATTCGGGGATCGGACCTGGATGTCCCGGCTACTCGAACCGCTCTCGAATCGATGGCTGACTGGGCGATCATCGTCGGCGACCCGGACCTGGTGCGGGTGCACCTGCACACAGAGCGGCCGGGTGACATCCTCAATTATGGAGTGAGGCTCGGCGAGCTGGACCGAATCAGCATCGAGAACATGGACTTGCAGCAGGTCGAACACTTCGCGGGGGTGGCCGCTCAGTCTGTGCCAGAGGTTGACGATTCCAACCTGGTGGCGGTCACGATGGGTCAAGGGTTTCAGAATATATTCGCCAGCCTGAGGGCCCGTATAGTCCCCGGCGGACAGACGATGAATCCCAGCGCGGCGCAAATCCTGGAAGCGGTCGAGGCATGTCCGGGGGATGGCGTGGTCGTGCTGCCAAACAACTCCAACGTCGTACTGGCCGCCAAACAAGCCGCCGCCGAATCCGACAAGGACGTGGAAGTAGTCGAGACGGTGACCGTCCCGCATGGGATAGCGGCGGCGCTCGCATACAACCCGAACGGAGAACTATCCGGGAACCGCGACAATATGACCGGAGCGCTTGACGGGGTTACGGTGCTGGAGATAACCAAGGCCGTTCGCGATTCGCAGGTGGGCGGTCTGGACGTGCGCGAGGGCGACTTCATCGGACTGCTCGACGGCAAGCTGAGGGCGAGCGGCGAGACGGTCGAAACGGTCCTGGGCGCACTCTATGAAGAGGTTGGGGATTTCGACGTTGAGCTGGCGACGATCTACCTGGGCGCGGGGCTGGAAGGGACCGACGCGGGTGTCGTGACGGAGACGCTTGAAGCCGCCTTCCCGGATGTTGAGTTCGAGATTGCCGATGGAGGCCAGCCACACTACGACTACATCATCTCGCTCGAATAGCGACGACCTGACTTCCAAACTCAAGGTCCTTGCGCGTGTCCTCGACGCGGAACGAGAGCGAGGTTTCCCCGACCGGGCGGTAATGGGCGGTCTCGGCAGGTTCATTGCCGGACTGATTTCCAGCGACGCCGGCGGAACACTTTCGCCGGAAGTCAAAGCGCTCGAAGCTTATGAAGGCATGGACGCTTCGACCAGGGCGGCGGCCGTAGCCGAGGCGATGCAAAGCCTGGGGGAGCGCACCGAGCGGCCCGAGCGGGCGGCTCCTCGACGGAAGAAAAAGCGAGCGTCCGGCGTCGGCCTAGAATCGCCCGTAACGGACCTGTTTAGGGTTGGGCCGCAGTACGAAAAGCTGCTTGAGAAGCTCGGCATCGGCACCTATCGAGACATGCTTTTCCATTTTCCGCGCAGATATCTCGATAGATCGACGTTCACTCCCATAGCCGATGTTGAGCCGGGAGATGCCGTCAACGTGATCGCCGACGTTATCGAGGTTGTCAGCCGGAAGTCGCCACAGCGGCGATTCACGCTTACGGAGGCGCTGCTCAGCGATGAGTCGGGGGACATCAAGGCGATCTGGTTCAACCAGCCTTACGTCGCCAAAAACCTTCGAAACAAGAAGGGAGTCGCGTTTTTCGGACGGGCGGCGTGGGGAGATCTAGGCCCCGAAATGCGAGCGCCCGAATACGAGCTGGACCTGGGACGGTCGCTGCATTCAGGACGCCAGGTGCCCGTGTACCGGAGCACCGGCAAGCTATCGCAAAAGCTTCTGCGGCTCTGGGCATCACAAGCGGTCGAGGCGTGCGCGGCGCTGGTTGACGAGTTTCTGCCCGAGCGGATTCTGGAATCGGCGGGGTTGATCGGCATCGAGGAAGCGCTCCGGTCGATCCACTTTCCAGATACCCCGGAAGACGCCGTCCGGGCGGTGAAGCGCCTGGCGTTCGACGAGCTGTTTCTTCTCCAACTGGGCGTGCTGGAAAGGCGCAGAGACTGGCGTGAGGGCAGCCCGGGCAAGGCCGTAACGGTAGAGCGTGACGACGTGCGGAGTTTCGTTCGTTCCTTGGGATTTGCGCTAACCGGCGATCAAAAGCAGGCGGTGGCGGACATTCTCGACGACATCGAACGTCCAATCGCGATGAACCGGCTGCTCCAAGGGGACGTTGGATCAGGCAAGACGGTGGTGGCCGCCGCAGCGCTGCTGGCGGCGGCGCTGGCCGGCGCGCAGTCGGCGTTCATGGCTCCCACGCAGATCCTGGCTGAGCAGCATTTTCAGACTTTGACCGACCTCATGTCTTCTTATGGCTTCGAGGCCGCGCTGATAACGGGGGCGCTGACCAAGGCCAGGCGTCGGAAGGCTTGGGAGAGGGTCGAGAATGGCGAAGTGCAAATCGTGGTCGGAACGCACGCACTGATCGCCGATGAGGGGAGATTTCGCGATCTAAACCTCGTCATCGTGGACGAGCAGCACCGCTTCGGAGTCCATCAGCGGGCACGGCTGCGAGGCAAGGGATTCAATCCGCACATGCTGGTTATGACCGCCACACCCATACCGCGAACGCTGGCGTTGACACTGTACGGCGATCTTGACATAACCCGAATAAGCGAAATGCCGCCGGGGCGTATTCCCGTAAAGACGGCCCTCATCTCGCCGGAGACGCGGGCGAAGGCTTACAGATTCGTGCGAGGACAGCTTGCCGCAGGATGGCAGGCGTTTGCGGTTTATCCGGTGATCGACGAGTCGGAGACTCTCCAAGTCAGGGCGGCCGAGCGCGAGTTCGAAAGGCTGCGCGAGGAGGTTTTTCCGGAATTCGGGGACGGAATAGCGCTGCTGCACGGGCGGATGAGCAACAAGAGGAAGACCGAGACGATGATTCGTCTCAGGAACGGCGAAATCAAACTGCTGGTCAGCACGGCGCTGGTGGAGGTTGGGGTCGACGTGCCGAACGCGACGGTGATGATTATCGAGGGGGCCGAGCGGTTCGGCCTGGCGCAGCTGCACCAGTTTCGAGGACGCGTGGGGCGCAGCGATCAGCAGAGCTATTGCCTGCTGTTCAGCGACTCGACCGACGCCGCCGAAAACGAGCGGCTGCGGGCGATGACGCGCTCGGGCGATGGATTCGCGCTGGCTGAAAAGGACCTGGAAATAAGGGGTCCAGGGGAGATTCTGGGCTCGCGGCAGAGCGGGCTGCCGGTGCTGAAGGTGGCGAGCCTGTCGGACGTCGACACGCTGGAGCTTGCCCGCCGGGAGGCGGTGGCGCTGTTCAAACGGGACGGTTATCTGAAGGACCCGGAAAACACAGGCGTGGCGGAACGGCTGGCGGATTTCTGGGACAGCCTGGCCGAGCTTTCGTGAACGAGAAGCGAGGATAGCTTGCCGGGCCGCGGGGTCCGCGTGACGGCGGGGTCGGCGCGCGGCAGGATGCTGAGGATTCCGAGACGTTCAGTCACCCGCCCGACCTCGGCAAAGCTGCGGGAGGCGATATTTGCGTCGCTCGGCGGTTTTTGGTTCGAGACGGTGGCCGATCTGTTCGCGGGGAGCGGCATCCTTGGGATCGAGGCCCTGAGCAGGGGCGCGAGCTTGGGCACGTTCGTCGAGTCGAACCGAGCGGCCGCTTCGATAATCCGCGCGAACCTGGAGAAGTCGGGATTTACCGACCGGTCGGAGGTCGTCGCGCGGCCGGTCGAGGCGTTCTTGCGGTCGGGCGACAGCGTGTTCGATCTAGTGCTGGCAGATCCGCCTTATGAGCATGCCGACCTCGACGGGTTGGTCGCGTGCGTTTCCGCGAGACTGGCGTCGGAGGGCGGGGTTCTGGTGCTGGAGCACGCATCGCGCCGCTCGCCGCCCGCCGCAGCCAACGGGTTGGCGCTATCAAAGACGCGCACTCACGGGGACTCGGCGTTCAGCGTCTATGTCAGGGTTTCCGGCGACGATTCCAACTGAGCCAGATCAGCTTTGGCTGCCCGATGCGAGAACTCGAGCTCGAAATCGGTGAGCTATTTCCCGATGGCGATGCCGGCCGCCATCACAATTCCGTGAAGAGGATAGTTATGCCGTGACAGACGCATAACTAAATTCGTCGATTTGCGACACGGCGCGTCGTTTTTGTTACACTTCTACCGCCGTTACGTTTGTATGAATTGACTACATAGAGCTTGCCGTGTGAGGGCGGGCGATTTGTCAGGCCCTCCACGGCTTTATGTGGTCTCGTAACGGCAGAGTTACCCGCCTAAGGGGGGCCGCCTAAACGGCGGTGTTACCCACCTTAGGGGGTCCACAAATGAGCAGAGCCTGAATCCAGCCGACTGTCGTCGACAGTCGGTTTTTCCTTTTCCCGGACGGAGTTCCTCTGTCCCGTATTTAGAAGGCCCGCCACACAGGTGGCTATTGCTATGGATTGCAGCTGCCGTGGGTTACCGGCCGCTAGCAGCAACGGAGGTTGCATTGATTAAGCGAAGTGTCATAGCCGTCATGAGCGCCGTGCTCTTGGTGGCGCTCACGGTGGGGGGCGCTCTCGCGGACCACCCCGCCAACGACGGGCAGCGGTTTTCCGACCAGCCGCCCGAAGTCCAGGCGCTGTATGCGGCCGTTCACGGCGCCAACGCCGACGCGCAGTGGGTCATCGACCACAACGCCGCGATAGGGCAGCCGACGCCAGCGCCGTCAGGACCAACGGCGGTTGACCGCTCCAGCGACGACTGGCTGAGAGTCAATCACGTGGCCTGGCATCGCAGCGGCGACCTTGAGCTGGCGGCTCGGATCGCCGACAGCGTGATCATGCGAGGCACCGTTGAAGAGTTCCTGGCCGGAACAGACATGGGCGTGCTGTACGGCTACGTCCCGCCCGCGGCTCCCGCACCCAGAGCACCCTCCGGTGGCGGTGGCGGTGGCGGTGGCGGCGGCGGCACACCGAGCGGCGATGGTGGTGCGCCAGCACCCGCACCGGCCGCTCCAGCAGTGTTCACGTGGGCCAGTCCCCAGAACCAGATCTGGTTCGTGGGCGAGGTCGTGGATCTCACCCTGCCGGTCGCGCCGGGCGCGGATGACACGACGACGTACGCGCTGACCGGGACCATCCCCGATGGACTCAGCTTCGATGCGGACGCCAGGAAGCTGGGCGGCCTAACAACAGCCGCGGCTCCCAGCGCTACGCTCACCCTGACCGCGACTACGTCGTCAGTCAACCAGGTCAACACTCTTGAGTTTGACGTCGTGGTGTATGACGCGGACACGTCGCCGATGTTCGCTGCCGATTACAGCATCGATGACATCACGTTGGACGTGGACGCCACCGCTACCAGTGGCTTGGCGCAGACCGCCTTTGCCGACGTGGCTTCGGGCGGCAACGGCACCATTACCTACAGCCTCAGTCCCGATGTCGGCTGGGTCTCGTTCGACGCCAGTTCCAAAGTGCTGACCGTGACGGTGACCAGCGCGCAGAGCGCCACGTTCACCTACACCGCGACGGACCACGATGGCGACTCGGACTCGGTCACCTTTATGGTCACGGTGAGGCCTGCGGTCGAGGACGTGGATCCGACTTTCGGCACCACCACGATCGAGGACGTTACTCTCTTGCAGGTCACGGGCGTTCACAGAATGACCTTGCCAGAGGCCACGGGTGGCAACGGCGACCTGACGTACACGTTGGCGCCTACTTCCGGCACCGCAGCCTGGGTGACGTTCAATGCGGCCACCAGGGAGGCGACCATCTCGCGGACCGGGCCGCAAACCGCAACCGAGTTCACCTACACGGCGACGGACGAGGACGGTAATAATCCGGCCACGCTGACGTTCGAGATCACGATCGAGGAGGACACAACTCCAACGCTTAGTCAGGCCGACATTGCCACCGGCACGCTGACGGTTGGTGTTCCAGTGTCGGTGCAGTTGGCTGAAGCCACTGGCGGCAACGCTCCGTTGGAGTACTCGGTCCAGAATCTGCCCGACGGCATGAGCTTCAACAGCGCAAACCGTTATCTGGGTGGCACGCCCACGACAGCCGGCACGACCACGGTCACGTACACCGTCACGGACAACGATGGTGACAGTGTCAGCGACACGTTCGATATCACGATTGACGCCGCAGGCGGCTAAAGGAGGTTTCTAGCTAACGCGAGGCCCCGGCCAGGGTTCCCTGGCCGGGGCCTCTCTATTTCCCTAAGGAGGTGCGGAGTGATCGAGACGATGCTCACTTTGGCCGCCGTGGTCGTGATCGTGATTGTCGCGATGATCGGCGCGTTCTTCGCGGCGGCGATGATCATCGGCATGATTTCGCTGGCGCTGACGGTGCTTGAGAGGCTGTCGGCGGTCACTCAGCGATACGTTACGAGGAGCGGATGACTGAAAAAGACCGCGATGCCCTCGGCCTGGTCGTCGCCGCCGTGCTGACCCTGAGTTTCGCAACCTGGTGGCTGTCGATGTGTATGGCCTGAATATCGCTCCCACCCGACCGGCCGAGGGGCGGCGTGTGTCTTCCTCCCGGAGCGGACGCCGCCCCACCCTGGTCAGCCGAGGGGCGGGGAGGTTCGCGATTAGCCTCGCCGCATGCGCCGAAACATGTGCCTCCCCGCCCCACCTCCGCGTCAACCGGTAAGGAGAGTGTAGATGCCCTTAGACCCGTTGTTATATGGCATCTCCGTAGGCGGTCATGACTCTCTCATTCATCGCCGTCGTAGTTCTGCTAACCGGCGAGCCGCGCCGCGATCAGGAAGACGTCGGTAGGGAACTGGAGCAGGGAACCGATGGCCGTTGAGCCGCTGTATCCCTCCCCATCTGACCAACCGAGGGGCGGGGTGTGCCTCTCTCGTATCGCTTTTGCGCCTCCCACGGCGGTACGCCCCGCCCGACCACCCCCGGCCGAAACTTCTCTTTGCAGGAGGCGAAATGGAGTTGCTCGAAGGGATGGCGGCGGGTGGGATGAGTGTCCTGGTGATCGCCATTTGCCGGCTGCTCCTGGCGGTTTTGAGAAGGGGCATCGAGCCGGCGCGATCCGAATGACGATAGCCAATGCAGATGGCCGATGGTTCGAATGAGTCTCTTACCGTCGTGGAGAGCCTTCTACCCGGAGACGACCGAGGAGCCTCGAACTACCTTGAGATCGGGATCCTTGTGACGCTCAGCAGGATCCCTGAGGCCGCGACTTTCGCGACAGCGAGGCCGGGGGAGTTAGGGCAAGAAGAACAGTGATGCTTGAACTATTCCACGCGTGGGAATTCGGGGGTGTTGACAAGCGGCTTGCCGTCAATCATGACCGAGTTGAGCAAGTGTTCGAACAATGGCGTTGATTTCCGGAACCCGGAGGGGGATGAGGATAGGTTGACGCCGTAGAGGATCAGATCATCCGATACGTACAACAGCTGAGCGGCATAAGCAACGCTGTTGTTGCGAACAAGTCTCCAAATGATCAAGTGCGCCGGTCGGCCGTCAATTTGACCGTATCGCGAGCCAAAGAGAACACTAGTGCCTTCCCTTCGTGCCCATTCCGAGGCTAAATGAGTTTCGAGGTAAGCGTCCAGAGCTTCTTCGCGAGGCACATTCTCGGGCAGGCTAATTATCGCGACCGAGAGGAATGTGGACGAAACGCCCTGATCACCGCTAGTTAAATGAACGCGACCTTCTTCTCCTTCGACGGGAAGCGGAATCCAGCCGGCGGGATGGTGGATGGAGAAGGCGAACTTATCGTCCCGGTACGTCGACATCGGGCCGAAAGGGCTCTGTACCTGAGAAGACTCCGGAGTCTGTTGGGTCTCATCCGAAGGAGCGGTGTCAGTCGACGGAAACTCGGGCGTGTCGGTCAGCGGGGCACCGTAGATCGTGATGGAGCGGAGTAGATAGTAGAACAGTGGGGCAAGTCCCTCGAATCGAAACGTTCGCGAGCCTAGCCAGACTTTATAGACCGCGCTGTCGGCTGAAACGTAAACAAGCTGGACGAGGCGAATGTCATCAGAGTTGCTGGCGAATACGAGTAGCCTTGCCAGCCTACCGTCGACGTGACCGAAGTCCGAGTTGTAGAGAACTCGATATTCGTTATTGACAGCATCGGACTTGAGAAGAATCTGGTCGATGTACCGCTCTGGAGTGGAGAATCCGAGACCTGAGTGATCCTCTATGGAGACTCCGAGCGTGTCGCGCGCGTCACTAACGAAACGTGCATCGAAAGACACACTGCTAGTTTGTTCCTCCCAACCGGTCGGGTACTGCATTGCGAAGCCGAACTCGTCGTCGCGGTACGTCGACATTGGGCCGAATGGGCTTTGTATCAGAGAGGACTCCGGAGACGGTTGGGCATCGTTCGAAGAGACGGTCTCGAAAGACGGAAACTCGGGAGCGCCGGTTAGCGGTTTGCCGTCGATAGTGATCGAGCGGATCAAGTAATCAAACATGGGGACGAGCCGGTCCAAACCGGAAGCGGGAATTTGTAGGGCAACCACGTAGAACACGTCAGTCGCTGAAAGGAATGTCAACACGGCCAAGTTCTCGCGGCCGTCGAGGGTGGTGACCAGCGTCAGGTGGACTGGCCGATCATCGATGACGCCGAAATCCGAGTTTGAGAGAATCCGATGACCGGAGCCGGCCGGCCGCCAATGCTCAATGATCACGTCAGCGACTAGTTGGTGGTGCTGCTCTGGCGTCAGACTGACCGGAGTCTCGTCGCCGAAATCCTGGAACCCGATTCCGAGAGCCGCACCCTCGCCACCGAGGAATCGCGCTTTCCAATCACCGTCCTCGGGCAGAACTTCCCAGTCGGCGGGATACTGGAACGAGAAGGCGAACTCGTCGTCGCGGTACGTTGCCATTGGGCCGAAGGGGCTTTGTGTCAGGGAGGAGTCTGGGGCGGGTTGGGTGTCGTCCGAGGACGAGGGAGCGAGTGATGGAAACTCGGGCGCCTCGGTTAGCGGGTTGCCGTCGATGGTGAGTGAGCGCAGGGAGTATTCGACAATCGGCTGGAGGTCTTCCAGATTCGAGGCGTCCAGCGAGAAGATCGCCATATAGATCACACCGCCATCGTCGACGTGGAACAAATAAACGTGGAGTCTCTCGGCTTCGTGATCGAAGAGGACGGTCAGGTGTGCGGGAAGACCGCCGACCTCACCGAATCTTGACGACGAAACGACCTGGAAGCCGCTGCCTTCTGGTCCGAGAGCGGACAAATGATCATCGACTAGTTGATCGAGAGTACGGTTGCCACGGGCGTGATCGCGGTCGGCAAAGAAGAGAGTCAAAATGTCGTCTCTGCGGCTTTGGAACTGCGCCCCCGTATCAGAGTCAAAGTTTGTTTTCCAGTCGGCCGGATGTTGGATGGTGATCGTGTACTCGTCGCTGCTGTACATAGCCATGGGCACTAATCGGGACTGCCCGGGAGAGGGTTCGGTCGACTGGACAGTGCCGCTGGAAGAAATCGTCGCGAGGGACGGAAACTCGGGAGTGTTGGTGAGGGGATTGCCGTCGATGGTGATAGAGCGGAGGGAATAGTCGACGATCTGCTGGAGGTCTTCCCGCTGGGCGGTATGCAAGATAACAAGCACCTGAAAGAGCACTCCGTCTTCGTCTATGTATAAGAAATAGACGGCGATTTCGTCGGTTTGGCGATTATCGAGAATCAACAAGTGTGCGGGCCGACCGGCGATCTGACCGAATCTAGACGACGAAACAACTCGCGGCTTGAGGTCTTCCGGGGCGTCACTCGATTCGATTGTGTGCAGGAACTCGTCGACGTGCTGATCAAGGGTCTGGTCGCCGAGTCCTGCTTGGCGAGGGTCCGCTACATACAGCTCCAGAGTGTCACCCTCGGCGCTCGCAATTTCCACCTCCGGATCATCGCCTTCTTCCGCTATCCATTCGGCGGGGTACTGGATGGAGAATGAGTATTCGTCATGGTCATACGTGGCGATCGGCATGAACCGGCCACGTACGGGGGCAGATTCGGTCGAGGGGGCCGCGGCGCCCGAAAAGACTCTCTGGAGGTCTGGAAAGTCGGGCGTGTTGGTTAATGGACTTCCTTCAGCGGTGATCGAGCGGAACGAGTACTCGATCAGAGGCGCGAGTTCTCCCGTGAACGAAGCCGGGAAATCGTACGAAACGGCATACCCGACTTGCTGCTCGCTGAGGAAGACCAGGTTTACGAGGTGACGTTCAAGTTCGTCGTTCGTGTGGAGAAGCAACCGAGCCGGTAGTCCCTTGATTTCACCGTAGTCAGATATCTGAACGATTTCGTAACCGGCCGTCGATTCGAGCTGCTGCACCAACCAATCGACATATTCATCGAGAGTCCGGTAGACAGGTCCCGTTCGACGGCTATTGTCGGTAAAGACGCTAAAGAACTCTCGATAGTCACTCTCGAATGTAACAACATCGGTTTGTTCCGACCCATAGGCCGTCCAATCGGCTGGGAACTGGATGGACAAAGAGTTTTCTTCATCACGGTAAGTCGCCATTGGCGCGAACCAAATAGGCTCGGGAGCCGATTCGGGCGTGGTGGCGGGACTGTCGGGAGAATAGGTCTCGATAGGCGGAAGCTGGGGCATGAATCGGAGTGGTTGGCCGCGGACGGTGAACGTGCCCAACGAATATTTGACCATCCGAAGCGTGTCTTCGGCGGGCGGCAAGCGCAGGTCATATCCGGCGCTGTAAGAGATCTTTTGATCGTTGACGAAGATCAGGAGAACTGATTGAGTGCCGCTGTGCGTGTACGCGAGGAGCCGCGCCGGTTTTCCCCCGATATCTCCGTACTCGATGTTCGCTGTGACGTGGCCCCCAATCTCCTCCGATTCAATCCAGGCCGCCCAAAAATCGACGTAGTCGTCGAGACTCCAACCGCCCAGCCCCTGTTTTGGTAGATCGTGAATCCGGACCGTCAAGAACTCATCGTCGTCACTTCGAAATTGTGACTCGACACCTTCCCAAGCGCTTTTGCGGGGGGATTCCAGCCAGTCGGTCGGGTACTGGATCGAGAATTCGTACTCGGCGTTGGCGTAGGTGGACATAAGGCCGTGGGGGCTCGGGACCGGTCGAGGCACCGGGGTTGCGGCGGGAGTCGGCGAAACAGCCTGGCGGGGCGCCCCATCGACTTTCAGAAAATAGCCGCCGACCTGGTTATCCCAGGAATCCGATACCAGGACTATGTAGGTCCCGGACTCCTGGGCAGTGAAGCTGACGAACGCATCCCGGCCAAGCACGCCACCCCCACCGTCGTCGTCGGAGACGGCAGCCGTGGTCCAATCGGCGCGCGCGACTCTGACGTAGGGATTCATCATGAACGATTCGACTCTTATGGCGACCGACTCGCCGGCGTCGAGTTGAAGCTCGAAGTAGTCCTCGTCAAGAGGCGCGTCCACGTTTCCAATAACGGATTCGTTGACGGAGACCCGCCGGTGATCGTCTTTGTCGTCGACAAAATGCAGGTCGTGACTCGCCTGGAGCGCAAATTCGCCAGCCTCCGACGAGAATTGTTGGAATAGCACAAAGTGGGGACCCAGCGTTTCTAGCGTAGTCGAACCCCACTCGACACCTGACTCCGAATCGTCTACGTCGAGTATTACGTCTCCCGAAACGTCGGCGACGGCGAATGCGGAGTCCGTTTCGCTTTCGAGTCGGATCTCGATCTCGGTATCTTCTCGCTCATACAGGACGGCGATCTTGGAATCCCACTGGTCGGTCAGCTTGAACTGGTGCTGAGTCGCCCCGTGTGAGGGCAGCGGCCGATCTCGCAATCCGTCGACGTCTTCACCCTGGATGAGGCCGTCGACACGCTCGCGTATGTCGGCCGCGGACGTTGCGATGATGAACCGGCGATCACCAAAGGTGCGGGTCGTGATGCCGATCACATCACCGTTTTCGGAGACCATCACGCCGCCGCTCTGGCCGCCGCCCGTCGCCGCGTCGCTTTGAATTAGCGTTAAATCGAGAGCGCGCCACTGCCGGAATCGAGATATGACGCCGCGCGTGATTGTCGGCTTGTCCGGGAATACTTCGACTTCGTCGGGGTATCCGACGAGATATACGTCTGAGCCAATTGCCAGATCCTCCCCGTCCTTCAGTTCCAACCCCTCCTCAAGCACGTTGACGGGACCGATGACGGCTAAATCCGCCATGAGGTCCAGCCCGATGACAGGGAGGGTCCGATGAGCGTCGCTGTTCGGAAACTTGACCAAAACGTTTGGATATCCCCAGACGACGTGAGCATTTGTGACGATGAATCCGCCGGGGATGAGCACTCCGCTTCCCAGACCAGAGCCGGTCATTATGACGGGTACATTAGGTGAGACGCGGGAGAAGATTTCGGCGCCGCTGAGGGGAGCCGGCGTGGGAGTCGCGGTGGGAAGCGGTGTCGGCGTGGACGCTGGGGACGCGGTTGGTGACTGAGTGGGGACGCCAGCTATCGGAGTCGGGGTCTTCGCGGTCGAGTCGTCGCCGCTCCGCTCACACGTAGCGCCGAGGATGGCCGATAGCGCGATCACCGCGGTTACTGCGATATGGAGTTTCAGGAATCGATGCCCTGTTTTCACGGCTTGTCCATGTCGAACTGGTGTTCAGGATATGGTATGGACTGGTGCGACCGGCCTTGCCGATGGGAGGTCGGTCGAATGGGCCGCGCTCTGGTGGGGGCGTTGCTATAATTCCCGCCCATCTTTGGGGGTGATTTGAAGGCGTTCTTTCCCGGCACGTTCGACCCGCTGACGAACGGTCATCTTGACATTGTCAAGCGAGCGTCGGCGATATTCGACGAAGTAGTGGTTGGGGTTTATCGAGGGTCTGAAAAAGACCCCTTGTTTTCAGCGCAAGAGCGGCTGCAAATGGTGAGCGAAATGGTGGAGCACGCTCCTAACGTGTCGGCTGTGACTTACGGCGGTTTGACAGTCGAGTTTGCAAGAAGCATCGGGGCGCGGGTGGTGGTGCGGGGATTGCGCGCACTATCCGACTTCGAATACGAATTCTCGCTATCATCGATGAACCAGGTGATCGAGTCGGATGTGGAGACGGTTTGTCTGTTGACTTCGCCCCAATTCGCATTCATCAGCTCGAGTCTCGTTCGGGAAATCGCCTCACTTGGTCAACCTGTCAATCACTGGGTTCCGACGAGCGTGGCGGAGCGCCTACGCGCTAAACTGGAATTCAACCGTTCGCAGGCGCTATTCCGGGAGTGATCGTAAATCGACCTAATTAACCTGATTGAGCGACTTGAATCGCTGCTCGAGGCCGGCCAGCGGGTCCCGATGGTCAGGAAAGTGATGATAAGCGAGCGCGAGATCCTATCCATCATCGATCAGATGCGGATAAGCATCCCGGAGGAGATCAGGGAGGCGCGGCGCGTCTTGCGGGAACGGGAGCAGATTCCGCAGTCGGCCCAGATGGAGGCGGATCAGATCGTGGCCAAGGCTAAGGAGCAGGCGGAGGCGATGATCCGGGACGAGGAGATCGTTCGTCAAGCCCAGTTCCGCGCGGATGAGATTATTCGGGAATCGGAAGACATGGATAGGGAGACGAGGCAAGAGATCGACGCTTACGCTCTCGATATGCTGCAGGACCTGGAGCGGCGTTTGGCCACTCATCTGACAAGCATCGAGCGAGGTATTCAGGCGATTGAGGCAAGGCCCGAAGAAGAGCCGGGCGAGTCTCGTGAGCAGGTTATCGCTCAGTAATCCCCGCCGGTTGAAACAATGCCCAGACGGAATCCGGAACTGCTGATACAAAGCGCCTCGCGGCTGCTTGCCGCGGGCGCGGGTACGGAAATCCGGGTCAAGCTGGAGGGCCATTCCCGCACGCTAGGAGTTCACGAGGCGCAAGGACCGTTTTTCGGCGAGTGCCGGATTCTTCGCGGCGACGGCGAGCTGGTAGCAGTTGGGACCGTTCACCTGGAAGTTTCGGTCCCGTGCCGTCGCTGTGTGGAGCCGGTTGTCGACCGCAGGGCGACTTCTTTCGACGGCAGGTTCGTTACGTTTGGAAGTCCTAAGGTCGACGCTGAAATGGACGAGTACGACCCTGATGTATTTGCGCTGGATCAGAACGGTTCGGTCGATTTGACCGAGCTGCTGCGGGAGACGGTGATCGCGTCTATCTCCCCAAATGCACTTTGCAAACCTGATTGCGCAGGACTGTGTCCTGTTTGCGGCAGCAATCTAAACGTTGGTGACTGTGGTTGTGAAGGGTATGATGTAGATCCACGCTGGGAGCCGCTCAAGCAACTGATGGAAGAGTCGTTAGCACAGTCCGAAATAGACGGGGAGTGATCTAGTTTTGGGAGCGCAACCCAAACAGAGAATCGTAAAAGGGCGTCGGAACCGACGCCGGTCTCATCACGCTCTCCGACCGATGAACTTTGGCCGGTGCACACAGTGCCGCAGCCTCGTTTCGAGTCACCGGGTCTGCCCCGTGTGCGGCTACTACCGGAACACCGAAGTGGTAGCAACGGAACAGCCGAAGGTCAAGTATCGCTAACGACTCAACAGTTCGAGGGACGGCAATCGGGCTTCCCAATCTACAAGTCAAGCGTTGACCTACGCACTGCTATTTCCGGGTCAGGCGTCTCAATATGTGGGAATGGGGCGGGACGTCGCGGGCGAATGGGAATCCGCTGACAAGGTATTCGAAATCGCGGACGAATGTACGGGGCTGCCTGTTCGGAGGCTCTGCTTCGGAGGTCCCGCGGAAGAACTGGCGATGATCGTAAACCTTCAACCGTGCATGGTTGCGGTGAGCATTGCCATGCTGGCGGCGGCTTGCGAAGAAGCCGGGGTTAGGCAACCGGACGAATTTGATCTTCGACGTTTTCGGCAGCCGCCCGCGTTCACGGCAGGGCACAGTGTTGGAGAGTATTCCGCGCTCGCGGCGTCCGGAGCGCTATCGGTGGAGGACTGCCTTGAGCTTGTGGCGTTCCGGGGGCGCGTGATGGAAGAGGCCGGCAGGCGGCGGCCGGGAACGATGCTGGCGTTGCTGTCGGGAACGACCGAAGCCGCGACCAGGCTATGCAGCGACATACGGGAAAGTGTGGGAGGGAGCTACCTGGACGTTGCGAACTACAACTCGCCGGAACAGGTTGTGGTGGCGGGTGATCTTGAATCGGTGGCTTTGGCGCGAAGGCGGGCGTCGGAATACGGATTTCGTCGAGCGGTGCCGCTGCGCGTGTCGGGAGCTTTTCATACGTCGGCTATGCTGCCCGCCTCGTCAGAGATGCAGGGGCGGTTGCTGGCCGTTCTGCTTGGAGACCCGGGGATTCCCGTCGTCGGTAACATTGAGGGAAGACCTCTCGGGGACGCCGCCGCGGTGCGGAGAGAGCTTCCGGCTCAATTGGCGTCGCCCGTAAGGTGGGGTGAGTCAATGGGCTTCATCGAATCGAACGGCGTGCGAGACTTCGTGGAAGTCGGACCGGGGCAGGTGCTCTCGCGTCTTGCCGCCAGAAGCGTGGATGGAGCTGAGGCCACGACGGCTGGTGACGTTGACGGCGTGCGGAGGCTGGCGCGCCGACTCGAAGGGAACTGAGATCGTGAGGCATCCGGGGCTAGAGAACAAGCGGGCGCTGGTGACCGGGGCGTCGGGGGCGGTTGGTAGCGCCGTGGCGGAAGAGCTTGGCCGCGCGGGCGTCAAGGTGGCGGTTCACTTCAGATCCAACGAGGAAGCGGCTCAGACGGTGGTGGATCGGATTACCGCTGCCGGCGGCGATGCCGTTCAGGTTGCGGGAGACGTTTCGAACTCGGCTGACGCGAAGAGTCTGGTGTCGACGGCGACCGATTTATTGGGCGGGCTGGATATCCTCATAAACAACGCGGGAATTACGCGGGACGCTCTGCTGGCGCGGATGTCGGACGACGACTGGGACGCGGTAATCGACACCAACTTGAAGTCGGCGTTTCTATGCAGCCGGGCGGTCGTGCGGTCGATGATGCGAGCGAGATCGGGCCGGATAATCAACGTGTCGTCGGTGGCGGGGTTGATGGGAAATGCGGGGCAAGCCAACTATTCGGCGGCCAAGGCGGGTCTCATAGGCTTCACGAAGTCGCTCGCCCGAGAGGTGGCCTCGAGAAGCGTTACAGTGAACGCAGTTGCTCCGGGATTTCTCGAATCGCCAATGACGGACGCCATCCCGGAAGTGACTCGCAATGAGCTAGTGAAGATGATTCCGATGGGACGGATGGGCGCGCCAGCGGATGTGGCCGGAGTCGTCGCTTTTCTGGCGTCGGACCTGACTGCCTACGTCACCGGTCAGGTTCTGGTGGTTGACGGCGGACTGGCGATGTAGGAACGTAGCGGGATGTTTTCGAAAGTACTGGTAGCAAACCGCGGCGAGATCGCCGTTCGCGTGATGCGAGCTTGCAGCGAGCTGGGCATAAGCACGGCGGCTGTCTATTCTGAGGCGGACCGCGACTGCATGCATACGCAGATTGCTGGCGAGGCCGTGTGCGTGGGACCTGGCTCGCCGACTGAAAGCTATCTGAACGTCCCGAATATCATCAGCGCCGCCCTGAAAGTGGGAGCGGACGCGATCCATCCGGGCGTGGGGTTTCTCTCCGAGAACGCCTTCTTTGCCGAAATCTGTCATCAATACGGAATCGCCTACGTCGGTCCATCGCCGGAAGTCATAGCAGCGGTGGCGGACAAGAGCCTGGCCATAGAGTTCGCGCGAGAGGCTGGATTGCCTACGCTGGAAACGTCGAACCGGGAACTCCTGGACGTTCAAACGGCGAAGTCCGAACTGCAGCGAATCGGCTGCCCGGCGATGCTGAAGGCAAAGGCGGGCGGCGGCGGGCGCGGACTGCGCAGAGTGCAGACGCCGGCCGAATTACCCGAGTTGTTCGTGCGGGCTCAGGCCGAAGCACGCGGATCGTTTTCAATCGGCGATCTGTATCTGGAGCGGCTCGTCACAGGGGCGCGACACGTGGAGGTCCAGGTCCTCGCCGACGAGACGGTGCAGCTACACCTGTGGGAGCGGGACTGCTCGGTGCAGCGCCGTCATCAGAAAGTCATCGAGGAAAGCCCCGCGCCGGGGCTATCGAGTGAATTGCGCGGACAACTTGCCCAGGCCGCCGTCGACCTGACCCGTTACCTGGGTTACACGAATGCCGGCACGGTGGAGTTCCTCGTTGGAGACGACGGCGAGTTCTATTTCATCGAGATCAACTCCCGCCTTCAGGTAGAGCACCCGGTTACGGAAGCGATTACCGGGGTCGATATCGTCAAGAAGCAGCTGGCAATCGCGGCGGGCGAAGGAATCGGGATGACGCAAGACGAAATCACGTCAACGGGTCACGCCATCGAGTGCCGCGTGCTGGCGGAAGACGCCTCGCGAGACTGGCAGCCAGCCTCAGGGGTGATAACGAAGTTTGTAGCACCGGGCGGACCGGGCGTTCGCATCGACACCCACGCGTATGACGGGTATGACGTTCCGCCCAACTACGACTCGCTGCTTGCGAAGATAACTTGCTGGGGACGTGACAGGCCCGAAGCCGTGGCCAGAGCCAGCAGGGCTATTGCCGAGTGCGAAATCGAGGGCGTTACGAACAATCTGGCTTATCTTGAAGAGGCGCTATCGGATCCGGCTTTCGTGCGGGGGGAATACCATCTGGACAAGTCGCTGGGAGCTTCGCAGCCAGACGCCGCGCTTGTGGCCGTCTGAGAAAATGGTCTGTAGCGCGCTGCCGATCGGTTTGAAAAGCCGACGCGATGCGTGTGTATTGAGGCGATCATGACGCGCCGAGGCAGAAGGTATTCTCGCGAATTTCTGCTACAGGTCCTGTTTGAAGCGGATTCAAGAGGCGCGGAGCGTTTGGAACTGCTAAAGCTGCGCGGTGAAGAACAGGGAGTCGATCAGGAAGACATGGACTATGCTGAACGGCTTTGCCTAGCCGTTTCGGAGCGTGGCGCTAGGATAGACGAACGAATCGCGGCGGCCGCTCCGCAGTGGCCGCTGAATCAGCTTTCGAAGATCGACCTATCGATAATGCGGATCGCCACGGCCGAGATGATGCTCCAAGGCGTGCCGCTGGCGGTGACAATCGATGAGGCAGTCCGGCTTGGGAAGCGTTACGGTGGAGAGAGTTCGGGGGCATTCGTGAACGGCGTGCTGGGATCGATAGCGAAATCCATGAAGGCACCGGTGGGCGCGGCGGAAGCCACAAAGGCATAGGACTGAGTTGGCGGAAACCACGATAAACACAGGCCAAGGGCCCGCTTCGGAGGGCGACTCCGAAGGAGTAATGACGCTCCGCGAACACCTCGTGGAGCTTCGTAAGCGCTTGACTATTGCGGCGATAGCGGTCGGAGTAGCGAGCTTCGCGCTGTGGCCCTTCAAGGACACTGTTTTCGAGTTGATGGCATCGCCGCTGCCGCAGGGCGTGGGGCTACAGCAAATAGCCCCGACCGAGGCGTTCTTCACATTCATCAAGCTTTCCATGATCGCCGGCGTCGGATTCGCGAGTCCAATCGTGATGTACGAGATCCTGGCGTTCGTGGCTCCAGGTCTCTACGAAAACGAGAAAAAGTGGCTCTACATATCGATTCCGGCGATATCCATAATGTTCATCATCGGCGCCCTGTTTGCGTGGTTCGTGGTTCTTCGATTCACGATGGGCTTCCTAACCACGTTCACGCCGGACTTCATCAGCACGGAGCTAACGCTAGACAATCACGTCACGTTCGTAGCCAAGCTGCTGGTCGCGGTCGGACTGGTCTTTGAGACGCCGTTCATCGTTTTCCTGCTGGCCAAGCTGCGCATAATCAAGTCGTCAACGCTATCCAGGTTCCGCCGCTACGCGATTGTGGTGATCGTGATAATTGCCGCGATCATCACTCCGACGCCGGACCCGTTTACGCAGATGACGGTCGCGATACCCATGTACCTGCTTTACGAGATCGGCGTCCTAATGGCCAGGGTCGCGGCACCCGATGTAGAACCGGAGCCGGAGGAAGAAGCGGAGGAGCCGGCCGAGTAGGCAGGCGGTCGGACTTGCTGGCGGCGCCGGACGGAAGAATGCCGCTCACTCGCGGATCAGCCGAGGACGGATTGCGGCGGTCTGAAGTGTTGAGCTGGTCGGGGCGACAGGATTTGAACCTGCGACCTCTTCAACCCCATTGAAGTGCGCTACCGGACTGCGCCACGCCCCGTGAAAAGCGAGTGTAGCAAACGCAGGCGTGCTTTCTATTCCTTTGCGGATCCGGAATCAAGGGGAAAGGAGCGACGGGGTGGGGTCTAGCCGGGCATGGGAACCGATCGTGCGGCCTAGACCGCGGATCGTCGGGCGAGGACGGACCTGAGACGCGAGTAGCGGCGGAACAGCGTCCACGGCGAATAAAAGCCGTCCATCGTCTCCGATAGTCCGGACCATCCCACACGCCGGGACCGCTGAATGGCACGGCGGCTGGAAAGCGTCTTGCGGAGCTCCCGGAACGCGGCCAGCCTTCCCAACAGGATAGACGGATCTCGCCGCGATACGAGCGTGTAGGGAATAGCGCCGAGGTCGTAGAAGACTATCAACGGAGCGTGCAGAAGCAGTTGCGGGAACGGGTAGTTTTTCAGGATGGACAGGATTTTGTTTCTGCCCAGATGGAAGTTCTTGAACGGCGATCCTTCTATCGCGGTGGCGGAGTGCTCGTGGCGGACGGCAGCGGTTGCAACGTACCAGCAGCGCCAGCCGGCGAGGCGGGCGCGCCAGGCGAGGTCGACGTCTTCGAGATAGGCGAAAAACGACTCGTCGAAGCCTCCCACGTCGTCGAAGAGCCTTCGCCGGTACAAGGCCGCGCCGGCTGAGGGGCCGAAGATTTCTCGGGAAGGTCCTCCGCCGCGGTCGCCGACCATTCGATCCCATGCGATACCGGCCAAATCGAGGGAGATCCCGGCCGAATTTATGATGGCTGGGTCGTGGTCGAAGACCATCTTGGAGGCGATCATGCCGAAGTCGGCGTTCTCTTCGGCGAAGGTGACGAGATTTGACAGCCAGTCGGGGTTTGGCCGGGCGTCGTTGTTCAGCGTTGCGACGTAGTCGCCGTTGGAGCTTTCGATGGCGCGGTTCACTCCGGCGGCGAATCCGGCGTTTTGCTCCAACCGGACAACCCGGACCTCCGGAAACTCCTCCTCCAGCAGCTTGACGCTGCCGTCGGTCGATCCGTTGTCGACGACGATTATTTCGAAGTCTTGATAGTCTTGGCGAAGCACGTCCGGCAGGTTTTTGCGGAGCAGGGCTTCCCCATTGAAATTGACTATTGCGATGGATACTTTCGGCATCGTCTGTTTTCGGTTTGGGGTCAACTCCCGGAGGGACCAGCGCTTGCCGCCGCCGAAATCTCCGGAGTCGGTGAGTCTCGCGAAGTGGAGCGCTGATTCAGCCTGATGTCCAGTTCAGGTTATCCGCTGCCCACGGTTTCTCCTACCCAGGTGAGGACGTATCAGCGGTGCCCGCTGGCTTATAAGCATCGTTTTCTGGAACGGTGGACGGGCATCCAATCCGCCGCCGGGCTTCTCGGACATGCCGTCCACTCCGCCATCGAGGCGGCCCTTAAGTCCAAGCGGAGGTTCCGTCAGGACCCGTCCGTGGAAGAGATGGAACGAATCTTCGACCGGGTCTGGGATCGTGGACTGCCGCCGGAGACGGAAACGGTGGGCGCATCGCGGGAAGAGTTCGACTCGGTGCGCGAAGAGGGGTACGACATGCTGTCGTTCTACCTCGAAGAAGTCGCGCCGAAGGTTCGGCCGCACCTAGTCGAGCAGAGGTTCAGCTTCGAGCTAGAGGGCGTTCCGGTCCCCGTCGTGGGGCAGGTGGACCTGATCGAGACCGACGGAGTTGCAGTCGATCACAAAACGTCGCTCTGGCCGTATCGGGAGGACTATCTCGACAACGATGTTCAACTGTTTTGCTACGCGGTGGGCTATGCGTTCTTCCGCTTGGGGGTACGGGCTCGTAAGGGAGTGATTCCGCCAGCCTTCATGGTCGGTGACTCGAGGGTGGACGTGATCGTGCGAGGGACGATTCCACAGCTTCAGCAGCTCCGGAAGAACTACTCCAACGACGATCTGAACCGGATTGCCGAGGTGTTGCGAGAGGTAGCGATGAATATCGGGTCGGGCGAATTCCCCGCGTTTTGGGAAGTGGAGGACCGCGACGAACCCTGGCGCACGTGCGACAGCTGCGGGTACCGGGACCGCTGCGATATGCGAATTGAGGCGCAGGACGAGGATTGACGAGGTTTGGAAGCGGGCGTTTAACCCGAGGGCGACCGCCAGCGTATATCTTGGGCATTAAAGGGGATGTCCAGGGGCACCCTTCGACAGGCTCAGTGTGCGCGGGAGGGGCTGGCATTTGCGGCGCAGTGCTCCGGGGATTGGGAGGGAGCGCCGACGTTGTCAGATGAGCTTGACGGTGGCTACCGAGATCAGGAAGAAGCTGATGGCGATGACGATCGTGAAATTGAAGAGCAGCTTGTCGGCGCCGCGACGGGTGTTGAAGAAACTGTCGCTCTGCCCAAATCCGGAACCGAGTCCGGCGTTGCGAACCTGAAGCAGCACCGACGTGATCAGGATCAGCGCCAGAACCACCTGAACTGCTTGGAAAACACTGCCCAAGGAATCTACCTCTCTAGAACCCGTTCAAGCGAGTATAGCGCCGGAGTCGTTCGGCGCGTGTATCAGCCGGCGCCTGCGGCGAGCCAGTTAACTGATTCCACAAGCGCGTCGTCGTTGCCGAACGCGCCGGCTTTGGTAACGACGAGACGTTGATCGAAGGGGCCACCGAGCAAGACCCCACCAGCGATTCCCGACTGCACCTCGGCCCTGATCTCGATAGCGCCGGCGCGTATCCGTTCGAGACAGATCGCTCCGGTCTCGCCTCCAGTGAGGACCAGACCGAGGCGGCTGAATCGCTCTTCAAGCACGTAACACACATCGCCCAGCCAGCTGTTCAGGGCATCGACGGCGCTCTGGCGTTGGAGGGGGCGTCCGCGATGTCCCGCGAAGCCTATCCAGATTTTGCCGGCTTGCAGATTCTCAGTTGCGTGGGCGACGGCGAGCGCGGGATTGGCCAGGTCCGAGTCCGAGGGCGAATAGACCACCGCGTCCAATTGCCGGGCGGCGTAGTCGACTTGCCGCCGGGTCACCTGAGAAAACGACCCGGCGAGCACGACGCGGTGCGCGGCAGAAGCGCCTGGCGGTGTTGGGGCGGCGGTCGCCGGAGCTTCGACGAGCCGTTCGGCCAATCCTGCCGATCCGGCGGAGAGCTTGTCCATACGGGCGAGCTTTATTGCCGCGGCTATGGCGTTCAAGTCAGAGTCGGTCTCGGCATCGGCGACGATGATCCTAGCGCCGTCCTCCGATAGTTTCGTAAGCCGGGATGCAAGCGTGCCCGGTGTCGAACGGACCGCATCCAGCGCAATGTGACCGGCGCGCAGCGTTGACGTGCTTTCCAGGAGGGTGGGCAGGTGGTCTTCGGTTACCGGGGCCACGGGGTCGCGGGACGCCTCCGTGCGCGAGACGGGCACGCCGCGAAGGAATTGAGTTCCGCCCGCGGTCGAACGGCCCTGAGCCGGGAAGGCCGGCGCGATAACCATGCCGCGGACTCCGGCGGCTTGCAGAACCACCTCAAGCTCTGGACCGATGTTGCCGCGGAGGGTGGAGTCGATTTTCTTGTAGACGCGCGCGCCAAGCGATACCGCGCGTTCGGCGACTCCTCGCGTGGCGGAGCGGGCCGAATCAGGATCGAGCGAACGGCTGTTCGAGCTCAGGACCAGGGCGTCGTAGTCGCCCGAAGCGCCGCCCAGGTCGAAAACGGTGGACAGTCCGGACTTGGCGAATTGAAGCCCAGTATCCATGGCGCCGGTAAAGTCATCGGCGATAACCGCCCAGTCGGCCAAGAGGCGCTAGTTGACTGGAATCGGAAGAGTGTCGGGAGCGTGAGTCATAACCGCCACCGATGCGTCTTTTCCCAGCCTTCGCCGGGCATCGCCGAGGGCGTCGTCGAGCGATTCGAACGGCCTAAAGCCGAGCGCGCGGCAATCTTCGGCAGAAATTCCGCCGGAGACGAGCGAGATGTCCGCGAACTCTCGAATCCGCGACCAGGCGACGGCGTTCGAGGCACCCACCGGGTCGTGCACCGCGCCGGCGTCCACGAGGTCTCGAATGCGCGAGTAGGTCTGATCGGCGTAGTTGAGCACGTCGTCGTGAGTCATTGCGACGCCTTCGGGGCAAGGCGCGACGACGATGATGGTTCCTCCCGGCCGCACCATCTGCGCCGCCGGGAACAGGCTCTTGTGCGCCTGCCAAAACTCGATATCGCACGGATGACTTCCGGCGATAACGATATCGACATTCGAGGGCGCGTCCAGGCCGTAGATACGTCTAGATGCCTTGGTGCCTGCGCGGAACGCCGCTTTCGGATCGCCGAAGAAAGCATCGACCATCTCGCCGCGGGCGTTGAGCGTAGTGTTGAGGATGGCGGTTAGACCGGCACGCGCGGCGACTTCCTCCATCTCGCGGCGAACGGGACTTTCGACCATGCCGAGTATCTGCGTGTCGGAGACCGCGCTGAACATGTGCGTCGACGCGGTCGTCGGCTCGCCGGAGACGCCGGGCTGGATAATCTTGGACCCGCCCGAGTAACCCGGGATGTGATGTGGAACGATTGAACTCATTCCGATAACCACGTCGGCGTCGAGCACTCGCTGATTGACGGATATGGGCGTTCCGTTGTCGGTCAGACCGAGATCGGTGAGGGTGGAGGTCTGGTAGTCGTGATTGCAGATTTCGAAGCGTTGGGTCAACTCTTCGCCGAAGCGCTCCAGGATTTCGGCATCGGTCATCGGTCTATGAGTGCCGGTTGCGATGAGTACCTTTATCTGACAATCGCTGACGCCGGCGGCGGAGAGACTCTCGGCAACTACTGCGGTCATCGCGGCTACCGGTGTTTCGCGGGTCATATCGTCAGCAACGATGAGGTATTCGTCGCCCGGTTCGCCGAGACATTGGAGCGTTGGAGACCCGATAGGCCGGTCGAGGGCGGCCCGGAGGGCGGTTTCGACCGACAGCGCGCCCGACACGTCGACCGGGGTCATGATGCCCGCGATATTGAGTCCGGCTGAATGGAGCGAGATGACGGAATGGTCTCCGTAGGGTATTTCAATCAGATTTGGATCAGTCAAAGTCGCACCCGCCGATCCGGCTCGTCTCCCAGGCGACGCAAACGGAACTTGCCGCTAAACAACTAGTCATCCCCACCGTCCGGCGCCGCATGCGCCCTCCGACATGCTCGCAGGCTTGGCCCGTCTCGCAAACGGCCAACTCGGCGTCTGGCGTCGGAGCACCTCCCGCGACATGCGGCGTGACCCGGACGAGTGGGCGCACACAATATCACGACCTCGGTAGTGATTCAGCCTAAAACTCACGCAGAAGCTCGAGCATGTGCGTTTTGAAGAGGCGGGGCGCCTCAATCATCGCCATGGCGCCGGCGGAGTCGATCGACTCGATCCTTGAAGTGGGAATCTGCGATCTGAGGATCTCGGCCTCGGCCGCGGTGAGGGGAGCATCCTTGCCACCCCGAATGATCAGAGTTCGCGCGGTCAATCGATTCAGAAGGTCGACGGTGTTCGCATTAGCGTATTCCCGTGCGACGGCGCAAGCGGCCTGCTGGTCGGTGGCCTCAGCGATATCGAGCAACTCCCCGAAGAGCTTTTCGCGGGGCCGCTTTACGTAGTGTGAAGCGATCTCGTCGCTCAGCGCTTCACGGGACCAGTCCAGCTCGGCAAGCCGCTCGGCCTGAGCGGTGGCGGCTTGGGCGTCCAACGCAAACGCGCGGCTGCCGAAGAGAACAAGCTTGAACACAATGTGGGGGTACCGTGCGCCGAGACTTTGCGCGACCATGCCTCCTACCCCACAGGCAACGACGCTGCACCGCTCGATCTTGATGCTGTGCAGGGCCTGGCGAACGCTGTCGGCCATGGCGTCGATTGTGGGCGTGGGAAGTGGTGACGATCCCCCGCAGCCGGGAAGATCGAACGCAAGCCGTCGGAACTCTATGCTTGGCATCCCGCGCATGAGCGGTGTCCAAAGCTCCGAAGACTGAAGAAGGCCGTGCAGGAACAGGACGTTATGAACACCGTCGCCCTGCTCCAGGTAGTTGATTGAGCAATCCCGGGCATCGGCTACGGGCATCTTTCGGCGACTCCTATAGTTACGGCGCGCAAACATCCGGAGGACTTTGAGTTCAAGGTCTGGTTGGTCTCAAGCCCAGCGGAGAGTTTGCATGGCTTTCGAACAATCTTCCGAAAGACCATATGCATCAACAGTGACGTTAACGCATACCGTATCCGACGGCGAATTCCCGTTCCAGTCCCAAGGCTGCGCCGATTGCGGGCAACGGGGGCAGAACACCTCGTTGATATAATCTGCGGCCTTCGACTGCCGGCCAACCGGTTCCGCGACCTGCATACGCCGGGCAGACCAGAATTACTCCCGGGGGGCTTGATGGCGAATCCCATTCCTATTGCGGTTGTCGGCATGGGCGTTATCGGGAAGACCCATGCGCGAGCGGTGGTGGACGCCGAGGGAGCCGACCTTGCCGCGGTCGTGGATACGGACATTGATCGGGCGCGAGCGGTCGGCGAAGAGTATGGTGCGCCGGCGTTCAGTTCGGTGGACGAGTTGATCGGAAGCGGGCTTGCGACGGCGGCGACGATTGGCGTGCCGAGTGGCACTCACGCGCAAGTGGGGATCCCGCTGGCGGAGGCCGGAATCCACCTGCTTTGCGAAAAGCCTATCGACGTTTCGCTTGAAGCGGCAGACCGTCTAATCAGCTCATGCGAGGCCAACGGCGTAACGCTGGCCTGCATTTCTCAAAGCCGATTCGAACCGGACCTGCGCGCGGCCCGGGAGCTGGTGCAGAGCGGTCGCCTTGGAAGAACGGTGCTGGCGCAGGCAGACACGAAGTGGTACAGATCGCAGGACTACTACGACGCCGGTGGCTGGCGCGGGACGTTTGCGCAGGACGGAGGCGGCGCACTGATAAACCAGTCGATTCACGCAATCGACGCCTTGCAATGGGTGATGGGGCCGGTAGAGCGTGTTTGCGGTTTTACGACAAATCGATGGCACGATATCGAGGCCGAGGACACCGGTGCGGCCATCCTGCGTTTTAGGAGCGGGGCGCTCGGAGTGATTCAGGGAGCAACGTCGCTGGGCAAGGCGCAGCCGAAGCGGCTGGAGTTCCACGGTGAGGCGGGGACGATAGTGCTCGAAAACGACGTGGCAATCGCGTGGGACGTCGATGACGGTTCGACGGCACCGAGCGCGGCAAGCGGATCGGGACCGCGCAAGGGCGCCGGCGCAGACGCACGGGACGTAGGCCACATCGGACACATAAGACAGGTGGAAGACCTCGTAGAGGCGATTGCGGAGGGACGCCCGCCGGAAATCACGGGCGTGGACGCGAGAGCGCCGCTAGAACTGATTCTGGCGATCTACGAATCCGCCAACTCCGGCGGCAAGCCTGTAACGCTGCCTCTAGCGAGGTGAGATCTCCTACTTAACGCGGATCGTCGTCGTCTTCTCGCTTGATTGACTCGACGAACGTAGTGACCCAAGCGGCATAACGTTCCGCCGCCGTCAGCCGGGTCATGGCGTCGGTAGCGATCCCGCCGATCCGCTGTTCGAGATTTTCCGCGCTTTTTGCCTGACGCCGGAGGAACATACGGGTCACTGCGGTGGACTCGACCACGCTGACACCCGCAACTATTATGCCGATGAGGATTGCGCCAAACAGCAGCAGCAACTCGACCGCGAGTATCAGGAGAGCGATACTTGCAGCGGTCGACACTAGCGGAAACTCACGTGTGACTTAGCGGCCTAGTTCCGGCGCGCCTCTTCAAACGACTGCTCAATCGATCGTTGAGCCTCGTCGGCGGCGGCGTCGGCCTCAACACGCGCCCTCCTGAATCTGATGCGAGCGTTTTCGAGGATATCGGCCCCTTTCTTGGGCGCGATCACAGCACCCGCGATGCTACCGACTACAAAACCTATCAACGCACCCAGAAATGCGTAAGGCATGGGAAAACAACCTACTTTCGTCCAAATCGCAGAAACGAGGCCCGTTTTCGGGCGCGTCCCGCGGCTATTACCGTCTTTACCACAGTTCCAGTTGAAGAATTCTCGGCAGCGGAAGTAATCCCCTGTATGGATGCCGCGGTCGATGCGGCGGACTTCAGAATGGGCTGGACTTCCCGCCTGATCACGCCGATCAGCCGCCACAGCAGAGCCGCGGTGATGATCAGCACGATTACGGTTACGATCGATACGGCTGCAAGGGCGACGATTGCAATATCGCGGACGTCAGCAATCTCCAAGGTTCGCGCCCCTAACGAGCTAGTAACTTACGCCGTCGAATGATCCTTCCCAGGAGCAGAGGCCTGAGCCTCTTCCAGGCGCGGTCAACGGAGCGCCTATCTATCGGCAATACTCCGTGATCGCTGTAAAGCGCTCGCGCATACTGTCTTGCGATCTCATTGGGAGGGCGGTCCTCTTCCAGAAAAACCCGCGTTGTCTGGGTCTTTTCCGTTTGGCTTTCGCTCGAATACAAGCCTTCGGACAAGGCCTCGGCCAGTTCCAGCGGCGTTCGCGCCTCACTAGGATTGTAACCCGCCCAGCGCGCATATTTCAGCATTCGCTTATATGTTCCGCGTATCCGGGTCTTTGGACTCTGGAATCGGGTTGTGGCAAATCCGATGAGGAAATAGAGCAGAAATCCGCCGATAAGGGTGCCGACGATACCGCCGACCACGATAAAGACGCCCGATGCGGTCCGGATAAATTCGACGATGGGGTTTTCGTTGATCTCCCCTATGGGATCGAAGTTGCCCGATGTTGAGCCGAGCGCCAGGTCATCGAGCAAGGCTTCGAGATCGTAGATGTCGATAAGGTCGCCGGGATTTGCGCCTCCCAGACCGCTTCCGCCTTCCTGTCGAACGAGAGGCACCCGGTAACCGGAAGGCTCGAACGGGATCCATCCGTAAGCGGGAAAGAAGATTTCCACCCAAACGTGGGAGTCTTCGGGTCCGGCAATGAATCTGCCGGTTTCTTCGTCGAACGTGCCCGGGACGTAGCCGGAGACAACGCGGGCGGGTATGCCGTTGAGGCGGGCCAGCACGGCCATGGCGGAGGCGGTGTAGTCGGCGTAGCCGCGTCTATATTCGAACAGATATTGATCGACGACATCGGATCCGGGAGCCGGTTCGGGGATCTCTATCGAGAACGGATAGCGCCGCAGGAAGAACTCGATACGCTGCGCCCTGTCGAAGGCGTTGTCGCCCGACGTGGCGAATCGAGCGGCTAGCTCTTCAACCCGGGGGCTGACGTCGGGAAGCTGTAAGTACTTATCGATCCATGCAGGGTAGGCCGTGCCCGCATCCCGCAGTGCTCTAACCGAAGGTCCGGGGAGAGTGGACTCAACCGAGTACGCGATTCGACGGCCTACGCTGCGAGTCGCCCTGATGGACGAGAAGTCGCCTACGTCGTCCTTCTCGCTGCTCTGAATGAGGTATTTGCGGCTCATCGTTACGAGGTCGCCGGGAATGAAGAGCACCGACGAATTGGAGTCCAGAATCTCAATGTTGGCCTTGACGGCGATGCGCGACTTGAGCTCAACGTCCTTGGTAAGCGCCTGACCGGGGTCTCGCGCGGTGAGCGCCTTGTCGGTGTTTTCCCATCGGTCTCCGACGAAACGGTCGTAGGTCACTCCCCGCCAGTACGCCTCGTGCGTCGACTGAACGATAAGCGTGGCCCGCTTGGTGAACGGGAGCACGGCTCCGACGGGCAGCTGCTGCGGACCGGAGAGCGACGACGCACCGGAGGGGTTCGAGACGCCACTGAAGAGCCGGTTGGCGGCTGCCTCGACGTTGCCCCAGCCGTCGCCCATGTAGGTCCAGAACGAGTCCGAAAGAGGATTGGCGCGAATTCGGGGGAAGAACACGGCGAACAGTGTCACCACGGCTACGAGCACCAGGCTGAGCGCCGTTATGTTGATGCCCAGCTCGGCGGAGTATTCGATCTTCGCCTTCTGCCAACGGTCCGACAAAGCGAAGAGGTTGACCTGGACCATGAGCAGAAGGAGCGCGACCATGAAGATGATGAACGGAAGCCGCGTAGGACCGACGTAGGTAACGTTCACAGCAAGGCCGACGGCCGCGCCGAGCGCGGCGATGGCGACGCTGCGGCGGCGGTAGAGTCCCCACGCGCCGATGAACCCCATTCCCCATGCGGCGTAGGCCATCCACAGAAGGAAAATGACGTTATCAGCGCTTGCCCTGAACGAGGAGACGACATCGAACCAGTCGGCGAGGCGGATGCCGAGATCGACTACGAACTCCCAACTAGTGGTCAACGCCCCGATGAGCGGCTGGGGGCCGGTGGCGATGCCGGCGCGCCGGTCGCCGACCCATCCGAGAGTTTGCCTGAACATGTCGACGAAATTCGGAACGAGGTCGGTCGGGCCTGGGAAGGCTTCGGAAACGATGATGAAGGACGAAACGGCTCCCACCACGACCCCGATGCCGATTATTACGGCGGAGTGGAGTTTGCGGTTGCAGAGCCATGCGCCGACCGCGATTCCGAAGGCGGCGAACGGGAACATGATCCCGGTATTGGCCGCCCACCGCGCCTGATCGATGGAATAGACGACCGACATCACCAGCGCGATGAGCAAGATGATGGGCAGCCAGCCCTGGGCTGGTCGGGCGAGACCGGTGCGAGAAAGGGCTCTGGCCGCGATGGTCACGCGCTGGCCGAGCTTGCCGTTCGCGATACGGCGAATGCCGATCGCGGTGTAGCACCGGCGTAAGAGTCGGCGCCGATTTCAGCCCTGATGGTCTCGAACTTCTGCCCCTGGCGCACGGTGCGAAGACTGACTCCAGCGGTAGCCAAAAGCTCGCGGACCTCTCTATTGGAGCCGGTTCCCCCAAAGCTCTCGCCATCGATCAGGACGGCACCGGGGAATAGCCCCCGACCGCCGAGGTTAAGCATGGCGGTCCCCCAGTCGAGATCGCTTGACGGTGAGATTGCGACCAGGCTCATTCCACGGCCGAACGCGGGCGCGGTTTCGGTGAGGAACTCGGCAAACGGCGCCGTTCCATTGGCGCTTACAGTTGCGAGCTGCTCAAGGATTCGCCACAACTGGCGGGTGCCTTTTTGAGGCTCGACGAGGATCCGCTCGCGTCCGAACGCGGCGAGTCCCACGGACTTGCCATCTCGAACC
Source organism: Chloroflexota bacterium (assembly GCA_026707405.1). Classification (GTDB taxonomy): domain Bacteria; phylum Chloroflexota; class UBA11872; order UBA11872; family VXNJ01; genus JAPOVO01. The sequence continues at coordinate 102,758 of JAPOWW010000009.1, forward strand.
TGCTGGTAGGCGAGGGCCGAGGCGATCTTGACCGCGTATTCCTCGGTGGACTCGTCGCCGCTGCCGCTCTGAACGGCCCGGTGCATGTCTAGAACGAGCCACACGCTGGCAGCGGGTTCCAGGTCGAATTCCTTAACCATCAGCGTCATCTTCCTGGCGGTCGAGAGCCAGTGGATGCGCTTCATCTCATCGCCGGGGACCAGCTCCCGCACGCTGGACGCATCGGCGGTAACCTGCGGGCTTCGAATGTTGGAGCGTGTGTTGCCGAAGAACGACCCCGTAGGAATTCGGAAGTCCGGCATGACGCTAATCGGAGGATAGACGACCAACGTGCTTACCTGGGGGAAGCCGAACTCGGCGAGGAATATGCCGAACGGATCGCCGGTCCTTACAGTCATCGGGCCGAGTGAGAAGAGTCCTCGCCGTAGGGCTCGACCGCTGCTTATCCATCGCTTTGTCTGGCGGCCGTCGAGGTTCTCGGCGACACTGGCCGAGTAGCCGGGCAGGTTGGACTGGTCGTCCAACTCGACCAGCAGAATCGGCAGCCTGCCGAGGTTGCTGAGCAGGATCTCCTCGTCGATGGCATCGCCGGTGGTAGCCCACTTGTTGGCGAGCGTCCTTCGGATTCTCAGATTGTCAGCCGCGCTCTTCGTCCAGAAGTACGAGACGACGACGAGTACGGTGAGCGCGTAAAAGAACCAGAAGACGATTGCGGAGGTGGTGACCAACGACAAGACGAGCAGAGCGCCAATCAGGACGAGCGCCATGGGCCGCTGAACGTAAATCTGCGGCCGTTGCAGTAACGCTCGCTGTTCTACGGCTTCGATGTGGCGCCGCCCTTTTTCGCTGATGGCTCGGGAGGTCTAATCAACTGCGCGAATCGCCTCCAGACTCACGATTGTACAGCCACAGTTGCCGCCCTTAGCGGGCGGCCGCACGCGATTTCAGACCAGGTCCATCACCATCGCGATCTCGTCACAGCGATCGAATTTGGGACAGCGGTAGCACTCCTGCCAGACCTTCAGCGTGAGAGTGTCTCGTTCGACCCGGCGAAAGTTCAACCTGGCGAAGAAACGTTCTTCGAGGGTGAGCGTGAACGCCTTGGGTATCCCGAAACCACGCGCTTCGTCCAGGCACGCGCCGACCAGACGGCTGCCGATTCCGAGTCCGGTGTAGTCGCTGTGCACGGCAAGTGCCCGGACCTCGGCGAGCTCCGGCGAAAAAATGTGCAGCGCGACACAGCCGATAACGCCTGACGGAATCCTATAGACGAGATATTCGCGAATGTTCTCAAATATCTCCTCGGTGGACCTAGGCAGCATGAGGTCTTGCGCGGCGTAAGGATCTATGATCGCCTTGATGCCCTTCACGTCCGCGAAAGTCGCGGGCACGATTTGGGCGTTACCCGCATCGAACGATGCGACTTCGCGGTACGCGCCGCGAGCGGTGATGCTGGATGTCATAAGGATATTATGCCCCGGAAATCGTTTGCGGTGTCCATTTTTGATCTCTGATTGGCGTTGGCCCGCGTCGGGCAGTGCTCGGAGAGCCGTTCATCGGGCACTGGCCGCGTCCCTATAATCGGGATGGCTGCGAAATTCATACCACCTGGACCTTGCAAACCATCTCTTGACGGCTGAAACCGAACGCTGGAACCTGAATCCTCCGCAGTGGGAAGCAGTCCGCCACGGAAGAGGTCCTCTGCTGATATTGGCGGGGGCGGGGTCGGGGAAGACCCGCGTTATCACGTACCGGATCGCGTACCTGATCGCAGAGCGGAACGTCGCACCGTGGAACATCCTGGCTGTGACGTTTACGAACAAGGCCGCGGACGAGATGCGGGACCGCGTCGCGCGCCTGCTTGCGGAAAGGGCCGGCGGCGTGACGATAGGCACATTTCACCGAACGTGCGCGGAAATGCTGCGGCGGAACGCGGCCCAGGCCGGACTGGATCGCAATTTCCCGATTTTCGACGCCGCTGACCAGCTTGCAGTGGTCCGAACGGCGTTGAAAGACCTGGGATTGACGCCCACACAGGTTTCTCCGACCGCGGCGCGGGCGGGGATCTCGCGCGCCAAGGACGAATTGCGAACTCACTTCGAATATGCCGAATATGCCGAGGGGCATATACAGGAGATGATCGCCCGCATCTACCGGCGCTACGAGCAACTGCTGACCGAGTCGGGGGGACTGGATTTCGGCGACCTGATAGTGCGAGCGGTGAACCTGCTGAGAGATTCGCCGGATGTGCTCGACTACTACCGCAACAGATTTCGCTTCGTGATGGTGGACGAATATCAGGACACCAATCGCGCCCAATATCTACTGGTGCGCGAGCTGTGCAAATTGCATCGCAACCTGTGCGTCGTGGGCGACGACGACCAGAGCATCTATGGCTGGCGGGGAGCGGACATTCGCAACCTGCTGGAGTTCGAAAATGAGTACACAGACGCAAAGGTCGTCAAGCTAGAGCAGAACTATCGCTCGACCGAGATGATCCTGGAGGCGGCGCACGGCGTCGTTTCACCGCTTCCAGGACGCAAGCCGAAAAAGCTGTGGACGGCGCGGGACGGAGGGGACGATATCCGCGTCGTGGAAGCATACGACGAGGAGGACGAGGCGCGCCGCGTCTTGAAGGAGTTGAGGGCGGTCGGGAGCGATGGCGTGCGACGCGGAGATGTCGCAATTATGTACCGGACCAACGCACAGTCGCGTCCGTTCGAGGAGGCTTTCGTGCGGGCGGGAGTCGCCTATCAGCTTGTGGGTGCGACCGAGTTCTACCAGCGGCGGGAGATCAAGGACTTACTGGCCTATCTCCGTTGCGTGGCCAATCCGAGAGATTCAGTTAGCTTCGGGCGGATCGCGAACGTGCCCGCGCGGGGAATAGGAGCGAAGACTCTCGACGAGCTTGCGCGATGGGCGTCGTGGAGGTCGATGGCGCCCGGCGAGGCGGTACGACTCTTGTCCCAAGAAAGCGAGAGCGATCTCTCCACGCGCGCCGCCAGAGTGTTAACGCCGCTGGGGCGGCTGCTGACAAGACTGGATGAGGCGGCGTCGGCAACGTCGCTTCCCGCGTTCATTCAGCTTGTCTATCGGGAGAGTGGTTACGAAGCGCTTTTGAACGAAGACGAGGACCGCGGTGAGGAGCGGATCGACAACGTGATCGAGCTGGTGGCGGCGTCGACGCGGTATGTGGGGCTGCCTCCGGCGGAGGCGATGACCGCCTTTCTGCAGGACGTGTCGCTGGTCTCCGACGTAGATCGAATGCGTGCCGACGGGGACGCCGTTACGCTCATCACCCTGCACGCAGCCAAGGGACTGGAATTTCGCAAGGTCTTCATCGTGGGTTTCGAGGAGGAGCTTTGCCCGCACATACGGTCTTTTACCGATCCCGCGCAGATGGAGGAAGAGCGCCGGCTGGCCTACGTGGGTATGACGCGCGCTATCGACAGTCTGGTGTTCACTTACTCGCGCTACCGCGGGGGATGGGGAAGCTCTTCGCGATTGGCGTCCAGGTTCCTGAGCGACATTCCGGACGAACTGCTGGACCGGGACCGCAAACCGGCCAGAGATTCGCAACGGTACGGATGGATAGGCGTTGAAAATACGGTGCGGGATCGTCAAGGAGCGGAGCCTGTCGCGTCGATGGAGCGGACCTTCACCGACGGGGCCAGAGTGCGCCACTCGATTTTCGGCGAGGGGATAGTTGTCACGGGCAAGGTGGGGCCAGGAGGCGAGGAAGTCAGCGTAGCGTTCAAGACCGAGGGACTTAAGCTGCTGAGCGTGGCGTTCGCGAACCTGGAGCGGATTTGAGTGTGGTGCCGCGGGACGGTATTGCGCCGATGTATACAGTGTCATGAGGTCTACTTGTAGGGATATGAACGTGAGGCATCCTGATTCATGAAGTTTCTGGATTCCCGCCCCGTATCGGGGTACCGAGCGACGTTCTTTCGCGCGAATGACGGTTATGCAAACTTCTCTTCAAGGGAGAGGGAGCGGATTTTCGCGGCCCAGATATGAAGTTTTATGAACTGGCCGGCTACTTCGAGCGGATCGAGCAGACGAGCGGTCGAATAGCGATGACAGAGCTCCTGGCGGAGATTTTCAAGAGCGTCGATCCGGGTGAGGCCCGCCACGTCGCCTACTTGCTACAAGGTCGAGTTGCGCCGAGGTTCGTGGAGGTCGAGTTCGGCATCGGCAACAAATTGCTGCAGGCGGCGATCGCCGCCGCGTTTGACGTCGAGCCTGGAGAAGTCCGCGAGCAGCTCAGGGACCTAGGCGACCACGGATTAACCGCCGAGCGGTTCTGTCAAGCGGAAGGCGCGGGCTTGACGGTGATCGAAGTGTTTGAACGGCTCGACGCCCTAGCGCGGACCTCGGGGGAAGGCTCGGTGGAGAGCAAAGTCACCCAGCTTGCGAGCCTGATGCGCGACGCCGGGCCTCTGGAGAACCGCTATCTCGTGCGAATCCCGCTCGTACGCCTGCGGCTAGGCGTCGGCGATCCGACGATCATGGACGGGATGTCGTTCGCCGTCGTGGGCGACAAATCCGAGCGTTCGGCAATCGAGCGCGCCTATAACTATGTGAGCGATCTGGGACTGGTGGCGGAACGCTATATCGAAGGCGGGGCCGAGTCTATAGCCAAGATTCGCGTGGAGGTCGGCAATCCGGTGCGGATGGCCCAGGCCGAGCGGCTGTCGTCGGGTGCGGAGATCATCAAGAAGATCGGCAGATGCGCGGTGGAGCCGAAGTTCGACGGATTTCGCCTACAGATTCACCGAGCGGGCGGCGACGTCGCCATCTTCTCCCGGAACCTGGAGAACATGACCGGGATGTTCCCGGAAGTCGCCGAGGCCGTGCGGTCGCGACTCAACAGCGAAAGCGCGATTATCGAAGGCGAGGCGATGGGTTATGACCCGGAGTCACTGCATTTCCTACCTTTCCAGCTAACCATGTCGCGGCGGCGCAAGCACGGTATCGAGGAGCTGGCGCATTCGATTCCGCTCAAGCTGCTGGCGTTTGACGTTCTGTACGCAGGAGAGGAAGACCTGACGCCGCTGTCGTACGAGGAGCGGCGCGAGCGGCTCGAGCGGCTAGTCAATCCCAACGAATCGATAGGCGTCACGGAGAGCATTGTTACGGCCGATCCTGAGAAGGTGGACACCTACTTCGCGGACAGGGTCGAGGACGGTCTTGAGGGCATCCTGGTCAAGAGGCTGGAGTCGCCCTATCAGGCCGGGAAGCGAAACTTCAACTGGATAAAGCTCAAAGGCAGCTACAAGGGAGGACTAAGCGACTCGTTGGACTGCGCGATCGTGGGGTATTGGCGCGGTCGGGGGAAACGGACAGCGTGGGGTATCGGGGCGATATTGACGGCCGTGTGGGACGCGGAGGAAGCCCGGCTGAAGACGATAGCGAGGGTGGGAACCGGATTCTCCGACGAGGAATGGGTGCAGATACGGGAGCTGTTGGACGAGGACGCGCGGGAAGGGGCGCCGCCGATGCTTGATACGACCGTCGAGGCTGACGTTTGGGTGGAGCCGCGTTACGTTGCGCCGGTGCTGGCCGACGAGCTTACGCGCAGTCCCAACCACACGGCGGGGCGCAAGGGCGACGAGGCGGGATATGCCCTGCGGTTTCCGCGGGTGCTGGCGATGCCGCGCGCGGACAAGTCGCCGCAGGACGCTACCACGGTGGCCGAAGTCGAGTCGCTGTTTGCAGCGCAAGGGCGCGGAAGCGCCTGATAGGGCTGGATACGCTATATCTCAGGACTGTCTCCATGGGGCGGCCCTGCGAACTCCGGACGGTTAGATTGGATAGTATTTGCTCCTGACCTACTAGCGCGAAAGGGATGTTCGGATGGACCCGATGATCGAAGTTCTTGACACACGCCTTCTGCGCCTGATTCGGGACGATGCGGAGATCGAACGGATAGCGGGTGGCTTCACATTCACCGAAGGGCCGCTTTGGCGTGGCGACCATCTGCTGTTCAGCGATATACCAAACAACCGCATCGTGAGATGGGAGGAGGGGCCTGAGGGGCCGTCGGTGAGCACGTTTCGGACGCCGAGCGGGCGCTCGAACGGTCTGACCCTGGACAAGCAGGGACGCCTGATCGCCTGCGAGCATCAGGGGCGACGCGTATCGATAACGCAGGCGGACGGTTCGGTGGAGCCGCTGGCCGAGTATTACGACGGGAAGAGGCTCAACAGTCCGAACGACGTGGCTGTCCGCTCGGACGGGATCGTCTATTTCACCGACCCGCCCTACGGCCTGCTTCCATGGCCGGGCTCGGGTGACGCCGAAATCCCTAGCGAAATCGGGTTCAACGGACTGTACAGAGTGCTGCTAGATGGAACGGTGGAATTGCTAGCCGATGATTTCGTGAGGCCCAATGGACTGGCTTTCAGCGTCGATGAGAGCATCCTGTACGTGGACGATACTCACGCGCGGCACATAAGGGCGTTCGACGTGGCTGCTGACGGGTCGCTGAGCAACGACCGCGTTTTCTTCACCTACCTCGGCGTCGCCGACGAGCACGGACCGGACGGAATGAAGATCGACGTGGAGGGGAATCTGTGGGTAACCGGTCCGGGCAGCACGTGGGTGGTGTCGGCGGAAGGCGAGGCGCTGGGCCGGATCCGGCCTCCCGAGCATCCGGCGAATCTGGCGTTTGGCGGCTCTGATTGGAAGACGCTGTTCATGACCGCCGACACGAGCGTGTACCGGCTCAGGGTCAATGTGGCCGGGGTCGCCGTTCCGTAAGGAAGTCAGGCAGACGCTGCGCTCGATCAAGTCCTGCCGTCTGATGAGGAAGCTCCTCTGGGTTCTTGCGTTGGCCGGACTCCTTGTAGTCGCTGCCGCTTGCGAGGAAGGCGGTCGCGAGACAGCGCCAACACCGCGGGCGGAAGCTTCACAGCCGACGGCGACGGCTCGCGTCGAGACGGAGGCGGTCCCAAGTCCGACGCCGCCGACTCCGACCGCCACTACCGCAGCCCCTACGACGGTCGCGCCCACTCCGACGCCTACAAGCACGGCCGTTCCCACCGCAGCCGCGCCGCTGGAATACGAAGTCAGTCCGAACGACACGCTGTCGGAGATCGCCCGCCGCTTTGGAGTTACAACGAGTGAGCTGGCGGAAGCGAACGAGATCGAGAACCCGGATGAAATTCGGGCCGGTGAGGTCTTGAGAATCCCGACCTCGCCGGCCGGCGACAGTAGCGCGCCTACGCCTACTCCTTCGCCAACGCCGACCGATGAAGCGGAGGCCAAAGAGGCGGAACAGTCGCCGACTCCGGCCGCGCCGACGCTGGCGGGAATCGCGGTCGAAAAGGTGGGTGAGGACTTCGAGCAGCCGGTCCAGCTAACCCACGCGGGCGACGGATCGGGGAGGCTGTTCGTGGTGAGCCGGCAGGGGACGATACAGATCCTGAAAGGCGGCGTAGTACAGCCTGAACCGTTCATGGACATAGGGGATCTGGTTAGCACGGGAGGGTCGGAGCAGGGACTGCTGGGTCTCGTGTTTCATCCCGATTACCGGAATAACGGACGCCTGTTCGTGAACTACACGGACAGGGACGGGGATACAGTGATCGCCGAATACCGTGTGGCTTCGAATGATCCAGATCGGGCGGCTCCAGACGCATTCCAAATCGTCCTGGAGTACGAGCAGCCGTACAGAAACCACAACGGCGGAATGCTTGCGTTCGGTCCGGATGGATATCTGTATATCGGAACGGGCGACGGCGGGAGCGGGGGCGACCCGCAAGGCTACGGGCAGAAACTCTCCACGCTGCTTGGGAAGATGCTACGGATAGACGTGGACGCCGGTTCGCCTTACGTCGTGCCCGCGGACAACCCGTTCGTCGGCGAAGCGGGGGTTCGGCCGGAGATATGGGCTTACGGACTGCGCAACCCGTGGCGCTACTCGTTCGACCGCGAGACGGGCGACCTGTACATCGCCGACGTGGGGCAGAACAGACTGGAGGAGGTGCACTTTCAGCCTGCCGCGAGCGCCGGGGGCGAAAACTACGGGTGGAACATCATCGAGGGGTCGCGGTGCTTTGCACCGGGTGAGGGTTGTGACAAGAGCGGACTAGTGCTCCCTATTGCGGAGTATGGTCGCGACGACGGCTGCTCGATAACCGGCGGCTACGTCTACAGGGGACAGTCGGAGGCGGCGCTGAATGGGCACTACCTTTTCGGGGACTTTTGCAGCGGCCGCATCTGGACGGTAGTGAGATCGGCGGACGGCGTCTGGACCACGACCGAGCGGCTAACGACCGGTCTGAACATCAGCTCGTTCGGCGAAGATGAGGATGGAGAGGTCTACTTCCTCGACTATCGCGTCGGATCGGTTTTCCGAATCAAGGCCGTGACCGGATAACGGAGGTGTCCGGGGCTCGACTTCCGAATCCGGCGACTCTAGTCGGCGCCGATTTCCTCGAACTCCCGGCGGTCGAATCCGGCGATGATCTGTTCGCCAACGACTACGAGGGGCCGCCGGATCAGGGTTGGGTCTTCGACCATCAACTCGATGAGCTGGTCGTCCGTTAAATCGGCGGTATCGAGCTTGAGCTCCCTGAACTTCCTGGAGCGCCGGCTGAGGAAATCGCGAACGCTTCGCCCGGCCAACAGACTGCTCAACTCATCCACGGTGAACGGCTGCTTGAAGTAGTTGCGGACCTGGTATTTGACTCCCCTGCTATCCAGCAGGGCCGTGCCTTTACGGCAGCTCGATCAGCCGGGTTTGATGTATACGAGAGGTTCGCTCATAGGGGCTGTGAGACCCTCCACGTCTATGCGGCTTGGGGGCCGCGAAGCGCTCGACCGGGCAATTCCTTCGATTGCGCACCGTCTCGCACGACGAATCGACCGCCAACGATAACATGCACGATACCCTCGGGAAATTGATGCGGGTCGTCGAAGGTGGCGGTGTCGATTATCCGGTCGGGATCGAACACGACCAGATCGGCATCGCGTCCCGGCTCAAGGAGTCCCTTGGCTTCGAGACCCATTTTCTTGGCTGGAAATCCCGTCATCTTGTGAACGGCTTCTTCGAGCGGGAAGAGGTTTTCGTCGCGGGCGTAATGTCCCAGGACTCGCGGGAAGGCGCCGTAATACCGCGGATGGGGACGGCCCATCCCAAGCGGCGGTTCGGGCGAGATGGCCGAGCCATCGGAACCGATCATTGCGGCGGGATGGCGCAGCACGTATCTAACGTCCTCTTCGTCCATAACGAAGTGGATAAGGGCGCCTTGCAATTCTTCTTCGATCAGAATGTCGTGCGCGGCGGTCTCCGGCGGGACACCTCTCCGGCGCGCTATCTGGGCGACGCTCTTTCCGACTACGTCCGGATTTCCCGACGCCGTCCAGGATATGTAAGTCGAGTCCCACTCACGCTGCTCTGATCTCAATTCGGCTTCAAGCCGGTCTCTGACAGCACGGTCTCGCAATCTGGCGAGGATTGCATCGCTACCGCCTTCGTGAGCCCATTCGGGTACTAACTGTGTGATGCTGCCACCGCCGGCGGGATACGGATAGACATCGACGGTCACGTCCACGCCGCGGTCCTGGGCGGCTTCGACCATAGCCAAGGATTCGCGCACGCGCCCCCAGTACGGCCTGCCCGACGCCTTGTGATGGGCTATCTGGACGGCGACACCGGCGCGCTCACCGATCTCGATAGCCTCGGCGACCGCTCGGAGGAGGCTATGGCCTTCGCCGCGTATGTGGCTGAAATAGACCCCGCCGAACTCAGCCAGGACTTCTGCCAGCTCGACGATCTCGTCCGTCTCGCTGTAGGAGCTTGGCGGGAAGATAAGCCCGGTCGAAAACCCGAACGCGCCCTCTTCGAGCGACGCGTGGAGCAGCGCCTTCATCTCGTTTAGCTCGCCGCTGGTGGGATAGCGCTTGTCATAGCCCATCACCGCGGTGCGGATGGGCACATGCCCGACAAGGGCCAGTACATTGACGGCGACGCCGGAGGCGTCGAGACGGTCGAGGTAGCCGCCCATCGAGTCCCATGACCAGTCGAAGTCGGCGCCCATTGCCAAGTGCAAGCTTGTCGAGACCATGTCGCTCCGATTGAGGTCGGTGACGGGGGCGGGGCTGAATCCGCAGTTACCGACGATTTCGGTGGTTACGCCTTGACGGACCTTGCTCTGGGCAGCGGGATCGATGAGGAGCGGGAAGTCGGAATGGCTGTGAGTGTCGATGAAGCCGGGGCAGATAACGAGACCGTCAAGGTCGATAACCGTACGGCCCCTGGAGCCGGGAATCTCACCGACCGCCGCAATGGTGGACCCGTTGACCGCGACCGCGCCTGAACGCCGGGCGGCTCCCGTACCGTCGAGGATCGTGCAGTTATCGAAAACGATGTCGTAGTCGGCGGACGCGTTCACGGGCGTTCTCCCACTGGAGTTACGGTCGAGCGGCACTCAGCCTGCGTTAGAGGCTCAGAACCTCCTCAAGGGTGCGGGTTGGCCTGATGATGATCTCGGTAACGCAGGCCCGAGGCGGCAGGGCGGCGACGAAGAGCACAGCGGCGGCGAGGTCGTCCGGCTGCAGGAAATAAGCTCTCTGCTCGGGGGAGGGCGGGGCCGGGCGCCTGTCGAGTATGGGAGTCTCGACGTCGCCCGGATAAATCGAGGTTGCCCGAATCCCGTACTGGTGCTCCTCGTCGTTGATGCTCCCGGTGAGCCCAGCCATACCGAATTTGGAGGCCGAATAAGCCGCGCCCGAAAGCTTGGAGGCGGCCTTACCCGCCAGCGACACGATGTTCACGACGAGGCCGCCACCGTCCGCCTTCATATGGGGCAAAACCTCACGCACGAAGCTGTAGGCGCCGGTGAGGTTTACGGCGACGATGCGATCCCAGTCCTCGTCAGAAGTCTCGGACACTCCGCGTTTCGGCGTGTTGGTGCCGGCATTGTTGACGAGAATGTTGGGAACGCCCAACTGTTCGCGGGTGAGCCGCACCACCTCTTTGACCGCAGCGCGGTCACTTACGTCACCCGGGTAAGCAAGCACCTCTCCGGAGTGCTGTCGTGCTTCGTTCGCCACCTTCTCAAGCTGCTGCTCGCTTCTGGCGAAGAGGGCGACGTTGGCGCCAGCGGCGGCCAGCGTCATCACTATTCCTCTCCCGATTCCGGTACTTGCCCCGGTAACGATGGCGGTCTTGCCGGTTAGTTCACCAGCCATCTGGTTCTCCTATAACGCATGGTGGGGAGCCTCGATGTTATCGACTCACCCGACGAATTGATTTTGTGGGTCATAGTCTAGCGGGCGCGATTCGGGGCGTCGGGGCGGGGCCGGCACGGGTGGCGTTTTGTGATTTTGCCGCAACATTACCCTGTGAACCAGGCAAAAAGAGGCAAAAAACAAAGGGACGGTTGACGACGGGAGAAACTGGTGTAAGGGGACGTGGATTCCCGCCCAAGCGAGAATCACAGGCGAGACGAACAGAGGAGCCTGTCGTTGCCACATCACTTGATCCAGCATCGACTGTGGGGCAGATGGAGTGTAAATGTGGGACACGGTTTGCGGCTTGCAGCGGGACGCGTCCAGCCGCGTGCCGGATACGCCCTCCGACGGTTCGGCCAGGGGCGGATTGGAGCGGGACAGATCCAACGCTTGGCCTGGCGGTCCGTTCGTGATTCGGGCCTTCGACGGGCTCAGGACGAACGGATACGCACCAATAAACCTCCGCTAATCCGGCTCTGGCTCAGATATACTTGGCGGCGGGAGGAACCGGCGACGGGCGCAATCCGGTCTCTCCTCGCTAGGCCTTGCGGCCAAGCGGTTCGGCAGGGATCGGACTAACAATTGGACTCGAACGGGAATCGCACAACGCTCGACGCTGACCAGGCCGTCAAAATGCCGAGCTCGACCATTCAGGACTACCTGCTGGCGATCTACAGCCTGGACTTCGAACAGGTGCACGTAATAGCGGCGCGACTGGCGGAAAAGCTCGAGGTCTCAGCTCCGACCGTCTCGGTGACGGTAGAGCGGATGGTCAGGGACGGTTACGTGGACGTCGACAGCAACCACACGATCACCTTGACCGAAAAGGGGCGGGCCGTGGGCAGCCGGGTGGCCCGGCGTCACAGACTGATTGAGCGCTGGTTGAACGACATGCTGGACCTCGACTGGGTGATGCTTCACGACGAGGCGCATCTTCTCGAACACTCCCTTTCGAGCGCGTTGGAACAGAAAATATCCGAAGCGCTGAATCATCCGGAGACTTGTCCGCACGGGAATCCGATTCCCGGAAACGCCAAGAACTGGTCGTTCGAAGGCATGAAGCAGCTTTCGGAATCGGAAGCTGGAGAGAAATTGAAAGTAGCGAGAATATCGGAGCTTGCCGAGGACAACGCCGAGATCATGCGCTATCTGCAACAGAAGAACCTGGTGCCGGACACTTCATTGGAGGTCCAGGAGATCACGCCGTTTGGCCATGTGGTACTCAAGGTAAACGGCGATATGGCGGTCATCGACCCGGAAATCGCCGTGTACGTATGGACCAGATCGGCGGCGGCTCCGAATTAGCGCGTCGGCGCCGAAACAGGGACGACGCACGACAAGCACGGAAACCTACGGAATCGACGGAGGCCTGATAACTTGCCGATAGTGGAAGTGCGCGATCTCCGTAAGCACTACGGAGACGTGAAGGCCGTGGACGGCCTTTCGTTCGAGGTCGAGCCAGGCGAGGTCTTTGGCATGTTAGGCCCCAATGGCGCGGGCAAGAGCACAACGGTCGAGATCGTCGAGGGGCTGCGCGAGATGGACGCCGGTCACGTGCGAATACTCGACCTCGACCCGCACCGAGACAGGGTGAAAGTCAGAGAATCGATAGGGATTCAGCTTCAATCGGCGTCGCTTTTCGACAAGCTGACGGCGCGTGAGCATCTAGCACTCTTCTCTTCTTTCTATTCGCGAACCCGAACCGTGGACGAGCTAATTGAGCTGGTCGATCTGGCGGACAGACAAAACGCAGTCTCCAAGGAGTTGTCGGGCGGCCAGAGACAACGCCTGTCGTTCGCCCTCGCGATGGTCAACGACCCGGAGGTCGTGTTTCTGGACGAGCCCACGACGGGGCTCGACCCGCAGGCGCGAAGGCACATGTGGGACGTGGTCGCGGCGATGGGGAAGGAGGGCAAGACGGTCTTTCTGACAACTCACTACATGGAGGAAGCCGAGCTGCTGTGCGACCGGATCGCCATAATCGACCACGGCAAGATTATCGCGCTCGACACTCCGGCGCGGCTTATCGAAAGCAATTTTCAGGCGCAGACCGTCAGCTTCGATACGGCCCACGGGAGCTTGTCCACAACTGAGCTCGAGTCGCTGTCAGGCGTGACCCAAGCGGTTGCCGACGATGGGCATGTCGAGCTGTTCACGGCCGACGTAGCCGCAACGATAGGCGCGCTGATGGACTACGCGAGACAGCAAGACGTGCCGATGAGCGATCTGAATATCGGGCAAGCCAATCTGGAGGACGTGTTTCTGAAATTGACGGGCCGCCGGATACGCGATTGAAAGCCATCGGCGCGTTAATTCTGGCGCTTGGCCGCGAGTTCGTGCGGGACCGTACCGCGCTGTTCTTCACGCTGGCGTTTCCGTTCATCTTCATGATCATCTTCGGGCTCTTGATGCAAGGGTTGGACCGACCGCGCAACTTCGACATCGGCCTAGTGGTGGAAGACGCCTCGCCGGCGGCAAGCGGGCTTGCGAACGCGCTGCGGAATGTACCGGTTCTGAAGATCACCGAAGACGGATTCGACACCGAGCAAGACCGGCTGGAGGAAGGCGACCGGGACGCGGTTATCGTCGTTCCCGAAGGGTTTGGGGATACGGTGACAGCGGGAGCGACGGCGACGGTCCGCGTGTTCTTCGATCCGTCGCGTCAAACGACCGCGACGATAGTGCTGCCTATCTTGTCGCAGATTCTGGACGGAATAGATCGAGTGCGAGCGGGCACTCCACGGGGACTCGTGATCGAGCCCGTCTCGGTGGTGGCTTCCGACCTGCGTGTCGTGGACTTCGTCGCGCCGGGAGTAATCGCGATGAGCGTGATGCAGCTTGGGGTGTTTTCCTCGATAAACCTGGTGATGAGGCGCGAGAAGCTGATCCTCAAGCGTCTGGGCGCCACACCCATCCGGCGCGAAACGGTTATTGCCGGCGAGGTCTTGTTCCGGCTGATCATCACGGCGGTGCAGGCGGTCCTGCTCGTAGCGATGGCGAATCTTGCGTTTGGGGTGCCGATACAAGGAGGCTTTCACGAGCTGATCGCGATAGTCGGTCTGGGGGCGCTGGCGTTCATCGGTCTCGGATTTGCGATCTCTTCGTTTGCCAAAACCGAAGAGGGGATGCTGCCTATCGCTCAGCTCGTGTCTCTGCCGATGATGTTTCTCTCGGGGATTTTCTTTCCGATAGACGGACTTCCGGGCTTCTTGCAGCCGGTGGTGAAAGTGCTGCCGCTCACCTTCCTGGGCGACGGGATCCGGCAAACGATGGTTGGCGGTTTCAGCATCAACGCGATGTGGGTGAACTATATGGCGCTGGCGCTATGGCTGGCGGCGACATTTCTGGTGGCGGTGCGGCTGTTCAAGTGGGAGTGAAGGGGCGAGGCGTGGTTGTGGAGAACACCCTCACCCCAACCCTCTCCCGTCAAGGGAGAGGGGGTGGACGCGGTGGAGGAGGATTGGGTGGCGCTAGCGGGCGGTGTTGACCGAGCCGTCTCCCGACTGGGCGACACCGAGAATCATCTGATGAATCACCTGCTCCACCGGAGCGAGGTCGTCGGTGAAAGCGCCCTCCGAGGATTCGACAGGACGGGGATTGACGCCCTTTTCCGCTATGGCCCTGATCCAGACGTCGTCGGTTTCGGAGAGCCGCCGGTTGACTTCGTCGAGAGAGATCGGGCTGTTGGAGGCGAATATAAGGCTGTTGAGGTAGCCGGCGGGAAGGTCGATGACGAATACGGTGGGGAAGACGGATCGCATGGTCTTGCTCAACGCTTCGACGAGGCGAAAGTCGTCAGGGGCGCGGCCCGCGTTCAGCGCGACGATTCCATCGTCTTCCAGATGACTCTGAATCTCCTCGAAAAACTCGCGCGTGGTCAACTGAAACGGAATGTACGGCTGCCGGTAGGCGTCGACCATGACCACGTCGTAGGCACGGTCGGTGCGCCGCAGGAAGTAGCGGCCGTCCTCGGCGACGGCGTTCAGGTTCGGCTCGTTCATGTCGAACATGTCCCGGCCGATATCGATTATCTGGGGATCGATCTCGACGCCGTCGATATGCGTTCGGTCGCCGTAGACCTGGTTGTAGAGCTTTGAGACGGTGCCGGTACCGAGTCCGACTATGAGGACGTCTTCGACCTGGCCGGGATGCTCCTTGCGGAACTGGGGCGCGAGGAGAAAGTAGTCCCAGGGGCCGCTGGTGAGCGGCTGGATTTCGAGCGCCGGGAAGAACACGGAGTGAGTGGCCAGACCTTCATTGAGCACGAGCCGCCGCATCCCCGAGTCGGTGTCCTGGACCTGGATGAAGTTGAATATCGATTCGTCTTCGTAGACCAGCGTGCCCCGCTCGGCGGCGCGGACGACGTCGGGCCGGACGTTAACTATCACGGTAATGGCGACGAGGACAATGAGCAGAGTCAGGAATCGCCAGCTCTTTAGTCCGGCGACCGCAAGCGCGAGCAACACAAGCGCGAAGGCGAGGAACGTGTTGCGCGTCCCGATGTTGGGGACGAGCAGCAGCACCGGCAAAAATGCGCCCATGATGCTGCCAAGAGTTCCAAGGGCGTAGATGCGGCCTGCGTTGGCGCCCGCCGAGCTCAGGTTGGCGGTGCTGAGCCTTATCGCGAACGGAGACACGAAACCGAGGATGGTTATGGGAATCGCGAAAAGGAAGATCACGCCGAACAGGGACCCCCAGAATACGCCGAGCGACAGTCCGGCGAAGGCTTCGGTCGAGAGGTTAAGAATCGGCTTCGCGACCAGGGGGATCAGCCCGATGCCGAAGGCGGCGATGGCGACGAGACGCAACAGCAGCCGGTCGTCGGGACGCCTGTCGGCGATGCGACCGCCGACGTAGTAGCCGAGCGTGAGATAGAGCAGGACCAACCCGATAAGGTTGGCCCACACGAACAGATTGTTGCCGTAGAAGGGCGCGAGGAGCCGGGACCCGGCAAGCTCCGCGCCGAGCACGGTCATCCCCGAGAAGAACACTACGGCAAGCAGCATTCCGTCGCGGACCGTGCGCGGGTAGCGAGCGTCCGGGGAGCCGCTCGAGCTTGGGGAGTCTGGTACTTGATCGGTGCTCAACGCATCACCACCTAGGGGCGTTTGCCGTCGGTACGACGGATCGCATCAGGGTTCATTGGCCAGGGTCAGGGCCGCGTCAGCGGCTATTTGAACGTAGCTGCGGCGGGCCTCGGCGAATTCGGGCGTAGGGACGCCCCATCTCCACTCTCGATCCCACAGCTCGTCCGAGACGAGCAGAAGGACGCCTACGTCGATTCCCATGGCGCTGCCGAGGGAAACGATAGCGCTAGTCTCCATATCAACTCCCAATACACCTCGAGCCGCGAATTTTTTCACCTTGTGGCGAGTCTCGCGATAGGGAGCGTCCGTGGTCCAGATGGGACCTTCCCTAAGGGCGGCTCCGGCACGGGCGGCGGCGCTGCGAAGGGCGCCGTTGACGGTTGGGGAGGGCAATGGATCGGCGTCCGCGGGCAGATAGTGATAGGAGGCGCCTTCCTCGCGAATTACCGAACCGGCGAGCAGGATGTCTCCGACACGCACCTCCGGGTGGACGGCGCCGCACCATCCGAAAGCTATCACCGTTTTAACACCATCCAGCTTCAGGCTCTCGAACGTACCGGCGACCTTGGGCGCGTAGACGCACGGTCCAGCAACGGATACTCCATCGACTGTAACGCGCCGTCCGCGTTCCTCCGTTGTTTCAGAGCTATTCGCAGCACCCAATCGCTCCAGGCACCAGTCCATTTCCTTGTCGCCAAGGATACTGAGAACGACGGTTTCCGCAATCGGCGGTCGCTCGGAGGCCGGTTCGCCACGGAAGCTGCGCCTGCCCAGCACCTCTCTCTGGTGGGCGACTGTTATGACAGGCTCGTCCGCGCCCTGGTTGGTGAGGAAATCGGGGCCAGAAGCGGGTTTGGCCCGGCTGGACACGGGGGCGCTCAACAATGTGATCGCATGGTTAGGCGGACGCGCGGCGACGCGGTCAGGGCACTGCCTTAGCCGTCGCTCAGTCAGACTTCTGAGTTTGCTCGCGCCGCGGCGCGTTGAATCCATTTGATAACTTCAGGCCTTCTCCGCTCGTCGGCGGACTCCACCCAGGGGCCTCCGTCGGGAAGCCGTCGAGATTACGCGGGAGGTCTAGCGTACTCCGAACGAGACGGTATGATACCCGGTCGCGCCGTCGGGACGCGCCTCGTGAATCTTCGAGGTTTGCGTCTCGCCAGTTCCGTCGGTGGCGCGGACTCTGATGGTGTGATTACCGGAAACGGCTTCGAAGTCAAACACCCAGCGCCGCCAAGCGTCCTTGGTCAGGGCCTCGCCGAGACGCGCCTCCTTCCAGGGGCCGTCGCCGATCTGGCACTCGACCTTGTCGATGCCTCGGGTCGGCGCCCACGCGAATCCGGCGGCCTGCGCCGGACCGGGTGGAAGAGTACGCAGGTGCCGTGGAATGTCAATACGCGACTGCGTCTTGACCGGCGCGCGCTTGGCCCAGCCTCGCGGAATCCAGTAAGCGTTGAAGCCTTCCCAAGTCGTCAACTCGATCTCCCTCAGCCACTTGGTCGCGGACACGTAGCCATAGAGTCCGGGCACTACCAGGCGGGCAGGAAATCCGTGGTCGAACGGCAGAGGCTCGTCGTTCATTCCAACGGCTACGAGAGCGTCCCGGCCGTCGAAGGCGATCTCGGTTCGGAATCCGACCGTGAAGTCGTCCACGCTGCGACCGACTATCTGCGTGGCGCCTTCCTGGACGCCGGCGCGATTGAGGATCGTGCGGAGGGGGACGCCGAGCCACTTGGCGTTGCCGACCAGATCGCCTCCGACATCGTTAGATACGCAGGAAAGGGTGACATAGCGCTCGATCGTCTCCATTCCAAGCAACTCTTCAAACGTCAACTCGTAGGGCCGGTCGACCATGCCGGTGACGTTCAGCCGCCACGAATCAGGATCGACCTTGGGGATGGAGAGCGCGGTGTCGATTTGGTAGAAGTCCTCGTTGGGAGTTATCAGCGGATCGAGTCCGGGGACATCGATGGCCCTTTCAGGGGAGGGAGGATCCACGAACTCGCTGGGACGAGGCAGTACTACTTCCTCGCGGCTCAGGATGACGGCCTTGCCGCGTTCGGCGAGCGCGCGCCCGGCGGCGGCGAAACCGATTGCCAAAGCCACCAAGCCGCCTCCCCGGTAAAGGAAGGTACGCCTGGGCATCGGGGTCTGCGGGGCGTAGCTCTCACGGTCGGTGGGGCGCGGCTGCCGGAAAACGAGCCAGCCAAGCGTAACGATGCCTGCGGCCGCGGTGACGGCCGCGACGAACACAGACGGGACGGGTCCGTAAAGCGGGTCCCTGATTGCGGCAAAAGCGCCCAGCACGCCGAATGCGGCGAATCCCGCTGCAGCCAGCACGAAGAAGCGGATCGCGAGGATGCCCAGCAAGGCCCCGATGACGAGCGAAAGAATGATGGTTCCAACTATGAGCGCGAGCTTGTCGTTGGTGCCAAAGACGTTGATGGCGAAATCTTCCATGGCGGGGGGCGCGTAGTCGATTACGAGCTTGCCGACCGCCAGGAGCATTGAAGGCAGGCCGGAGGAAAATCCGGCGACAAGCTCACTCGCGCCGAGGGCCGCGGCCGAGGCGATAAGTCCGCCGATGGCGGACTGGAGGACAGGCCACGTTCGCGCTTTGGACATTAATTGCTTCATAGAGACAGCCCAGACCTTCAGCTACCAACCGTCAGACGGTAATACGCACCGACCGACCTTTCGGTTTCTAGCGGACGGTGTGCATCGGCATGATGACATGTATGTACGAGTCATCACCCCTGGGACGTATCAGCCCGGGGCTTGTGGCGCCCGACAGTTGTACCTCCACTTCATCCGTGTGAATTGTACCAAGGCATTCGCCTAGGAAACGGGCATTGAAGGCTATAAACGCCTGCTCGCCGTCTACCTCCGCGTCGAGTACGCCGGAGTTCCCGCCGATGTCCGCCGACTCCGCCGATACGGACACCCTACCTCCGTCACCTTCGTCCGCGTCGATTTCCAAACGGATGACGTTGGAGCCGCTGCGCGCAAAGATCGCCGCAATTCTGGTCGCCTTCGAAAACTCGGCGGTGCTGAGCAAAAGGCGGGTGGAGCAATCGGTCGGCACCAACTGCTCGTAATTCGGGAATTGTCCCTCGATCAGGTGAGAGATCATCTGAATTCCCGCAACCTGGAAAGCGGCGTGTGTCGCCTGGGGGGAGATTACGATCTCGACCTCTTCGTTGGTATCGCCAAGTATGCGCGACAGCTCAATCATGCTGCTTCGAGGGACGATGATTTGGACGCCTCTGCCGACATCGGTTTCGGCGTTCAATTTCTTGATCGCCAGGCGGTAGCCGTCGGCGGCGGCGAATACCAACGAGTCGGGACTTATCGATATCGACACTCCCGCCAGCACCGGCCTGCTGTCGTCGGTGGCGGTGGCGATCGTGGAGAGGTCAATCATTTGCTTGAGGGTGGCGGCGTCGATCCGCAACACGGTACCGGGTTCGGCGGCCGGCAGCGGTGGAAAGTCGTCCGCCGAAATACCTTTCAACGTGGCGTTGTATTTCCCGGAGGAGAGGGACAGCTCCAACGTCTCGGGGTTCAATTCGAAATCGACGGGTCCGGCATCGAACTGAGAAACGAGGTCGGTGAGCATGCGCGCCGGAACGGTTACCGCTCCTTCGGAATCGATCTTGCATCCCACCATGACCGTCGTGGAAATCTCCATGTTGGTGGCAGAGAGCTTGAGCATGGACCGCTCGGTAGCGACGAGCACATTCGAGAGGACGGGAAGGCTGGTGCGCGTGGCGACCGCCCGGTTTACGACCGAAAGTGCCCTACTGAGATTCTCCTGCACGCACGTAAGCTTCAACGCGGCCTCCCCTTGCAGCCCGGTTGGTCAAGCTCCTATGAGCAGATTTGCGCGGGTTATGGTACGTGATATTGTACCGGCCCGTCGACAAGCCGGTTTGGCTACAAGATGTAGTATTGTCGCTCTAGCGGTTCGGAGCGCGTGCAACGCGCGCCCGCTTGCTGCTACGCTGAATCGGAAGAATGTCAGCCAGGAAAAACTCACGTTGGCAACCCGGACCGGCACAACGCCGCTGAGAGTCGTAGTCGCCGAAGACGAGACCATAATCCGGATGGACCTCCGGGAGCGTCTCGAAAACCTCGGCTATCAGGTTGTCGGCGACGCGTCGGACGGCGAGACTGCCGTGAACCTCGCCCGTCAAACACGACCCAACGTCGTGGTTATGGATATAAAGATGCCCGTGCTCGACGGCATATCGGCGGCTGAGACGTTGACCAGAGAGGGCATTGCGCCGGTCGTCCTGGTCACAGCCTTTTCGGACCAGGGACTCGTGCAGAAGGCGAGCGAAGTGGGGGTAATGGCGTACGTGATCAAACCCCTGCGAGACAACGATCTGCGTCCGGCCATCGAGGTGGCCGTTTCCCGATTTCGGGATTACCAGGTTCTGGCGAACGAAGTGGCAGACCTCACCGAGCGCCTAGAGACACGTAAGGTGGTCGAGCGGGCCAAGGGGCTGCTCATGGAGAAGCACGGGCTTTCGGAGCGGGAAGCGTTTCAGCGGATTCAAAAGCTGAGCATGGACCGGCGGCGCACAATGAAGCACATCGCCGAGGCGTTGCTGCTGGCAGAGGAAGTTTGATCGATCCGGTCGATGCGAGCCGGCGATCTAAATTCGAACCTCGACTTGATCGGTCGCAGGATCGGATCGACTACCACTAGAACGTGACTCGTTCGGGAGCGAGACCGCTCCCCGGGGTAGGCTCCGCGCTTCTGAGTGTTGCGGCTATTACGGCCGCGGTGGCGATTTCTTACCATCGCGTGATCTTCGAAGGCCTGGTCCTGTCGGGCTACGACACCCAGACTTACTTTTTTCCGATCCGGTCGTACGCGTCCCGGGTACTGCTAGGCGGCGAGGCGCCGCTCTGGAATCCGTATCTGTTTATGGGAGCGCCGTTCCTGGCGAATCCGCAAGCGGCTGTCTTCTATCCGCTGAATCTAATACTGATGCCGCTGGAAGCGGCGAGAGCAGTATCCCTGTCGGTGGTCATTCACGTATGGCTGGCGGCGGTGGGGGCGCTTGTATTCGCTAGGCGCGTCCTGAATTTGCGGTGGATTCCGTCGACGACAGCGGCGCTGGCGTTCGGCTTGGGCGGGATGCTGAGCGGGCAGACGGGCCATCCGAATCAGCTTGCGGTGATCGCGTGGCTGCCGCTTGCGCTTTGGATGGTGTGGCTGATCTCGACCTGCCGGGCGGGGTGGCCGGCACTCGGTCTGGGCCTGATTGTGAGCTTGCAGATACTGGCCGGCCATCCACAGCAGCTATACATGTCAACGGCATTCTGCACCGCCTTCCTGATATTCGCCTTGCTGGCCCACCGGCGGGATGGAGAGTCGTGGAACTGGCGCGACGCCGCGCTGCGGGGCGGCTTGTATGTTTCGGCGCTGGCATTGGGGGCGGCGCTGGCGGCAGTGCAGATATTGCCGAGCCTGCTCTTGTCGTCACTGTCGATCAGATCGGGAGGGCTTGCGCTCTACGAGGCGGGATCTTTCTCGCTGACGCCCGGAGCTCTGGGACCGGCTTTGCTGCCGAGCTTTATATACTCGCCGTCGTCGCAGGAGTTCCTGGCATTTGCGGGCTTCACGGCGATATGGCTGGCGGCTCTGGCGTTTTTTGCGCGGGTGCGGCGGCGGTTCGCGTTCTTTTTCGCGGCGCTGGCAATCGTCTGCATAGTCCTCTCGGTGGGACCGGCCACGCCGGTGTTTCGGATTGCGCACGGAGTCGTGCCGGGCTTCGATCTCTTCCGAGTTCCCGCCCGCTGGCTGCTGGGACTCAACCTTTCGTTGGCGTTTCTGGCCGGAATGGGACTCGATTATCTGCTGGGACTGAACTCGGGCTGGTCACGCCGGACGCTGGCTGCGCTCGCGGCTGCGTTGACGGCGGTTGGCGCCGCGGCGGCGATCAGCGTTATCTCCGACGGGAACATCCCGGATACGGTTCCGACAGTCTGGGTTGTAGCGGCGGTGCTTTCGCTTGGGATTTTGGCGCTCGTGTTGACGAGGCCCAAACGGTGGGCCTTCTTAATTCCGCTGGCGGTCGCCGCCGAGCTGGCGGCGGCGCAGCGGCCCCTGGAGCTGGCCAGGCCGGTGCCCATCGAAGCCTATTCAGATCCCGGCGCGATAGTGACGCTTTTGCCGGAGGGTCCTGGCGAGCCACGGGTGCTGGGACTCGCCGATCCCTCTTACGAAATCAACGATGCCGACCGGGCCGTGCTTGCTTCGCGGCACCAGGAGGCACTGGGCTACCCGACGTTTCTGGAGTTCCTCATAAGTCTCAAGTATCGGGATACGTTAAGCCCCAATCTGCCCGCAGCTTATCTACGGTCAAGCCCCGACGGTTACGACGGAGGAGTGCTCCCCACCCGCGATTTCGTCTCCTTCAAAGACGCTTTGCTACCGGGCGCGGCTCTCGCGCCAGACGCCATTCTCAGGAACCAGATCGAGGGCGTGCCCGACCGCAGGATGCTCGATCTGTTAGGGGTGGGTTACCTGATCGTGGATCGTAAGAACGATCTCGATGTGGACGGTGTTTTCTTCGACAGGGAGATCGACTTGAGCATCGAGCCCGGCGGCGCCGTAACTATGCCCTTCGCCAAAGACGTCAGGGTAAGCGAGGTCGCGATTATTGGGGAGGCGACCTCACGGGAAGGCGGCGATGCTATTGAATCTTCGGGATGGATAGAGACATTGCAGGGCGAGACGGTGTTGGCTTCGATACCAGTTTCGCCCGGGGCGAGTCTATCTGGCGGCAAATTCGCGATCGAGACAGGCGACTCGATCGTGACCGACTTGACGGCTTCGAGCTACGTTTCGAAGCGCAAGATCGATTCGCCGGGGCTTGCCGACGGGATTCGAGTCCGGTCGGCGCCGGGCGTGCAGTTCACCTTGCGGGCAATGACCGTGACGAACGACCAGGGGGAAGCTATTCCGTTGCCGTTGAGGATGACCGACCCGTTGGAAATTCTCCATTGGACTGACGCGAAGGTCTACGAGAACCCGAATCCCCTTCCGCGCGTGTTTCTCGTCAACTCGTTTGCGGTGGCGGATGGTCCCGAGGCCGCGAAGGCCGCGCTGCGGAGCGATGGCTTCGATCCGCGAGAGGTGGTGCTTTTGGAGAAGTCCGATGCGAGCGCTTCGCCATCGCGGCCGTTGCTAGGCTGGTTTGGCGACCGGTTGCGGGACGCGGGCCTGCGAGGTCCACGGGCGAGATCCGGCGCGCTTGGTCAAGATTATCTAGCGAATCTCGTGGGAAAAGCGGCAGGTGTAAGGGCTGAGTCGCTGGAGATTCCGACGTTCGATCTTGGGACGGGCAACGCGCGTGGGGAGGCGCGCGTTGTGAGCTACGAGCCCGGACGGGTCAGCGTGGCCGTAGAGACAACCGAGAACGCGATTCTAGTGGTGGGGGACGCGATCTACCCTGGCTGGAAGGCGCGGATTGACGGAGAGGAAGCACCCCTGATGCGGGCCAACATGCTTTTCAAGGCCGTCCTGGTTCCAACCGGATCGCACGAGGTCGTGTTTTCCTATGAATCGAACGCGTTTTTGCTGGGGACAAGAATCTCGATAGCGTCGCTAATCGCGCTTCTGGCGGCGGCGGTCGCGCTCGGCCTGTGGGATCGCAGGAAGGCACGGCAAGCTTGAAGATAGCGTTGGTCGCGCCGTTTGCAATGGCGCCCAAGGCAACGACCTCGGCACGGGTGATGCCGATGGCGCGCGCACTTGCGTTACGCGGTCACGAATGCACGGTGCTGATTCCGCCCTACGACAACAGGGACGAGTGGTCGTCTCCAAAGTTGGAAGACGGCGTCAGGCTCGTTTGGGCCGCTCCCACGGAGCACCGTCATGCTCGGGCACTCGAGACGCCTCACGATCAAATAGCGATGTACAGGCAGATCGTGCAGAGGCTTGAGGCAATCGATCCCGACGTAGTGCATATCTTTAAGCCCAAAGCGGTGTCCGGCCTGGTGCAGATCGACATCTGGTTCAGACGCACCCGGGCGGCTCTCGTGCTGGACTGCGACGACTGGGAGGGGCGGGGCGGCTGGTCGAAATTCGAGCGTTACCCCTGGGCGCTCAAGTGGGGATTCGACTTGCAGGAGAGGTTTTCCCTGACAAGGAACGACGCGGTCACAGCCGCGAGCGACGAGCTGGCGCGCCGGATCACCGGCTGCGGAAAGCCGGTAATGAAAATTCCGAACTTCTACGATCCGGCCCGATACCGAGGCTGGAGTTCGACCGGTAACCGACGGAAAGGTCGCTTGGCGCTTGGCGTCGAGGACGAAAGTCCAATAGGGCTTGTCTACTCGCGCTTCTTCGAGTTTCCGCTTGTCGGATTTGCATCTTTGATTCAGCGCTTTCTTACAAGACTGCCGGAAGCGAGGTTCTTGGTGCTAGGCAGGGGACATAGAGGCGAGCACGTAGAGCTGGAACGCTTGAACGCGATAGCCGGTTTTTCGGGGAGGATTCACTACTGGGGATGGCCAGGGCTTGAACGCGCCGGGCAGGCACTCGCCGCCGTCGACGTGGCTCTCATGCCGTCTGTGAATACCATCGCCACAAGGTCGAAATGCCCTGTAAGGCTGCTGGACCTGGCTGTCGCAGGCGTGCCGGCGGCGGCCCACGATGTTGGCGAGGCGCGCACTTATGTTTGCAGCGGCGTGGACGGAGCGCTGGTGAGCGGCGCGGAGGTGGACCCTCTTGTAGATGTCGCGGTCAGTCTGGCGCAGAACGCAGGCCGCCCACGGCATGAGGTTCTGCCGGACAGGTTGCTGCGCGGCGATCTATCGCTGACGAAGGCCGGGGACAACCTGGAAAAGGTCTACAGCGAGGCCATACGCCAGCGCGCCGCCCGCTGAGGGGGCGGCGCTTTTCCCGATCCCTGTGTTTATCCGGAAGGAGCTTGTTGAGTGGGAGTGGGGGTTGGAGTCTCCGTGGGAGCGGGAGACGTGGGGGTGCGCGTCAACTCGGCATCGGGAGGCTCACTTTCGCCGTCGGCCGTGGGAGTTGGCGTGGGAGTGGGGGCCGGGGTTGGCGTCGGCAGCAACTGTAGAGTGAGTGTCACAGTGCGCGGCACGACCGAGGCCACATCGATGCCCGGCGGAATCAGCACGGTAGGTTGGTCCTGGTGGGTACCGGGCGCCCGGTTGCTGAGATCTACTTCAGCCCGAATGTCTGTCGGTCCCAGCTCCCTGAGCGAGTCGGCCGATCCGATTACAAGGACTTGCACGGACGTAGGCCGAAGGGTGGCAGACATGCCTGGAGGCAGGTTGCGCATCAGGACTCCGGTTATGAAGACGGTGCTGTTCTGAATAGGGTCGATGTCGATGCGGACCTGTACGGAGTACTCACCCCGGACGAGAACGATTCCCGAAGGAACGATCAGAGGCACGACGGCCTCGACGTCGTCCACCGCGCCGCCAATGTCGATGGGTTCGGCAAAGATCTGCTCGGCGGGATCTATAAGCTCCGGCTCGCCCTGAATTTCCACATTGGACGGAGTCGACGAATAGCGCGTCGCGACTCTGCCCGAGGCTGGAACGCCGACGACCTGAAGGCGAACAGGGACCGACTTGCGAGCGGTAATTCGCTCAATGGGCACTACGACGTCGACGAGATTGGACGCGGAGAGAACCCCGAGCACTTCTTCGCCAGCCGAATCGATCGGTCGCGCGGCAACCTGCACCGACAGGTTATTGGTCGCTCCGGCAAGATTCACTTTGGCTTCGTAGAAAGCCACCCGCTTGACTGCCTCCTCGGGGCCTTCGACGGTGATTCTTTCCGGGTCGAATGAGATTTCGTCTTGCCGGGCGCGGAATCCTTGGGTGGGTTCGCCTGTGATCACCAGCCGCACTGGCGTTTCAGAAGTAATCTTGCGCTCCAGGCGGACGGCCAGCTCCGACGGCGTGACCCTCTGAATTTCGACGCTGGGATCGGTCACCTCGGCCTCGACGGGCACAAGATGGGTCCCCGCTCCGAGCGAGGTGAGCCGGACGCGGGCGACGAAACTGTCGGCGTCCAGGAGATCGAGGCTGGTCTTTGGCCCTCGCACGGCGACTTGCACTTTTGGCAGCTCATCCACGCGCACCATGTTGTCCGGCAGGCCGACCGCTTCAACCTGTATTTCTTCTCGCAATACCGTCTCGGCGGTGGGATTAGCGTCCAGCGTAATCGCTCCCCAAACGACAATGGACAGGAGTATGGCCAGAAAGAAGCGGACTCCGAGATTCGCGGCGACCCAAGCCCCCAGGCGCCTGAGCAGCTGGCCTAGCTGGCTATTCGGGTCCAAATCATCGTCTTGTCAGCCATGCAGGAAGTCCCTGTATAGAAGGCCCGCGAATTCCGTGGCGGAAAATGGCCTGCAACCGCCTGCGCAACTCATCGGCGGTGAGGTCTCTGCGCAGTCTCCCGTTCATCGCGAGACTAATCGAACCTGTCTCCTCGGATACGATCACGGCGATGGCGTCGGTTTCGTCGGTTATGCCAAGACCGGCGCGGTGCCTGGTACCGAGATGCCGCTCCGGTTCGACCGCTTCGCTAATTGGCAGAACGCAGCCAGCAGCGAGAATGACGTTTCCGAGGACGATTACGGCACCGTCGTGTAGCTCCGAGTTGGGGTAGAAGATCGCCATCAACAGGTCTTCCGAGATGGCGGCATCAACGCGGGTCCCAGTGTCGACGAACTCGTCGAGACCTCCCGAGCGCTCCAGAACCATCAATCCACCCCACGACCGGCGAGAGAGCGCGCCGGCAGCGCCGGAGACCGCGGCGACCATGTCCCTGGTGGCGGTATCCTCGGCGGAACTGAAGGGATTGGCGAACATGCCTCCCGTGCGCCCGACACGCTCCAGCAGCCGGCGAAGCTCGGGAGCGAAGATCACCGCCACCACGAGGATGATGCTGGGCAGGGCGTTTTCGAGCAGCCAGTTGATGAGGGTCAGGTCGAATGCGCGCCCCACGACAATGACCAACACGAAGAGAACCACCGCGCCTCGGAGGACGATGTCGGCCTGGGTGTTTCGTATAAGCGTCAGAACGGCGTGGAACAGCACGGCGACAAACAGTATCTGAAGGAACGCGAGGAAATTGAACTGAGAGGCCAGGTAGCCAAGCTGCTCGCTCAAAGAACTGTCAATCCAATCGCGTCTGGCGCCGTGCCTAGACGCCGTAACCTCAGCGTACCTTCTCAGGCGAGTTCGTTGAAAGCCTCGCCTCCGCGGATCAGGTGAACCAACAACGATTTCTGGGCATGAAGCCGATTTTCGGCCTGGTCGAATACCGCGGATTGGGGGCCGTCGATGACGTCGTCCGTCACTTCCTGTCCGCGATGCGCGGGCAGGCAGTGCATGAATATGGCGTCGGGCTTGGCCGCAGCCATGACTTTGGCATTGACCTGAAACGGTCGAAAGAGGGCAAGTCGCTCTTTGGCTTCGGATTCCTGGCCCATGCTGACCCACGTGTCCGTGTAAACGGCGTCGGCGTCGGTTACGGCGTCGACGGGATCGTCGACCAGAACCCCGGCCCCGCTGTTGTCCGCTTCCGTGAGGAGGTCCCCATCCGGCTCATAGCCGGCGGGACAAGCGCACACCATAGTGAAGCCCAGCCGAGGCGCTGCGGCCAGCAGTGAGTTGGCCACGTTGTTGCCGTCTCCAACGTAGGCCAGCTTGACGCCTGCGAGCGAGCCGTTACGCTCCTGCAGGGTCATCAGGTCGGCGATGATCTGACACGGGTGACTTCGATCGCTCAGACCGTTTATGACCGGGACGCTCGAGGACTCGGCAAGGCGATCGAGCATCGAGTGATCGAACACCCTGGCCATGATGGCGTCGACCCATCGGCAGAGATTCCGACCAACGTCTTCGATTGTCTCGCGCACACCGATTTGCAAATGCTCCTGGGCAAGATCGATGGCGTGGCCGCCCAGCTGGGTCATGCCGGCTTCGAACGTCGCACGGGTCCGGAGAGACGGCTTCTCAAAGATCATGGCGAGCGTGTTTCCGGATAGCAGGTGCTGCGGGCGGCCGTTTTTTAGCGCGAGCTTAAGCTGCGACGCGCCATCGAGGATCGATTCGAGCTCGACGCCATCGAGATCGGAGATATTCAGAAAGTCGCGTCCGGCAAGCAATTGCTGTGTCCTCCGGTTTGTGCGGCTCCCCGAGCCGACCGAAAAAGCGGAAGGGAAACGGGGATTATACCGGGTATCCGGCTTCGCGCGGCTGAGAAAGCGCTCAGTAGGCGTAGCCGAGTTCGACGCCTGAGTAGTATTTCTTCAAGATTTGCTCGGCGGCGTATCCCTGGCCTGCCAGAGCGTTTGCGCTCCGCAAAGGCATGCCCACGCCGTGTCCGATTTGCGTCCAGCCCGCGCTGATCGGGTCGTCCACACCTACCGCCCATGCTCTGCCGGGAGGTCCCCACGTGTCGGCCCACGTATAAGTGCGACCGCCCGCCTGCGAAAAGTAAACGGCTTCGATGGGCGCACCTTCGAAAGTGATGACCCGGCCTCGCGTCTCTTCGATAGCCTCTCTCAACCGTCCCCCTTGGTAGTCACGCCTGACGCCGACGTAAAACTGATGTCTGGTGAAGTAGGAGGGAGTGCGGGTGGTTGACGAGGCCAGGTCGAAGGGTTCCAGATCTTTCTTCCTAATCCGTGACTGGACCGCCACCGCGTAGCTGCGGAAGGTGATCACGGACGCCTTGAGGGACTCCCAAGGGGCATACTCGCCCTGCTCTATCAGTCCGGCCAGGTAGTCGTCCATGGGCAGGATGTTGATGAGCCACGAGCTTTCGAGCTTGGGCGAGTGCCGGAACTCGAAGCTGCCCCGGTACAGGCTTCCCGGCTGGATTTCGTCGACGATCATCAATCCCCCGGGTGAGGTAGTAAACAGGACCGGTTCGGTGACAAGGATTGGATCGCGTCCAGATATTTCGAGGTTGTAAATTCCGTCCGAATATGTCGTTACAACCCGAACTTCGGCGCCCAGGGAGGCGATTTCGGTCCCGCTTAGCGTCTTGATCGTGAAGGCGGCGGTGGCGGATATTGTCGCTTGCAAGTCTTCCTCGTTGGCGGGGCCAAGCTCGAGTATCCCAACCCGTACCTCCGGAATCTGATTGCCGACTCGAATCTGTGCCGAGCCGCTAACAAGGCCGATATCGGATAGCCAGCTTTCACCAATCCTGGCATCCCAAATGATCGAGAATGGGCCGGGTTTGTCGGGTACGGGAATATCCACTTGCAACGTGATCGCGCTTCCCGGCGCAACGGAGTTTGGGAGTGGGAACCGGAGCGAGTCGCCGTTCATGTCGAGAGGCTGATCCCCTTTCCAGTGGTAAGAGAGATTGAATTGCTGGTCGCCCGTCGGCGCCCATGCAACGGTGCCGGTGTTTGTGATTTCAACGAGAAACCGGGCGGTAGAGCCGGGAGGAGCGACCTCTGGCAGCGCTGTTGTGATGACTGACGCGCGCCAAGGGCTGGCAGCTCTTAGCGCCATTTCCTGTCCCAAGGGCATGGGCTGGACCGGCACCGGATCGCTGGGCAGGTACTTCAGGCCGCCTCTTTGGAAGTACTGGACCGTAATACCGTCCTGCGCGATTTCCTCGGATATCGGGTATCCGAGGAGATTTATGCCCCCGTTGGCGCGGAAGAAGTCCAGAAATCCGAACCGCAGTGAATGGCCGGTCTCCGGGAAGTAGACAACGGACTCCTCGGACTCGAACGGCCTGATAGTCGGGAACCAAAACCGCTCGGTAGCTTTGATTCCCAACAGGCTCGGTTGGACCTGGTAAGGCGTTCCGGCAAGATCTGGCCGATATTCCAGCATGAAATTCCGATGGTTCCGGAAGTACGCGCCCTCTTGGAATTCGAGTGGTGTTGCCTCTCCCAGCGCCGGTCCGATCACGTCGGTTCCGCCGTGGCGCGTGACAAAGTCGTCGAAGGCGGTCTCGACTGAAACGCCCGTGGCCGATCCACTCTCGGTGGCCCCGACCCCGGCCGGCGCGGCAGAGGCGACTAAGGCAATGAGCGTGGCCACAAGGACGGCTTTGGAGAAGGGCACACCGAGCCGGCGGGCCAGCTTGTTTAGCTGTAATCCTGATCTCATACTTACCGGGAACGCAGTCAAATCTGGCCGCGTAATTCCCGGATCGCACCTCCCACAGCGATCATGTTGCCCCGTGCCCAGCATTCGGTGGATGCTGTCAAGACTCGGAAACACCTGACTTTCGCAGGCTATCACAGGTATGCAATAGCCGGACCACGTGTAGTTTCCCTGGCGTGCAACGGCTTACGACAAATTGCCCGAATTGGATTTGCCCATCCGCGGGAAACCGGGATGACACGTTGGTGCAGGATGTGCGGTTGATTCTTCAGCGGAAATCGCGGCGTTACGGCTCGTGCGCGAGTTATGTCTATATAATCGCGCTGCGACTGTGCCGTATGCGGTCAAGGGTTCTCCGGGGCCGCGCCGGTCTCGAAAGGAGCGGTCTGACCTAAACTCGTCGTAGTGGGAGGCTAGCCACAGAGACGATCTCTTGGACATCTTGTATCTGATTCCGCCGTGGGTTTATCTGAGTTTGGTGGCGGGTAGCGCGGCGGTCTTTGTTTTCTACGTCTTCGTCGGTCACAGATATCGGAGCAGCGCGGTTTACTGGCCGTTCGGGGTTGGAGGGTTTCTCGCAGGCCACCTAGTCGCTCAGCGCGCCGGGTTTGAGTATGTGCAAGTCGGCGACATATCGATGCTTATGGCGCTGGCCGGCGCCGCGATAGGTCTTACTATTGCCCACCTCCTGGTGGCGTGATAGATTCGCAAGAGAGGTGTGATACCGGAGGCTGATGATTACCAAGGCAATCAGGTTCGCGGTTGGGCTCGTCCTGGGCATTCTGGTTGGCGCGGCGATGGCGAGCAAGAGGGCTGTATCGCGGGGCGAGTCAAACGGCTATCTGCATCGCGCCGCCGTGCATTCCATCGTGGCGCGCAGCCGGGCGGCGCTCAAGGCTGCCCGCAAGTCGGTAGATCTCGCCGGCGGAGAGGAGATCGCGGAGACAGGTTAGTAGAGAAGAGTCGATAAAATCCGAGCCGGCGGGGGGCATCAACCGCCGGCCTTCTTCATTTCAACGGCATTTGCGCTAATCGCTGGAACACTCATTGAACAGTAACCAAATACGAAAAGCCTTTCTGGACTATTTCACGGAGCAGCAACACGAGGTGTATCCGAGCTCTTCGCTGATTCCGATGGGGGATCCGAGCGTTCTTTTCGCTTCGGCTGGTATGCAGCAGTTCAAGCCGTTCTACTCTGGCGAGAAGACGGCGCCGCATCCGAGGATAGCCACAGCGCAGAAGTGCGTGCGAACGAGCGATATCGAGTCGGTGGGCGACGACAGTCATCTGACGTTCTTCGAAATGCTGGGCAACTTCGCGTTTGGCGACTACTTCAAGCGGGACTCCATCGAGTTTGCCTGGGAATTGCTTGTTGAGCGGCTCGGTCTCGATCCCGACCGAATCTGGACGACATGCTTCGGCGGCGAGGGGATTGTGCCACGCGACGAAGCATCGTTCGCGCTCTGGCAGGAGACGGGAGTGCCCGCGGAGCGTATCCGCTTCTTCGGAAGGGTAGAGAATTTCTGGGGACCGACGGGCGACCGCGGGCCTTGCGGTCCGGATACGGAGATTCACTATGAGCTTCGCCCGCCCGCCGCCGGGCACGACTGCATTGGTCCCAACTGCGAATGCGAGCGGTTTCTGGAACTATGGAACCTTGTGTTCAATGAGTTCTACCAGGACGTGGATGGCGAGTTGACGCCCCTGGACGCGGTGGGCGTCGACACGGGAGCGGGTCTCGAACGCTGGGCCATCCTGCTTCAGGGCAAGTCCAACGTCTATGAGACGGACCTCTTCGCGGTGATCAAGTCGTGTGCGGAAGATGCGCTGGGAGGGCGGTCGACCCTGAGCGCAGACGACGAGCGGCGAATTCGAATTATCACGGAGCACAGCCGAAGCTCGGTCTTCATGCTCGCGGACGGCGTTTTGCCCGGGAACGAAGGCAGAGGCTACGTGCTCCGGCGGCTCATGCGGCGGGCGGCGGGGCAAGCCCGGCTGACCGGTTATGACGGTCCGTTCGCGCGGGAGGTCGCCGACGCGGCTATCGACGTTATGGGGAATTTCTATCCGGAGGTCGTGAATCGACGCGATCACATCCTGGCGGTGATCGAGGACGAAGAAGAGCGATTCGGACGGACCCTTGATCGAGGCTTCACGATCGCGAAGTCCAAGCTGGCCTTTTGGGCCACCGACGGCCTGAAACCTGAAACTGCCTTTGAGCTTCACGATACCTACGGAGTGCCTCTCGATCTTTTGAAGGACTTGGTGAGCGATCACGGGATCGTCGTCGACGAAGAGGCGCATGAAAACCTGATGGACCAGCAGCGCCGTCGTAGTCGCCGTGGTACCGCATCGGGTGGGCGGCAACTGCCTACGGGACTTGGCGCAACCGAGTTTGCGGGCTATGGCGGGACCGTCTCGGCGGAAAGTGAATTAGCGGCGATCTATTCGGCCGGTGAGCAGGTCTCGCTGGTAGAGGGAAGCGAAGAGGCGCTTATCGTTCTCTCCAGAACACCGTTCTATGCTGAGGCTGGAGGGCAGGTGGGCGACGTTGGGTTGATCTCGAACGGCGGGTTCTCGTTCCGCGTAACGGATACTCAATCGAACGCCGAAGGCAGCATCTTTCACTTTGGGACCGTAGAGAGCGGCTCGGCCCAGATCGGAGACCGCGTGACGTGTGAGGTGGATGCCACCCGCCGCCGATCGACCGCGCGAAATCACACCGCGACCCATTTGCTCCACTACGCTCTGAGACGGGTCCTGGGCGAACACGCCCGACAGTCGGGTTCCCTAGTCGCGCCCGACTATCTCCGATTCGACTTCAATCACGGCGCGGCGCTCAGCGATGCCGAGATCACGGAAATCGAGCTGATAGTCAACGAAGCCGTTCTCGCGGCCGTGAAAGTTGCAACCGCAGAGCAGGAAGTCCGCGAGGCTGTGGAACGGGGGGCGTTGGCTCTTTTTGGCGAGACATACGGCGACGTTGTGCGAGTCGTCAGCATTGGAGACGCTTCAAAGGAGCTGTGCGGCGGAACGCACGTCGCGACGACGGCTGAAATCGGGTCATTCAAAATATTGCGAGATGAAAGCGTAGGGTCAGGACTAAGGCGCATCGAAGCGGTTACGGGTGTTGCGGCAGTCGAGAACGCCCGCACCCGCTCAAAGGCCATGCAGCAGATCGCCGATACGCTGGGCGCGCCGGTCGAAGACGCGCCGTCGCGGGCGCGTCAGGTTGTCGAAGAGAATTCGGAGCACAGAAAGGAAATCCGACGGCTGCGCCAGAAGATCGCGGACCTGCAAGTTAATGAGGTTGTAGCAGGCGTTGAAGATCTGGGCGGCTTCGGGATAGTGGCGGCGCGGGTGAACGTAGATGCCGCCGACGCACTGCAAGCGTTAAGCCACGCCATGCGGTCCAAACTCCATGATCGCGGCGACTGGGCGTTCCTTGTCGGATCGGTCGTGGGGGACAGACCGCTGTTCTTCTCGGCGGTGTCGGATTCCGCGGTCGAGGCTGGCGCTCATGCGGGAAAAATCGTCCAGCGAGCTGCGCAGGTTACGGGCGGGGGCGGCGGCGGAAGGCCCGGCCTGGCCAGCGGGGGAGGACGGGACGCTTCGAGGATCAATGAAGGACTCGACGCGGGCCGGGCATTGCTTGTTGAAAGCCTGAACGGGTAGGGAAGGCCACGGTCGCGATTTCGATCTAGGTTGCCGATGCGATGACAACTCGGTCCGGGGCGGCTGGAGCGGCTAATCGGCCCGCCGCAAGGCGAACGACGGTCATCTACGTTGGATCTGTTGACGATCCCGATTCGGTCCTCCACCTTCTGGGGCAGGCTGGCGGCGGTGAAATACGTCTTGTAGTGGGCCGGCTGGGTTCGCCGATGGCGACACCAGTGGACCTCAAACGGCTGGCGCGGCGACTCCGGGACTATCCGGCGAACCTGGAGCTGGTGTCGCGTCATCGCAACGTGCGCGCTCTGGCGCGGAGCTTGGGAGTAAAGGCAAGCTCATCGCTCGACGGCCGATCGGCAATTCGGCGTCTGGTCGAATATCCCGTGCGGGCCACAATGCGGACGTTCGGAATCGCGGGGGGCGACACCGCGCGGGACGCGCACTCGGAGCACTACAGAGTTTCGCTTCAAGAGGTCCTTGCAGGACCGGTCTTTCTGGCTGGAATGGCTTTCGCGGCGATCTGGGCGCTGTTTTTCTTTCTGCTGCCTACCACGACAGTCACTATCGCGCTGAGGACGATGGAAATGAGCGTGGAATTCCGCGCGCTGGCCGATCCTTCCGTGCAGGTCGCAAACGCGGAATCGGGGGTCATTCCGGGCCGGATCGTCGAAGTTGAGATCGAAGGGTTTCGTTCGGCGCCGGCAACCGGCAGCGAACTGATTGCGGGAGCGAGGTCCTCGGGCGTGGTCACGCTTCGCAATCTGACGGCGGGAACGGTTTTGATACCGAAAGGCACCGTGGTGTCGACCAAGGACGGAGTGCGGTATTCGACGGCGGCGGAAATAGAGCTGCCGGCGTCGTTGACCGACAGCGAGGAGGAGGACGAACCCGCAGGGTTGGAGGTCGCGGTGGCGGCGATGGAAGCCGGGAGCGATGCAAACGTCCCGGAGGACTCGATCGTGACGATCGAAGGGCCGCTTCGCTTTTCGGTGCAGGTGCTGTCTTCGAGTGAGATGACCGGTGGAAGCCAGCGCGAGGTCTCGCGGGCGAGCGAACAGGACCGAATCGAGCTGCGTCGGCTTTTGCTCGAAGAGTTGCTCGCGGAGGGCGTTTCAAGGCTGCAAGGCAGCGGCGCGGCGGGCGAACTGGTAAATGTCTGGCCTGTTGGCGCGCTCAATCCGACCGTAGTTGAATCGCGGTTTTCGCCGTCGAACGAGGACGGCGACCTGGACGTCGGGCTCACGATGCGAATCAAGGTTTTGGCGACCGTCTTCAGCCAGTCTGACGCCAACCGTCTCGTCGACGCGGCGCTGGTAGCAGGGGCGTCCGAAGGGGCGGCGGATTTCCAAATTTTCCCGAACTCGGTTGTCTACGATCAGCCGGTCATCGATCGAGTCGGCGGAGGCAGGGTGGCATTAGTGCTGACGGGCCGGGGGGTGATTATCCACCTCGTAGACACGGAGGAGATGGAGCGAAACCTACTTGACATAAATGTCGAGCAAGCCGAGGCTTACCTGGATGGCGTCGACGCGGTCTCGGACTACGAGATCGACCGCTGGGGGCCATTGACCGAACGGACCGCCCGCCTGCCGTTCCGCATCGAGGTAAAGATCACGCAGGAGCTTGACCGGGCACAATGAAGGGGGCGATTACGGCGCTGGATTTTGGGGACCGCCGGATAGGAGTGGCCCGCTGCGACGCCACGCGCACGATCGTGACACCAGTGACCGTGTTCAAACGCAGGGATCGCGAATACGACCGTTTGAAACTGAACGAGCTAATCTCCGAACAGGAATCGGTGCTGCTCGTGGTGGGCCTGCCGTTGAACCTGGACGGCACGGAGGGACCGCAGGCACGCAAGGTAAGGACGGATGCCGCGCGGTTGCTCGATGGAAGGCCCGAGCCGGTTATTTTCTATGATGAGAGACTTACCACGTTCCAGGCGGACGAACTCAGGGCGCGCGGTGATTTGAAGTCAGATGGTGACGCACTGGCGGCGGCGGTCTTGCTGGAGGACTACATGCTCTCGGAAGGCGCGCGCCGTTGAGGTTTAGCGAGCTTGCCACGCACATTTTGCTGATAGGCACCGTGAGCGTGGTGGGCATCGTCTACGTGGTCTATTCGGCGTTCGCGCAGGTTGCCTCGCCACCGGCGACGGTGGCGTTCTCGACGGTCCTCTTCAAGGTCGAACCTGGCGAGACGACGGCGGAGATAGCGACCAATCTGACGGACAACGGGCTTGTTCGAAACGACCTCCTGTTCAGGCTGCTCGTGAGCCGTCGAGGTCTCGACGGCTCGTTGCAGGCCGGCGAGTATCTCCTGCGCCCGAACATGTCCCTGGACGAGATAATCGACGAGCTGCTGAAAGGCCGCGTGATCAACGAAGTTGTGACGATCCTCGAAGGCTGGAGGTCGGAAGAGATAGCCGAGGCTCTCGCCGCGCGTGGCTTGATCGATCCCGACGAGTTCCTGCGTATCGTGGCCAACGGACTGGCGGAGTTCGACTACGAGTTCCTGCCCCCGCCGGGGAGCGACAGTACGCTGGAGGGGTTCTTGTTCCCCGACACCTACGAGGTCGGCCCCCAGACCACCGCCCGAGATTTTGTCGAGAGGATGCTCGACAGGTTCGATCAGGTTTACACGGCGCCGATGCGCGAGGCGGCGGTGCGACGTGGACTTTCGGCGCTCGAAGTCGTGAACCTGGCGGCCATCGTCGAGCGCGAGGCAGTCCTTGACGAGGAGCGTCCGATAATCGCGTCGGTATTCTTCAACAGGCTGGAACGCGGGATGAAGCTGGAAGCGGACCCGACCGTTCAATACGCGGTAGCGTCACGCGAAGCCTTCGGGACGTGGTGGAAGCAAAACCTGACGTTCGACGACCTTGCCACCAACTCGGCGTACAATACCTACGTCGTTCCGGCATTGCCCAGAGGCCCGATAGCGAACCCGGGGATCAGCTCCATTCTTGCGGTGCTGGAACCGGACGACACGAGCTTCTTATTCTTTGTGGCAAGAGGTGACGGCAGTCACGCGTTCGCTGAGACCCTTGAAGAGCACCAACAAAATGTCCAACGTTTCATCCGATAACAGCGGGATTCATCTGTCGAGGATCAACAGGCTGCTCGCCGCGTTCGAAGATCGCGGGATCGATACGCTGCTGGTGTCCTCGCCTTCCAACCGTCGCTATCTCAGCGGATTCACAGGGAGCTCGGCGAACCTGCTGATAGCGGGTGAGCGCCGTCTGCTGATAACCGACGGCAGGTATCTCACCCAGGCGGCGGCGCAGGCGCCGGACTATGAACTGGCTATTCACAGCGGGCCGCTGCTAGACCAGGTCGCCGCCTCCGCCCTCGACATCGGGGCCGCACGTCTGGGGTTCGATCCCGGGCTGACGACGGTGGCCGATTTCGAGGCGCTCTCGAAGCTACTGGAACCGGAGTGCGAGCTGGTAGGCGTGTCGGGCCTCGTCGAGGAGCTTCGCCTGCTAAAGGACGCAGCCGAGATGGAGGCGCTGCGGCGGGCGATTGCGATAGGCGACGCGGCAATGGAGGTTGCCGAGAAGTCCGTCCGTCCGGGCGTCCGCGAAATAGAGGTGGCTATAGCGATCGAGCGGGAGTTCAGACTGGCGGGGGCTTCGGGGCCGTCGTTTCCGGTGATAGTCGCTTCGGGTCGAAACGCGGCGATGCCTCATCACAGCCCGACTGGCAAGGAGATCGAGGCAGGCGACTCGGTAGTGATCGACATGGGGGCCAAGCTGGACGGATATTGCTCCGACATGACTCGCACGTTTTGTGTGGGCGGGCCGACGCCGATGTTCGAAAAGATTTACGGGATCGTGCTGGAGGCGCAGCAGGCGGCCATAGATGGCGTGCGGGACGGAATGTCTGCCAAGGACTGCGACGGTCTGGCGCGGGATGTAATTTCAGAGGCCGGTTACGGGGACAAGTTTGGACACGGCACGGGCCATGGGGTGGGACTGGATATTCACGAATCCCCGCGCGTGTCGTTCACGTCGAATGACGTGCTTCAGGCCGGAATGGTCCATTCGGTAGAGCCCGGCATCTATCTGCCCGAATGGGGTGGCGTGCGCATCGAGGACCTGGTTCTGGTAACGGAGGACGGTTCCGAGACGCTTTCCCAGTATCCCAAGTGAGTTTCTAGTAGTTGTAGGCACGGAGGGGCTTGTTGCTTTCGGCGAATGAAGTAAGACGTGGAATGTTCCTGAGGATCGATGACAACCTTTGTGAAGTCGTGGAATCGCGTCATCAGAAGATCGGCAGGGGCGGGGCCAATCTGATACTCAAGCTGCGAAATGTGGATACCGGCGCGTCGGTGGACCGCAGCTTCCCCGCAACAAAGCGCTACGAGCGCGTCCGTCTCGATTCGCGTCAGATTCAATACATGTACGACGATCCCTCCGGTTATCACTTCATGGACATGGAGAGTTTTGAAGAGGTCACTCTAACCACCGACCTGCTGGGCGACGCGACGAAATATCTGATAGACGGCATGGAGATCGATCTGCTTGTAGAGGGTGAGCGCCCGCTGTCTGTCGAGCTGCCGCCGTCAGTTGAGATGGAGGTGGTGGAAGCGCCACCCGGTCACAAGGGCGATACCGCCACGGCGGGAACCAAGCCGGCCACGACCCAGACCGGCGTGGTGGTACAGGTACCTCTATTCGTGAACCGAGGCGACCGCATTCGCGTGGATACGAGGTCAGGCGCATATCTGGAGCGCGTGTAGACGTGAGTTCGACCGACGACCGCGAAGAATGGCAGAGGATGGTCGGTGAAGACCTGAAGGAGCTTCTAGACCTCGTCGAGGAGACCGGACTGGAGGAGCTGGAGGTCGCGGACGGCGAGCGCGCAATCAAGATTCGAGTGGACCGGTCGGCAGGTACGGAGCCGGTGGAGATCGATCCCGCGCCGGCGGAGACGCCCGATCCGATTCCGGAACCTGAGCCGTCGACGGTTGTGGTGACGGCCGACCGCGTCGGAACTTTCTACCGCTCGGCGGAAATAGAAGGCGCGCCGCTGAAAGCGGAAGGGGACCTGGCCGAGGCGGGAGAAGCGGTCGCGTTTATCGACTCACTCAACATACTGCACGAGCTGACCGCTCCGAGCGGAGGCAGGATCGTCAGCTTCGGAGTCGAGGACGGGATCGACGTGGAGTACGGTCAGGAAGTTGCTGTAATCGAGCTCGAGCAAGCGGAAGTGGAGGCCTAAGGCTAACCCCGCTCAGGCCCTCATCCTGTCCAGTGCCAATCGCGCCAGCTTCCGAAAGTCCCCTTCCTCCCAGCCGGCAAGCAGGCAGCTTGCGGTGAAGATCGAGGAATACGTGCCTATGGCTATTCCGATAAGCAGCGCAAGCACGAAGTCACGGATAGTGTCGCCCCCCAGCACAAGCAGAGCGGCGAGAACGAAAATCGCCGTGAGAGAAGTGTTCAGGGACCGGTCTATGGTCTGATTCAGGCTGAAGTTGACCACCTCCGAAAACGGCTTGTCCCGGTGTTGGGACCGGTTCTCGCGGATACGGTCAAAGACGACGATCGTGTCATGGACCGAAAATCCAACGACTGTGAGAACAGCAGTCACGAACAGCGAATCGACTTCCATGCCTGCTATCTGGCCGAGAATGGAGAACGCTCCGAGGAGAATGACGCTGTCGTGAACGAGCGTGACTACTGCGGTGACTCCGTAACGAACGGGCCGGTCTACTTTGCGAAAGCTCCAGGTCAGATAGACGAGTATCCCCAATGAGGCCACGCCGACCGCCAAGAATGCCTTGCGCGTGAGCTCGCGCCCGATGACAGGCCCGACACTGTTGAACGAAAGCTCTTCCACCGGCCCGAGTGTTTCCTGAAGTCTCGACTCGACCTCAGCCTTGTTTTCGCTGAGTATCGTCGCGGAGCGAATCAGGAAGGTATTTTCGCCAGCGGTCTTGACCGACGCTCCTTCGACACCGTGATCCTCGAGCGCCTGAATGATCTCGCTCGACGTGACGCTTCGCTCGAACTGCAATCGAAGGATCGAGCCGCTAGTAAAGTCGATTCCAAGCTTGATGCCGAAAACCAGTAGGGAGGCAACCGAGATCGCCACGACCGCGCCGGATATCGCGAAGTAGATGTGCCTACGTGAAATGATCTGAAACATAGCTTACGGAGCGGTCTCCGCCGAAGGTGAATCGACTCCATACCAGCGCGGGTCGTGGCCGCGCTTGAGCCGCACGACCACTCGCATGAACGTGCGGCTGGCGGTGATGGCGGAGAACATGCTCACGAGCACTCCGATAGCCAGAGTCAACGCGAAGCCCCGCACGACGCCGGAACCGAACTGCCACAGGACGGCGCAGGTGATGAGAGTGGCGATGTTCGAGTCGCGGATGGAGTTCCAGGCCCGCCTGAAACCTGCCTCGACGGCGGCGCCGATGGTGAGGCGGGACCTTAGCTCCTCTTTGGTCCTCTCGAAGATCAGTATGTTGGCGTCGACCGCCATTCCAACCGACAAGATGAAACCCGCGATGCCGGCCAGGGTCAGGGTAACGGGCAACAACTTGAAGATCGCCAGCACGAGGGCGGCGTAGAGGAATAACGCCAGACTGGCGACCAAACCGGGCAGACGGTAGTAGGCCACCATGAACAGGAGCACGAGAACGAAGCCGACGAT
Source organism: Chloroflexota bacterium (assembly GCA_026707405.1). GTDB lineage: Bacteria > Chloroflexota > UBA11872 > UBA11872 > VXNJ01 > JAPOVO01. The sequence continues at coordinate 143,568 of JAPOWW010000009.1, forward strand.
GCCCGCCCTGACGCTCTTTTCGAGTGAATCCTGGCCGAGCGTCGGACCGACCGTGAGGTTTTGCACTACCCGCAGCGGGACGGGCAACGCACCGTATCTGAGCTGGATTGCGACGCGGCGCGCCTCCTGGGCGTTGAAGTTGCCGGTGATGCGGCCTCTGGTGGATATCGCGGCCTGAATGACCGCCGATTGAATCACGCGTCCGTCGAGCGTTATCGACATCCACTGACCAATGTTGGCCGAAGTGTGCTCCTGGAACTTACCGCCACCCGCGTCGGTCAGCTCGAAGAGGATCTCCGGGTTGCCGATTTCGTCGAATCCCACGCTGGCGTCCTTGACCTCGGCTCCGGTGAGGATGCGGTCGGCGCCTTCGGTTGTCTCGTCAATAAATGAGCCTTCCTCGAAGGGAACGAATCCGGTCCCGAAGATCTCCAGGCTTCCGGTTTCCTTGAACAGCTTTATCGCTTCGTCCGGATCGCTTACGCCGGGAAGCTCGACGATGATGCGATCGTCACCTTCGATTTGGATTACCGGCTCCGCCACGCCGAGGGCATTGACGCGGTTTTCGATGATCTCTTTCACCGCTTCCATAGCACCTTCCGGTATCGCCTGACCGGGAACAGGATCGGCTTGGAATACAACGTGGAGGCCGCCCTGGAGGTCCAGCCCTTGCCGGACTTCCAGGTCACGCAGATTGCGGTCGCCCAGCGTGAGCGGAAGACCGGGAGTTCCCGGCCAGTCGACATAGACGGCGAATGCGGCCAGAGCCAGAATCGAAACAAGCGCGATGATCAGTCTTCGACGCAAGATGGCAAACCAGACTATGGGGTGGAGAGCGGATTTTTCTTGGGCACTGTGATTATCTTATCGGCAGGCGATCCGGCGTCTAATCGATGCATGTTCGTTCGCTATGCTTCGGACGCTCCAAGACCGGTCTGGCGGTATCCGGTTTAACGTAATCGTCGGATCGTCGATACTCGGATAGGGAATCGATAGAAAAGCGACCGCAGGGTTGCAAAGGCGGTGATATGTCGAGGGCAACCACACTAAGAAAACGACTGGAAGGACCCGAAATCATCGTGATGCCGGGCGCCTACGACGTGCTCACAGCGGTGCTGGTCGAAGGGGCTGGATTCGATACGGTGTTCACGACAGGATTCGGTGCTTCGGCGAGCATGCTTGGAGTGCCGGACATCGGCCTCCTGACCATGCCGGAGGCAGTCGACCTCGCCCGCCGAGTGACGAACGCGGTGAGCATTCCGCTGGTGGCGGACATGGACACGGGATACGGGAATCCGCTGAATGTGATCCGAACGGTCGAGCAGTGTATTGCCGCGGACGTGGGCGGAATAATCCTCGAAGACCAGGAGTGGCCGAAAAAGTGCGGACACTTCGCGGGCAAGCGAGTCATCCCGCTGGAGGACCACGTGCAAAAGATCCGGGCCGCGGTCGACGCGAGGTCGGGACACGATCTGGTGCTGATAGCTCGGACCGACGCCAGGGCGCCGCTCGGAATGGACGAAGCGGTCAGGCGCGGGAGGGCATATCGAGAAGCCGGGGCGGACGTCGTATTCATCGAGGCTCCGCGGTCGTTGGAGGACCTGGAGACGATAGTGGAGGCGTTCCCCGACGCGCCGCTCTTCGCAAACATGATCGAGGGCGGAGTTACGCCGTTTCTGAGCTACCAGGAGCTTCAGGAGATCGGGTTCAAGATGGTCGTATACCCGCTTTCGTCGCTCTTCACCACGGCGAATGCCGTTGCGCAAATGCTGGGGGTCTTGCGAGAAACGGGCACGACGGCTGGATTCGATTACAAGGTTTCCTTCGAGGAGTTCGAGGCGATCGTGGATACCCCGAAATACCGCGCGATGGAGACTGAATACGCGGTGCGTTAACCCCGTTCCGAGCTATATAAGGATGTGTTAGGGATGTCGTTGCTTGTGCCCAAACCGAGTTAGTGCGGGCCTATGTATAGGCTATCGTCGACTTTGAAACACGTATCCACCAAGGAGGAGACATGCAATATCAAATCAAGGGCACAGTGATGCCCCATCTGGAAATCCAGCTTGGCCCAGGCGAATCGGTATACACGGAGTCGGGGGCCATGGCATGGATGGATGCGGGCATTGAAATGAGTACGACGGGCCGCGGCGGCCTGGGCGGCATGTTGAAACGCATGGTTACGAGCGAGTCCGTCTTTGTAACCAATTTCCGCAGTGAATCCGGCGGCGACATGGTGGCTTTCGTCTCCGAGGTTCCCGGGGCGATCATACCCATAGAGCTGCGTGAGGGGGAGTCGATAATCGCTCAAAAGGACTCGTTTCTCGTTGCGGAACAGTCGGTGGAGTTTTCGGCGATTTTCACCAAGCGAATCGGCGGCGGGCTGCTCGGCGGCGAGGGATTCATCCTGCAACGATTTACCGGCCCGGGACTGGTTTTCGTGGCGGTTGGAGGAGAAGCCCAGGAATATGACCTGGCGGCCGGGCAGACTCTGAAGGTTGACACCGGGCACGTGGCTATGTTCGAGCCTAGCGTGGAATACGACATTGCGATGGTGAAGGGGGTCAGCAACATCCTCTTCGGCGGCGAGGGACTGTTTCTGGCGACGCTAAGCGGTCCCGGGAAGGTATGGCTGCAACGGATGCCCATACGCAACCTTGCGGCGGCGGTGCTGCGGTTTATGCCGAAGCGGCGCAACTAACGAGCGAGGAACGCGGGTAGCGCGGGATCAGGGGCCCGCCGCGGCCAGCGCTTCAAGATTCGTCATTGCCGCTTCCGCCGCCTCAGACACGCTAGCTTCGTCAAGGTCGGCGACCAGTTCGTCGTAGCCTAAAGATCGCAGAGCCGGTAGCAGGTCGTTGCAGAAGTGGCTTCTAGTGAAGGCGACGCCCTGGTCGATGCTGGCTACCCCTTCCATGGTCACCCTGTCTTCCGCGCCGTCCAGGCTCCAGTGGTGTCGATGTGGATGGTTGGCGAAGCAGTCGTAGCGGAATATCTCACGCACTTCACCGGAATGCAGTTCGGCGTAAAGCTCGGCTGCCGGTCCGTGGTCGCCCGGATCGACTCGGTAAGCGGTAACGAACTTCAGCCGCCCGGCCTCTTGCGTCAGCCCGTCTCGTCTGGCCATTTCCGCCCGGTCCCAATCTCGCAGCGTCGGACGAACCTTACGTCGATCTGAGGCGTGCTGCTGAACCTCGTCGGCGCTGGCCTTCAGGTTATCAGCAGAGGGGCGAGTGGATGCGCTCGGTCAGGCGATCTTGCGTCGCTGAAGTACAATCCGCGAATGCTCGCCAAAGTGCATAGCTGCGCTCTTATCGGCCTCGAAGGCGTTCCGGTCGAGGTAGAGGTTGATATTTCCCAGGGTCTGGGGGCGTTCAACGTCGTGGGGCTTCCCGACGCGGCGGTGCAGGAAGCCCGCGAGCGGGTGCGCGCGGCAATCAAGAACTCCGGGGGCCTGTTTCCGAACAGACGGGTGACGGTCAATCTGGCGCCGGCTGACGTCCGCAAGGAAGGCGGAGTTCACGATCTCTCGATGGCCGTCGGTATTTTGACTGCTTCGGGGCAGATCGTTTTGCGCAACGAGCGGCCGCTGTTTCTCGGTGAGCTTTCGCTGGACGGAGGCGTACGGCACTCCAACGGAGTGCTGCCGATGGTCGCGATTGGACAAGAGTCAGGATTCGACACGGCATACGTGTCAGCGGAAGACGCTCCTGAGGCCGCGGCGGTGCGCGGCATGACCGTCTATCCGGTCGATTCGTTGCAACAGCTTGTCGCTCATTTCAACGGCTTGATACAGATCGAGCCGCATGTCGAGCGCTCGGAACCAGGGGCCGAGGATACCTACGGACCAGACATGCGCGACATCCGCGGGCAGGAGCACGCAAAGCGCGCGCTGGAAGTTGCGGCGGCGGGAGGTCACAACGTCGCGATGGTCGGTCCGCCGGGAACGGGCAAGACGTTGCTGGCACGGGCGATGCCGTCGATTTTGCCGACGCTGACGTTCGATGAATCACTAGAAGTGACCAAGATACACAGCGTGGCGGGAGTTCTGTCGCGAAGCGTGTCGCTGGTAACCGAACGGCCGTTCCGGTCTCCGCATCACACGATTTCCCATGCCGGGCTGGTGGGCGGCGGAACCGTGCCGCGCCCTGGAGAGATCAGTCTGGCGCACCGTGGCGTGCTATTTCTGGACGAGTTTCCGGAATTCGACCGAGTTTCGCTCGAGTCGCTGCGGCAGCCGCTGGAGGAGGGCGACATTACGGTAGCGCGGGCCGCAGCGACCGCAGTGCTGCCGGCGCGGTTCATGCTCGTGGCGGCCATGAATCCGTGCCCGTGTGGATATTTGGGAGACGCGCGCAGGGAGTGCACCTGCACGCAGTCGCAAATCACGCGCTATCACCGGCGTATCTCCGGTCCGCTTCTGGATCGAATCGACGTGCATGTTGAGGTGCCGCGGGTGAAGTACGAAGAAATGGCGGGAGTTGCCACCGGAGAACGGTCGGAGAGCATAGGCAAGCGAGTCGCCGAGGCGCGAGAGATCGGAGCCGAGCGGCTGAGTGGGACGGGAAGACTCATGAACGCGGAGATGAACCCGAAGGACGTGGACAGGTTCTGTGAGACCGACCGGGATGCGGAGTCATTGCTGCGACATGCGCACGACCGGTTGCAGCTTTCGGGGCGTGGGTTCCATCGGGTGTTGAAGGTGGCGCGGACTATAGCGGACCTGGATGGAGGCGAGCGGATCGGCGTCTCGCATCTGGGCGAGGCCCTGCAATATCGCGCGCGGGCAGAAGATTGACAAGTATCCCCCAAAAGTCGCGCCGGTCTTTATCCTGCATCCTGCGGCGTTGCTTACGGGGCTACCGACCGTAAAGGAATAAGGCTAGATCAAGGATCTGCGTGAGTTTCGCTTCAGGACATGTCTGCCTTCGGCATGCTGTAGCCGACACGAAGCTTGGTGAAGATGTAAGTCGGGTTGCCTGCGTCGTCGCGCAGCTTGCCTCGTATGGCGCTGATGGCAGTGCGCATGGGCCGTACGTCGGCGTCGCCGTCCGAGCCCCATACCCGTCTCAGCAAGTGCTCGTAAGTGAGCACCCGCCCCGCGTTGGCCGATAGCTCGACCAGCAACCGGTACTGTATGGCCGTCAAATCTATTGGGCTCCCTCCAAGCGTCACGAGACGCTCCGCGTAGTCTATGGAGAGGTTTCCCACCACATAGGGGATTGACGGCTCGGATGTGGTCCGCCTGCGCAGAGCCGCCCTGATCCGGGCCACGAGCTCTGTGGGCGAAAACGGCTTGACCACGTAGTCGTCGGCGCCTACCTCGAAGGCCTTGGCGATGAGCTGATCCTGACCGTAGGCGGACACGAAGATCACCGGCAGTTCATAGGCGTTCACAATTTCTTTCATCAGATCGATCCCGTCGACACCGGGCAACATTAAGTCAAGCAGCACGAGGTGAGGTTTCTCCTCCTCGACTAGGCGGGGTACGTCCTCCGGGTCTCCAGTGGCGACTACCACATAGCCCGACGCGACCAAGGCGTCGCGGATGTACCTGAGCGCCTGGTCGTCGTCGTCCACAGCCAGGATGCGCAACTGTTCACGTGCCGACCTGCGTGTAGACGGCGTGGAGACTTGGGGGGACGGCGCCGGAGAGACAAACCCAACCTCTTCGACCGTCGGCAAAGTGAAGGTAAACCGTGCCCCCAGTCCGGGCCCGTCACTTTCCGCCCAGATCCGGCCCCCGTGCGCCTCGACTATCCCCTTGCAGACCGCCAAGCCCAGTCCGGTATCCCCGCCCTGTTCCTCGGTCTCGATTCTGGAGAATTTCCTGAACAGGTGCGGCAAGCTCTCAGCGGGGATGCCCCTGCCTTCATCGGAGACCGATACCGAGACCTGGAGATCGCCCGGTGTGGCACTCACCCTGATTATGGACGATTCCGGTGAGTGCCGTGCCGCGTTGGTCAGCAGATTGCCGAGCACCTGGATAATGCGAGACTTGTCTCCCATGACCCAGGGCAGATCCCGCGGGACGTCGATGCTGAGGTTGTGTCTGTGACCGCCGATGCGGAAAGCGTTCCCGGCCTCGCCTATCAATACCGCCAGGTCCGTCGGTTGCGGGGAGACCGGCAGTGTGCCTGTCTCAATGCGCGCCACGTCGAGGAGGTCTGCGATCAGCGCGCGCATACGGTCGGTTTGCTCGAGGATGATCCTGTGGAACTGGCGCATCTCGGTGGGGTGCATGTCAGAGAATTCGTCCAACAGCGCGGAGACAGATCCCCTGACAGTGGCCAGTGGGGTGCGCAACTCATGGCTCACCGTCGCCAGGAACTCGGCCCGAAGCCGCTCAACCTCCTTGAGAGGGGTCATGTCCTGCATCGTCACGATGAGCCTCTCCACCTCACCCTCCTCTGAAAGGATGGGGTTGCCGTTCAGCAGCACAGTGATACTCCGTCCGTCGGGCACGCTGAAGACCATCTCCTCCGCCCGCACCTTCTCGCCAGCCTTCAGCAACTGGTCGATAGGTACGTTGGCCAGGTGGAGTTCCCGACCATCGGCACGCCGGATCGTCAGAGTCTCTCGGAGATTCTCAGATGGTTCGTCCGGGGCCAGCAACGCATCGATGATCCTCATCCACTCCCGGTTGGTAGAAACAGGGGCTCCCGTTCTGGCGTCGAAGACCGCAACGCCCACCGAGGTTGTACTTATCAGCGTCTCCAGGTCGGTCCTGGAGCGCATTTCGTCCCGGTACCGGCGGGCATTTGAGATGACCATCGCCGCCTGTGAGCCGAACATGACAAGAGTTTCGACATCCTCCTCGCTGAACTCCTTATCCTCCCGGCTATGGCCCAGCCATATGATCCCCACGGGTTCGCCGAGATGTTTTATGGGCGCAGACAAACCGGCGAATACGGTCATCGGCAGCCATCCGTCCAGTCCGACCGATTCTGCAAACTCATGGTAGTTGTCCACGCGGAGAGGCCCGGGGATCTTGCTAAAGTGATCGAAAATCCTTGGACCGTCCGGCAACTCCATGAGCTGGCGGTGCTCGTCCCCTGTCGTCCCGGATGTTAGGACTGAGTCCAGGCCGCCGACTTCGTCCATGCTTGCAATGACACCGTAGCGGGCATTGGTGAGGTAGCGCGCGTTGTCAATGACCTCCTGAAGGACGACGTTGACGTCGAGGCTCCCGTTGATGTGCAAGCTGGCTGCGCTCAGTCTGGATAGCCGATCCCGCAGGGCCTGGATTTCTTGCAATAGGTCGTCTTCTCGATTCACTCTCCAACCCCGTTGGGAATCGTCGCGCCTGATGTTCCCTCTTCCTGACGCCAGGCTGGGGGAATTTTGAATAGTCGGGGCCACACTATCAGCTTTACATTAAATTCACAATAATTGGAGTCTTGCGAGCTGAAAGTTAACGGAAAATTTATACTTACCCCCCATATATAATAGGTTGGCTATTGCCCCACTCGTCGAGCGGCGTTCGCTGCGCAAGTGAGGGCCAAGTCGGGTCGCGACCTAGGCTACGGGACGCGGCGACGGATACTCGTCGGAACGCCAGCGTGGCGGCGGTCATCGCGTGGAGCCTGCCAAACAGCAGTTGGAAACGGAATGCGGGTGATGGAGGCAGGATACACAAGGGAATTGGGCGAAGAGGAGTCTACTGACCGGCGATCCTCATTGGCTGAGCCGTCGCTGACTTCGCGTCAAAATGGGGCGACTTCAGTCGAATTCAACGACTTGGTGCAGAAGATTGAGTCACTCAGAACCCGGCTTTCAAAGCTTAGCGAGGCGAGCCTTCGAGTCAGCGAGAGCCTAGATGCCAATACCGTCCTCCAGGAAGTCATCGACAATGCCCGCGACCTGACGGATGCACGATACGGAGCTCTCCTCACCTACGAGCAGTCAGGGGAGATCCAGGACTTCGTAACCTCGGGACTTTCCGCCGAGGAGATCCGGCGCCTGAGCGTTTTGCCCAAGGGTCTGGGATTGCTTGGCCACATGAACGAGATACGGGAGCCTCTGAGGCTCGCGGATATCTCCAGCCATCCCAGCTCAGTCGGGTTTCCCGAGAACCACCCACCGATGAAGACCTTCCTCGGAATGCCTATCCGCCATCGCGGTGAGCACGTCGGCAACATCTACCTGACGGAGAAGGAAGGTGGCAGGGAATTCACGAGTGAAGACCGGAATGTTCTCGTGATGTTCGCGTCTCAGGCAGGGGCGGCAATCTTCAACGCGCGCAGATACCGGCAGGAACAGCAGGCAAAGGCCGACCTGGAGGCACTGGTCAATATCTCGCCAGTGGGAGTGTTGGTATTTGATGCAAAGACTGGAGACCTCGTCTCGGCGAATGATGAGACCAGGCGGATTGTCGGCAAGTTGCATGCGCCGGGCCGCTCTCTCGGCCAACTGCTCGAAGTGATGTCACTGCGCAGGCCGGACGGAAGCGACATCCCGGTGGATCAACTCCCCACCACGAAGGCATTGAAACAAGGTGAAACCGTACTCGCCGAGGAGGTGGTGATACATCTTCAGGACGGGCGGACGATCACCACGCTCGTCAATGCCAGGCCGATTCGCCGGGATGGCGGCGACATCGCGTCCGTGGTGGCCACGATCCAGGATATAACGACGCTGGAGGAGATGAAGAGGCGGCGGGCGGAGTTCCTGAACAACGTAAGCCACGAACTGCGGACTCCCCTTATGTCAATCAAGGGATCGGCATCTACTTTGCTCAACTCCCCCGACCCCGTCGATCCCGTCGAGACTCGCCAGTTCCTCAGGGTGATCGACGAGCAGACTGATCACATGCGGGATCTGATCAACGACCTGGTGGACATTACACATATCGAGCTCGGAACACTGTCGGTCAGTCCCGAGCCGATGGAGGTGGCCGTCCTGATGGACCAAGTGAGAGACGTGTACACCCACGCAGAAGCACCGACCAGCAGGGTGGAGATTGAATTACCGCCGGCTGTTCCTAAGGTGATGGCCGACAATCGCAGGATCCTACGTGTCCTCCGTAACCTCGTTGCCAGCGTATCCATGTACTCGTCAGAAACCTCCACCGTCAAGATCAGGGTGTTACCGAGGGACGGATACGTTGCATTCACAGTGGTGGACGAAACCGCGGACCCAGTCGCACTGCATTCGGCGAACGAATCAGGGAACGGTCCGAGAACCGTCCCCCGGGTTTTGGGGATGAGAAACGGGAGTGATCGCCTTGGAATAGCGATCTGCAGGGGGATAGTCGAAGCGCACGGGGGGCGCCTATCGGCCGAAGATGGAATAGAGGGGCGCGGCAGCGGGTTCACGATCACGATCCCAATGGTCGATGAAGCCGCCTACGTTGTCGGGCTGGAAGAGTCTCAGTATCCGTCATCACGCCGATCCCACGAGGGGAGGCCGCGAGTCCTGGGGTTCGTTGCAGACCCGGAGACGGCTAGATACGTGCGTGACATCCTCTCACACAGTGACTCGTTCGTCGCGATGGCGCGAGATCTCGACGAGGCCGAGGGAATGATTAAGACCGGGAAGCCCCACGCAATCGTCTTGGAGCCGGCCCTGCCATGGTCGGAAGGGCTTGAGATATTGGCGCGCATCTGCAGAATCTCAGGTGTCCCCGTGATCTTGGTGGCCGGCCACGGATGGGACCGATATATCGGCCGAGCGTTTGACCTTGGCGCATTCGACTACATTGCCAAGCCGTTCACATCGACGGAACTGCTGGCGAGAGTAGGCGCGGCCGTGCGAAGGAGGTCGGCAGCCGGCCGGGGAGAGCATTCCGTGTCCTACCTACATGGTGACCTTGCCATCGACTACGTCGAACGCGCGGTGAGTGTCGCCGGTAGTCCCGTGCGTCTGACAGCGACCGAATATCGACTCCTTGTGGAGCTTTCGGCCGCTGCGGGGCGAGTGTTGACCCATGAGCAGCTGTTGACAGGGGTCTGGGGGCCTCTCTATTCCAGCGACGCTCGGCTAGTACGTACGTACGTCAAGGAACTACGTCGCAAGCTCGGCGACGATGCCGCCCGCCCCACGTACATCTTCACCAAACCCGGGGTCGGTTATCTCATGCCAAAGCCAGCGAAGGGCTCGCGACTCCAGAGGGAGGCGTCTTGACCGTCAGGATTGTGACCGACAGCACATCCGGCATCGACCGGAGTATGGCCGAGGATCTAGGCATCTCCATCATTCCGCAGAGCGTGCACTTCGGCGCCAACGCCTTCGAAGACGGCGTGACAATCACGCCGGACGAGTTCTACGAGATGCTGTCCGCCAGCGCTGATCTGCCTAGAACGTCTCAGGCGTCACCGGGACGCTTCAAGGATGTTTATGAAGAGCTGGGCCGTGACGCCGATGGCATAGTGTCCATCCACATTTCGTCCAGGCTCAGTGGGACATGGAACTCGGCCCTACTGGGAGCCTCGAAATCGTCCTCGAGTTGCCCGATTGAGGTCATCGACTCCCGCCAAGCTTCCATGGGCCTGGGGCTGGTCGTATTGGCGGCCGCGGATGCCGCGCGCCGGGGAGCTGACCTGGAGGAGGTAATAGTGCGCGCACGCAGCGTGGCCAGACGCGCCCAGTGCATGTGCCTGTTCGAGACCCTCGGATACCTTCAGAAGGGCGGGCGAATCGGACGGGCGCAAGCGCTCATGGGGTCAGCGCTGAAGATAAAGCCCATGATCATAGTTCGGGACGGAGAGGTGCATCCGCTGGGAAGGTCCAGGACCTTCGCGAGAGCCCTGTCCAATCTGAAGGAGGCCGCACGGGAGTTCGCCCCGATCGAGTCCCTGGCCGTTTCGCACAGCACCACCCCCGAAATTGCCCGTGAGGTTGCCAGCGATCTGAACGATATGTTGCCGGAGGGCGGTAAGGCTTACATCGCCCGCTTGGGACCGGCTTTGGGCGTATACGCCGGCCCGGGAGCCATCGAAATCTCGCTGATCCAAGCCGAAGAGTAGGTCCCAGGCCTGGAACCCGCAGACAGGACCTGACGCTTCCGCGGAAGTTCAGGCTCCCACCACGTCCGTCACCCAAGATCCGGGCGGCTGTCAGACGGTCCTAACTCGCGGCTATCGGGCCAGACCGCCCCTGGCCGGTGCCACCCTCTCTGTCCCGGTTTCCCTGCGATCCAATCCTCACGGAAACTCTCACACGCATTCGCCGAAATCCTCACGGCATCCTCACACGGCGTTTTTAGACTGCTAGAAATGGCAATAGCTCTACCTCGTATCGTTTGCTGTGGACGCCGCTAAGTCGCCGGCCGCTTTCTTCGGCACGGAATGCTGGATACCGTCCTCAGACCTGAGAACGTGCGCAACGTCGCTGGTGAACATTGCAGCCAGAAATGGCGCCGATAGCGGCGAGCCGCGGCCTTACCTGAATCGACTTTGCCCTGCTCAGGCCACTCCTGGGAGTCGACGAGCGAACCGCCACGGAGCTAGCCGAGGCGCTGCCGCTCGCGCCGTCGGGCATAAGCCGCTCCGCGACCCAGCTGGCGGACAAGGGCCTGACACAGAGGCGGCGCCTGTTCAGCGACCGGCGGGTAGTGATGCTCACGTTGACTGACGAGGGTCTCCCCCTTGCACAAGAACTCCATCGGCGTGTCCAGGATACGACTCCACCCTCTGCGAGGGGGGCCGCGACAAAGAGATGGCGGTATTCGCCTCGGTGTCATCAAAGGTGATGGCCCACAACACGGTGTTCGTGCAATCGCAGATGAGGTAGATACACAGCCTGGAAAGCATGCGTCGCTCTATGAGCAAGTCCAACCTCGACCCGGAATGGGAATTGAGGCAGGCCCGCTTGTGTAGGAGTCCTCGGCAGTGACCCGTTTCTCCAAGGCGGTCGCTTACCTAGTCCTCACCGCTGCGTTGTCCTTGGGGTTGGCGGCGGTGGTTCTCGTTGGTTCCACACCTCCGGCCCGCGCGCAGACGCAGACGCCAGTCTTCAAAATCGACGGCTTCTATTCCGGGCTTCCACAGGTCTACGAGGGCGCCAAGGTCCGGTTCAAGTTGACCCCGCTCGGCCGAGTAACGTCCGCGTCAGATGTGACTGTGGAGGTCGAGACATGGGAGCCCAACCTCGACGACGGCAACGGCAACAACGCCAGCCTTCAGTCGCATCGGTTCACGTTCTCTCCGAACGACGTTGTTTCCAAGTACTTCTGGGTTACCGCCTATGTCGATGGCGTTGACGAGTCTGCTGAGGCCGGCCACGTCCTGAAGGCCAGGCTGGTGCCAAGCAGCGACGGCTCCTACGCGCTCGATGCCCAGAATGAAGCCGAATTCACCATACTCGACCCGCCGGCTGATGTGCCCCGCATCAGTATCGCAAGTGACTCGACGAGCGTTGCTGAGGGGGACGCGGCGACATTCACCTTGACTCGTACAGGCGATACGGCGTCGCCTCTAACCGTGCAGATCAGTGTCGAAGACCCCAATGGCTTCACCCGAGGCGACTTCTGGGACCCGCCTCCCGCGATGCCCACCAGCGTGGAGTTCGAAGCAAACTCGTCCACCGCCACGGTCAGCTTACAGACCCTGGACGACCACCGGGACATCCCGAGCGCCTCGCTTGCTGTGCAGGTTGAGCCGCCAAGGATGCAGCCTTCGGTGCCTAACCTCGTTGGACACACTGGACTGCAGACCAGGGCCAGTACGACCGTCACCGACAACGACACGGCCCAGGAGCTGGAACTCAACTTTGGGAAGGACGGGACCAACGGCGCTTCCGCGTCCGAGGGCAATTTCGACGAGCTGGCGATCGTCGTCAAACGCCGTCAGCAAGACGCCGACACCGGCGTGCCCGCGCGCTTCATGGTCCGCATAGAGACTAACCGCAGCGGCGACGACTGGAGGCTGGAGGACTGGACCCAGGACGCCGGTACCGGTCGTCTCTACAGGGATTACTCGCTTGAGCTTACGGGCAGCGACCTCGAGGTCGAAGAGGAACTAGGAGTCACCTTTAACGGTCAGGCTGAACCCAACTGGAGGTACTGGGCATCCATCAGGCCCATCGAGGACCACGCGGGATTCCAGGTGACTGCCAGCGATGAGGCGCAGTACTGGACCGTCAAGTCTGGGTTCCGCGAGACCACCGTCAACGCGACCGACGGTGGGGCAAGCAACGGCACAATTTCGATCGACAGTGACGTCACTACCGTGAATGAGGGTGAGAGCGTCGTACTCACCCTTTACCGGATTGAGGGCCCAATGAACAAGCCCGTAACTGTCCGGGTCCAGACAAGCGAGCCAAACCGCCTGGTCGGATTCGGGACCAACCCCAGCACTGAATACCACAACGTGACCATCCAGCCCTGGAGGGGACATGCCGAATTCACCGTCTATCCCTACGTGGACGGTGTTGCAGAGACCGGCACTGACCAACTGAGAGCAGATATCGTCAGCATCGGTCAGGTGGACGGCGCCAACCGCTACCAAGAGGGGAGCCCCAACAGGCTCGCTATCGAGATCAACGACCCGCCCAGCGGGAGTACCGTCGTAACATTGGCCGCCAACTCCAGCTCCATCGTCGAGGGTGGCTCCACCGCCGTCACCTTCACCCGTACCGGAGGGGACACGGCCCAGCCCCTGACCGTGAACATCCTGGTGGACGACCCTGACGGCCGGCTTCGGGGCAACCACTGGGACCCGGCTCCCGCCATCCCGACCGAGGTGACCTTCCCGGCCAATTCCACCACCCAGACGCTCACCCTGACGTTCCCCGACGACCAGCGTGACCTTGAACCCGCCGGACTCGTCAAAGTCCACGTCCTGCCCGGAACGGGTTACTACCTGGGACAGACCGGGAATGGCGGCGCCTTCACCACCTTGTCTGTTACGGATAACGACACGGCCCAGGAACTCACCTTCAAATGGGGTCGCATCAGCTCCGACAGCCAGCACTGGGAAGTCGGAGAGTCCTACCTGACCTGCGACGAGGTCCAGGGAACCTGTACTCCCGGTCCGGCCGAGGGGACTTTCTACTATGACGACGACCGCGGTTTCGTAGTCAGGCACGAGCTGCAGGAGCCCCATCCCGCCCACTTTCTGGTCAGCCGCCGCGCGCAGGACACGGGCAAGACCGCAACCTTCGTCGTTCGCGTGGAACACAACCGCGGCTGGGAGAGTCCTCGTCACGCCGGTTGGCCTACAGATCCCGAAACAGGAAATCGGTACCAGGAGTTCCCCCTGACTCTGACAGGAAACCAGAGACAAGTGGTAGGGCGAATTGAGGTGCTCGACAACGGTCTCCTTGACCATAACTTGTGGCAGTACTCGGCTGAGATCAAGCAAATAGAGGATGCTGCCGACGGAACCGCCCTCAGCCCCACCGAGGAGGCCCAGTACTGGACGGTGAATGGCGCCAGGCACAAGAACATTTGGCCTGACGTTACGTTAGGGGTGCATTTCAAACTCAAATCGGTCACGCCCAAGCAGGTATCCGAAGGGCAGGACGTCACCATCATCCTGGAGCGCAATTGGGGGAACCCATTGCAGCCCTATGTGGTCGAGGTGCGCACCTGGGAGCCCAACCGGCGCATGGCCGACGGCACCAACCCAACAGACCAGGTGCACGAAGTGGTATTCCCAGCGGTCCCCATGACAGACCTGTTTGTGGAATACGTTACCCAGACCGAGACGCTGACCGTCGCCACTTTCGACGATTCCGTGTATGAGACTGAGGATTTCTTCAAGACCGGTCTCCTCCTCCCCTCCACGATCTCCGATCGACTACTACTTATCTCAGTAAAAGAGGCCACGATACTGGACGACGACCGGCCAACCATCACCCTCTCGGTGGACGACACCAGCATTACGGAGGGGGATACCGCCACTTTCACCCTGACAAGGGGCAACAACACCGCCAACGAGCTGATCGTGGGCGTGTCGGTAGACGACCCCGGCGGGTTCCTGGATGGCAACTTTGCTTCGGACGCGGTTGCCGTCCCTTCCAACATCGTCTTTGCGCCGGGCGAAACGACCAAGGAAGTCGCCATCACCCCGCCCGACGACTGGCGGGATATCCCTGACAACGCCTTTACCTTCACCGTCGCGCAGGAGGCGGACTACGACATCGTGGGCTCCGCATCGCTGACCGTGCAGGTGGCGGACAACGACGTGGCGCCGCAGGTGTCCATCAGCTTCAACCACGCGGAGGTCGAGGAAGGCAACGACCTTGTCCTGGAAATCAGACGTATCGGGGAGGACAAGAACCCGCTGGAAATCCCCATCACGGCCGGGCCGGTGGGCGACCAGCAGTACCACGTGTTCGGCATGGACGCGGGTATGTCACTGTTGACCTTCAGGTACAGCCAGCCCGACGACAGCTACAAGGGACCTGACCACCACTACGAGGCGACGCTCCAACCCGGGAGAGCCGAATTCTGGGTACCGGCGAGCACGGCCACCGTGACCGGCGCCATAGTGGACAACGACGCCTACATCGTGGGGGTGCAAGCCTACAGGAGCAACATCAACGAGGGGAATCTCCTCGACTACCGGATCTTCCACAACGGGCACACCGGGGAAGCCCTCCGGGTGAGGGTGAACCACTCGGAGAACGGCAATGCCGTGTACGATTCGATCCTTGGAACCCAGGTCCACATCATTCCCGCCGGGAACTCGTACATCACCCCGGGCTACATTACCCACCGCAACGACGGCTACGACGGTGATGCGGAGTTCACGGTCGAGCTGCTGGCTGACGACGCCTATGAGATCAACAGCTCGTACCCGTCTGGGACCGTCACCGTTCGCAACACGGACCCCCTGCCGGTGCTGGGATTCCGCGACGCGAGCACCACCGTCAGCGAAGGCGCCGGTACCATCGACATCTGGGTGGACATGGTCACGGCCCCGCCCTCTCTCATGACCACAACCGTCGATTACAGCGTCAACGACCACTTCACCGGCGACGGCCTCAGTGTCACCCAGACAACGGGAACACTCAGCTTCGCGCCGGGGGAGACCAGCGCCGCCATCCCGGTGGAGGTCCTGCAGAACTCCATCGCCGGATACAAGGAGCGCTTTCACGTCGTCCTGTCAAACCCCGTCAATGCCGCCCTCCAGGACGGCGTAGCCAACCTCGTCCATCACGGAGTCATCGAAGACGACGAGTCGTCGGTCACGCTGGAGGCCCAGGGGCAGGCCGTCGACGAGGGCAGCGACGTAATCCTGACCCTCACCCGCGACGGCGACACGACCGACGAGTTGACCGTGTGGCTGCAGGTCGTCAAGACCGCCCCTCATGCCGAAAGCCGCCAGGACGCCGTAGTGTTCCCGGCGGGGGACGCCACCGTGGAGCACACCATAACCACCACGGACGATGACGTCCGGGCCGGTTCCCACACGGTGACGGCCACGCTCCTTGACCCGCCGTCCATCGGAGAACCCAGGACCTACTGGCGGGTAAGGCCGTCCAGCGTTACGGTGACGGTGCGAGACACCAATTTGGAGACGGTAGTCCTGCTTACCCCCGACCTGCGGGTGGTCGAGGGAGAATCGATAACCCTGGAGCTGTCCAGGTCCGGCAGGAGTCCGCTAACAGTGACCCTGGAAGTGACCGAGACCGGTGACTACACAACCGGCGTCCTTCCTGAAACCGTGACCTTCGCTCTACAGCAAGCAACTGCCACGGTCACGATCGCGACGCAGGATGACACCACCACCGAAGACCTCGGCAAGCTGACAGTGACGCTGGTGGACGGGACGGACTACCGCGCCGGCTGGCCCAATTCGCACACCTTCACCATCTATGACAACGACGGCGCAAAGCCATCGGTGTCAGTTACCAGGGACCAGGCCTGGGTGAACGAGGGGCAGCCGGTGTCATTCACGGTCACCCGCAGCACTCCCACTAACAACGCCCTGCAGG
>JAPOWW010000005.1 GCA_026707405.1 Chloroflexota bacterium
TCGCGCTGGCGCAGGGGCTGGTCGTGGGACCGGCAATCTGGGGCGTCGTCGTCAATCTGATGATGTATGCGCTGCCGGGCATGAACGGGGCTATCGCCGGCTGGATATTCGTGCTGGCTCTGGCCGCTGTACTGACCTGGCGCTCGCCGAAACCGGTCCGCCCTCGGCTGCGCACGGCGGCAATAGTCACAATCGTCTCACTAGCACTCTTCTATGTCGCGCTCGCCAGCCGGCAGACGGCGGGCATATCCGATCCGCTGATCCACATTGGACTGGCTGC
The DNA here is from genome assembly GCA_026707405.1 of Chloroflexota bacterium. Taxonomy (GTDB): domain Bacteria; phylum Chloroflexota; class UBA11872; order UBA11872; family VXNJ01; genus JAPOVO01. The sequence continues at coordinate 281 of JAPOWW010000005.1, forward strand.
GTCGATTCGCGCGGGCCTGTTTCCGCCTGAGATTCCCTGGAATCCTGGCATGCCGGCGCCTTACCACTACGGTCCGTACTTGTTGAGTGGGATGCTGGCCCCGCCGTCTGGCCCGGACTTGGCTTTCGTGGAGGAATTGCTCGGTACTTATGTCTGGATAAGCCTCTTCTTGGTCGTGGCGACGGCTCTATTGCGGCGCACGTCCCGATTCGCCGTGCTGATGATGATCCCACTCCTGCTTACACCCGGCGGGCTGACATTTGTATCCGGCGAACCGTTCAGCATCGTGCAGATTCCGGTTCCTACCGGGGTCCCGTCCGCCGGTCTCCGCGTTTCGCTGATGGACACTTACTGGCCGTCCGTGGAGCTCTGGCGCTCGTGGTATCCCGAAATGCCAAACATCACGAAGCACGCTTTCACGCTCTCGTACGCCCTGGCGTTCGTGGTTTTCGCTCACGCCTCTCGCGCAAAGCGCCGGTCGTGGTTCTCCATCCTGACGCTCGCCGTGCTGATCGGGTTTCTCGGTCTGAGTTCGAGCACGCTCGCTCCTATAGCGCTCTTCCTTTGGGCTGGACTGGAAGGAGTCTGGCTCATTCAATCCAGACAGGCTGGGGCGTTGCAACGAAGCGACGTGATTCGCTCGGCCTCGGGACTCGCGCTGGCCGCGATGCTGCTGCTCGCGGGAGGCCTTTCGTCTCTTATTCTGGGCAGTTCCGTGACATCCGGCCTGTCATTCGGAACCAGTGATCAGTTCGGAGGCTGGCGGCTGCTCGGCGCGCTCGACCGGCTGCCGGGCGGTGTAGGTGTCCTCGGTCTCGGCCCGGTGGCAGTTTGTTTCGCTGCCATATTGCTGGCATGGCGCGACCGCTTGGTGCAGGTGCTGGCGGCGGGTGCCGGTATGTTGTTGCTCGTCACGCTCCTGCTCACGTACGATCATGGCCCACCAGACCTGATCCGTTTGGAATGCCATGCGCGCAACTTCGCGCTGTTTGCGCTTGTGCTCGCGCTCGGCGTCCGGTTTGCAGCTCTGCGGTCGTCGCACTGGCGCTATGCTGCGGCTGCCGCGTTCATAGCACTCGTCGCGTGGCCGACGATCGTCTTGCCCGCCCGCAACCTTGGCTTGTCGATACGTTCCGGCGTGGACATAGCCAACGCTCAATCGACGCAACGGCCCCCGGGGAGGCGCAACCGGATGCTGGAACACCTCCCTGCGGACCGGATAGCGAGCTACATTCGCGACAACACGCCAGTCGACGCGCGCGTGTTTTCGCCGACTCCGTACCACATGACATTTGCCACGGGCCGCTCGAACGCGTCGGGCGCCCACGGGATCGTCCATTACACTGAGATTTCAGGTCCCGCATATCGGGACGTCCGCGAATATTTGGAACCGGCCGCGGTGCGCCGGCTCGGCTTCGGCTACGTTCACGCGCCCGACTCGTGGGTGGCGGGCCTGCCTGACGAGGCGGTTTCGCGGCTCAACGATCCCGACCTCTTCGAGCTGCTGGTCCGCGATGAATCCGAGAGCCTCTACCGCGTGCTGCCCGCGTTCGTTACGCTCGAAGCGCCGCCGCCACCCGGATCATACGAGGCGCTGCGGCAGGCCGTTCCCGCCACCGCAACGGTATACCTATTTCAACCGGCAGGATTCGACACGAGGCCCTTTATGCGCACCGCATGGGCGCTATCCCATGCTCGGGGACTCGGCGTTCTGGACCACACGGGGATTCATTTGAGGAGCAACCGGCAAGCCGAGCCGCTTGGCAACCGCGTTCCGGATCTCGTCATAGTGCCGACTCTGTTAGCACCTTGGATGTTCCCCGCCGCCTCGCGGCAGCCCATCTGGTGGAGCGACAATACTGCCGTCTATGCGCTCGACGGGGCCGTCGATCCGATCATGTCTCCGCCGCCGGATGAGCCGTTTCCGTTCAGCGTCCAGGTGTTGGATGTGCGCGAGGCAAATGGGCGTATCACGTTCACCGCTACCTTCGACGATCGTGCTCCCGATCAATGGACCGGTCAGGATTGGGTGCTGATTGCCACCCAGGCCCCACCGTGGCATATCCCGACGCAGCTTCTTCCCGATGGCGCGCCCCAGATCGCAATGTGGTTTGACAGCTTCCTGAATCCTGGTAGAGGAACGTCTTCACTTGCCTACGAGTTCGACCTCCGGGCGCCCAGCCTGGCCGTCCAAAGAGAGCACGGCGAGTTTAGGCGGCTTGAACGGTCCGAAGGAGACTTGGACTCAGGCAGCTACGTGCTGGCGGTGCGCCTGCGGCATGAATACAAACCCGAGCACTGGCGGGATGCCGCCGTCATTCCGGTGCTGAGGATCACAGTCTCGGACGCCGGCGATATCTCCTATAGGGTCCATGAGGATGTGCGCGGTTAGGAGACAGGGTCGGTGACCTTCGACCCGTTGGTAGTACCGGGCTTCTTGTTCCTACTGGCCGAGTTGGTCGCGCTCGCCGGCGTCGGTTACGTGATCGTGCGCGTGGCGCTGCGTGAGACCGACCAACGCGTCGCCCTGGCGCAAGGACTGGTAGTAGGACCGGCGATCTGGGGCGTCGTCGTCAACCTGGTCATGTACGCGCTGCCGGGTATGCCCGGGGGCATCGCCGGTTGGATAATCGTGCTCGCGCTGGCTGTCGTCTTGACCTGGCGCTCTCCGGAACCGGTTCGCCCTCGGCTGCGCACGGCTGCACTATTCACAACCGCCGCGCTAGCGCTCTTCTGGGTCGCGCTCGCCAGCCGGCAAATGCTTGGGATATCCGATGTGCATATCCACCTGGGACTGGCCGCGTCAATCCGGGCGGGTACATTCCCTCCTGAATTGCCTTGGGCGGGTCTGCCGGTTCCATATCACTATGGCCCCGACATGCTCGCCGGACTATTGATGCCTCCGTCTGGTCCCGATTTGGCATTTACCGACGAATTGCTAGGCTCATTTGCTTGGATCAGCCTCTTTCTCGTCGTCCTCACAGCGTTGTTGCGACGCGCCTCTGGACTCATCGTCTCAATCACCGTCCCGTTGCTGCTCTCGGCAGGCCTGTGGACCTTTGGCGGCGCCCACGGCGGCATCCTGGCGGCGCCCGCGCTGGTGGAAATCCCGTCCGCCGGATTCCGCGCTTCGCTGGTGAACATCTACTGGCCTCCGATGGAACTGGTCCAAGACTGGTTAACCGCCCCGCTTCCAAACATATACAAGCAGGCATTCACCCTGTCATACGCTCTGATGCTCATCGTACTTATGCATGCCGCTAGCGACAGACGCCGTTCGTGGCCCAAGGTCATTACACTCGCCGCTCTGATCGGACTTCTCGGGCTCATTTCAACGTCGGTCGTGCCGATAGCGTTCATCTTGTGGGCCGGGCTGGAAGCGATTCATTTCCTACGGTCCAGACGCGTCGGATCTTTGCGCTATGGCGACGTTGTCCGGTCGGCCTCAGGACTTGCGCTGGCCCTGTTGCTGCTGCTTGCTGGAGGCTTCTCGACCATAATCTTGGGCGACTCCGGGTCGTCCGTACTGTCAATTGAGTGGCGCGGCATGGCTGGTTGGGGTCTGGTCGGCACGCTTCACCAGTTGCCAGGGGGTGTTGCCCTGCTTGTTCCAGGCTCTCTGGCTGTTGCCGGCGTGGCTGTCTTGCTGGCCCGGCGTGACCGCCTGGTGTGGGCGCTTGCGGCGGGGGCCGGACTGCTGATCCTCACCGGGCTGTTATTGGATTACGAGCCTAACCCAGCGGACTTGATACGCTTGGCGGGTCATGCGCGCAATTTCGCTCTATACGCCCTGCTTCTCGCGCTCGCCGTCCGCCTGGCGGCCTTACGTCCGGAGCGCTGGCGCTACGCTGCGGGCGCACTGGTCGCGGTTCTGATAGTCTGGCCCACAATCTCGGCGCCGGTCCGCTATCTCGGCCAAGCGCTCCATCGCGGGGTCGAACTGATCAACGCCCACGATGCCCCGCAGCCTCATGGTACGAGGTATGCGCTCATGCCCATCCCTTCGGATCGCATCGCTGCTTATATCCGTGACCACACCGCAGCCGACTCGCGAGTGTTCTCGCCCCATCCGCATGAAATGACGTTCAATACAGGCCGCCCCAGCGCATCGGCGCTCGCTGGATTGGTTACGCTCGGCCCGACCAGAGGTCCTACATATCGGGATGTCCTTCGCCATCTGGAGCCCGCGGCAATTAGCCGACTTGGCTTCAAGTACATCCACGCGACCGATTCTTGGGTGGCGGAACTGCCCGACGAGGCGACGGCGCGGCTCAACGACCCCCGCCTGTTCGAGCTCCTCGTCCGTGAAGGGCCGGAAAGCCTATACCGCGTGCTACCCGCGCTGCTTAGCCTCGACCCGCCCCCGGCGCAGACGTCTTACGAGGCCCTGCGGCGCGCCGTCCCCGCGTCCGCGATGGTCTATCCGCTAATACCGCGAAAGTCCGACCCCAGGCCCTCGGTCCTCACAGCGTGGGCGTTGTCCCACGCCCGGCTGCTTGGCGAGATATCTCGGAACGAGTTGCATCTGGTAACGCCGTTGCCGACCGAGCCGCTCGGCGATCGCGTGCCCGATCTCGTAATCACGCCCGCACAGTTCACGCCCTGGATGTTCCCGGCCGCCTCGCGCCGTCCTATCTGGTGGAACGACAAGACCGCCGTCTACGCGCTCGATGGCGCCGTCGATCCGATCATGCCTCCGCCCCCGTGGTCAGAGCCGCTTCCATTCAGGGTCGAGGTGTCGGACGTAAGTGAGGCAAATGGGCGAATCACGTTCGCCGCTACCTTCGACGACGGTGCTCCCGACCAATGGACGAGTCAGGACTGGGTCCTCGTAGCCACTGGGCCGCCGCCGTGGAACTTCCCGGACCAGGTTCTGCATAACTCCTCTTCCGCCATCACAACGTGGTTTGTCAGCTATCTGAATCCTGGCAGGGGAACTACCTCCCTTGTGCACGAATTTGATTTCCACGCGCCCAGCCTGGCCGTCCAGAGAGAGCGCGGCGTGTTTAAGCCACTTGAACGGTCCGAGGGAGCATTGGAATCTGGCAGGTACTTGCTGGCCGTGCGCCTGCGGCATGAATACAAGCAGAACCAATGGCGTGACGCCGCCATCATCCCGGTGCTCAAGATCACAGTCTCCGGGACTGGCGAAGTCTCGTATGAGGTGCACGAAGATGTGCGAGGCTAGGCGGCTGGTTGATGGAGTCTGGAGTAACGTGAGTCCTTCACGAAGGCCTGATTGGCAGTCGAGTTTGGCGGCATCCCCCATCGCGCGAGCGCCAGGTCCCCGGACTGCGCGTCGCAGAGGGAACGCACGCCCCTAAACTTGCCCCTGCGTTACACGGCAGCCCTCAGCTATCTGTAGACCCTGTCTTCCAGCAGCCCGAGCTTGAGACCGAAGTAGTAGTCCAGAATTGCCCGGAAGTGATTTACAGAGGTTATTGACGGATATACGGCGCTCTCGCCGCCGTCGGGCAGCAGGAACGCCGCGAGTATGTCAAAGCGGAGAGTAGTTAAGTGTCCATGATCTCCCACAATTACGATAATTGGCGGTTCTTGGTAGTCATCCAGGATGTCGTCGATAACCTCCAACATGCGGCCATTGACGTACTTGAGCTGGCCATAGAATGCGCTGGGCACGCTCGGATCATGATCGTCACGCCAGCCTGATCGGTCGAACGCGATGTTTCCAGACTTGTCGAACGAATAAGGGGGATGCGGTTTTAGGATGTGCGCGAACACGAATTTCGGCCGTTCCCTAGTTCCGACCGCTCTGAGGAAGTCGAACATTTCTAAGGTCCAGAACGGATGGCTCCAGTCATAGGACCCGCCATTCCGGTCAGCGCTGAATTCATGCGACAGGAAGGGCTTGGCTAGCGTCGTTCGTAAGAAAGTGGTCGTGAATCTGCTTGATAAGCGGGTGGCTGTTTCGAAAAGAAGCGGGCTAGTGGTATCGGGACCGGAAAGGACGCGGCCGGAAGGCTTGAAGTCGACGACCAGATCGGCATTGCGGCTTGCCGTCGTGTATCTGTATCCCGAAGAAACGTGCAGGTATTTGTACCCCAGCGCCTTGACGATTCTGCCCAAGTTGTGGTCATCGGCCATTTCTCTAAGCAAGGGGCTAGTGTATTGATCATGTTCGTTGAAGTCTTGAATGTACTCCATGTTTAGGGACGAAGGGATTGAAAACGAGGAACGGTCGTAGTTGCTGCGCGCCTGCCCGGCCACGTAGAAGCCTCGGCTTTCGAGCTCTTGCACGAATTCGCTGTTGTCGAATTCCGGTGGTGAACCGCTTCGCGGATATTCGTCGAGGATGATGTAGTAAATGTCTCGCAGTTCGTCCCCGGAGAATTGGACTTTAGCCTCCGCCACCCGTTCGTCCAGTCCAGCAAATCCTTCAGAAGGTTCCCTAATCTCCAGTGAGCTGGCGGATAACAGAGAGATTGCAATCCGATATGTGGAAACCGCAACCAGCGCCAGGCATGCGAAGTTGAGAATCGTACCGATTTTGTGTGCTGGTTCAGGCCGTCGCCTTACGAACATCAGGAGGCCGAGCACGATCGGTATGCCTAGCCCAAGAAGGTACCTGTCGTCAGCATGATCGCCCAGGGCGATGTACACATGCCCGTATGAGAAGAAGGCGATTCCGAGCAGGCCGGTAGCCACTGCGGCTACCGCCGCGTTCTTCAATGCGAGCCTGAGCGCTACGAAGACTGCCGTTACGGCCGCCATGCTAACGACAAGGAGGGCGATGGACTCGGACGGCCGGAACAGGAGCAGGTTGTTGGAGAGATAGTGCAATATCGCGAAAGCGGGTATTAGCCACGGAAAGACGTAGAAGGCGCGCCAACCGGCTGAAGTCTGAGCAGGCTGCGCTTGAACTCCCCCGTGGTCCCACGACAGTCGCAGGGCCGCCCGGACCCGGCTCGCCAGGTACCGAAATCCAATTCGCATTCTCCGCCTGGTGTTGCGCAGAGGTCGGGAGACCAGAGGATGCGACAGTACCGTCATCGCAATTGTTAGCCCCGCGGCCGCCAGCGCTCCTGTTAGGCGTGCGAGGTCTGGTGTCGATCCCTCGAGGGCGGCTTGCCAACCGGTTCCCTTCCAGATGAACTCATGCGCGAGGGGGCCGTAGTCCGTCGTATGACGGTTGAAGCTGGCGGGCGCGCCGGTTCCCGGCTTGTTGGCGCCGAACATGACGTGATAGTCCAGCTCCCGCTCGGGCCCGCGCTCGGTTGAGACCCAGAGTTGCAACCTGAGTTTTTCCCCAGGCGCCGGTCGATAGGGAGGAAAAACGACAACGTACGGCTCCAGGAGCTTGCTCGCTCTAATTGGAACTTTGACCTGACGGACCGGCTCTTCGGCCTCTCCGCGCAGCAATGAGCCGACGACCGGCGCCTCGCCGCGATCATGGCCGGCAGCGGCCCAGATGCGGACCTCTGACACGATGTCGACGTCGTCCAGCACTTGCTCGACTGATTGGTCGGGCCAGACAGGACCTATGGCGTCGACAACTTCACTGGAAGACCGTGAGACGAAGCTTGTATGAGGCAGAAGGCTTGCGAACAGCCCGATACTCACCAGTGTGAGCAACGTGGATACGAGCGGGCGGCGGAACTTAGACAAGTGTGAGCGCGGGCCTATGGTTCATACCAACCGATTCATGGGATCGAGGCTGCCGTCTGCCTAGCTCTAGACTAATCCAGTGGGAGATGTTCGAACCAACACACATGCGGTTCAACCCGGCTGATCGTAGATTCTGTCCTCCAGCAACCCAAGGTCGAGTCCGAAGTAGTAGTCCAGTATTGCCCTGAAGTGGTTTACGGAGGTAATTGACGGATATACGGCACTGTCGCCGCCGTCTGGAAGCAGAAACGCCGCGAGGATGTCGTTGAGGAAAGACTCATCGTGCCCATGGTCTCCCGCGATGACGATAATCGGCGGTTCTTCGTAATTGTCGAGTATGGCGTCGATGACATCGAGCATTTGACCATTGAGCCAGATGACCTGGCCGTAGAAGGCGCTGTCCACCGTGGGATCATGCTCGTCAGTCCACCCGCCGCGGTCGAAACTGATGTTCCCGTATCTGTCAAAGGAGGTCGGACCATGCGGTTTCACAATATGCGCAAATACGAACTTAGGCCCTTTCATATCCCCGACCTGTTTCATGAAATCGAGCCATGCCAGGTACCGATAGGGGTGACGCCGCGAGTAGTAGCGATCATCTCCACCACTGAGATTGGCCGATAGGAATGGTCTCACGGCGGTAGTTGGCAACAGCGACAACGTAAATCGATTCGTCAACTGCGTGGCCGGTTCCGACCAGGACGGTTGATCGGTTTTGGGATCGTAAGTGACGTGACCCGACGGGGCAAAGTCGACAACTAGGTCGGCGATCTGGTTCGTCGCTGTCGCGGACCATCCGGACGAAACATGCACGTAACGGTACCCCAGGGTTTTCAAGATTCGACCGAGCCGATGGTCCATGACAAGGTCGGAAAGACGCCGATCTGTACCTACCTCATACCTCCTGTTGTCTTCACCGGCGTAGTGCATGTTCAAAGACGAGGCCATCGAACGCAGGGAGTAAAGGTAGTTACTGCGCGCTTGGGAAGCGACGCGGAAGCCGCGAGTCTCGAGCTCCTGCAAGAAGTCGCTGTTGTCGAATTCCGGTGGTGAACCGTTTCGCGGATATTGGTCGAGGATGATGTAGTAAACATCCCGCAGTTCGCTTGGGGAAAGCCGAGTCTTGGCAGGAGCGATGATCTCCTCCACTGCGGTCAGCTCCCGGGAATCCAGGTTCAGGTGGTCAGAGCTAGTTGCATAGACATGGAGCGCGATCTGATACAAGGGCACCGCGATCAACACAACGCTTCCGAAGTTCAGGACCGTGCCAGCTCTGCGCGCAAAGTTAGGTCGTCTTGTCACGAGCGCTCCAAGTCCGAGCAGTATCGGCACACCCAACCCGAGAAGGTATCTGTCGTTGGCGTCATCGCCCAGAGCGAGGTGAATGTGACCGTATGAGAAGAAGGCGATTCCGACCAGGCCGGTAAGCACGGCCGCTAGTGCGGCGGTCTTGAAGACGAGCCGGAAGGCTACGAAGGCGACCGTAACGACGGCCATCGTTACGGCGAATACGGCGATCGACTCCGATAGCTGGAAGATGAGCAGGTTGTTGGAGAGATAGTGAAGTATTGCGAACGCGGGAATCAGCCATGGAAAGACGTAGAAGGCGCGCCGCGGCACTGAAGTCCGCGCTGGAGTTGATCGAGAACGGAGATAGTCTAGTGATCGCCGCAGTGCTGCTTGGACCTGGCCGGTTGTGGACACCGACGCGATTCGAGCCTTTCGCGTCGTGTTGCGCAGACTTCGGGAGACAAGTGGCTGCGAAAGTACCGCTATCGCAGTGGCCAGCGCTGCAGCCGCCAGCCCGCCGGCAAGTCGCGCGAGGTCCTGCGTCGATCCTTCCAGAGCAGCCTGCCAACCGGTGCCTCTCCAGATGAACTCATACGCGAGGGGACCGTAGTATGTCGACTGGCTGCTGATGGTTGCGGCGATACCGCTTCCCGGCTCGCGGGATCCGAAGATGACGTAGCTATCCCGCTCGGAATCGTCCGAGACCCAGAGCTGCAGCACGAGTTTCTCGCCGGGCGCGGGACGGTACGGCGGAAAAATGAGAACGTACGGGGCAAGCAGTTTGCTCGCTTGAATTCGAGCTTTTACTTGACGGACCGGCTCGTCCGATTCTGCTCGTAATAGCGAGGCGGCAATAGGCGCCTCGCCGCGATCGAAGCCGGCGGCGGCCCAGATGCGGACTTCCGAAATGACGCCCGGCGCGTCGTCAATGGTCTGCTCGACGGCAAAGCTGGGATAGACGGCGCCTATGGCATCGGTTATCTCGCCGGAAGATCGTAAAACAAAGCTGGTCTGGGGCAGCAGGCTTGCGAACAGTCCGATGCCGACTAGAGCGAGAACGGCGGAGATCAGCCGCGGGCGAGATCTAAGCAAGAAACCTGTATGTCATCGATCCGCCAATCTGGTTTCCAGTCTGGCGCTTCCTTGAGTCCATGCACGAAGTCGGTGGATTTTACTTCCACGGGTGTTGCGCCATGGCGACCCAGTCGTTGTGCTTCCTACCAGGGCCGACTGCAAAGTCGCGGGTTACCGTCCTTAGGCGTCAAAATGCATAATGGAGTGCAAAAGCGCTCTTTGCGGGGGTATTCGATGGTTAGAAACAGGATCGGGGCGGCGAGCGATGCGTCGTATTACGCTCGCGGCGCGGGAAGAAAGTCGATCTCGAGCCTGAGCGTCGTTCGGCTGGTTTTTCTGCCTTACCTCGATCCCGGAAGCGGCAGCTTTCTTATACAGATCCTGATCGCGGCGGTGCTAGGCGGGGTCGTCTCGGTGGGGCTGTGGTTCCGCAGGATTCTCGGGATCTTTCGGCGCTCGTCGGGTGAGGGGGCCGCTGCGACCAGCCTTGAGGACCTGGAATCGACCGAGTCAGACCGCGGAGCCGTGGACGGGCCGGGTGACGCCGGGCAAAGATGAAACCATCGCCGGATCGTTTCGCGATCCGGCGGGATTCGTTTTCCGGCGGGATGGAGTCGTATTCCGTCACGTAGCCAAGTCATATGGGCCGGTCTATGACCGTCTGATGACGTCCGGCCTCTATGAGAGCCTTGTGCGCGACGGTTTGCTGCTGCCTCACGAGGAGGTCCCCGCCGGTCCCGAGGACGAGCAGGCTCACAGGATGCTGAAGCCGGTCCAAGTGCCGTTCATCTCCTACCCGTATGAATGGTGCTTTAGCCAGCTGAGAGACTCGGCTCTGGTTACGCTGGATATCCAGATTCGGGCTATCGAGTTCGGGATGTCGCTGAAGGATGCCAGCGCCTACAACATTCAGCTCTACGGCGGCCGCCCCACTCTGGTGGACACTTTGTCGTTCGAGGAATACGAAGAGGGCTACCCGTGGGTCGCGTACAGGCAGTTTTGCCAGCATTTCCTGGCGCCATTGGCTCTGATGGCGCTTCGAGACGTAAGCCTGGGCCGTTTACTTGAGGTACATCTCGACGGAATTCCGCTGGCGCTGGCGGCTCGCCTATTGCCGCTGCGAAGCCGCTTACGGCCCGGCCTTGCGATGCATCTGTTCTCACACGCCAGATTACAGGCCCGTCAAGCGAGCAAGGCAAGCAGACGTGCGGACTTTCGAGGACGGATGAGCCGTAAAGGGCTGCTTACCATTCTGAACAATCTGAGATCGACCGTGACCAGCCTCAGCTGGGACCCCGAGGTGAGCGAGTGGTCGGACTATTACCAGGGCGAGAGCTACGACGACGCCGGTTTCGATAGCAAGAAGGGGCTGGTAGCCGACTATCTTCGCAGCCTTGGCCCCGTGGAGGCTTGGGATATCGGAGCCAACACCGGCGAATTCACCCGGATCGCGGCTGGACAGGGTGTGCGCGTGATATCGATCGATAGCGATCCGGGAGCCATCGAAATCAGCTATCGGGAGGTCGCCCGCAATCGAGACGCCGTGGTGTATCCCATAGTTGCCGACCTTTCGAATCCCAGTCCCGCCAGTGGATGGGGCAATACGGAGCGCATGTCTCTCCTGGATCGAGGGCCGACGGATGCGGTGATCGCGCTGGCCGTGGTCCATCATCTGGCTATCACCAACAATGTGCCGCTGGAGAAGATCGCCCAGTTCTGTGCGTCGCTCGGCCAGTCGTTGATCGTTGAGTACGTGCCACGCAAAGACCCCAAAGTCCAGCGCCTGCTCGCCCTGAGAAACCACTCTTTTCCAGGCTATAACCGAGAGAGCTTCGAAAAGGCATTTGGCCGGTATTTCTCTACTGAACGAGCCGCCCCGATCACCAATTCCGGTCGCAGGCTGTACTTGATGAGCCGCCCAGTATCGACCCGGCGCGAATAGACGATGTGGACGTGGAGCAGGTCGACCGTTCGCATCAGTCTTGATCGCGACGGACTTCAGCCCGTGCGCTACGCGATTAGTTTCAGCGGCCCTGGTAGATGTCTAGACTTACTCGGCAGTTAGCTTTTTCGGGCAACGCAAATGACCGTCATCCCGAAAGGAACTCGAATCTTCGACTCGATCCATGTCCAGATAGGGACGAAGCGGTCGAATAGATTCAAAATGGCGGCGTTGGGCATGGAACGTCTCGTGATGCGGGAAGACCAAAACCACGCCGGCGCCCCCAGCAGGTTTGCGTAGCGGATATCGTCAATCTCGAATCCCGCGGCTCTGACCTTTGTATTCACCTCGTCCAGTGAATAGCGCCTCTTGTGGTCGACCGCTGTGTCTAGAGTTCCGTATATTGCCATCAAGGCGGGAACAAAGAGGAACATGTGACCTCCGGGCCGCAACGACTTGCGCATGTTCTTCAGGGCGGCGAGATCGTCTCCTATGTGTTCGAGCACGTTTACGCAGACGACGGTGTCGAATCGTCCCGTAGTTTCTCCGTCGAGCCATTTGTCGCACTCAACGGCGCTATTTATTACTTGAAAGTTTGACATCGCGCCGAAGCGCCGTATGAGGATCTCTTCAGCTTTCGAATCGATCTCCAACGCGCTCACGTGACCGTTTGCCAGCAGCCGAGCGGTCAACAATCCGATTCCCGCGCCTACTTCGAGGACTCGTTCGCCAAGATATGGCTGCATCAAGCGATGGATCCAGCCAAGGTATCGGCGGGCCTTTGCCATGCGAACCAAAAACCGCATGTCATCACTCAGCGAGCCGACGTCGATGGCGCTGAGATCTAACGGTTCCGGTTGACCGTGAGGCGCAGTTTCCGCCGTCGCGTCCAATCGAGACTCGACCACAGGCGCTCTCTTATTCAAATCCGCCGCTGCTTGTTGTGGAAGGACCGCATAGCTCGGAAACCTGTCTGCGTTCCTTCATCAAATCCGCAGCGATTCTAGCCGAACAGCACAAACACCGCGTCTGACGGTAGAACTCCGGTCTGTTTTGCAAGCCTAAGCGGGACGGGTCGACGGAATCCCCGTAATGGCGTCGTCGCGTATCAGGAGTGCCATGATCGCCATTCCCGCGCCGTATATGCCGAGTGGCGCCCAGTGCAAGGTCATTCGATTCCAGCCGTTATCGAGGAAATAGAACAGTATTTTGTCCGGCTCTCCCGATATTGGGATTCCTTGCGCCTCATCCAGGTATACCGTTGTGTAGTACGTGATGAGCTGAACGAGAAAATTGCCGATGAGAATGACTGCATAGGCAGCGGCCGTGCGTCTATTGAGAAAGTACAGAACGATCAAACCCGCTGCGGTAAGTGGAAAGGTCAATCCCCACAAATGCCACGAAACCGTTTGCTCCAGGAAGTATTGGGCAATGGCGCCCACGCGCGGCCAGTCAAACCGACTGTGAATGACATCCTCGACCGGCGAGAATATCAGGCTCGAAGACGCGTCACTTATGCCCAGTACCGCTCTGGAGATGATTTGCCACGGTATCCAGGCCAGCGCGAAAACGGCCAGATACGCAATACAGTCTCTGATGCGGGACCCCCGGCCAAAGAGCAAGAGCGCAGTGAAACTAACGGCGAACAGAAGCGGTGCCTCCCACCTCATCAGAGCGGTGGCGCCCAGCAACAGTGCCGAGAGCCAAAACAGGCCGTGGTTGCGAGTGCGGAGGTACTCGATCAGATAGATCGCGCTCGCTACGTAGAACGCGCTCATTGGCATGTCCGCATACGCGACCACCGTGAAACCAAGCGTATATGGGACCGCTAGCATCGCGGCCGCCGTCAGCATCGCTACCAGGGATGATCCTCCTCTATGGATCGCCCCCAAAACGACGGCCGCGAGTGCGGTGGCAAACAGCGGGCCTAGCAACTTCACCGCCGGCTCACCTCCCAGATCGATAGCGCCGGCCATTAGTATCGGTAGACCTATTGGATACTGGACGAGCTGCCCAACAAGAATCCCGTCCAGGGAGTCCATAACAACCAGTCCTCTGGCCTTCCCTACCCAAATGCTCTGCGCATCCCAAAGCAACACGGGCAAGATCATCGCTCCCGCCGAGACCGTCGCGCCCAAGGTCACCAGGAAACTCACCCGAACCGACGGGAGCGTGCGGAATCGTTGACGGAGACTGGAGGCGATCCGTTGCCATCTGGTCAATGACCGGTACTCGCTCCAGAGAAAGGTCCCAAACGCTATCGCGCCCGCAAGCAGGGACACGGTCAAATGCGCGGCGGTTCCTGGTGGAATACCGGCGGAATGCAGGATTTGCAGCGTCCAGGCGAGGCCGCCTAAGCCCAACAGCAGTCCAATACCTGCGGCCTCGAACTGCGTTAGCGTGGGATGGATGCGGCGGGCGACCCGAGCGCCCGCGAACGACGACGCTACGACGGTAAGCGCAAATAGAAGCAACTAGCGCGCCGGTAATTCGTAGAGCGCAACGTTGCCGCTCATGAACGCCACCAGACTGGCCCCGTCGACATTGGTGTCTCCAATGGAGACGATGTGCGTAGCCTCGCTTGGTAGGGGATCGCCGGCGGCGATCCTGATCACCTGTCTGGGAAGCAGATAGGAGGGCAGAACTACGTCCAGCCAATAGCCCTCATGACTGTGAGGCACGACGATTATCGAGTCCTCGTCGGTTAACGACCGAAGTGCCTGGACGAGGACGTAAGTGTCGTCCAGTATCGATTGCCGCTGTTGCTCCGCCGCCATGGCGAGCGGATTTGGAGGGAACTGTGGCACATCGGGAATACCGTGATGCTCTCGTGTGAACGATCTCAAGCTCAATCCGATATGGATCGCGACGAAGCACACGAGCAACGCGACGGCTGTCCGAATCAGGAAGGACCTCGATTTCGTTGTCAGGCGGATAGGTGGGAGCGCTCGGAGTTTGGTGACGATTTTCACCGAGTCGGCGCGGAGGGCAAGGTCAAGGTCCTAATGAAAGCAGTCGGCGTCTACGATGCGCAGTTTTCTGATGGTCGTCCGATTTCTGGAGGTCTATGGACGCGACCCCAAATCTGCCGCGATTGTAGCCGAGATACGGCGGCACTCCGTCAATAATGTAGTTCGGGCTCACCCGGGAGCCTAAACGGGACGCGTCGCTAGAACGTCAGCCGAATCGCCGCGCCTTAGAAGCGCAATGACGGCCAATCCCGCGGCGTATATGCCGAGCGGCGCCCAGTGCACGGTCATGCGGTCCCAGCCGCTCTCCAGGAAGTACATCAGTTTGTCTCCGGCGATCTCGGTGTCGTAATTCACCGATGAATAGTATTCGGCTACCTGTACCGCCAGGTTGCCTGCGAGGAGCGATGCGAGAACCGCCGCGGCGCGTTTGTCACGGAAAAACAAGACGATCAATCCGGCCGCGGTAATCGGAAATGTGAATCCCCACCAGCTCCACCTTATGGTTCTTGTCAGAAAGTACTCGAGGATGGCTCCCACTCGTGGCCAGTCGAACGTGCCTCGAATAACATCCTCTGCTGGTGTCAATATCAGGTGTGAAAACCCCCCGTCAATGCCCAGCGCCACCCTCGAAATTACTTGCCATGGAGTCCAGGCCAGCGCAAAGACGGCCAGGTACAGGAGCGCGTCGCGAGTGCGGGAGCGCCGTGCGAAGAGGAGGAGCACCGCCAGATTGACCGCAAACGGGAGTGGAGCCTCCACTCGGACTAGGGCTGCCGCGCCCAGCAGCAGCGCCGACAGCCACAAGAAGCCGCGGTCGCGGCGGCGGATGTACTCGCTCAGATAAATGGCGCTCGCAACGTAGACTGCGCCCATCGGCAGGTCGGCAAACGGGGAGAAGGTGTAGCTGAGCGTAAACGGGACGAAAACGATAGCCGCCGTCGTCAGCACTCCCACCCAGGAGAACCCTTTTCTGTGCATGGCTCCCAAGACGATGGCCGCCAGACCGATGGCGAAAAGCGGGCCTATCAGCTTCAAGCCCGGCTCGCCGGCAAAATCCAGCCCGCCGGCCATCAATATCGGGAGACCAATGGGGTAGTGCGGGTGGCTGCTCGCAGCAACTTCGCTCAGGGAGTCGGCAACGATAAGCCCCCGGGCCTTGGCCGCCCAGATGGCTATCGGGTCCCATTGCAGCAGAGGTGAGCTCATCGACGCCGCGGAGGCTACCGCTGCCAGTGTAAGCAGCAGACCCACGCGAGCCGGCGGAAGTGTGCTGAAGAGCCGTCGGAGACCGGAAATTAGCCGCACGCTCCGATTTGGCGACCGGCGCTCGCGCCAGAAGAGCGATCCAAGCGCCACGGCCCCTGCCAGCATCGATAAGCTGAAATGCGCCGCCGCACCGGGTGGCACGCCAATTGAATGCAGGATTTGTAGAGTCCAGGCCAGACCCCCGAATGCCATTAGAAGACCGAGGCCAGCCTTTTCCATGGTTGAGAGTCCGGGGCCGATGCGGTCCGCCGCAACCGCCCCGGCAAATGACGACGATATGATCGCTAAAACGAATAAGAGCAATCAGCGCGTCGGCAATCTGTAGAGCGCAAAATTTCCGCTTACGACTGCGATCCGGCTTGCGCCGTCGATATTCACTCCTTCGGATGACACGACGTGCGTTGCCTCGGCTGGGATGGGATCTCCCGGTGACAAGCGGACTATTTGCCGCGGGAACAAGTAATAGCGTCCCACAAAGGCAGCGTACCCGCCTTCGTAATTGTCGGGCACGACTACCATCGAATCGTCACTGGTGTACGATCTGATGGCTTGAATGAACACGTAGGGATCGTGCATGAAGTGTTGCCGCCGTTGTTCGACAGTCCTCGCCAGCGGACTAGGTGGAAACCCTGCCGGTCCCGCCGGACCAATGCGGTATTTGACGGACATATAGGCGCTGAAGCCAACGTGACTCGCGATAAGTAGTGCCAGCGCAATCGCAAGGACTCGATTCGACCATACATTGGTAAGCACGGTTCTGGGTTTCAGTCGGCGATCACTTTCGACGCTTGTTCAAAATGGCGTCCCGAAGTCCATGTTGATTCCCGGACTCATCTTGATGATATTCATAGGACTAGCGGCGGCAGTCCTTGCCTCGTTCAGCATAGTAAAGCCTCGCAACGGCATTCACATGGGCGAACGGCATGACTTCATCGTTCCGATCTGCGCCGACGGTGCCTTGGTTCAGTGGTTCGTCGCTGGTGGTCAGACGCTCCAATCTGTGTCGATTCACCCCGCCACCCCTGACAACTCAAACGCATTTCTGTTACGCGCTCGGCTTATCAATGACCAGATGGTCACCATAGATGAAGCTAGCGTTTCAGTAGCTGAGACCAATGCCGAAGGCTGGCTTGCGGTTCAGTTCGCTCCCACGGCGCTCACTTCCGGTCGACGTTACGGCGTGCATCTGTCCTCTGCGATTCCGGACGATCGATGTCTCGGATTGGACGCTAACAACAGTCTGCGCATTGGTTGGGGACATGTTGCCAATGCCGGTCTTGAGGTCAATGACACACTTCATCGGACGCAGTCGATTCATATTCGAGTCGGAACTGCCGGCGGAATAAAACCAGCTATTCACATGCTCGCTCAGGCGGCGCGAGGTAATCCAGAGTCTGCCGTCGCGCTTGTGATTGCGGGAGCGGCATGGTTTGTGACTCTGGTTTCGTTGGTATTGCGGTTGCCCGGATCACGAGCGAATCCGCTGATGATGACGCTGTCACTGGCCGCTGCAATCTCGCTGACAGCGGGTACCGAACTCGCCGGCATCGCGTGGTTGCTGGGTTGATGCGGTGTTCGGTGACCGTGCTGCGTCTTCGGATGCATGGAATCTCGAGCTTGGCGCGTTCCTCCGTGTCCGATCATGTAGGCGCTCGGAAGGGCGGCAGCGCCAGGGAGCTGGCCTTCATTCGACTGGCTTAGCCTCTTGCCCCCCATAGCGTGGGAGCCAGTAGGTGCGATAGAGATCGTCGCATTCGACTGAGCAAAACGAGTGGCCGTCGGCGCTCTTCCAGACGTCGCGCGGGATCATCTGGCCGCACATCTCGCAATTGACGACCTTGGGGTCCCACCAGCTTCGGTTCAGCTGTTCCCAGCGCCCCTCGTGGGCCCGACGCTCGCCGCGATCATCCATCGAACTGCTGGTCACCAACTTTCACCCTCCGGGCGCGATGCGGTGCGGTGCGCCTCGGTCTTGTCGTCGTTGAGGACTGTCTCTCCGTTGGAACTCTCGATTTCGACTCCGTAAAAATCGCGGGCCGCTTCGACCGAGACGTATCCGTCCAGAACGTCTTCGAGCACAAGCTCGGCCGGACGGTCGGTGGGACGCCCGAATCCGCCTCCGCCGGAGCTGCAGAGCATCACGCGGTCGCCGCGCTTCAGCTTGATGTTGGCTATACGGGAGTTGCTTTTGGTGCCATAGGCCTCGCGGAACGTCCTGAATTCGTCGTCGCCCGCCCGTTTTACCAGCAGCGACGATGTTGCCGCGGCTCCGCCCCCGAACAGTCCCCACGGGGGGCTGACCATCCTGTCGTACAGTGCCGAGACATTGATCTCCGGCGCTCGGACCTCAAGTACGCGCTCGCTGCCCAACCCGCCGCGATGCTCGCCGGGGCCGCCGGAATCGTTGCGCAGCCGGTACGACCACTCGACGAAGGGATAACGGGTCTCGAAAATCTCCACAGGCGTGGCGCGGCAATTGCCGTTCGGCACGCAGAGATTGTCGTTTCCGTCGGCGTGTGACCGTCCTCCCCAGCCGACGCCGTCGAAGTGATAGTGCGCGTAGAACCGGCCGGTGTGGGGATGTACCCCGCCGAACAGGAAGTTGCACGAGGTTCCCCCGGTGGCCGCGGCGACGCGATCCGGGACGGCCTTTGACATCGCGCCGAGGACGATCTCCCACAGCCGGGGATGCGTCTCGGTATTTCCGCCGACCGACGGTCCCGGCTCCATGACGTTGGTGATTGTTCCCGGCGGCGCTATGACTGTGATGGGGCGGTAGGAGCCTTCGTTGTGAGGAATGTCGTCGTCGACGAGGTTGAATATGGCGTTGTACACGCCGGAGGCCGTGACTCCATAGGTGCAGTTCAGGACGTGAGGTCCCTGCGGGTCGCTTCCGGTGAAGTCGGCGATGACGCTGCCATCGTCGACTACCACTCTCAGCCGCACCCAATCTTTCATGGGCGGATCGCTGGCGTCCTCCATGTGGTCTTCGAAGGTGTACTCGCCATCGGGAACGGTGCGCAGCTCTTCGCGCATCCAGCGCTCGGCGTAGTCCTGAAGCTGGGCGCTGATGGTGGTAATCCGCTCCAGGCCGTAGACGTCGAGCAACTCGTGGACGCGCTTTTCGGCGATGTCCAGCGACGCGAGCATGGCGTGCAGGTCTCCCCACGAGTACCGCGGCGCGCGATGGTTGGCCATAACGATGCGCCAGATATCGTGGTTGTACTCACCCTCCCGCATCAGCCAGACTGGCGGGAGTCTTAGACCCTCCTGGTAGACCTCGGTCGCGGTCGCGGCGAATCCGCCTACGGCCATTCCCCCGATTTCGACCATGTGGGCGATGTTGGCCACGTAACCGAATAGCTCGCCTTTGTAATAGACGGGCTTGATTACCACGTGCTCGGGCATGTGCGCGCCGCCGCGGTAAGGGTCGTTGTGCACGACGACGTCGCCTGGCTTCAGGTTGTCTTCGCCAATTTCCGCTATAAGCCACTTGACGACGAACCTGATCGCACCAACCTGGGCGGGCGAGAACTCGGTCTGGGCGAGCATGTTTGCGTCTCGGCCGAACAGCACGCATGAAAAGTCGAGGCTCTCGCTGAAGATCGGGGAGTACGACGCGCGCATCATGGTCGTGCCCATCTCCTCGACAATTCCGACGAGACGGTTGTATATGACGGTCATCGATACGAGATCGGTTGCCGACATTTCGCCGTTAGTCTTCATGCTGGCTCATGTTCAGGCGTCACTCAGGCTCAATCGGCTGTCGCATCGATCTGGACAATCGCGGTGCCGTCTCGCGTGACGGTCAACGAATCGCCGGGCCGCAAGAACGTGGTCGAATCAAGTTCCTCGATTATCGCCGGACCTTCGATTTTCTGATCAGGCGCTAAATCGTCACGGTCGTAGATTGGACAATCGGCAACGTATTGTCCATCGAACAGGACCGATCTTGTCCCGACTGGGGCGGCGTCAGGTCCGGCCTCGATTTCGGGAAACCTCGGATTGTCGGTCCTGCCTATGACAGTCACGTTGAACTGGACCATCTCGATAATCTCATCGGCGATCCGGTAGCCGTAAATCTGCTCGTAGTGCTGATGGAACGATTCGAGCAAATCGCGCGCTGACTCGGCGGTGATCGGGCCGGCCGGGATCGGTATTTCTTCCTCGTAGTTCTGCCCGAGGTAGCGCATTGTTACCGATCTCCGCAGGGTCGGCACTCCCCCATAGCCTTCGCGTCGAAGGTCCTCGGTCGCATCGAGGACCAGACCTTGAAGCCGGTCGTCGATTGCCTTGGGATCGAGGCGGTCGGAGCGGACGATGTTCGTCCACGTCTTGTCGACGCGGAGATCGGCGAGCAAGGTTCCGAAAGCGGAGGTCAGTCCCGGATGCGGAGGGACTATGACCTGCTCGACTCCGATGGACCGCGCGATGGCCGCCGCGTGGAGAGGCCCCGCCCCGCCAAATGCGACTATGGCGAATTCGCGCGGGTCGAGTCCCCGGCCTATCGTCATCTGCCGTATAGCCTCTGCGATGTTCTCGTTGGCGACGTCCACGATGGCGGCGGCCGTCGCCTCGACCGACGTTCCCAGCGACCCGGAGAGCGACCCGACGGCCTGCACTGCCAGGTCGGGATGCAGCTTTACCTCGCCGCCCAGGAAGTTGTCGGGATTGAGTCGGCCCAAGGCGATATTCGCATCGGTAACGGTTGGGCGGTCGCCGCCCTGGCCGTAGCAGGCGGGGCCGGGGACGGCGCCCGCGCTGGACGGACCGACTTGCAACAGCCCGCCCTTGTTTATGAATGCGATAGAACCGCCGCCGGCGCCTATCGTCGTCATGTCGATAAATGGGGCCGAGACGGGCAGTCCGAACTCGATCTCCCATTCGGTCGTATATCGCACGAGGCCGTCGACGACGACTCCCACGTCGGTGCTGGTGCCGCCCATGTCGAGCGTTATCACGTTGCTCTGGCCGACCGCCTCGCCAAAATGCCTTCCGGCGATAATGCCGCCCGATAGACCCGAGAGCAGGGTCTGGACGGGCCGGTCGGCTGCCGATTGGGAGAGCATCTGTCCGCCGTTGGACTTCATCAACGACCAGTGACGGTCGAACCCTCGTTCCTCGAGACCGGCCTGCATGGACTGGACGAACTGGTGCACGAGGGGTCTCACGTAAGCGTCGACCAGGGTCGTGCTGGCGCGGTCGTATTCGCGCCAGATCGGCGCTACCTCGTACGAAACCGACACGGGAACGTCCGGGAACTTTCTTCGCAGGTAATCCCTGGTCATCAGCTCGTGATCGGGACTCACGTACGAAAACAGGAAGTTGATAGCCAGTGCGACGTCGCCGCGCGCCGCGCCGTCCAGCCGCCGCCGGATGTCGGCGGCGAGCTGATCAAGCCCGTCGTCGGACAGCGGAATCAGCACTTCGCCCTGATAATCGATCCGTTCGGGCACCCCCACGCTGTCACGTCGAAGCACCAGGGGAGTCGGGCTGCTCCATTGGAGGTCGTAGTGGAACCTCCGGTTGGTCCTTTGGAGGAACGGGATGTCTTCGAATCCCCTGGTGGTCACGTAGATCACCCGCGCTCCGTTCCGCTGGTGGATCGAGTTGATCGCTACAGTCGTGCCAACGACGAGATACGAGATACGGCTCGCGGGCGCGTCCATCTGCTCGATGCACTCGAAGATGGCGTCGCTGGGTTGGGCCGGAGTGGAGGGCCGCTTGTGGACTTGAACGTGGCCCGTTCGGACGTCCATCGCGACCAGGTCGGTAAACGTGCCGCCCGTGTCTACGCCTACTCTTATTCCCGCGAAATCAGAGTCCACTAGACGCCCCGCGTTTTGAAATGTGCTGCGAGCGTTTCGACCGCCGGAACAGCGCGTCTATTCAAGCGATTCGTCGATTCTTGCCGAGAACTGGTTCCAGGCAAGCTCGGTTTTGCTCACGTCGTCAAGGACCGTGAACACATGCGCCCACATTTCGTTTAGCGACTCAATTCCAGACTCCCGATCTCGCTCGTCAAGGGACCTGACCGCCTCCGGCGCCGACTGCGTCAACACTGCGACCGCTTCGTCAATTCCACTGGCAAGCTTGTGCGCCGACGAGACCAGTTCGCCCGCAAGCTCTTCCGCCGACAGGCCGGCCGAGGGGTCGTGCTGGGAGCGCTCCTGCCGGGTTGAAGGACCGTAGCTGGGCTGAAGCTTGTTTCCCTGCCCGTCCCATCTGGTGTGGGTGGGTTCGACGTGCGGAGTGACCGAGAGATACATGATCATCGGCTCGTCGCCGAGGCACGTAATGGAGTGCTGTTCGTCGATCTCGGCAACACAGAGCTGCCCCGCCCCGAGCACTTCTCGATGCCCCTCTATCTCGAACTCGGCCTTTCCCTGCAAGACCAGAAATATCTCCTGCCCCAGATCGTGGCTGTGCCGCTCCGATACTTCGCCCGGCTCCATCGCGACGAATCGCGACCGAATCTCAGGCGAAATGAATACGTTCTTGAGATCGTTACGGTAGTCGAAAACCTCGAAGCCCATCAGTTTGCTCCATTACCCTGCCACGCGAGGACAATCTCCCGGACGAGAGCCGTATCGTCGATCACTTCGCGCCCTGGCGTAATCGGCTCGCGCCCGTTCCGAATGCAGTCGCCGAAATGCGCCAGCTCGTTCTTGAACGCGTTCTCGTGCCACTGCGCGAACTTCCTGGACGGATTCAACTCACCGTCGATTTCGACGACCGTGACGTCGGTCGTAAGTCCTCGCGCGAAACCGGTAGGAAAGGATACGGTCACGCGCTCGCGACTTCCATAGATGGCGAGCGTCTCCTCGAAGTCCCACAGTTCGGGCAGATCTACCCAGTTCATGACGGCGCGTATGCAGCCCGGATACTCCAGCATTGTCGAAACGGCCCGTCCACCCAGCCAGATTTCCGTATGCAGCACGCGTTCCGGTGGTCCGAATAGTCCGTGGAGATTCCCGATGTCGTGAATGAGGCTCCCGAGTATCAGGTTGAACGCCCCTCGCTGCTCAGGGCTGGCCGGTTGCAATCCGAGAGCAGCGTCAACTTCGGCGTTGTCCTCGGCCAGGGCGGCTTCCCGTGCTTCGGGAGGGATGTCGATTGCCCTGTGAAACCTGAACTCGGCGGTATGCAGCTCGTTATCGGGATGAAAGTGGTTGACCTGCACGAAGCTCACTTCTCCCATGCGAGCGATCCGTTGCTTGGCAAAAATGAATCCGGGGTCGTATCGCTTCATGTAAGCCACCATGAAAACCACGCCCGCCTCCTCGGCGGTCCGCGTCATCTCGCGGGCCTCGTCGACCGTGGTGCACGCGGGCTTTTCGACCAGCACGTGCTTGGCTGCCCCGATAGCCGCCAGCGTGGGCGCGACGTGGTTGCCGGAGGAGCAGACGATCACCCCGTCGATGTCGCTAGCCAGAAGCTCGTGATAATCGCTGAATCGCCTGGCGGCGGGAACGTGGAAGTCGTCGCCGACTTTGTCCAGGAGATAGTCCGAAATGTCGCAGATTCCGCCGATCTCGAACCGGTCGTCAAGCTCGCGCAGATGCGGCAGATGCTGAATCTGGGCTATAGCCCCGCATCCGATGACGCCGATTTTGAGTCGACTCAAGCTAGGTCCTTCACTGCATCCGGAACAGTCGGCTGTGGCACGATTTCACAACCCGTATATTGATAGTCAGAGCGGATGAAAACAAGTCGCGAATCGCCGCGCCGCTAGCCCGTAGCTCTTTGGTGCCTGCCAGTGGTCACGCAAAGGCGGCGAGGCAAATCGAAGAGCTAGTCCAGCCGTGCCTTGCGGCGGGGGGCGACGTATTCCTCGGCGGTGCCTACCGACTCGATGTAGCCGATGTACATGTCTCGAAGCTCGTTGGCTTCGTCGGGATGGTCCTCGATGACGTTGTTGGTCATGCCGGGATCGGCGTGGTTGTCATAGAGCTGCGGGCAGGTGGCGGCGTCGCTGGGCTGTTCTCGGCGGCGCCGGCTGTCGATCACCTCGGTATCGGTTTGCACTCCGCCGCCGGTCTCGGAAGATGGACGCGGAGCGCCCAAAACGAGCGTCCAGTCGGGCGTGACCACGGTGCTGGGCCGGCCTGCCAGCGGGACGCAGATGCTGTGCGACGAGACCGCAAACTCTCGCAGTTTGTCGGTCTGGCCGGTTATCAGCGGTACAAGCGACTTGCCGTTGGCAATTTCGCTCGCGTCGAGGTTCGCCAACTCCAGGAACGTAGGCATCAGGTCGAGTGGCTGCACGTAGCCGTCGGGACGCGTTCCCGGTTCGGTCACGCCGGGAATGTGCGCGATGAGCGGAATGCGGGCGACCTCGGAGAGCAGCGGATGCGGCCGAACGGGGCCGTTAGGCTCGATTATGCTCTTGCCGATGATTCCGTGCTCGCCGAAGTAGAACCCGTGGTCCGAGGTAAGGATCAGCGTCGTGTCGTCCCAAAGGTCGAGCCTGTCCATCGTGTCCAGGATACGGCCAAACCAGCGGTCGACCATTGAGACCTCGCCGCAGTAGAGGGCGTGCGAATGCCGTAGCTCAGCCGGGCTCAGGAAGTCTTCCCAATAGCCGTATACCGGGTAGGTGACTCGCTCGCCTTCGTAGCCGGGGTCGTAGCGGTCCGCGTCGGATTGCGGCGGATCCCAGGGTTCATGGGGATCGAACGTGTCCACGTGAAGGAAGAACGGCTTGTTCTTGGCGTTTTGCTCCAGCCAATGGCTAGCCCGCGTGAAGGTAGTCGGGCAGAACCGGTCGCTTTCCTCCTGCCAGTCCGCGATGTTGCGAAGGTATTGCCCCATGGTCATCTCCGGCTCCCGCAGCTTGTGGGGGGCGGAGGGCAACTCCACTCGCTGCGGGTCCGTGCGGAGCCGGTCGTTTTCCTGGCCCCTGATCCAGTCCCACGCGGTGAATCCGCGGTCGAAGTGAAAACCTCGCTGCAAGATGTGCGGAGTGTCGGCAATGAGCATGGTCGTGTAGCCGGCGTTCGCGAGCGTTTCGGAGATGACAATCTCCGAAGCAGGAAGCGGCGCCCACTCAGCGTAGGTGAAAACGGACCGTCCGGTGAATAACTCTCGCCGGTTGGGGACGGTCGGAAACGATCCGATGTAGGCGTTCTCGAACACGCAGGCATTGCGGGCGAAACGGTCGAAGTGTGGCGTTTCTACCGCCCATTCGCCGCCAGACTCCCAGCGCTCGGGTTGCGCGGAGTATGCGCTGACGTGATCGCGGCGCAACGTGTCGCAGACTACGACTATGAAATTCATGACGGCTGACTGCCTCCTGACCGGCGTGTGCTTCGCGGCGCGCCGAGGGGCGGGTGACTGCTGAGCGCGGGCGAGAAAGGAAAGACGCTCGATGAAATCGGTTGCATGACGCGTAATTTAGCACCAGACTCATTCGACCAATTGGCAGCCTGCCGGATTTCGGCGGGGCGTGGTACTTTCGGCCATCGGGCAGATGACGTGGGAGGGCAAAATGATCGAAAAACCAACCGAGCCGTTTGAATGGTCGCCAGCCGGCGTGGGAGAGCACTACGTCGCCGGATTGACAGGTTACACGGGACTGGACTACCACTCCGTCGCCCAGCTCTCGAGGCGTCCCGCGGTCAGGTCGCAGATGGGTGGCCGGGGACTTTACAAGGCAAGCATGGCCATCCTTCCGAATGGAGATATCATCGCTTCGCCGGTCGACATGCTTCATCCTTCGATAGCGAGTCCGTATCCGACGGGCACGCCGAACGAGTTCTTCGGCGAGGAGCCGCAGCTCAAGAACTGGCCGGTGCGTCTGCACATCTCCAGGGATGACGGCGCCAGCTGGGACCCGATGGACCACACTCCGCTGCTGGGCAAGGAAAACTCGCTTACGTGCCTCGACGACGGAAGCCTGCTGTTCACGGGGGAGAGTGTCGATGCGGTCTGCCGCTCGGAGGACGGCGGCCATACCTGGACGATGACTCCAATGGAGACCCCGCGAGAGAGCTATCAGTCGGTATCGATAGTTCGCGGGCCGATCTTCCAGCCCGACGGCACTATCTCGATCATGCGCTGTGTCGGCACACATGAAGGGTGGTCCAAAACAGATGCGCCCGCCAACTGCCGCGCATGGCTGCGCCACTCTGCCGACTGTGGCCGAAGCTGGTCCGAACTGGAGCCGGTCGAGGTCTGGGACGACTCGTTCGCGATGTTTGTGGAGTCCGACTTCCTGAGCCTTCCGGACGGACGGCTGCTGGCGACAAGCCGGTTCGAGTACGACCATCCCATCGAGGGCACTTCCCCGCCTCACCCGCCCGGCTCGGTGCCCAATGATCACGCGGCGGGACACATAGTGTTGACGGAAAGCGCCGATGGCGGCCGGACCTGGACCGAGCCGAGGGACTTCCTCAACTACAGTGAGGTTCACGCGCATCTCGCGTTGCTCAGCGATGGGCGAATCCTCTGCACCCATCTCAACTATCACCTGCCGTTCGGCACGGGCGCGGTCGTTAGCAACGACATGGGCGAGACCTGGGACTTCGATCATCCGATCCAGTTATCTATCAGCAATGGTCCCAGCAACGGCTGGCCGACTACCCGTCAGCTAGCGGACGGCACGCTGCTGACGATCTACGCGCTGTCGCCCTACTACCAGGAGCCGGAGGAATCCGGTCGGTCGGTCGTACACACCGTGAAGTGGGAGCTGCCATAAGACGGTGAACAGGGTTCGTTTTCGGCTGATACCTGCTGTTCTCGCTCTGGTGAGTATCGGGCTGTTTGCGAGCCTGCTGCCCCAAACAAGCTTCGTTTCCCGGTCTTCGGGCGAGGTTGTCGACCTCACGGATCCCATCTGGCCCGACCAAACAGTCGACCAGGTCCTGGACAATATCGACATCGTTTCGGAAATCCGCATTTGGGCCCGCGCCCGCTTTGACCGCGGCGAAGCGCCGGTCGTCGCCTCATTGCTTGGCGGACAGGCCGAAGAGCCTGTGCGTCAGGTCAAAGTTTCAATCAGGGCGAGCAAGCAATTGGATGCGTATGTTCTCGTTTTTCCGCCCTACCGATCTGCCCCCGGCGAAGAACTCACGTTGCAACTATGGGTCTCAACGGAGCGCGGAGCGGAGCAGAAGCCGGACTACCACGTTATGTTCGGGACCAGCGAGCAGGGAACCAGCAAGTCTCTCACCATACATCGTCAGCCGACGGACTACGGCCCGCTCGCGCATGAGTTTGTCTGGAAAGGCACGGGTTGGCAGGCAGCTCTCGAGGGATCGACGCCGGACCTTGCGCGCCTTGCGGGAGCGCTGGCAGCCGCAGCTCTGGCAATCGCGATAACGGTACTGTCGCATCCTCTGGTCTCCCGACCGCTGTGCAACATCATGCGGAGGATCCGAATTGGGTTTGTGTCTCTGGCCGGCCGGGTTCGGGCGGTCCTGCGACTACCGCAGGGCCACAGTGTGGCTCAAGCATCGTCTGTTCGCACTTCAGCCGCGCGGCGCGCCTTCTACGTGTTTCCGTGGCTAATACCCGCTTTCGCGATACTCCACTATCTCTCCGGCAACCTATTCTTGTTTCGCGTCTCCGAGTCGATCGCCGTCTTCGCGGTCACCATGGTGGCCGTCACGGTCACCTTCGCGGTATTGCGGATCATCTTCAAAACAGCCGCCGTGGCGGCGGCGCTTACGGGTCTGCTCGGAATCGCGTTCTTCTCATACGGTCACATTTACGCCGCTCTGGGCGATCGCGCCGATGACAGGTATCTTCTTGGATTAGGCGTACCGACCGTTCTCGGTCTCGGGGTGTTGCTAACTCGACAACCGGGCCTCGCGCGCAAGATGGGTATGACGCTCAACCTGGGCAGCGTTTTGCTTGTTCTCTTGCCGATTTACCAGATTGCCACGGACATCTACGCAGGCAGCTGACCCCAAGACCTTGACCCTTTCGACGGTTTCCCGGGACTCGACGAACGGCTCGCCGAAGCTAAAGACAGACTTTCGCGAGACCAACTGAGAGATATCTACTACTTCATCCTGGATGAATATCCCAGAAGCGGGTCGCCACCGGAGTTCGACAACAGCGAATTCGTGCAGCAACTGGAGAACCGTGGCTTCTACGTGGCCCCACAAGCTCGCAGTAACTACGCTCGGACTTACCATTCAGCAACTTCAACCCTGAATATGGAGTATGTTGACGCGGAGTACTTCGATACCAACACGGAAGCTGCCTATCGAAGGCTCCGAGCGCAGATAGATGCTCACGCATTGGGACAAATCCTCAAGACCATTGGGTATAGATATCTGCATATCTCCTCCGGGTTCGAATTGACCAGTTTCAACAGCACCGCGCACGTCGTGGTGGACTTCAGCCCTTCGGGCACCCTATTCAGTGGAGAGGAGACTGGTGATACGTTCAGACTCGAACGGGCAACTCGCCTGTCTAGCAGATTCACCACGGCCCTTTTGCGAACAACCGCCGCGAAACTGCTCCTCTCGCCCGGATTTGGCATTCAACACTGGTCCTACGGTTTCGAGCATCCGCAACGGGCCCTAATGTGGCTGGAGTTCATGAAAGAAGTCGGAACCTGGGACGGGCCAAAGTTTGTAGTCGCGCATTTGATAAAACCGCATGAGCCCTATTCGTTCGACAAGCATGGAAACGTTAGGTTCGACGGGGAAAGCTGGCGCGATGACCACGATCCCACGGTTCCCGGAGCATTCTATGGTCAGCTCATTTGGCTGAACGGCCAAATGTTGGATGTCATCGACGCCATACTCGACGACAATGAGCAAACTCCGATAATAGTCATCGCGGGAGACCACGGGCACGAAAAGCACAATCCGTCTATCAGCCACGACATCCTCGCAGCGTTCCTGCTTCCCGACGGCGGCGAGAGCGCCGTATATCCCTCAATCACTTCGGTAAACCACTTCAGGGCAATACTCGACTACTACTTTGGACTCGACCTCGGACTGCTCGAGGATAGGGTTTACAGTTACGGATCGACTGATTGATCGCGCGCCAGCAGTCTAGGAAGTGCTCGACGCCGCTCGCTCTTGAAATGTCGTCCCGCTATTCAGACGACTTTCATAGCTCCGGATGGTGTACCCAAGCCGACTGCCCTAATCGATGCGGAAGGTCGATCCTGTTTTGGATCGGGAATGGTTGCAGACTTGAGAGATGAGGCTGGATCCTCAAGTCGCGTTGGCGTGCTCTTGCGCGATTTCTAGGGTGTAGGAGCCGGCGGTGGGAGTCGAACCCACAACCTGCGGTTTACAAAACCGCCGCTCTGCCATTGAGCCACACCGGCTTGAGAAGACGGGTGTTTCTCCTCGATTAGAGCGTATCACCAGTCCGCGAGAGCAGGTCCAACAGCTAGGCGAAAAAGAGTGCGGGACGCCGTGGAGTGAAATCCTCCCTCTCGTGATGCGTTGAGCCAACGAGTTTCTGCCAGGGAGCGGGACGGGAGATCTGGGGCCTAGGGCGACTAGGCTTGCATGGTCTCCCATTCTTCGCGGGACATTGCGTAGACGACCATATCGACGGGAGAACCCCCTGATGGCGCATCCTCCTGAACCACGCGTTTGCGGGTCATCCCGGCCTTTTCCATTACGCGCCATGACGCAGAGTTCCGTACGTCGGCCATTGCCGAGATGCTCTTCAGGCTTAGGTTAGTGAACGCCGCTGCCACGACGGCTTCGACCGCTTCGGTGGCAAAGCCCCGAGACCAGTGCGCGCGGGCGACCGCGTAGCCAAGCTCGATCGTGCGGCGCTCGTGGTCCCGGTCGTGAAGACTCACCCCTCCGATCACCTTGCCGTCGAACACCATGGCCCAGTCCGGCTCCTCGGACCACTTTTTCGCCAGTTGACGGCTCACGAACTCCTCCGCATCGGAGCGCAGGTACGGTTTGGGTACCGGGAGAAATCGTCCCCACTCGGGGTCTTGGGCGTATTCGTTGACATCGTCTACGTCGGATGTGCGGAAGGGCCGTAGCAGAAGCCGTTCAGTCCGAATCTCTTTGGGCATTTCGTCCATGCTGGCTCCCTAGTCCTCGCACAGAATGGCGTATACGGACGTGTCTGCCGGCTCGCCCCGGACGAGCCGGTTCTGACGTAACACTCCTTCGTGGATCATCCCCACTTTTTCCAGGACTCTCTGGGAGGCAACATTTCTGGGGTCCGTCGCCGCCCAGACACGCTGCATCTTCAGATGTTCGAATACTGCAGCGACAACTGCGGACACGGCTTCGGTGGCGATCCCTCGCGACCGGTGCGGGCGGTCGACCGTGTATCCGATCTCGGCGGTTAGGCGCTTACGATTGAGATCGTGGAGGTAAACGCCGCCAATCATGTGTCCTTTGAAGATTATGGCCCAGGACGGGGCGTCCAGCTGCTGGGATACGAACTCCTCCGCGTCCGAACGCAGATAGGGTTGGGGCACGTCGAGATACTGCGCCCAATCCGGATCCTGTGCATATTGGTAGACGACGTCCACGTCGGACATCCGCAACGGCCTCAGGAGGAGCCGCTCGGTCTGAATTTCCCTGGGCATTTCGCCCACGCTGGCTTCCCAGTCCTCTCGCAGGATGGCGTAGACGGACGTGTCCGCCGGCTCGCCCCGGACAAGCACGTTCTGACGGAACAGACCTTCCCGGACCATTCCGAGTTTTTCCATAACCCGGTGGGACGCGACGTTCCTGGGATCCGCCGCGGCCCAGATACGCCGGAGTTCCGTGTGCTCGAACACGGCTGCAACGACAGCGGAAACGGCTTCCGTGGCGATCCCTCGCGACCAATGCGTGCGGGCGACCGAGTATCCGATCCCTGAGGTTAGGTGCTTGCGGTTCACGTCGTGTAGATAAACCCCGCCAATCATCCGTCCTTCGAAGACTATGGCCCACGACGGATCATCTAGTTGGAGTGCTACGAACTCTTCGGCGTCAGAACGCAGATAAGGCTGTGGAACGTGGAGATACCGCGCCCAATCCGGGTCCTGGGCGTATTGGAAGACGTCGTCAACGTCGGACATACGGAACGGCCTCAGAAGGAGCCGCTCGGTCCTAATCTCCTTGGGCATTTCGTCCATGCAGTTTTCCAGTCGGTTCGCGTTGGGTAGTTCCGGCGTTAGGGCGCCGCTTCTGTCAAGTTGTTTCCGGGAGCGTACAAGACGCCCTCGCCGTTGCGCTCCGCGGGGACTAAGCCGCAGCCTTTTTTGAGACTACACGTAAGGGTGGTCGCGTCAAGGGTCATGGGGCGTAGCCAGCGGAATCGCCCACGGTGCCGACACGCTGTAAACAGACCGTTTATGAGGCAATATATGCGCAGCTGATATGTGACGGCGCCGCGAAGTTGTTGAGGGACGGGACGCATTATGAAAGTTGTCGGATCGGGAGAGTTTCGCTACGAGGTCGTGGACAACTGGGCCAAGCGCCCCACCGGCTGGCCGTTTCTGG
>JAPOWW010000017.1 GCA_026707405.1 Chloroflexota bacterium
CCATTGGTCGGGGGCGCGGTTGTCGAAGGTGGCGGTGAAGGCGATATTCCCGTTTAAGCCGCTCACGTCCGACACTCTGATGCTGAACGGGAACGGCTGGCCAGGTGGTGGAGACTTTATTGGATCGATCATCCCGTCGAGCGCGTAGACGGCGGTCTCGTCGTTCCACCAGATCGGCTGACGCGAGGCGGCGGGAAACATCCAGGGCTCGAACTGCGCCGGCGTAATCACGAGATCGGGCCTGTGATCGCTCAGCGGTTTGGCTGGCCAAGGCACCCTTATGTTGATCATCTCAGGGTATATATCGCCGAGAAGCCGGGTGTGCGACAACGCCCAGGCCGCACGTATAGGATCTCGCGCTGTTTCGTAGCGAGACCTATCCCTGGTCGCGAAGACCTTGGAGAGGAATACGGTCGCGGAAGGGGGAACTGCCTGCCGCAGAGCTTCGTATGATTCGGGCGCGGGCGGCGTTGTGAGTCTCAGAAACTCGGGCAGCACGCGATAGAGGCTCTCGGATTCGTCGCGGACGCGAAGCTCGAACAGGCTCGGATCATCTAGCCGGGCGGCCGCCTCGTCAGGCAACCCTTCGACCCACTCGTCGGGCGCGTGAATGTATTCGAAACCGAGTCGCCGGACGGCCGCCGGCTCGAGAAAGCGGAACACGTCCAGGTACTGAGGACCCTTTACCCAGCTGATGTGGACGAGCCCCGAGAGTCCCGCCGCATTCGGGCGGCCCGTGACGTAGGTAGCTTGATTCGGGTCGGGAGAGAAGATACGAGCGTCGACTGCTGTGTTTTTTCGAATGTAAGCTGCGATACGGTCGGAGAAGCCCGCCAGCCTGTACCGAGTCCCGAACGATTCGCCGCCGGTCTGCGAAGCTGCCTCGGCGTTGGCCACTTCAATTCCGCGTCGGATGGCCAGGCCCATATTGCGAACAGGCGCGGCGATCGTCGGCCATACAACCAGAGCCACGATTGTCACGGCGGCGGCAAAGCGCCATCGCGGCACCCGCAACCTGGTCAGTTGGACACTGAGCGAGAGTAAGAACGCCAGCAGCGCGAAGTTACGCGCATGACCTTCCATGCGAACGATGTCTCGTGGTTTAGGCTCGTAATTGAGTATTAGCATCGCGAGCAGAAGTATCCCTGCGCCCATCGTCAAAGCCAGCACCAGACGGTCCCGCCGCGCAAACAGCGCCGCCGCTCCGGCGACCGAGAGCGGACCAAGACCGACCAGACCGATCCCGCCAGGCAGCCGGTCGATCCCACCCAATAGCCGCCAGCCCTCGAAATATTCGTTGCCCCCAAACGACATCCCGGGCGCCGCGTCACCGCCAAAGACCAGATTTGCCAAACTTCCTCCAGTCACCAGCATCGCGGCGAGCGCCAGACCAAGCCCGGTGACCGAGCGAATTACGTCGCTCCGCCGCACCGATCCAGAGGGTCTGGATCTGACTAGATGAACGATTTCCAGAGCCGCCCACAAAGCGAGGACCAGCGGCGCGAGCGAGGTTGACATAAAGCCGAGAAACGTGACCAGCGCCGCGAGCGTTACCGTCGAATGCCAAGAGCGTGGTGAGGTGCGAGCAGCATGTGCCAGCACGACCAGCGCCAGCGCGTATGACAGTATGAAGTTGGGCTTCCAGATGTTTGGCAGCGCCGCGAGTATCGACGGATAGGGTAGTTCCGCCGAAGGCCAGAAGATGTCAATCAGCGCGGCGCGGAGTCCGGCGGCGGGGACTCCCGTCGGCGCGACTGTTTCCAAAATGCCGTCGGGGGCGTCAAACCGCAGCGTCCACGCGCCTACCGTGAGCACGAGCGGAACAGTGATGAGAACGGCGAGCCCAGAGGTGCGCCGCAGCAGGATCGTAGTCACGATAAGGAACAGGCTTACCCAGGCATAGGCGCCTATTACCTCCGTCGTGAAGGCCAAGTCCGGGCCAGATGGCGGAGTCAGCAGCCCGACCAGAAGATTGACGCCGTAGTGATAGGGCGCGGGCGCGCCCGGATTCCAGGGAAACTCGGGCGGAAACCCGCCCGCGCGGATGGTCGCCGACAGTCCAAGGCGTATGTAGTCGTTGGCTATGCCCAACATCTGCCGACTCGCCAGCGCGACATAGAACAGTATCAGCGTTCCGAGGGCGAACACTGTCGCTACGCGCGGCCGCGGTCGAATCGACTCCGGGCAACGCCAAACGAGGACGGCCGCCAGTGCCAGTACGAATATCCAACCGGCGATGGCCCCGGGCATACCCGGCAGCGCGTACATCATCAGGTTGACGACGACGCCCCAGATTGCCGGTCCCACGACCAGCCCCTGCGCCAGCGCGA
>JAPOWW010000012.1 GCA_026707405.1 Chloroflexota bacterium
GAATAGCCTGAATGCCTCGTCCATCCTGCCGGCGATTCCCAGCCGCCAGACTTCGGCCAAGACGTCGGTAACGCTCAGCCCCGGCATGACCCCCTTGATTCCGGCTGACAGCAGCTCCAGCGTGTAGAGTCCGCCCCATCCCTCCAGCACCGCCACCCGGTCGTCCGCGGCCTCCCGAATCGCCGTCACCTTGGCCCCCATATGCGGCTCTTCCAGCTTTATATAGAGGAAATTCGGGCACCGGGCGTGCAGCTCGCGGCAGAAGTCGGCCCCCACGGTGGCCCCTGCGGGATTGAAGTCCTGCACCAAAACCGGTACGGAAACAGCCCCGCACACGACGCGAGCGAAGTCGATCAATTCCGCCTCCGGCAACGGAAAGAGGCGCGGCAGCGCGAACGACACCACGTCGGCTCCCGCCTCCACGTAACGCCTCGCGAACGCCGCCGCAGCCTGCGGACTTCCGTGATTGCACTGCGCCATCACGGGCAGGCGGCCGGCCGCCTCCGCGATCGTCGCTTCCACCAACCGATGCCGCTCGGCTTCCGTCAGCTTGTAGAACTCGCTTCCATAAGCCGGCAGGCAGACCGCCGCGGCGTTCGATTCGAGGGCGAACTCGACAAGCCCGCCCAACGCATCGAAATCGATCTTCTCACCCGCCGCATCAAACGGCGTCGGTATCACAGGGACGATGCCCGTGATCGCTTCTGGAGCCGAGTTAGTCGAGGTCAAAACGCTATCCGCCCTGATTCATCCACAGGGCCCCAAGGAACCCTGTTCTGAGCCTTGTTTCGCCAAATCATATCCCCGTTTTGGCAGCGTCTTTTCTTCGTGATCGAATGTTCGCCCCTGTCCACTTGACGACCAAATTCAGGTCTTATAACTTCGAAATACATACAAATACCGAACGTATGCGAACACATCACCGGAGATGTCTCCAGGAAATCACGCGAGGGCCACGAGAATTGAACTCATGTCTATGGACAATCAATATGCCGAAGAGCGGACGGCTGCCGGGACTACATTCACGATGACACGCCCGTCGTTTGACACTCACGCTTCGCATACCGACGTTCTCACAAACTGATGGCCCCGATTGAGGTTCGGCACAATCGAGGCTGGGCGCGGCATCGCAAGGCGAACCACGCCCGCCGGCATAAACCGTGCGATCAACGTTGGATCAAGATACTCGAGCGCGCGTTGGAAGAAATGCTGATCGGTCTCGACACGCTCGAACATCTCGCCGATGAAGCCGGCTACGCGCTGACCTCCGACGGTCTCTGGGTCGAGATCGAGAGGGTTCAGGAAACGGAACCGAGCGCAACGACGGAAAACGCGCCCGGCACTGAGTCCGGTCGCTGATTCGGCGAC
The DNA here is from genome assembly GCA_026707405.1 of Chloroflexota bacterium. Lineage (GTDB taxonomy): Bacteria > Chloroflexota > UBA11872 > UBA11872 > VXNJ01 > JAPOVO01. Next base: position 1,369 of record JAPOWW010000012.1, read on the forward strand.
CGGGTAAAGTTAAGCGGCACGGTTGGGCGGTATCTATCCGCACGGCCCAAGAAACTGCCCAGTGCCATAGCGTGGATCTGGCGAGGGAAGAGCGATGGCGACCAAACAGGAAGCTGCGACCGCGGCGCCGGCCGGTGAGCCGGTATTCGACTCTTATATCGGGCAGGAGTACCCGGAGCACCTGTTCAGCTTCGACAACGTTGCATCGGGTGTCGAGGGATTAGCCGGCTTCACCGAGGACCACGTGCGCTATTACCGCGAGACCGGTTTTCTCGCCGTAAACGACTTCTTCACCGAGCGGGAGATCGATGCAGCGCTCGCGGGGCTGACGGACCTCATTGACGGCAAGAACCCCGAAGTGCGGTCCGCCGTCGTGCAGTTTGAAGCCAGCACGCGCGACCGCCTCGGCACGAGCAGCGTGGAAGAGCGGCGCGACATGGTCCGGAAGCTATATCACTTCGTCGATGACGAGCCTCGCCTGCGGGCTATAGCCGATCATCCCCAGCTTCTGAAAACCGTCGGTCGGCTACTGGGAACCACCAAGCCGGAGCTTTTCCAGGATCAGGCCTTGCTAAAGCCCCGCGGCATTGGCCGTGAGAAACCCTGGCACCAGGACCACGCCTTTTTCGAACTGCCGCTCGGAACCCCGATCATCGGCTGCTGGATCGCGCTCGATAAAGCCAACCCCGAAAACGGCTGCATGCACGTCAAGCCCGGAACGCACAAGGAGGGGCCAGTCGTCCATTTCGAACGCCGCGACTGGCAGATTTGCGACGAGCACCTCGACCTCACGCGCGACGTTATGGTCCCGCTAAAGCCCGGCGGCGTCCTTTTCTTCAACGGCCTGACGCACCACGGCACGCCCGCCAACCGCACCGACGAGCGTCGCCGCGCGCTCCAGTTCCACTACATCCCCGCCGGCACGCCCCGCACCTCCCATGACGACCGCATGGCAATCTTCGGCACCGAAGGCAAAGACATCACCTGCTGAGATAGCCCTTACGCGCCGGACCAGACTTCCACGTAGGGGCGGTTCGCGAACCGCCCTCGGTGTCCCCCACACACGCCAGCCCAACACATTCCTCCCGCCACCTCGTCCCGAATCACAACTCGCTCATGAACTGGAACACCGCATCCGAATGCCCCGGCAGCATCTCATGGCCGAAATCGGGATACACCCGCAGGTCCTTCTCCGACTCGATCTTGTTGTAGGCCGCGAACTGCGTTGAAGGCGGGCAAATCGTGTCCATCAAGCCCACCCCCATCATCACCCGTCCTCTGATGCGCCCCGCCAGGTGCTGCACGTCTATGTAGCCGAGCCTGGTGAATGTCTCATCCTCGCGCTCGTGCAGAGGGTCGAAATGCCGGAAGAACTCCTGCAGCTCCAGGTATGCGTCCTTGGCCTGGTCCATCTGCCACACCCGCTTGTAGTCGCACAGGAAAGGAAAGACCGGCGCCGCGCGCTTCACTTCCGGCACTAGCGACGCGCACGCCAATGTCAGCCCGCCGCCCTGGCTGGCCCCCGTGACGCCGACCCGCGCCGCGTCCACCTCCGGCATTGCCATCACGATCTTCGTCAGCTGCGCCGTGTCCAGGAATATCTGGCGAAACAGCAGCTTCTCGGGCGAGTCCTCCAGGCCACGTATGATCTGCCCGCTCAGAGTCGGCCCCTTCACCGACCCGCTGTCTTCCGACAGACCGCCCTGGCCGCGGCAGTCCATCGCCGCCACCGTGAACCCGGCCGCCGCGTACCCCAGCTTGTCCATCCAGTCGCCGGAGTCGCCCCTGTAGCCGTGGAACATGATCACGGCCGGATGCGGCTCCGGCGCCTCCTTCGGTCGAATCAGCTTGGCGTGCACCCGCGCCCCGCCGGCCCCCGTGAAATACAGATCGAAGCACTCGGCGAACGCTGTCTGAAAAGAAGAAGATACGTACTCCAATTGCGGATCGATGGACTCGACCTCCGCCAGGCCCCTCTCCCAGAAATCGTCGAAGTCCGGCGGCTTCGGGTTCGACCCCTCATACGTCTGCAGCTCGTCCCAGCTCATGTCAAACAGCAGCGGCATCACGGTCCTCCAGTCCTAATAGGGCTTACTCTAGTCCCCTCCCGCTTTTATCGCTTCAGATAAGCCCGGACGGTGGTCAGGGTGCGCAAGTCGGTCTGCAATACCACGATCCTAAGACGATCGTCTCCCCTCCAGAAGGCACTGTGTTCGCCGGGTTTCGCTTTTTGGGCCCTGGGCTAGCCCCGCTCGCGCTAGCTCTCCGCCAGCCTCGGCAGCGGACGCTCGTCGATCGGCAGGTGGATCAGCGCCGCCGCCAGTCCCAGTGCGATTCCAACCATCCACATTCCGTCATAGCTCCCCGTGGCCTCGTATATCGCGCCGCCCAGCCACACCCCCGCAAACGAGCCAAGCTGATGCGACAGGAACACGAACGAGAAGAGCGTCGCCAGGTAGCGCACGCCAAAAATCCGGGCCACGATGTCAGTGGTCAGCGGGACAGTCGCGAGCCACAGCATCCCCATCAGCGCGGCGAAGACGTATGCCGCGGGCTCGGTCTTGGGAGCCAGCAAAAATGCGGCGATCACGAGCGCTCGGCCCGCGTAGATAACGCTCAGACTCAGCCGGCGGCTGTAGCGCGTGCCCGCAATCCCGGCCAGCACCGTGCCGACGACGTTGAACAGGCCGATTAGTGAAAGCGATATTGCACCAACGTGGGTCGCGAATCCCAGGTCGAGCATGTAGGCCGGAAGGTGCACCGAGATGAACGTAACGTGAAACCCGCAAACGAAGAACCCGGTCCCCAATAGCAGATAGCCCCGATGCCCCGCCGCCTCGCGAATGGCGTCGCCGACGCTCGCTCGGGCGCTGCGTTCCGCCGCCAGACCGGGATCGCTCGGCAGCAGGAAAGCCAGCGGAACGATTACCAGCGAAACTAACGCGAGATACGTCATCGCGTGGCTCCAACCGAACGTATCTATGAAGCCCTGCCAGACCGGCGAGAACAGCACCCTTCCCACTCCCGCCGCCGACATCCCCACGCCCATCACCAGCGTCCGCCTGCCCGGATCGACCACGCGCACCATCGCCGCCACGGCCAGCGAAAACGACGTAAAAGCCAGGCCGGTCCCGACCATCAGCCCGCCGACCATCTGGAAGGCCAGCGGCGCCTCGACCAATGTCATGATCCAGATTCCCAGCGCGTAAAGAATCCCCCCGCCTGCGATCACCCGCACCGGACCGAACCGATCAGACGCGGCGGCTGCCACCGGCAGCAGCAGTCCCACGGTCAGGTTTTGCAGCGCCATGGCGAAGCTGAACACTTCCCGCGACCAGCCGCGGGCCTCCGTCATTGGCGGCAGGAAGAGTCCGAAAACCGACCGCGAACCGGACTCGACCACCGCCAAAAGCACTCCCGCCGCCAGCACCAGCAGCGGAGTCTGCCAGCGTCGCAGACCGCCCGATCTCCGCGTCGGGGTTGGTTGTGAGTTCATATACTCCCGCTAAACCCGTTCGTTTCTATATTCCCTCTAAACCCGTTCGTGGTGAGCTTGGACTCCCCTGAGCTTGTCGAACGGGTCGAACCACGGTCCTCCGTGGCGATGGTTGGGAGTCCATATCTAACCTTGAGCCTGCTCTTCGACTTGGGCCAACCCGAACGGGTCGGGACAGACCCTAGCCCGTCAGGCAATGGCCAAGGGCGTCGCTCCCCAGCCCGTCAACAGGGTCAACGAACTTCCGAGTTAGCCGTCAACCTTGGGGTCTGTCGCTACCACCTGCTGGACTCTTCCGCGTAAACGTGGTCGGGCAGTCTGTAGCTCACGCCCGCCTCGTCGAACACCGAAACCTGGAGCAGCGAGGTGAACGTGGTGAAATTGGTCTCCCGAGTCAGCTTCGGAAGGTATTTGGAAACGAAACGCTGATAGCGCCCTTGCAGCCGAAACCACGCCAGCACTCCAATGGTCGGGCTTACCGGATACATGAGGCTGTCGGCAAGTTCCTTTCCAATCAATGCGCGCGACACGCTGAAGATGTATTTCGCCAAGCTGCGCCGACCGGCGGGATCTTCCGTTCCTACGAGCAACGGAGCGGAGTTGATGAGCGAATTCGCCATCACCATAGACTCCACGTCGGGCGCGGGCTCGCAGATCCTGCCAATCTCGAACAGCCTCAGCGCGTCCTCTTCCCCGCGAAACAGAATCGTCTCGGGAATGCCCATCAAATAACCCGAGTAGCGCCAGATCTGCATGAAGCTCGCGCGCTCTTCGTCCTCAAACTTGGCGCCCAGGCTCTTCATGTGTTTCAGCAATCTCGCGGAAAAGGCGGTTATCGCAAAGCCAACGTGGGCGGGGCTAACCGGCGTACCCCAATCTTCGGCATCCCAGTCATCCGATCCGGCCAGCAGCCGTCTCACCTGTGCGTGCACTAGCCGCACGCGGACGGACAGCTTCCAACCGTCGCCGCCCTTGTCCAGACCTCCGGGCATGAAGATCTCGACCATGTGGCGGTTGTTCTGCTTGAGGCGTCTGACGCCCTGGTCGCGCAGCCGCCCGGTTATGAAGAACGATTTGCTGATATTCGTCGAAAAACCCTCGACTAGAACACCCGCGATCATCGCCGCCAGCACCACTTTGGCATTCCTGTGAAACATTCGAACGCCCGGCTGTAAGGCTGACAGGTCGACCCACTCCGGCGGGTTTTCAAGTTCTCTAAAGAACTCACGTACCGAAGCCGGCGCGTTCCGGAGAGTGTCGTCGTCCTTTCCGTCTATACCCGCCTGCAGGATTCTCGCCGTTTCCTGCTGCCCAAGCGGAGCAAGGTCCTCCATCATCGCGTCGGCTACGGGATCGCCCATGAGTGTATGGGCAACGTAATTGGACGCTAACTCGGGATCGAGGACTTGGGCCTTTTCATAACCTGGGGTGTAGCAAGACGGCAGTCTTGTCGACTGGTCTTCCGGACCCGTATCTTCTGCCATTGTCGTAAGCCTAGCCCTCCTCGGCCGGCTCTACGCGCACGTCGGGAAGCCAGCGAAGGAAAGGCGGGAGATACCAGTTTCGTCTGCCCAGCACTTCCATGCTGGCGGGAACCAACACCGATCGTACCAGTGTCGCGTCCAGGAGCACCGCCACCGCAAGCCCGAATCCGACCTGCTGGTTGACTATGGTCTCGCCTGCCGCGAAGCCGCCGAACACCGCAACCATGATAAGCGCGGCGCCGGTAATCATCCCTCCCGTGGACCGCAGGCCGTAGGCCACCGCCCGGGCGTTGTCCCCGGTCTCGTCATAGCGTTCGCGTATGCGGCTCAGCAGGAACACGTGGTAGTCCATCGACAGCCCGAAAAGGATGGTGAACAGAAACAGCGGTATCCACGCGTCCACTACCTCGGCGTGTTGAAAGCCGAACAGGTCCGTCGCCACTCCCTTTTGGAACACCAGCACGAGCAGTCCATACGTAGCGCCGACCGAGAGCAGATTCATGATGATCGCCTTGATCGGAATGACTATCGACCGGAAGACCAGCATCAGGATGATGAAGCTGAGTCCTAGCACGAACGCGAAGACGATGGGCGTGTAAACGTCCACAATGCCGTAGAAGTCCGTGGCCTCGGCGGTGACGCCGCCGACCAGGACTTCCGCGGGAACGCCGTCGAACGCGCCCGGAACGTGCGCGTCGCGGATCCTGATCAGCTTTTCCGTTGCCGCCCGGCTGTTCGGCTCCCCCGGGAACCGAACCGTCAGCAGGGCTAGGTCGCCGGCGTCGTTAACTTGCCTTTCGGGGGGAACGGTGAAGTCGGGATCGTCGATAAGGGACTTCTCAAGCTGGCCTATCGCCTCTTGAACCTGCTGGCTATTTGTGTCTCCGACTATCACTATCTCGGCGGGGCTGAGCGCTCCGGCGGGGTTGACGTCTCCGATCGCAAACTTCTCCTCGAAGACGTCGAACGCCTGTTTGGTCTGAGCATGGTCCGGGAAGGTGTTGACGTCGTTCAGGCCCGTGTCGATGTCGAAGTAGAAGACCGTCAGAACGATCATCGGGACCGCGATTGCCAGGATGCTTATCACGGGGAAGCGCGTCACGGCGCGGGCCGTGGCCTCCCAGAATCCATGCTCGCCGGGCTCAGGCGTCTTTAGCGAGAACCTCGACAGGAAGGGGATGGTAAGCAGGCTCACCCGCGTGCCGAGCAGCGCCAGCACCGCAGGCAGCAGCGTCAGCGTCGCGGCGAGCGCCGCAAGCACCACCAGGATCGCGCCCAAACCGAGCGACTGGAAGAACGACACCGGCACGATGAGCATACCCAGAAGAGCCAGCACTACGGTCGTGCCGCTGAACAGCACCGTGCGGCCCGCGGTCGCGCCGGACCTTCCGACCGCGTCCTTGACTCCGCGGCCGCGGTTCATCTCCTCTTTGAATCGAGATACGATCAGCAGCGAATAGTCGATCCCGACCGCAAGCCCGATCATCGTGATCATCATCGTCACGAAGAAGATCAGCTCGAAGAACTGGCCGATGATCCCCACCGCCGCCAGCGCCAGGACTATCGCGACTATCGCCAGACCCAGCGGCAGCAAGGTCGCGACCACGGCTCCGAACAGTGCCAGCAGAATGATCAGCGCGACCGGGATGCCGATCCGCTCTCCCTTCTCCAAGTCTTCCGCGCTCAGCTCGTTGTTCTCGAACGCCACGCTGGCGTCCCCGCCGATGAGCACCAGGAAGTCGTCCGCCTCGTTCGCCTCGTCTACAACGTGGATGAGGCCCTCGACGTTTTCAGTGGCCTCCTGGTATGTGCCGGCCAGCGTGTAGTGCATCAAGACTGTTTGTTTGTCCGCGGAGACGAGGAATGGCAGCAACTGCTTCAACTGCTCAGCAGGGATGAGCGGTCCGAGATCTATGGCCTGGTAGTAGTGGGACAGCGGCTGGTCGTTTATGCCGCCGGATATCGTCCCAGGCCCCAGCGCGGTGATCTCCTCGTGGACCGCCTCCACCTTTGCGCGGAAAGCCGCGTCATCTACGGTCAGCGACTCCGACTGCACGATTACGATCTCGGCCAGCTTTTCGGGGCCCCGTAGCTTGTCCTCCAAGATCGCAGCCGCTCGTTCCGACTCATAGCCGCTGCCCAGCCGGAACTCGGTGGTCGTCGCGCTGGGGAGAAGACTTTGGATCAGCCCCAGCGCAATCACCACCAGCACAATCCACACGCCGATTGTCACCCACGGTCGCCGCGCGCTGATACGTGCCAGTGACTCAGTCAAGCGTTTTCTCCGTCAGGCCAAACTGGGTTTTCCACCATCGCGAATCTTAAACGAAACCCGCGGGCATTCCCGTCGCGCCGCCGACAGAATTGGTCCGCCAATCCGGCCGACACAGTCGCACCAGGGCGAGGAAAGTCGCGTATCGCAAGCGCCGAAAGAAAAGAGGTCAAAGTATACAAGAGGCAGGTTTCTGATCCCGCGCGGGCCGTCTTTGACACCGCCTTGCATGAAGCCTTTCCCGACTCTTCCCGCGGTACGCCTACCCCTCGGTGGTACGCTCTACCATCCTCGATATAGGAGTCGAAAGATGCCCTGGATGTCCGGCGTCACCCGTCACAGCACCGAGAACCGCCATGTCGGTCGCGAGTGCGGCGGAGTCAAGGGCAAGCCGATTTTCCTCGTCTGGCACTACACGGTCCGCGATTTCGAATGGAGCCTCCGCGCGCTCACGTTGGGGGACGTATCGGCGCACTTTCTGGTCGACGTGGACGGGAGCATTCATCAACTGGTCGATACCGACGACGCGGCCTGGACTCAGGGGGTAAAGCGCGCCGATGAACGCGATCATCTACTCAACGTATTGGGCGGGGTCTGCAAGCGCCTTGCTTCAAGCGGCTCGGCCAATGAGAACCTGTGGGCCATTGGCGTGGAGATCGTCAACTCCGGCTCGGAGCCCTACACGCCGAGTCAGATCGAAGCGTGCATACGCATCGCCGACTGGTGTCGCGAAACTCACGGCATCGAACGTCGGCGGCCTTTTCAGGTCGGCCACGAAGAAATCAACATTAGAAAGTCCGATCCCGGCCGCTGTTTTCCCTGGGACGTCATACTCGAGAGCTAACCATCGCCACCTTGGGACGTGGCGTTTAGGAACCGGTGCGTCTCGCTGAGCCTCACTGTCATTCCGAGCCGAGCCGAGGAATATACAGTCCCCGCAACCTATGCCCGTCACTCCGCCCGTCCCCTACCGTCATTCCGGCGAAAGCCGGAATCCAGAGGGGACAGTGCGGCATCCCCAATCCGTCAACCTCGTCCCCCCACTCGTCATTCCCGCGAAGAGCCTGCCCTCGACCCGATCGGGGGCGATAATCCAGACCATCATTCCGACTTCGTAGGGGAGGTTCGCGAACTGCCCTCCATGACCCGATACAGAGCCGGAATCCAGTCCCGATTATTCGGGCGCGCATAGAGACGACCCGCAAACCGCCCTATATGCTGGCAATGCCGGACGAGATAATCGGAGCCTTCCGGCGTGCAGCCAGGAGCTTGAAATCATATCGAAGTCGCAAACTTCTACACCCCATCTACCCCATCGTCAAACACCCCGATTTTCAAATTTCACAGGGTAGCTTTCACAGATGTTTATGAAAACCACTCCTTCTGTCCTCGCCCGAATGCCGCGAATCGAGCACATTTGCCGCGAGCCGGGTCCGCAAACCACTCCTACATACGTGCGTGGTGAGCCTGGCTCCCCTGAGCTTGTCGAAGGGGTCGAACCGTTAACAGGGACAGCCGGGCTATCTTGCCGAGGCCGAGATTCTTCGCCGGAGCCTGCGCTGACCCCGTACTCAAACGCGCCGCGACGCTAGGCCCTACCTCAACGCCCCCACGGAAACACCAGCGTCGGCGGGTTGGCATACCGGCTCACGGTCAGCGTCACCTCCCCGCCGGCTCCCGGGGCAAGCCGAACGGTAAAGCTGCTGTCGTCAACATCGCCCGTCACGCCATCGACGCCGGCAGTCACGATCCGGTGCTCACCGTAGCCCCCGCCCTGTACCACGACCGTGCGGGCCTCGACCTGGTTGACGTTCACCAGCGTCACCGATGTCTCGGTGTCGGTCATCCGGGTCACCAGCGCCGCAACGTCGTCCGGCACACCTGCCCGGCGCCGCTCGGGATCGAAGTAGCGCAGCCGGGCGTGCAGCGGATGCCCGTCCCTGCCGGTCGGCAGCCCGCCCAGCATCAGCTCGGTCAGAGCACCGGTCAGGGCCGGCGTGAGTGTGTTCATGTCGTCCGACATCCGGGTGTCAGGCGAGGCGCTGTCCAGCCGCACTCCCTCCATCCTGCGCCGCACCTCCTCCAGGTCACTCTTTAGAGCGTCAACCGGGTAGTCCGGATTACGGCCGTCAAGGAAGTCGAGCCATCCGCTGCCGGTCACGCGTTTCCGGTCGGCTGGGTCCATCGACCAGTAGTAGACCTGTAGCGCCCCTTTGTCGAAGGGCTCTTCCCTGAAGTCGTACCAGCCGTCGTCGCCGTGCATTCTCGGAAAGCGCTTCCGTCCGCCGACCGTCTTTGCGTTCGAGTTGACCCCCTCGATCACGCCCCGCCATGCATCTACGTACCGCTGGTCGCCCGTCATCAGCAGCCCGTTGCCGAAGCTATACGGGGTACGTTCCAGCGCTGTTGGGCGATGCGCGATCTGTCCGCTGGCCGGATCGTAGACCGAAAACCCCCAACCGTAGACGCCTCCGTACCACTTCCCGTCGCACTCGCCGCCTATTGACCCATCGAGGCCGATGTTGGTGGGGATGATTCCGCCGTTCGCCTCGGTGCGTTCGACCCACGCGTCGATGTAGTCGACTACCCAGTCGCGGTACCGCTGCTCCCCAGTCAGCGCGTACGCATTGAAGGCTAGGGTGGTCGCTCCCATGTTGAGCGGATTGTCGCCCACTATGTCGTTGTAGTCCTCGAAGTGCTGGAGCATCTCCTCGTAGTTGCGCTCGCCGTGCAAAGGGTCGAACCGCCCCTCGATCTCTATCGGATCTCCGGCCCAGTCAGCGGCGGTGGCCTTGCGCATCAGAGGGCCGCGGCTGCCGTTGAACGTGCTGCGGATGATCCGGTGCTCCGGGTCGTAGTTGGGCGCGGAGGGATCGTCCCCCATGTAGAAGCCCGCGAAACGTCTCGTACGCACCAGCAGTGCGTCGTCGTATGGGTCCGACAAGCCCTGAAGGAAGAAGACCGCGAATCCCTCGCCGTTGTGCATCCAGTCGAACATGACCGGAAATTCCTTGTAGTACATGCCGTCGCGGGCGAAGGGCACCTCGGTTGTCTTGGCTTCGGTGTACTGCCGTAGGTGCCCCTCCCACCCCCTCTTGTACAGCTCCAGCACGATGTCCGATGCGCCCAGGGCATGGAGCATCGTCCAGTTCAGCAGGTTCTCCGCCGCGTCGTCCGGACCGTCGTCGCCTCCCCACCGAGGCACGCATAGCAGGTAGCCCCGCTCGTCGAAGTAGTGCTCGAAGAAGGCCCGGCAAGCAAGCGCCTCGTCGCGAAGCAGCGCCCGCTGTAGCAGTGCCCAGTGCGGCGGCGTCATAGGGTTGTCTAGGTCGATCATCGTCAAACGGCGCATCGCACTTCCTCGTTTACGTACCTCCGCCGACGGCGGCGGGCAGGCTTGTCACATCGGTCTTGAATCCGCATATCTTCCAGTCCGATTACGCGCAGAACGACCGCTGCGGATGCTATGCCCAATCGTCTCCCAACTCAATCGACGCCCACTTGAGGCCATAAGACCGACGACTGAAACAATGCTCCTGACGATGTCCCAACCACTGGGAGCGTCGGGCGAAGGCGAATCTGGACTGGATCAGCGCCAATTGCCCCGACTTCCTGTCCGAACCGGCACACAAAGCGCTGGAGCGAATCCAATCCTGGAGCGCCCGCACCCACCTCTTTTTGGGTATAGAGTTGAAAGGTTGATTACCGTATTTCAGCGGACTGGATGGTCGGCCCACGCAGGAGAGTTCAGGTTTGATCGATCTCGCTGGAGTATCGAAGCACTACCAGATCGGACCGGTGGAGGTACGGGCGCTGGACAGCGTTGACCTGCACGTCGGAGATGGAGAATTTGTTGTTGTTCTCGGCCCCTCCGGGAGCGGCAAGACGACCCTCCTCAACATGATCGGCGCGCTCGATACGCCCACTTCCGGGACAGTCTCCGTCGGCGGCCGCGATATCACTGGCGCCTCGCGCTCGAAGTTATTCGAATTCAGGCGTCAGACGGTCAGCTTCATCTTCCAGAGCTTCAACCTGTTTCCCGGTCTCACCGCGCTCGAAAACGTGGAGTTCGGCATGGATGTCGCGGGCAAGCGCCGCCGCGGCGGCCCTCAAGCCATGCTCGAAGCCGTGGGGCTTGGCCATCGCATGGAGCACTTCCCGCACGAGCTGTCCGGTGGTGAGCAGCAGCGCGTGGCGATAGCCCGTGCGCTGGCCACGGAGAACCCCGTGTTGCTTGCCGACGAGCCTACCGGCGAACTCGATTTCGAGACGGGCGCACAGATTCTGACACTGCTGCAAGAGCAGGCATCGGCCGACCGGGCGGTGTTGGTTGTGACGCACAACCGGGAAATCTCCCGCATTGCCGACAGGGTGGTCGAGCTGAGCAGCGGGCACATCGTCAGCGACGGCCCCCCGGACGGAGGCAAAATGCCGCTGTCCGAGTTGCGCTGGTAGCGAGCACGCGATGTTAGCGCTGCGACTGCGCTGGGCGCTCAGAGACGCCAGAGCGCGATGGCTCCAGATTGGAGCCATCGCTTTGATGATCGCCATCGGCACCGGCATGTATGCCGGACTCAGCAGCACCACGGAATGGCGACTCGCCTCCAACGACGCCAATTTCGATGCAACGAACATGTACGACATCCGCCTCCAGCTTGGCGGCGCCGGCTTTCTGCAGCGCGGTGCGCTGGAAGACGTCGCCAAGAGTATCGAAGGCGTGGAGCAGGTTGAAGAGCGGCTTATCTCCCAGACGCAGGTCGACGTGGACTCTGGCGGCCGTTCCGTATTCGCGCGCGGCAGGATCATAGGCGTGGACCTCTCCGACGGCGGACCGCACGTCAACGGCGTCGTGCCGCTCGTCGGCAGGACCATCGACGAGTCCGAAGCCGGCGACCCGGTCGTGTTGCTGGAACGTAACTTCGCCGTCTTCCACGAGCTTCCGGAAACCGGCGAGCTTAAGCTCGGAGGCGGCGTAACCGCCCAATACGTCGGACAAGCCTCGTCGCCCGAATACTTCATCGTTATTGAGCAGACGGACTTCCTCGCGCAGGCAAGTCTGGCGGTCGTATTCACATCGCTTGAAACTGCGCAGGACCTCTCCAACAAGCCGGGTCTGGTCAACGACCTGGTGCTCACGGTTGCGCCGGACGCCAATATCGACGAGGTCGAGACCGCGCTTATAGCCGGAATCGAGGCGCGCTATCCCCAAGTCGGTGTAACCACGATGCGAACGGAGGACGATCCGTCCTTTCGGGCGCTCACCAACGACCCCAAGGGCGACCAGGCGTTATACAACGTAATCGCGATTGTCATATTCGCCGGCGCGGCGTTCGCTTCGCTCAATCTCGCGGCCCGCATGGTCGAAGCGCAGCGGCGCGAGATAGGCACGTCGATGGCGCTCGGCGTGCCGCCCCGCTCGATAGCCGCGCGCCCACTGCTCGTCGGCCTGCAAATAGGTGTGCTTGGAGTCGTCTTCGGCATCGGGATCGGCCTGCTTGTCGGCAACGCCCTCGGCGGCGTGATCCAGGCCTACGGACAGCTTCCGGTGTTCCTGACCCCGTTTCAGACTGGCATTTTCGCCAGGGCCGCGGCTATCGGATTCGCGCTCCCGATTATCGCCGTGCTGTGGCCCGTCTACCGTGCCGTGCGGGTCGTCCCCGTCGACGCCATCAGGACGGGCCACCTGGCCGCCCGCGGCGGTGGCATGGCTCCCGCGGTCAGCCGGCTCCCCCTTCCGCTGAGTAGTCTTGGGCGAATGCCCTTTCGCAACTTGCTGCGAGCGCCCCGCCGCACGCTGCTGACCCTCTTCGCGCTCACCGCCGTTATAGCCATCCTCATAAGCGTGGTCGCGATGATGGACTCGTTCGTCTCCACCATCGTACGGGCAGACGAGGAGCTGGTCGGAGATGTGCCCGACCGGCTGAAGGTGGAGCTCGACACCTTCTATCCGATCACCTCGCCGGAGGTGACCGGAGTCATGCACGGCGGCGCGTTGAGGTTGGCCGAGCCGGAGCTGGTGCTGGGCGGTGGGATAAGCAGCGATGGCGAGACTCAGAACCTCATACTCCAGATTGTCGATTTCCAGAGCGAGACGTGGCGCCCGACCGCCGTCGAGGGCGAGCTGTCCATCGATAGGCCCGGACTCGTACTCGCCCGCAAGGCGGCGGACGAGCTTGGAGTAGACCCAGGCGATACGGTCACGCTCACTCATCCGGTGCGCACGGGTGTCAACTCGTTTTCGTTCGGGACCAGGGACATCGAAGTCATCGCCATTCACCCGCATCCGCTCCGGTTCTTCGCTTACCTGGACATCCGCCAAGCCCATTGGCTCGGTCTCGACGGTTTCGCCAATGTAATCTCAGGCGCGCCGGCCGCGGGCAAGTCCCTGGATTCCGTCAAGCGAGCGCTGTTCGAGGCTCCCGGCGTCGGAACGGTCAGGGGTCTCGCCGAAACTTCTAAGGTGACCCGGGAGCTGCTCGAAGAGTTCGCGAGCGTGTTCCGCGTAATCCAGGTGTTCGTGCTGGGTCTTGCGCTGCTGATCGCCTTCAACACCGCCAACATCAACACCGACGAGCGTTCGCGCGACCACGCGACTATGTTTGCCTACGGCGTGCCGGTGCGAAGGGTGCTCGGGATCCTGGCAATGGAAGGCTTTGTGCTCGGACTCCTTGCGACAGTCCTCGCCATCGGACTGGGTTACGCATTGCTGCTCTGGATCCTCCGCGTCGTCTTACCCGAGAGCATTCCCGATCTCGGCGTGGATCTAGCCGTAGACATACCCACAATGGCGGTCATCCTGGCGGCCGGGATCGCCGTTATCGCGCTGGCGCCCGCGCTCACCGTGCGCAAGCTCCGCCGGATGGACGTGCCCGCGACGCTGCGCGTGCTTGAGTAGCCGCTGAAGTTTGTAGAAACAAATTAGGGAAGTGCGAGGAGGAACAGCGATGACTATCGCCGATTTGGATCGCGCCCTCACGGGTGAGCAGCGCGTCGCCGCCGACCCCGAAAACTCCTACACCCTGCCGGCGCGCTACTACATCGACGCCGCCGTCTTCGAGCGCGAGAAAGAAGCGATCCACTATCGCTCTTGGCAGCCGGTCTGTCACGTCAGCGAGCTATCCGAAATCGGCAGCTACGCAACTTACAGCCTGCTCGACCAGAACATCATGGTGGTGCGCGGCGGCGATTCCAAGCTGCGCGCCTTCTACAACGTGTGCTCCCACAGGGCGCATCAGTTGCTCCAGGGCAGCGGCACGACCAGGACCATCATTTGCCGGTACCACGCGTGGTCGTACCACACCGACGGCAGCCTGCGCACCGCCCGCGGCAGCGAAAACGTCTCCGGCTTCGACCGCGATCTGTTTTGCCTTAAGACGATCCGGCTGGAAGTCTTCGCCGGGCTTGTTTTCGTCAACTTCGATCCCGACGCGCCGCCCCTCGCGGACAAGGCCTCCGATCTCGAGGCCGAAATCCGAGACGTCGTACCGGGCGTCGAAAGCCTCGTGAAGGTAGCCGAGATGCAGTCCGAGATGAGTTGCAACTGGAAGGTCGCGATCGACAATTACCTGGAGTGCTACCACTGCTCGACGGCCCATCCGGCGTTTTCGAGTCTGGTCGACCTGGACACCTATCGCTCCACGATTTGCGACATTCATTCGAGCCATTTCGCCGAGCGAGTGCGACCTAAGAACAAGGCCTACGAGTTCTCTCCCGACGATCCCGTCCAGCACGCGGCGTTCTGGTACCTGTGGCCTTTCACCGTTATGAACGTCTACCCGGGACGCCCCATCCTCACCATGACCACCTACGCGCCGGCGGGACCGGAGACCACCTCGGTGCAGTTCAACCGCTACGCCCCCTCGAAGAATCTCGACGAGCAGGACCTCGCGCGGATCGACTACTCGGACAACGTCCTCGCTCCCGAAGACTTCGCGCTATGTGAGTCCGTGCAGCGTGGGCTGCGTTCGCGCGGCTACACGCAGGGCCGGTTCATCGTCGACCGCGACCGCACCGAGATCAGCGAACACGCCGTGCATCATTTCCACAGGCTGGTACAAACAACCCTCGGAGACTAGGCGCGGGACGCGGCTCAGGAGCTTGAACAACCGGGGCTGGACAAGTACGGTAAATCGACTTAACCAAATGCAGAGATGAAAGGCGGGTCCGAGGGTGGACGATAGGGTCTCAATAATCAGAGAAGCGGCAAAAGACTTCGGCATACTTCAGCGCAACCAGGTGAGGGCCGAGATGAAGGAGCTTCCTTCAATCCTCGGCGAGATGGAACTGCTCGAAAAGCTGGTTCCGTGCAATAACAGCTACGGGATGGGTTTGCTGGCGGCTACAAACCAGAGACTGGTGTATCTGAACAAACTGCCATTGGGCAAAACTCATGTCGAACAATACAACTATGGCGACATCACCTCGATCGAATTCAAGACCACGAAGCTCATCCGCGGCGTATTACGGTTTTCCGTTTTGGGGGAACGGATGATGTTCGGGAACCTACCCACCAAACTAACAAGTGCCTTCGCCGAGCATCTGCGGTCGAAGGTGCCTCCCGAAAACCTGGAAAATGCGAGTCCTGCCCCCTCTCCGGAGCAGGCAGAGGCAATCCACGCGGCGGTTCAGGAGATAAGCCCCTCGAATCGTGATGGGATCAAGAAGGAGCTCGACGAGCTTCCCGCCATACTCAGCGACGACGAGCTGCCCGAAAAGATGATCGAAGGCTGGTACGGCGGCGGCACAGGCTTGCTCGTGGCCACCAACAAGCGGCTCTTTTTTACCGACAAACGGCGTTTCACGGGCCTTCAAGTTGAGGACTTCTTATACGAGACGATCAATTCGGTTTCAGCCAGAACGGGTATGATTCTTGGCTCGATTCGAATCCACACGGCCGGGAACATAGAGGTGATCGACAACGTCGAGAATGAATTGGTGCACCCTTTCGCCGAGTTTGTCCGCAACAAGATATCTGCTGCGAATTCTCGTGCGAACGTCGCCGCGCCGGCCACCAGCTCCCTCGCTGATGAGCTGAAGAAGCTCGCGGAACTCGTCGACATGGGCATCCTGACCAAGGAGGAATTCGAGCAGCAGAAAGCCAAGCTGCTCGGAAGCTGATCCGCCGCGCACCCGCGACCGGAAGCATCCTAGCGACGTAATTACTACTTCGAGCCGTCCCGCGCAGTGGGCCCGGACGCCGCCCTTCCCCTAGCCGACCATCATCCGTTCGTGTATTGCGTTGACCACCGCGTGCGCCGACAGCGCCGCGCCCTCCTGCCAGCCGGGCAGGGAGGTCGTCTGATCGCCCGCGAAGTAGATCGCCCCATCGGGGACCTTTAGCGCCTCCGGCGCGGCATAGCTCTCCGGCCACGCGCCTTTCTGGAAGGGGGCCTTCGACCAGGCCCGGCTAACGCCCGACTCGATCTCCTGCCCATATCCAGGATGGATGTTCTCTCCGTCAGCAATGGCGACCCGCAGCCGGTCAGGCGGGGACATGTTGGCGAAGCGCTCGCCCTGGCCGGGCCGGTCGTCCCAGATGTACGCACCCATGATCACGCCTTTGTCACGGTGGAACCCGTTCGCCGGATACCAGATTTGCGTGATGTCCTGGTTGGTCCACGAGATGCCGCCGTAGATGGCGTGGTCTTCCTCCCAGAAGCGACGTCGCGTCTGGAAACCGATCTTCACGGCTGGCACAAACGCCGTCGACTCTATCGCCGTCTGCGTTTCCGGGGAGAAGTCGTTAGGGATGTCCTTCAGGACCGGCGCCGGGATGGTGCAGATCGCGAAGTCCGCCTCCATCGCCTGCCCGCCGTTGTGGACGATGCGGGTGCCGTTCGGCGTCTTGCGGATCTCCTCGACGACGCTTTGATACTTGATTAGGCCGTGCACCCGCTCTTCGAAGGCTTTGGCTATCGCGTCCATGCCTCCGACGGGTTGGAACAAGGTGGAGTTCTGGTCAAGGAATTCACCGAAGTGGAGCTTGTACTCCCAAAAATCCGACCTCAGCAGCTCGCCGAAACTCAACGGATCGTTCGGGACGCCGCCCCCAAGGCCGGCGTTGACCTGCTCGCCGCGAAACCCGCTCCGTGACGAACCTTTATATAGATGATCGGGGTCCAGGTCGCCATATTCGACGAGCATGTCGAGGACTCTTCCCTTGTCCTCACCCGAAAGCTCCTCATCCAGGGCCTTGCGATTGATCGCTTTGGCGAGCAGTTCGGCAATGTACCCACGCAGGTCGGTAGTCACCCGCCGTCCCACCACGGCATTGCCGCCGAAAGCGTCAAGATGGTGGAACAACGCCCCGCGGTTGTCGTTCAGGAAGATTTCCAGCTCGACGCCGAATTCTTTGCAGTAGCCGAGTATGGTCCGGTGGTGATAGGGAATGCGGGCCGGGCCCATGTTTGCGTAAAGGTGGTCTTCGACCTCGAAGTCGACCCACTGCCGGCTGTCGACCTCGCTAATCACGTCCCCGCCGCGGGCGGTTAGGTTCCGCCCCCCGGCGCGGCCGGAAGCCTCCAGGATCGTGCAGTCATAACCGGCCTTGGCAAGCTCATAAGCTGCCGTCATTCCCGCGATGCCCGCTCCCAGGATCACAACGCGTTTCCCATAGCCGGAGTTGGCCGGCAGATCGGGCGGAGGGGCCGCATTGGCTACGCCCAGTCCCACCAGGTCCAATGCTTCCATGGTTTTGTAGACAGCCGCGGCCCCGGCGGCCAACCCCACCGATTTCAAGAATTGGCGCTTCGTCATATTCAAGGCCATCGTGCCCTCCCCCAAGCAAGCAAAAAGAACGGCGCTTCCCACTACCACGCTCGCTTCCATCACCATACCCACACAGCGGCAACATCGCACATCAACTTGGATGAGACCGTCAGATCCGGTCGCCGCGCCTCCCCTGAATGTGGAAGAGCCACGTAAGGCGCCTGAAACGCTGGCTGTGTGGTACTAGACTGGATTCCGTCGACTCCGAATCCGGAGCGCTTTGAAATACCTAACAGTCGAAGGGAAGAACCGAGGATGACATTAGAGTTCGGCACTACCGACCTGGAAGCCCAGCCCATCCTGGGAATCCGTACTGCAACCAAGATGGACGAAACGCTCGGCCAGATAATGGGTGCGCTTTTCGGCGAGGTTATGGGTTACATAATCGAGAGCGGACAAGCGCCCGCGGGAATGCCTTTGGCCATCTACCACAGCATGGGAGAAAACCTCGACGTCGACCTTGAATGCGCGATTCCCATGGCGGCGGCGATGGAGGGCAGGGGCAGAATCACACCGGGCGAGCTTCCGGCTGGCAAAGCGGCCACGGTAACCCACGTGGGGCCATACAACCAATTGGGAAAGACTTGGGATGCACTCAGTGAGTGGATGGATTCGCAGGGTCTCGAACCCGCCGAAGCATCCTGCTGGGAAGTCTACGTAACCGACCCGCGCGCCGAGCCTGATCAGTCAAAGTGGCGGACGGACATCTTCTATCCCATCAAATAGAAGCGGCCGATCTCATTCGCCAATTCTACGGACAGTCCCCAGCTCACCAATCCGGCGCAAAAGCCAGATGCGCCGCCAACGTGGCTCTGCAAACTGCCGCTACACTGGAACGTTGACCTTCCACGAACGCTGCAAGACCCCGTAACAACCCCAAGGAGCAAAAGCCAATGACACAGAAATTCGAGATCACCGAGTTGGAAGCCCAACCTATAGTTGGCATTCGTCTGACAACCAAGATGGACGAGACGCTCAGCCAGACGATGGGACAACTGTTCGGCGAGGTGATGGGTTACTTAGGCGAAAGTGGGCAGGCCCCTGCTGGTATGCCCCTCTCCATCTATCACAGCATGGACGAGACCATGCAAGGCAGCGGCGAGGTCGATCTCGAATGCGGGATGCCCGTCGCCGCGCCAATGGAAGGCCGGGGCCGGGTCGCCGCCGGCGAGCTTCCCGCCTGCAAGGCGGCTACCGCTACCCACATGGGTCCATACGACGACCTGGGGGGAACCTGGATGGCGCTGAGAGGCTGGGTGGAGTCGCAGGGTCTCGAGCCCGTGGGAGCCGCCTGGGAGATTTACGTCACCGATCCGGGCGCCGAGCCCGACCAGTCGAAGTGGCGAACGGATATCTTCATTCCCGTCAAATAAGGGCTGGCCGACCCAATCCACGAATGACTTCGCGGCATCATTCCCGCAAAGCCCGTACCCGCAAGAGCCTGGAGCGGGGAATGGGAATCGGGAATTCAGTCCTTCCCGTCCAACGTGCTGGACCTACCGAAGCGACATCGGGAGAAACTCTCTCGTGCATCCTGAGCCTGTCAAAGGGCACGCGGGAATGCGCCAAATGACGCCGACCACCGCCTCTCAATCAGCCTTGACCAAGAAATCAGATGCCCGTATGTTGAGATATGGCCCGATAGCAGCCGAAGTGGTGGGATCGTTATTCATAATTTTCCCACCTCTTCCGCCCAAAATCTGGTTTCGGTGAGTCCGGGCACCGCCAACAGACCCGATGACCATCGTCGACTTTCTCACGCCCCCCTGTTTTGCACCGCCATACAGAGTGATGTTTCCTAGAATCAGGAAACGCCGTCCGTTGCCGACCCGCTATCTCCCCCAATTGCGGGTTTCCTGCGAAGGCTGTTCTGAGACCCACCTTGATATCCCCAGTGGCCTGCATATGGTCAGGGTGGAATCTAGTCCTCAGCTCTGACCCTCTAATCGATTCTTCTGAGTTCCACCCATCGCCATGCCACTACGGCCGCTCGATGAGCCGTTACTCCGGACGCAGATTTTTCCCCTCTTCTCAGCTTTATCGGGCCTTCTGGCGTCTAAACACGCGCAAGCAGGCAGGGATGTCGCAGCCGCGCGTCAACCTTCAGGCGTCCGGCGACTCGTGATCCTGCAAAGGCTTGCCGCAGTGTGGGCACGTCGCGATTTCCGGTTCGGCGGACTTGCGCTGCTCTAGCTCATCGACGAAGGCCGACCCCAGGATGCCCGCCGGCATGGCAAACAGCCCGATTCCCAGCAGCGCCACGAAGGTGCCCAGCCCCCTCCCCAGCGGCGTGACCGGATACAGGTCGCCGTAGCCCACGGTCGTAAGCGTCACCACTCCCCACCACATCGCCGCCGGGACGCTCGAGAACGCCTCCGGCTGCGTCTCCCGCTCGGCCAGGTACATGAAGACCGACGCGAAGAACAGCAGCACGAATCCCACGAATATGGTGGAGAGCAGAACGTCTCGCCGGCTCCGCAGCACGTGAGCGACAAGCGACATAGATTCGGAGTAGCGTGCGATCTTCAACAGGCGCAGTAACCGCAGGACTCGCACGAACCGCAAGTCGAGACCCACGATTAGCGGAATGTAGAACGGGAGGATCGCCAGCAGGTCCGCAATTGCCAGCGGCTGAACCGCAAAGCGTAACCGGCCCCAAAGCGGATGTGAGTAGGCCGGGTCCTCGGTGCATGACCACACGCGCGCGACGTACTCGACCGTGAATATCGCAACGGATACGACTTCGAACACCGTGAAAACGCCGCGCCCCACTCTTGCCACCGGCTCTATCGTTTCGAGCATGATCGCGAATGCGGTGAGCGTAATGATCACGACAACGGCCAGATCGAAAATCCGGCCCGCGCGACCGCCTTCATCCGCGGTGTTGACAATCAGATGAGCGCGGCGCTTGACCCTGCTATACATCACGTGTTCGCAATGGTGTTGGTGTTTTCATCTACGCGATCGACGTTCGAGAAATCAGACAAGTACAAATGATAAGTAATCGGATCGACCGGGATCGAAAACTGCATCTACCATTTCTACCCGCGGCCGGGAATTTTGGGGCGAAGCAAGGTGCGCGCCTTTCCCGCTAGTTAAAATGTAAGGTGACTACGCTGGCAGTGACGACCATGATCCGGCTTTCCGTCCGCGCCCCCCGGGCACTCCTGATGGAGCCGCGTCGAATGGTTGGGGCTGGCCCGATTATCAAACTCAGGATAGAGACAGTTGGACAGGTACGACGCTAAGGCCATTGAAAGCAAATGGCGCCGTCGGTGGCAGGATGCCGACGTTTACCGCACCGATACGTTTTCTGGCAAACCCGCCTATTACTGCCTCGTGTTCTTCCCCTACCCGTCAGGCGAGGGGCTCAGCGTCGGCCATCTGCGCAACTA
This sequence comes from Chloroflexota bacterium, assembly GCA_026707405.1. Lineage (GTDB taxonomy): Bacteria > Chloroflexota > UBA11872 > UBA11872 > VXNJ01 > JAPOVO01. Next base: position 22,783 of record JAPOWW010000012.1, read on the forward strand.
CATCCCGGTCGATGCTATGGGGCGCTACATGCGCATGTCCGGCTACGAAGTGCTACACCCTATGGGCTGGGACGCGTTCGGCTTGCCCGCCGAGCAGGACGCCATCGACAAAGGCATCCATCCCGCCGTAAGCACCCGCCAGTACGCCGCCAACTACAAGCGCCAGCTCACCATGGTCGGATGCGGCTACGACTGGTCGCGGGAGATAAATTCATCCACTCCCGACTACTACAAGTGGACGCAGTGGTTTTTCCTCCTGCTCTATAAGCGAGGTCTCGCCTATCGGGCTCAAGGAATGCAGTGGTGGTGCGAAACCTGCGGCGCACTGGCCAACGAAGAGGTGCTCTCCGATGGCACCTGCTGGCGAGGGCACTCCGGCATCGAGCGGCGGGCGCTCAACCAGTGGTTCTTCAAAATCACCGAATACGCGGACCGGCTGATCGAGGACCTCACTCTCGTCGACTGGCCCGAACGAACGAACCGGGCGCAGGTCAACTGGGTCGGGCGCAGCGAGGGCGCCGACGTCGTCTTCAAGACCGACTCCGGCACCGAATTGACGGTGTTTACCACCAGACCGGACACGCTGTTTGGCGCGACCTTCATGGTTCTGGCGCCCGAACATCCGCTGCTGCCCGAGCTGACGACCGCGGACCGCCGTACCGAAGTCGAAGATTACGTGCGGCGCGCCGCCGGTGTGTCCGAAATCGAGCGAGCGGCAGTTGGGGGCGAGAAGTCGGGTGTATTCACGGGATCGTATGCGGTTAACCCCGTCAACGGCGAACGCATCCCGATCTGGATTTCGGACTATGTGCTGACCTCCTACGGCACCGGCGCGATAATGGCCGTCCCCGCGCACGACGAGCGCGACTTCGAGTTCGCCCGCAAATACGATCTGCCCATCCGCGTGGTCATAGCTCCGGACGGGTGGGACGGCAATGACCTGGACGAGGCCTTTATCGGCCACGGAACCATGGTCAACTCGCCTCCCCACGACGGGCAAAGCTCGGAGGACGGCGGAGACGGGATCGTCGCTGAGCTTGAGCGGACCGGCCTCGGAAAGCGATCCGTGGCGTATCGGATGCGCGACTGGCTCATCTCCCGCCAGCGTTATTGGGGATGTCCGATACCTATTGTGCATTGCGATGAATGCGGGGAAGTCCCGGTTCCCGAGAACGACCTGCCCGTGCTCTTGCCCCATCTGGAGGACTTCGTTCCACAGCAGGCCCACCGATCACCGCTCGAATCCATCGAGCACTGGGTCCACACAACCTGTCCAAGCTGTGAAGGCCCCGCGAAGCGGGAAACCGATACCTTGGGCGGTTTTGCGTGCTCGTCGTGGTACTACCTCAGATTCATAAGCCCTCACTTCTCCGAAGGACCGTTCGACCGCGAGGCTGCCGAGCGCTGGATGCCTGTTGACCTCTACGTGGGCGGAGCCGAGCACCAGGTCATGCACCTGCTGTTCGCGCGGTTCTGGTTCAAGGTCATGTATGACGCGGGACTCATTCCTTATAAAGAACCCTTCGGCGCGTTGAGGCACCAGGGCATGTTGCTGGCCGAGGACGGCTGGCTGAACGTCGCCGACGCCCGGATCACCGGCGAATCGGCTGTAGCGCGAACGGCGGACGGCGTCCGCGTGTACGAAAGGCCCGATGCGACTTCGCGAATGTTGTACACGGCTCCGCCGAAAGCCGAACTGGAGATCAAACCCGAGCGCTCCACAGTCAACGGAGCCGAATGGGCCGCGGTGCGCAGCGGCAAGATGTCCAAGTCGATGGGCAATGTCGTTACCCCGGACGCCATAGTCGAGCGATACGGGGCGGATTGTCTCAGGGGCTACGAGATGTTCATGGCCCCCATCGAGGGAACGCTGCCTTGGAGCGAGAACGGACTCGCGGGCTTGCAGCGCTTCTACCAGCGGCTGTGGGACTTGATCCTCTATGACGGCGGCGACCGTCGAGCGGCCAACGGCCAGGTACCGCCGTCCGAAGCGCAGCGGCGGGCGGTCCGAATCATCCACAAGGCCGTCAAGCGATGCACCGAGGACATCTCCCGGCTTCGTTTCAACACGATGATCGCCAACGGCCTGATGGAGACGGTTAACGACCTCTATTCGGTCTGGTCCGAAGACCTCGGTCGGTCGGAATTGGGACGCGACATCAAGGAAAAGTTGATCCTTTTGCTCGCGCCGATCGCGCCGCATCTGGCCGAGGAATTGTGGGAACGCACCGGACACACCGGATTCGTTGCGCTCGCCTCCTGGCCCAAGTTCGACGAGAAGCTCGCAACCGAGGAGACCATCACACTGGTCATCCAGGTAAACGGCAAGCTCCGTGACAGGCTCAACGTCGAACGCGGCATAACCGAAGACCGGGCGAGGGAACTGGCGCTGTCCAGCCCTGTTGTGCTCGCGCAGTTGGACGGCAAACAGGTCCGCCGCGTCATATACGTCCCCGGACGGCTAGTCAACCTCGTAGTCAACTAGCCCAGACCCGCCGCGCCGGCGAGTCATTCAGACGCTAGTTCCGCTTCGACTTCCGCCAGCGCGGCTCTGATTGCTTTGCGGGCTGCTCGCTTGCGACTCCAAGTAGATGACGAGGGATACTCGCGTAGGCGCAGCGTTCGATCCAAGGCGCTAGGCTCGCCAATCAGACTGGCCAGATTGACTCGGCCAGGTCGCCCGCTTTGCGCATTGAGGGCAACAAGACCGGCCTTCAAAGCGTCCCGCTCCCGCAACAACTGGGATTGCCGGGAGCGCTTTGCAACGGGACGGGCTAGCGATTCGAACCCCATCTGTACATCAGTTTCCAGGACACCTTCAGACACTCTTTCATCCGCGCCCTCTGATCCGGTACGCGCCTCGGCATCGGCGATGGCAGAACCGCCCTTTACGCGGTCGACAATGGGCTTACGTTTACTATCCGTTGGCGTGGCTTCGTCTGCAGCTTGGCTCGGCAAAGACGACGAGTCGTCTTTGCCGTCAGGACGAACCGCCTCCGAGCTATCGACGTTCGGTCTCGGAGAGCCGACCGACCGCACCGGATAACCAGCCGTCGCGGTCTTTTGTTTCGGTCTGGAATCCCGAGACCGTGACTCGCCGTTGGTAGCGACTTTTATGTCACCAGTTCTGCCATCCTGTTTAACAAAACCGGATACGCTGAGCGATTGGCCGTCTTCTCGCCACGACTGTCTGATCTCGGCCGCGCGGATACGGACACGATCCACCAAGTCCGAACTCTCCGGCTCCTCCGTTGTGGCTCCAACGGTTGGCTCAACTCCTAGTTCACTCAGGCGTTCGCGCACGCGGGCAATCGCCCCTTCGGGATCTCGGTAATACTCACTACCGCGCACACGTATGAACCGCCAGCCGAGCCGCTCCAGCAAGGCCTGACGCGAGAGGTCGGCGTCAAGATCATCGAGTGTGTGGAACCTGTCACCATCGCACTCGATAGCCGCGCGCCTATCATTTGCGCCATAAGCGACCAAATCAATCCGCAACGCGCCCACTGGATGCTGCGCTTCGATCTCATAGCCGGCATCAACCAGGTCCCTTAGCACGTCCTTTTCGAAGGGTGATTCCGTCAGGTCCTCCTGATCGGCGGTCCGCTCGTCAATCGCTGCTCGATGAGCAGCATGCCTGATCAGCTTCGCGCGCAGGTCTTCCGACTTCAGATCGACTTCCCGGTTGAGCGAATGCACGACCCACATCTGGTCCTTGGCGCGGCTGGCGGCCACGTTGTACCGCTTCTTGAACATATCGGACGCCACCAGTGGCAGCGGGCCGCCCTTCGGGCTGTGGACCAGCGAGAGAAACATCACGTCGCGCTCGTCACCCTGAAAGTGCGCCGGGCTACCCACGAGAATTTGGCGCCGCTCTATATCAGCGGGTTCCATCTTCTCTCGTAACCTCGATTCGATCAGCCTCGCCTGCGAGTCTCCCCGACCAAGCATCGAGATGACTCCGAACGTCGCGTCGCGGTATTCCTCCAACTCGCAGGCGGCTAGGATGGCCGACACAATGAACTCGGCCTCCTCCTCGTTCTCATGCTGGTCGTTGCGCGCACCGTCAACACGCTCTGCCACCACTGCCGAACGGCTCTCCGCCATATATTTTCGAGCTGCGGCGAGCAGCGCGGGAGCGCGCTTGCCAGTGCCCTTGCCCACCCTCTTCATGGCCAGCACCCACGCAATCAGGCTTTGTTTCTGTTTCGCCGAAGTGCTCTCTATTTGCCCGGCCCATGCCAGATTGCTGACCAGTTGGGCGGTGACTCGCTGAAGTTCCCTGTTCATTCGTTCGATTTCTATCTCGATAGCCCCAAGGTCGACCCCGGCGCGGCCATCCAGTTCGTCGTTCAACACGCGCCACCGCCAGGCCAACGTCAGGTCGCCGGGAGGTTTGGCTTTGTCGTGCGGACTCTCCCGCAGCTTGACGGCATTTGCCCATGCGGGCGCGACTTTGGAGAGCCGCCTTAGCAGTGCTTCCCGCTCCTCGAAGGCCGGCAATCGAGTCCGCACATCTTCAAGCCGTTTGAGGGCGGTTGCGTATCGACCGGAATTGCGCTCGCGGATCGCCTTTCGGAGCGACTGGACCGCGTCACCGCCGTCGAACCGAGCCAGGTCCTGATCAAGCGCGTCCAGTTTCATGCGCACGTGGTCGAGCTTGAGTTGCCGCGCCGCCGCACGAGCTGCCGCGGGCAGATGAGTTTGCGCCGTCTCGATTAGGCGCTCGAGTTCCGCAAACTCACCAATGGGTGGCCCGCCAACTGCGATCAGCGCATGCGGATCGAGCCCCGACGCGAGTGCCCGCATCTTCAGAGGCTTCCAGATCGCGTCATACCATCCGAGACGCTTCCTGACGCTGGGGGCGCGTTGTGCGCACGTGACCTCTGGCGTCGATCCCAGGTCTGAAGCAGAAATCATTCCCTCGGGTTCCGCCGTGCGTCGCCAGCGATCCCGCAAATGCTCGCGAGCGAGTTGCAGGTGGGCCAGTGCACGCAGCGACTCGATAGCGGCTGGTTCGCGAGTGTCCCCCATTCCAACGTCACAAGCTTCAAGTAACGTCTTCCAGGAACGATTTCTGAACAGAACCAATTTATTCAGCTTTCCTCCAGCCTGCAGGTGATCGCAAATCTCACGCAGTTTGTCGGACATTTGATCGAAAGGTTCACTGGTTGGTAGCCGTGGACCGTATTTGGCGATCAGTGGCGCCGTCTCCTGTGCCTGCGTCTGTACTTCCTCAATGAGCCGGAGCAGGTCTTCCCAAACTTGGCGATAGCCTCCCCCGAGCCTTCCCGCCTCAAGTAAGGTCCGGTCCCAGTTTTCAAGGTGACGTAGGTCGTTGGCAGCTTCCTCGGATTCTCTAGCGAGTTGCTCGATGGTTTCCCTTGCAGACTGGCTCGGGTAGGTGCGCCAGGCGTTGCTGCCCGTCTTGCGGTCAGACGCCTCAAGCTCGCTCTCTTCTTCGACTTGCGCGCTGAATGAAGATTGCGAAGTCACGACTTTCGCTGGCGGGAGCGGTCGCGACAGCTCCCGCTCGTGCTCGGAATCAATCTTGTCGTTGGTTTCGTACAGTTGCTCTATCTCTGACGCCGTAAGAGTTAGGTTCGCGCCATCAACCGGTCGCGGAATCCAGTCGTGCTGCCCTGCTCCGCTCCGCACTTCGCGCGCTGCGTCCGACGGTTCGACGCCAACACCTTCCACGACAATTTCCAGATACTCAGCATGGATAGCCCGGAAATGCTTTGCGCGGAGCTGCTTTAGCTCGTCCAGCAACCTGTCACGTCGGCGCTCAAGTCGTCTGGCTTTTTTCTTCAGCACGCTAGCGTCGTCCGAAGCCAGCCGGTTCGTTATCTCACGAACGGAGTGTTCCAACTGGGCGCGCTCGGTCGTATCTCTGCCAACGGCGCTCACCGCCAGCGGCTGCAAGTCCTCGACGATTACTTCCCGTACCCTCTCCAGCGCTTTGGCCGTATGACTCGTGACCAGCACGCGCTTGCCCTTTGCAAGCAGATGCCCGATCAGATTGGCGATCGTATGCGTCTTTCCGGTTCCGGGAGGTCCCTGGACCATCACCGCGCCGTGGCTTTCCAGCTGACGGACGATGCGCGCCTGCTCATCGTTCGCGGGCTTGGTGAAGAGCAGGTCCTGCTCCTCGTTGGCCAGCCGTGCCGTACCACGTTGCGGCGGCGAGTCGGAGTCGTTCCGCACGCCATTTTCGTGGACGCCGACAATCGACCGCAGCGAGATTGGCAAGTCCTCGCGCCCGGGCAAGTCCGACGCAATCGCTTCAAGCGCTGCCGTGAACCCTTGAGTTCGCCTGCGCAGAAATAGCAGAGGTCGCCGGTAAATTCGAGGGACGCCGCGAGCTGTCGAGTCCAGGTCGCCAAAGACCCCCTCTACATGGAGCCGGTGCGCTAGGCCCCCAAGGAATCCATCGATCTCGCTGCCGCTGAATGGTCCGTAATCGCCTTGTTCGAACTCCGCGTTGGTTCTGGCCAGTACGGCACCGCCGACCTCGTCGATTGAGCGCAGCAGTGCGGAATAGAGCTCGGACCGTCTTTCTCCGAACAAGACGCTGAAACGGGAAATCTCCGGTTCGAAGTCCAGTTGCATCGACTGAAGCACCAGCGGGTGGTGGTTCAGCCCAGACTGCGTTTCCCAGCGAAGAATGGCATCCCCTGCGTAAACCTCGAACTGTTCACGCTCGCGGTCGAGGCTGCCGTGCAACTCATAAAGGCGCTGAAAGACACCCATCGCGTCGCGGGCAGGTATCTCGACCGTCCCCCAAGCTTCGCGATTGGCGTTCCATGCCTCCCACGCCTCGACTCGGTCCGGATCGTCGCCAAACCGCTCGATCTCTGGCGGTTCTTCGGGGTCTTCCGCCGGACGTGTCAGTTCCGGCATGATCTCTGCCGTTCGCTTAGGATCGTCCCAGCCGCTCCGCAGCCAATGGCGCAAAGGTTCAGGTGCTTCTGGACATCGAGTCAGACGAGGTCTCGTTACCCGTAGCGCGAAACCCGCTTTGTCATCGAGCCACCCACGCTCGATTGACGGATGCTCTGGTAAGTCATCAAGCCAAAGACGAAATTCAACTTGACCGAGTTCACGAACTACCGGGTAACGCAAACGTGCGAACTCGGTCAGGAACTTGTACAGATCCTGTAGACGCTTGCGAACAAGCCCAATCTGAGAGTCAACTGTGCCGACCATGCTGAAGGATACGTGTATTACTTACCTCGATCAACAGTCTGCATAGTCAACAGTCTGTGTGACATTAGATTGAAGCGCTTACGGCGCTGGCGGGCGAGGTTGTAAAATTGGTTGCCGCATACCTCAACGGATATGCGCTAAGTCCGCAAACGAGCCAAATGGATACCCGATAGGAGGAACCGAATGTCCGCGGAGCCATTTCACGTAGACGACGACGATTTCGATGCCAAAGTTCTTCAATCCGATATTCCGGTCGTGGTCGATTTCTGGGCCGAATGGTGCGGACCTTGCAAGATGATGGCCCCTGTCTTCGAAAAGCTGGCCGGCGAATATGAAGACAAAGTCGGGTTCGCGAAGATGGACGTCGACGAGAACCAGAAGTACGCGTTCGACTACGGCATTCGCGGAATCCCGACTTTGCTGGTGTTCCGCGACGGGCAGGAAGTGGATCGAATCGTCGGCTATTCGCCCGAAGCGCAGATTCGTTCACGCCTCGACGCCGCCCTCGTTCCCGCTTCATAGCAGGACGTTAGCGGCGCAAGTCGATAACCGTCTGGAGGCGCCCGCCGCTCAAAGCCCGTGCGGCGATCTGACGCGGTCGGCGAAAAAGTAAGTATCGAGTCTGGTGGGTATGGTCGCCAGGGTCGGGTCGGGCGCCCGCAGATAACCCCTATTCCAAGCTGCGGAGAATCGCCGCTCGTTTATCTCGCTCGAACGGCCTGAAGGGCGGGGAACTTAGCTCAGATAGTCTCGCAGCGCCGACGCCGCGGTCGATTTCTTAAGCTTTTTGATCGCCTCCACCTGGATCTGCCGTATGCGCTCGCGCGTCAGGCCGAAGTGGTCCCCGATTTCGTCCAGAGTGCGTGGCGTTCGGCCGTCAAGACCGAAACGCATTTCGAGAATCTGCCTCGCACGGTCGGTCAGGATGTTGAGCGCCGAACCTATGTCCTGCCGGAGAACCGATAGCGTAGCCTGCTCGTCCGGCTGAGCGGACGTTTCGTCCTCGACATAATCGACAAGCGTGTCTTCTGGATCGTCCCCCTTCGGAGCTTCCAGCGACATCGTGGCCCTGCCCGCCCTGATGATCTCCCGCACGCGCGCGGCGGACAGATTCAGTTCCGAGCCGATCTCGGCAACGGTGGGGTCGCGACCCAACTCATTGGCAAGGCGCGGCACAAGCGTCTTGATCTTGCGCAGTGCTTCCACCACGTGGACCGGTAGTCGAATGACGCGCGAGTCGTTGGAAAGAGCGCGGGTGATCGCTTGGCGTATCCACCACGTAGCATACGTGCTGAACTTGAATCCACGTCGATAGTCAAACCGCTTGACCGCCTGCATCAGGCCGATATTGCCTTCCTGGATGAGGTCGATCATGGGAAGCGCGCCGCCGGCATATCGCTTGGCTATGTTGACCACCAGACGAAGGTTCGCGTTTATAAGGACCCGGGTTGAAGCGAAATCTCCCGCCTCGATCCTCTTGGCCAGGATGACCTCTTCCTCAGCCGTCAGGAGCGGAACGCGGTTTATCTCGTTCAGATAGAGACGCAGCGAATCACCGACCGCTGCGTCGGCGTTGAGGTTTCCATTAGGAACGGCCGATTTTCCGTTATCAGTCCGTTTACGGTCAGGCGGTGTTTTGGTGTCGTCGGAACGGTCTTCAGATTGCCGGGCGGATCCCGACGTGAGGCTATCCATTTCGGATCCGATATCGAACCTGCCTTACGGAGTTAGACCTTTCCGAATACTGTCGCGGTGAGGTTGTTTGCGCCCCGGACCGTTGATTCTGCCCAGATGTTCACAGTAGCACAATTCAAACAGTTTCGGTTTTAAAAATCATCTAAAATAGCGGATACTTCCCTTAGGAAGCTCCATGCTTGCGGGACTGCCGATTTCCGCTTTCGTGGGGACAACAGAACGGTGCGGCAGTTGCGTGGCGGGGGATGATTTGAGTCGGTCGGGTTATCGTAATATCGCATGGTCATGAAAAGGCGACCATCTCCGCGCATGGAGATCCTGCGAATTCTGAAGGTGGGCGGCCCCCTCTCGGCCGCAGACATCGCCACCGAGTTCGGTGCCAGCGTTTCAGCGGTTAGACCACACTTGGAGCGTCTCGCCGCGGACGAGCTTGTAACGATTGAAATAATTCGCGGCGGGCGCGGCAGGCCGCGCTACAGGTACAAGCTGACCGAGAGCGCCGAGCACGAGTTCCCCAACGACTACGAGTCGCTGGCGGTCGATCTCTTTGACGCCGCCGCGCAAATCGGCGGGGACGACATGCTGGACAAGCTGTTCGGCGTGCGCGAAAAATCGCTCTATTCGCTGCTCAAGCCGCAAGTCAATGCCAAGACCCTCGAAGGCAAGCTGACGCAGATCGGCGAACTCCTCAATGAGCTTGGTTATATGTCCAGCGTCGAGCGTGACGGAGATGATTTCGTGCTCTACGCTCGCCACTGTCCGGTCCCGGCGATCAGCGATCACAGCTCGGTTCCCTGCCAATGCGAAAAGAACGTGATCGAGCGGCTGCTGGAGGTAGACGTCATCGCCGAGGAGACTGGATACGACGCGAGCCGACCATGCAAATTCAAGGTTCCTGCTGCAAGCGCAAAGCTATAGCAGTAAAGCCGCAAAGTCGCCGGGAGCGCGTTTCGGTGGGCGCATCGCCCTCGCTACTCTGATGACACAGTGAACGAATCCAGCCGGGTCTATCTCGACCACGCCTCGACGACGCCTGTATCAGTCACCGTGCTAGAGGTCATGCTTCCCTACTTCGCCGACTACGGCTACAACCCGTCCGGTCTTTACGAAGAATCGCAGACCTCTCGCCGCGCGCTGGAAGAGGCGCGCGGCAAGGTTGCGGCCGTCTTTAGCTGTTCTACCGACGAGATCGTATTCACCGGCAGCGGAAGCGAAGGGGCTAATCTTGCGATAAAGGGCGCGGCGATGGCGCAGCGCCAATTCGGACGCAACGTGATTGCCGTGTCCGCTATCGAGCACCACTGCGTGCTCCACGCCGCCGAATATCTGCAAGCCCAGCACGGATTCCAGATGCGGGTGATCCCTGTGGACCGCTACGGGATCATCGACATGGATTTCCTGGAGTCGATGGTCGACGATTCGCTCGCCGTCGTGAGCGTCCAGTACGCGAACAACGAAGTCGGTACTGTGCAGCCCATCGCGGAGATCGGCCAGATGCTCGAAGACACAGGCGCGCTCTTCCATTCCGACGCCGTTCAGGCCGCCGGCGCGCTGAGCCTCGACGTTTACGGGCTCGGCGTCGACCTGCTTTCAATCGCCGCGCACAAGTTTTACGGCCCCAAGGGCGTCGGCGCGCTGTACGTGCGCGAAGGATCGCGCATAGTCCCGCAGACTCAGGGAGGCTCACAGGAGCGGAACCGACGAGCGGGAACCGAAAACGTAGCTTTGATCATGGGTCTGGCCACCGCACTGACCGAGGCCCAGGCCAATCGAGAAGCCGAAAACCGTCGAAACGGTGAACTCTCGACCAGGATACGCGCCGGATTGGCCGCTATCGATGGCGTATACCTCAACGGCCACCCGGAGAAAAGGCTCCCGAACAACACGAACGTTTGCGTCGAAGGCATAAATGCCGAATCCCTGATTCTGCAACTTGATCGCGCCGGGATTGCGGCGTCCAGCGGATCAGCCTGTACTTCCGCTTCGCTGGAGCCGTCACACGTGCTCCTGGCGATGGGAGTCCCACCCGACCTGGCGCGGGGAAGCCTCCGCATATCCGTGGGCCGTGCCAACGACGAATCCCAGATCGATTTCTTCCTGGCGGCCCTCGCTCCGATAGTCTCCAAGCTGCGCCGTAAGACCGCCGTTTTTGGGTAGCATGGTTCGGCGATTGCTAGAATTCCTATTGAAGACGACATTGGCTCGACAAGCTCGGCCACTCCGACCAACCAGGTCGGAGGGACTACGGGCGATCGAGCGGAAGGCCGGTTAGTTTCAGGTTGGATTTGCTCTCGGTTTCGGATTTGGCGGCCTCGGAAGTGGCCGATGTTTTGGCGCGACCGAAGAACCAGGGGAGGCACATTCGAATCCGCGTCACCAAAGGTGGCTGCGCGGGTTGGGACTACAACGTGCTTCTCGACGACAAAATCGAAGACGATGACCAGGTGCACGAGTACGACGGCTTCAAGATAGTCACCGACCGGTTTTCGCTGGGAATGATCCGCGGGTCGGAGTTGGACTTCAACGACGATCTGATAGGCCGCGGGTTCATCCTTAGGAATCCAAACGCCGAGATAACCTGCGGATGCGGTACGTCGTTCAATATCAAACCCCGCAGATCCCCCATGAAATACATGCGCGACAAGCGAGAGGACAAGGTCGGAGCGGGGCGAAAGCGGCCCAAGGCATAGGCCCAACCGCACCGAGACCGGATGCGGAGTCCAAAACCGAAACTGAGGACTAGTTGAAGATGGCGCAACCCGCATTGAACGGCGCGCGGGCCGTGACCGACACGCTGGGCCGCCCCATACGCGATCTGCGGGTGTCGCTAACGGACCGCTGCAACTTCCGATGCGACTACTGCATGCCCGCCGAGATATTCGGTGAGCACTACGAGTTTCTGCACAGACGCGAGATCCTCAGCTTCGAGGAAATCGAGCGGCTGGTGCGGATATTCGTCGGTTTCGGCGTCAAGAAAGTCCGGCTCACCGGCGGCGAACCCCTACTGCGCAAGGATGTCCCCGTGCTGGTCGAAATGCTATCGAGAATCGATGGTATAGACGATCTCACGCTAACCACCAATGGCTACCTCCTCGACCGGCTCGCCGCGCCGCTTGCCAAGGCCGGACTTCAAAGGGTCACGGTGAGTCTCGACAGCCCCGACGACGGAATTTTCAGGCAAATGAACGGCCGGGACTACGGTGTTGAGCCTGTTCTGAAGGGGATAGAGTCCGCGGCGGCAGCCGGGTTGAGTCCGATCAAGATCAACTGCGTAGTCATTCGCGGCGTCAACGACCACACGATTGTCGATCTCGCCCGACGCTTCAAAAGATCAGGCCACATCCTTCGGTTCATCGAATACATGGACGTTGGCAATCGGAACAACTGGAACCTGTCTCAGGTCGTCACAGCCCGAGAAATATGCGAGCGGATCGACTCGGAGTTTCCGCTAGAACCGCTGAACCCCAACTATCGCGGCGAAGTGGCAAACAGGTTTGCCTACGCCGACGGATCGGGCGAGATCGGGATCGTCGCGTCGGTCAGCCAGCCGTTCTGCGGCGACTGCTCGCGCGCGCGCCTCTCGACCGACGGTCGCCTGGTTACCTGTCTGTTCGCGGGCGGCGGCGAATCGCTGCGAGACCTGATGCGCGCCGGCTGTTCCGATGCGGAGATGGAGCGGGCTATCGGTCGAATTTGGTCGGCCAGGACAGACCGGTATTCGGAGGAGCGTTCCGAGAATACCGATCTCGACGGGTACGCCCGCTCGGACCGCAAGATCGAGATGTACCAGATTGGCGGCTGACCCCGGATAATGGCCGGATCGCCGAAACCCGGTCCGACGCTGAATATCGAGACAATCACGGCTGGGCCGCTTGAGACCAACACCTACCTCATCTCCTCCGGTACGGAGATAGTGATTGTCGATCCCGGCTTCAGCTCGGCCGAGCTTGTGTTAGAGCGCGCTCGGTCAAGCGATCTGCGGATCACCGCCATCGTGAACACTCATGGACATTGGGATCATGCCGGCGATAACGCGCGGCTGATGCGTGATACGGGAGCGCCGTTGTACATTCACGAGGACGACGCCAAGATGGTGATGTCGCCCTCGCCGCTAATCCCGCTGCCCCTCCCGCCCGAACCCGCAAACCCCTCCAAGTTGATGTGCGATGGCGACATGCTCAATCTCGGTGAGCATGTGTTCCGCGTAATGCATACGCCTGGCCACACCCCCGGCAGCGTTTGTCTGTTGTTCGAGTCCGAGAAAACATTGATTACGGGCGACACCCTGTTCCAAGGGACGTACGGTCGCTACGACCTACCCGGTGGCGATGTCGAGGCGCTTTACCGGAGCCTCCGGCTGCTTGCGAAGCTCAATGCTGATTACCTCGTCTACCCCGGCCACGGCCCACCCACCACCATCGGAGCCGAGAGTTACTGGCTTTCTGAGCTATAGACATTCGATCTAGGGGGCCCGTGCGTCTGCGCCCGGCTAGTCCCGGTCCCGCAAATCGCTATTCCGCTCAGATTCGTCGGGCCACATGATGCCCGGATTTAGCACGCCCGCGGGATCGAACTCACGCTTCAGACGGCGCATCGCCCGAATCGTATCCCAGTCCCAGGCGTAGGGAACAAAGTCCCGCTTCACCAGACCCAAGCCATGCTCACCCGAAAGTACACCGCCGGAATCTACGCCTATGCGCGCCAGTTCCCCAAGCACAGCCCGCGCGGAGGCGGTCTCCGACTTGCTCGAAGGCTCGTAGATGACATTGGGATGCAGCGTCCCGTCGCCGATGTGTCCGAACAGGGCGATCAGGACATCCCGTTCGCTGGCGAGTTTCTTGATGCGGTCCACGGCATGCGGCAGGTTGGTGCGGGGCACGCATATGTCCTCGCCGATCTTTCCAGGCTTAAGCTGGGCGAGCGACGACGTGATGGCTCCCCGAGCTTCCCATGCTCGCCGCTGCTCAACCCCGGAAACGGCCTCCTGCACGTTCTCGGCGCCGGAATCCCTTAGCGACTCCAGTGTGACCGCGCCGTCGCGTGATAGCGATTCTCGGTCGCCATGAAGCTCAATCAGTAGCAGCGCGCCGATTTCGAGGGACAGTCCGCGGTCCCGCGCGGCCTGGACGGCCCGAATCGAAACGTCGTCCATGAACTCCAGCTTTCCCGGAATTACCCCTGTATCCAGCAAGTCCACCGTCGCCTGGGCCGCGGTCTGGGCGCTGTGGAAAGTCGCCGTAACGGTGTGAAATCCCTCGGGTGCTGGAACCAGACGCGCCTGCACTTCAGTGACGAGACCCAGAGTCCCCTCCGAGCCGATCATCAGATCTACCATCATTTCACCGGCAGTGCCCCGGTTGTACGTCACGACGGAGCCCGAGCAATCGGCAACCTCCAGCGAGGTTAGGTAATGGCGCGTCACGCCGTATTTCAGCGCGTGCGGACCGCCCGCGTTGGTCGCCGCGTTTCCGCCCATGGTGGTCACGTCCTGCGAGGAGGGATCGGGCGGATAGAACAGACCGGCTGCCTTCGCCGCCGATTGCACTTCCAGGGTGGTAACGCCCGCGCCGGCGCGCACGGTCAGGTCCTCCCGGTCGATATACGGCCCCGACCTCAGTCCGGACAGCGAAACCACGATGGAGCCTTTCGGCGGCACCGCCCCGGCTGAGAGGCTGGTCCCGGCCCCACGCCCAACTACGGTGATTCCTATCTCGCGGGCCAGTTGCAAAACGCTCGCCGTCTCCTCTGCCGTTCCGGGAAACACCGCCGCCAACGGCTCGCCGCGATAGCCCACGGTCGCGTCCACCGCGTAGCTGACCAGCGAAGCCCGGGAGCGTAGAACGTGAGCCGCGCCAACCACAGCTTCTAGGCGGTCGATGATATCTACAGCCACCTAAAGCAGCCTCTAGACCAACAAGCCGAATCAGGACAGCGGCAGGGTCACCCACTCTCCCCGCCGCTTCGAAATGTCCACCGCGAATCCGACTTCGTGAGTGTTCACCGCATTCTCCAGGCTGACCCTCGTCTGGCTGCCGGTCGAAATGCACTCGACAAACTCACGCATCAGATACGGAAAGGCGTGATCGTCCACGCTGCCGCTGTCGAGACCCTGCTCGTCCAGGACCACGAACGGCTCGCCTTCGGCATTTTCACGAGTGAACACCCGTTCGTTCCTGATGACGCCCCGGTCACCCAGGATGTCCAGATTTACCTGATAAGGCATGTGCCCGTGAATCGCGGCGGACACCCTTCCGACCGCCCCGTTGGAATATGTGACAAGCAGGGAGTCGACGGCGTGCATCTCGTAACCTTCCGCCGCCGCCGAGCCGATCTGAGTGGACGCCGCGCACACGGCGGTAATATCGAGTCCGGTGATGAAGCGCACTGCGTCGACCGCGTGAACGCCGCCGACCATGTAGGCGTTGCCCGCTTCCTCCGCCGTCTTGTAGTAGTCCGGGCGGCCGAGCCTCGAATGCCAGTAGTCGGCCCCGATCATGTATATCTCGCCCAACGCCCCGCTCTGCACGATCTCGTGCATCCGCCTGATAAGCGGAGTGCCCCGGCTGACGAAGCCCACCGACGTCACCACTCCGGCGGCACACACCGCCTCGCGCATCCTGGCAAGGTCCTCACGCGTCAGCGCGACCGGCTTCTCGATAAACATATGTTTGCCCGCTCCCGCCCCATCAACGGCGTTCTGCGCGTGCAAGCCGTTAGGCGTGCATATCGAGACCGCGTCCAAATCGGGGTCGGACAGAAGGTCGGCGTAGTCCGTGTAGATACGGCAGTCGAGGCGGTTGGCGCTGGCGAGACTGGCGGCGCTCTCCCGGCGGCGACTGCCGATTGCGACTATTTCACAGCCGGGCGTCGATTGGTATGCCGAGGCATGAGCTCCGGCCACCCAACCCGCTCCCCATATTCCGATTCCTATCTGACTACCTGATGCCATTCAGGATCTCCTCCAGTGGCCGATGAGCCGGCGCTCGCGACGCGACGTTTTTTACTCTCGGACGTTCACGCGCCAACGCACGGCGTGCCGAATTGATCTGGCTATCTCGCTCCGCTCGTCGAACTCGCTTTCGTATACAGTTGACTTTTCCGTTTATTATCCAACTTCCACGTTCGATGTCATGGAGTTTTGTAGATTTCCGAAACAGATTCATCCACAGACGCAACGCCCGGTGAAGTGACGCAAGCCAGCACCGGCGGTCCCCGCTGGCGAGTATGGCAGGCCAGCGCCGTGGCTTTCACGGCCAGCGCTGCCACTCTCGTGCTGGAACTGGTGGCCGGACGCCTTATGGCTCCCTGGCTGGGTGTGAACCTCTATTCCTGGACGAGCATTATCGGCGTGGTTCTTGCAGGTATCGCTGTCGGAAATTACCTGGGAGGGCGGCTCGCCGACCGGCGAGCCTCGAACAACATCCTCGCCGCGATCCTGCTGACCGGCTCGGCGTTCGCCGTTTTGGTCCTTCCGCTTACGGCCTGGGTCCTTAATGCCGTGACCGACTGGCCGATACCCGCCTACCTTCAGTACTTGCTCGCCAACGTCTTCCTGTTCCTGCTGCCGAGCCTCGTGCTTGGTATGGTCAGCCCGGTTGTCATCAAGCTCACCCTCTCCGACCTCGGACAGACCGGCAGCGTCGTCGGCAGGGTCTACGCCTGGTCGACTGCGGGAAGCATCCTTGGCACCTTCCTGACAGGGTTCGTCCTGGTCGCGGTGTTCGGCACGAGATCCATCGTCTTCGCCGTCGCCGTCGTGCTCCTTCTGCTCGCGATCGTGGCGGGGCGACTGTTCCGCCGCCCGCTTGTCGTGATAGTTCTCGCGGTCATCGTGGCCGGAGCCCTGTTCGGCCTCAGACAAGGCAACGCCTTCGCCGTCCCGTGTGTCGAAGAATCCCAGTATTACTGCATTCTCTGGTACAGCGAGGAGGACGACCCAAACGTCCGTGTGTTGATCCTCGACCACATGGTCCAGTCATACAACAACATGGTCGATCCGCTGGAGCTTGGTTACGGGTACGAACGGGTTTATGCCGAAGTTATCCAGCCGGGACTTGTCGACGTCGATTCGCCCAGGAGTCTGTTCATCGGCGGCGGAGGATACACCTTTCCCAGATGGATGCAGACAAAGTATCCGCAAGGCAGTTCGGACGTGCTCGAGATCGACCGTGAAGTCTATGAGGTCGCGTATCGAGACCTCGGTATCAGTCCCGATCTCGACATTTCAACCTATGCCGTCGACGCGCGGCTGTTTCTCTTTCTGAACCGTCCTACCGACGAATACGACATCGTGTTTGGTGACGCCTTTCACAACTTCGCCGTCCCTTATCACCTCACCACGCTCGAGTTCAACGAGCTAGTGAAGCGGTCCCTCAAGTCCGACGGCATCTACGTTATGAACCTCATTGATACGTTCGGCCGCGGCGAGTTCTTGCGTGCCTACATCCGGACCGCCAGGCAGACCTTTGAGAACGTGTACCTGATAACCGAAGGCGATCTGAACCCCCGCCAAGGGCGCTCCACATTTGTGATAGCGATGTCCGACAAGCCGCTGGACTTCGATTCCGTGCCGACGCTCGCCCGGGCCAACCTGGGCAGGGACTCCATTGCGCGGCTCTATCCCGCCGAGAGTTTGCAGGAATATCTGGACGCGGGAAGCGACCTCATCCTCACCGACGACTTCGTTCCGGTCGACAACCTGCTGTCCCACTTGCTCGACGAGGACCCATAGAACCAGTCGTCTGGACGGACCGGTTGGAGGGAAGCCTTACTGACTTGACCGTCCGGCTAACCGGTCTTGCGGGGAAACCACGAGATCGCGGGAGGACCGGTGGAAGTGCTCGCGCCCGACTCGATCAATCTGGCAAGTTCGTCCTTCGCTCCGCCGATGATGGGCTTGCCGTGGCCGGGCATGAGGTTCTCGAACTCATAGTCGAGCAGATGCGACAGCGATTCCGAAGGCCGCGGATGGCCGTTCGGATGCCCGCCGAGCTTCATGCCCTTCGGCGCCCATTTCGCCGTTGTCCCCAGCGCATCACCCACGAACAGCGTCCCGCCGTGCGCTCCGCTCAGCAGCGCCTGCTCGCCGGGCGTTAGTCCGGGCACGCCGATGGCGCGAATGCCGCATTCGTGCTCGAAGCCGTCCCCATAGGCGGTGAACTCGTCGATATCCTCGATCATGTGCCGGTCAAGCTCGGGCACGAAAACCGGAGCGCCGGCCCGCTTTGAAAAAAGCCGCGCCGACCGCTCGTGCCAGCCGACGGTCAGGAAAATCGCTTTGATGTCGTCAGCCTCTTCGAGCATCCCGATCGACTCAAGCGGGTCCACTAGCACACTGCCCTTCTCGGTTCGAAGCCAGTACGCCTCCAGTGACCACCACCCGGGCCACCGAATGCTCCAATGAAACAACCCGGGCAGAACTTCCTTAAGCATGACCACGCTCGATAGCTAAACATCGACTTCCACCAGCGAACCACAGTCTAGCCCGCGTGGCGATACCCGATTCACCCGGACACGCAATATCCAATCCCACTCGGCGGTAGACGCACTTCGCGAGAGAGCGCCGCGCCGTGATGGTGGTAGCCTAATCGATCTGATCAGTTGGCCTTCCACACCCGTCGGGCAAGAGCCGCCAGTTACTTGATTCAGCCAAACGCAACACCCCTCGCCATCGGCCTCAACCTGCGGGTCGCCAACCTTCCGCGCGTCGACGGCAACTCGGCCATGACCCGATCTCTGGCGGCCGCGCTCGCCCGAAATGCCGGAGAGCACCGCCTGTCCTATTTCTTCGACTCGGAGCCGCTTGACCCTTTTCAGCGCCTCCCAAACGTCAAGCACGTAGTGCTGCGGCCATTTCCTTTCTTGAACGGTGCGCTCTGGAGACTGGGCGGAGGGGACCCTTGGTACCGGTTTCGCCTAAAGCTGAGCCGCTCCTGGAATAGGCTCGACGCCGCCGTCTACAACGCCCACGAGCCTCTACCCATCGGTCGGGGGCCACCAGGCGTCGCGATAGTCCACGATCTAGCCTTCATGCTCCCGGACGCGCGGCGCCACTTCCCGCTCGACGTTATTAGACATCTCGACCGGTGGACGGCCCAGAGCGTTCATGCCGCGACCAGACTAATGGCGGTGTCTGCAACCACTGGCACCGACCTGACGCGGATATACGGTGTGCCGGAATCGAAGGTAGCGGTGCTTCCCAACGCGCACGACCGCGACGTCTTCCATGCCTGTATTCCGGCGACCGAAGTCGAAGCCGCGTTAACGGAACTGGGAGTCGAAAAGCCCTACTTCCTGCACGTCGGTACGGCGCAGCCACGCAAAAACATCCCGGCCATAACCCGGGCCTTCGAGGGTCTAGTCACGAAGAACCGGATCCCGCACAACCTGGTCCTCGTCGGAGGTGCGGGATGGGACGCCGCCGAGGGAGGCAGTGGCGAGATTCCACGAAGCAAGCGGATCATCCAGCTTTCGTCGACCTCGAATAAACAGGTCGCATGCCTGATGGCCGGCGCCGACGCGTTAGTGATCGCCGGATTCTACGAAGGCTTCGGCCTGCCGGCGCTCGAAGCCATGGCCTGCGGCGCTCCTGTCGTCGCGGCGCGAGCGGGCGCGTTGCCGGAGGTAGTTGGAGATGCTGGAAAATACTTCGATCCCCATGACCCTGACGAGCTGGCGAGGATCATGGAATCGCTGGCCGCGGACGAGTCCCAGCGGCATGAGCTGAGCAGACGCGGACTTGAGCGCGCCAAGGCGTTTAGCTGGGATACGACGGCGCGGGGCCTCTTGCGGGTAATCGAAGAGATCGCCTGAGGCTTCTCCCATAGAAGTAGTTCGCGAACCGCCTCTCCTTATGTCCAAGCAACAAAGCCTGGATCTCGTTCGCACGGGAACAGCGAGCCGTTTCGACGCTTGCTCAAGTCGCGTCTATCCCGCCGGGGACTCAGCCTCCGATTCGGCGATTGCCTTCAGCCTCTTGAGCTGCTTCCTGGCGATCTGCCGGGTGAGCCAGCCAAACAGAAACCCCATCACCATCGCGAACCGCGACTCGGAAACTAGGGCGACCGAGTTTTCCACGATCACGCCGCCTTCGGAGGAAGCCAATCTGTATTCCAGGTCCATCGTAAACCCGCCGCCGGTGATCTTAGAGACGAGAAGATTGGGCCTCTCGTAGGCGGTTACCACACCCGAATACTCGGTCTCCCTGCCGCCTTCCTTGATCCTCTGCATGAACTCCGCGCCCACCGGATTCTCCGGGTCGAACTCCGAGGTGTACCTCATTTCAATCATTCCCTTAGCCCACTCGCCTCGCCGGTCTGGATCGGCGACGAGGTCGAAAACCGACTCCTGCGGCGCGTCTATCGATATCGAACCTAGCAACTTCAAAATAGAATCTCCCAAACTGTCAAAAAGGAGCTGTTTCGACCCCGGGGGCGGCCTCTGGCAAGCTCGCCTGCCGTGTCCCGCCCTAGTCCAACTAACAGAGGAACTCCGCCTCAGTCTGCAAATAGAATAAGCCGCCATCGCGCCAGGGTCATTGCAAGAGCGGCCAATCGCCCCCGGCGTTATTCAGATATCCTAAGTCGTTCTTCAGCCCAAGGGAGAGAAGTATGCCGCCACGGGTCGGAATAGTGGGAATATCCGGATATTACGCGTTCGCGTTCGCCGAGGCGCTCTGGGAAAACCACGGCGTCGAGTTCGTAGCTGCCTCAACCTGGCCACCCGAAGAACAACGTGGCGTCTCCATCGGTCAGATTCCGCCTCGTGGCGGAGCCAGCCGTCGAACGTCTCTCGAAGAGTACGGCCGCCATTTCGAAGTACGAATGTACGACGACCCCGTGACAATGATCAGTGAGGAATCGCTTGATGGAGTGTGCGTCTGTGGCAACACCGTCGACCATGGCGACAAGGTGGAGGCCATGGCGCCTACCGGCGTACACATGTTCTTTCACAAACCTATGTGCGAGACAGTGGAGGAGTCGGACCGAATCCTCGACATCATCCGAAAGCACGGGAACAAGACCGGCGCCTGCAATCCCGCACGCTACGACGACGCAATAAGACAAGCCAAAGCGTTGATCGACTCCGGCGACCTGGGCGACGTAATGTCCGTGCGGGCGTATCTGTCCCACAACGGGACACTCAAATCGAGGGTCCCGGCCGACGTGGAAATGAGAGGGCCGGAGGTGCATCTCGGCTTCTACACCGCCGACCTGACGCAATGGTTCATGGACTGGGCCGAAGTGGAGAGCGCCTTTGCTCACTACGCCAAGCTCAACCCGTACGACGCCCAGCCCCAGGACAGCGCCAAGGGCCTGATCAAGTTCAAAGACGGCCGCATCGGCTCAATGGACCTCTATTGTTCCCCTCAATGGCCCGGCCCGCTCTGGGAGATCGAGGCGATGGGCACCGCAGGCTTCGTAAGAACCAGCCAGTCGACGAGTCAGGGGACGCTGTTCACTAAAGATGGAGTCCACGGCTTTCAGCACGATCACCAACATGCAAAGAGGGTCCACGTCAACGAGCTCGACGCCTGGGTGACCGCCGTCAGGGACGGAGTGGACTGCGAGCTTTCGGCCGAGCTGGCCGCTCGCGGAATCGAGCTGTGCGTGGCTTGGAAACGGTCCTCCGACGAGAACCGCGCGGTCAGCTTCCCGGTCGAGCGCCGTTTCTAAACTTCAAGGCCCGGGGCTGATCCGGGCAGACGTAGCCGTCGGCAAACCTCAATGGGAATGCGTCAGCACGCCGCCTGCGCTTGGCAGACTGAAGCTCTATCTCAGCCTGTTAGGACGTTCAGAATGCCGTTGACCGGCTACCCGACGAACGTGCCCTTCAGCGATTGCCGAGGATAGAAGGTTCGCCAGGCCTCCGGACTCGTATCCAGCGCGTCGGAACCGTATTTGCGCTCATACTCTTCGAGCAGTCGCCGTTCGTAGGCGGTGGTCTCGGTCAGGGGGAACTCCACCGGCTTGCCGCCGCTGAACGCCGACTCGCGCACCCCGATGAGCATTTCCTGGTCAAGCCTGCCGCCCGCGCCTCCGTAATCCGGCGGCCGCCCCTCGGTGGAGGCCGCATGCATGGTCATATACAGGTCCGCTATCGCCACGCCGTCCGGCCCCTGCACGCCATACTTGAAAAAGGGATTCTCCCACCGCACTTCCGGATCCACCGGTAGCCAAACCGCCACGATGATTTCGCCGTCCATCTCGGCCTCGATCGACACCGGAGCCGGGGCCAAGTCTCCATAGAAAACGGCTTCCGTATCTACAAAGCTGCCCGCCGTGCCGATGATCTCCCAGTAGTTGCCGCGCTCGGTACGAGACGGAAATTGGTAGACCGCCGTCGCGCCG
Source organism: Chloroflexota bacterium (assembly GCA_026707405.1). Lineage (GTDB taxonomy): Bacteria > Chloroflexota > UBA11872 > UBA11872 > VXNJ01 > JAPOVO01. The sequence continues at coordinate 45,036 of JAPOWW010000012.1, forward strand.
TTGGGGAAGTCGAAGACTCCGATCTCCCAGGCATACGATGGCGAGACAGGTCTTACGTCCTCCGCCGGCTCGAAGTCCACGCGGCGCTTGAGCGACCTGGCATGACCGATCACCCGCGACGGGCCGCAGCCTATGTGGGTATGAATCGCGTTCATGCCATGGTATGAGCCTGAGCGGTAGAAAAGCTGGACGTTGATCACGTCTCCCAGCAGGCCCGCGTCGATGGCTTTCTTCTTCAGCCGCTCGTTCGGAAACCGCCACACGTTCTCCGCAAGCTGCAAAAAAACGCCTTTCCGCTCGCAGACCTCGATCATCGCGTCTGTCTGAGCGAGCGTCGGAGCGATGGGCGTCTCCACCAGCACGTGAACGCCCCGGTCCGCCGCCAGCGCCGTCATTGGAAGATGGCCGTCCGGCGGCACGATCACGTCCACGACGGCCGGCTCGACTTCGTCCAGCATCTCGTCTGGACGCTGAAAGACCCGTGCGCCGTAGGCCCGCCTGGCTCTCTCCGCCCTCTGCGGGTCCTGCTCGGCTATGCCCACCAGCTCGAACGCGTCCGTCAGCCTGACCAGCGTCTCCAGATGTTGCGTCCCTCGCAGGCCGGCTCCGATCACCGCGATCTTTACTCGCTCCATCGCCAGGTCCTTTCCGGATTGGCCCGGTCGCCGCGCCGCCCCAGCCTAACCCCCATACGGCAGTCGGATCTTGGCGTTGTCCTGCGCGATCGATACCTCCGCTCCGAGGCAGGCCTCATGAGTATTGACGGCGTCCCTCAAGTCGACGTGTGAGTCCTTGCCTTCCAGGATGCACTCGATCAGGTGGTCGATCTGCCCTTGGAACGGATGGTGCGCCACGTCGGCGCTGTCCGGCTCTATCGATGGAATAAAAGTCCAGTCGTTCTGCGCCGGTGTGAAGTGTGAGTACAAATGGCCGTTACGGAATGTCCCTTCCGAACCGAAAACCTCCACGTTGAACACGTAAGGCATTCTCGACTCGCCTATGCAGGAGACCTTGCCGATCCGCCCGTTGGCGAACTCCACGAGCGTGGTCATGTTGGCGTTGCTGACGTTGTTCGGATTCACGTCCACGCCGAGTGCCGTTACCGACACGATGTCTGACTCCATCAGGTACCGGGACATGTCCACCGCATGGCAGCCGCCCAGCAACATGCTCGTCTGCTCCTGTTCCCACGCCCCGTCTCTGCCCCGCACCCACAGCGGATGCCAGTAGTCGGTCTGAACGTAGAAAACCTCGCCCAGCGCCCCGGCGCCTATGAGCGTCTTAAGATTGACGATCATCTCGTTCCAATGCAGCACGAAGCTCACCACGGTCTTCACGCCCGCCTCCTGTACGGCGCGGTCCATGGCGTGCAGCTCCTCGAAGCTTGTTGCCACCGGCTTCTCGACCAGCATGTGCTTGCCGGCCTCGGCGCCGAGGATTGCCTCCCGCGAGTGATTCTCCGCAGGCGTGCAGATCGAAAACACGTCGATTCCCGCATCAGCCAGGAACTCCTCGTAGTCGGTGTAGATCGCGCAGTCCAGCCCGAACATATCCCGCTTCGATTCCGCCGAGGCGCGCGTCCGGCTGCCGATGGCGCGGACCTCGCAGTGTGGATTCGCCAGGTAGGATCTGATGTGTTCCGTCGAGACGTTTCCCGCGCCCCAGATGGCGGCTCCCAGGGTTTCCATTGCAAACACCTCCGTCTATCTGTTACAAAGCCCCGGCGTCCCGAATGTATCAGATCGGCGGCGCGCCTAGACTAGGTTGCGTTGCGTCATTTAGGATATTCGCCAATCGTCGCGGCTGTCGGATGATCGTATCCGGACTAGGCCGGTGTGATGCGGTAATTGCCATTGCCGCGCGGCTGGACTGCAGACAGCGGACGACAAGAAGGGGGTAGCAGGGAACAGGAAATGAGACGTTTGTTCGTCTACTTGAGACCGGCTCGAACGTGGTAACCACGCAGTGGTCAGGACAAACTTACGGGTCAGGTAAGCCCGAGTTCGTCGGCTCAAGCCGCGCCGCTTGGTTTGCCCTCTTCATTTCCCTCGCCTACCTACTGCCGGCGTTCTTCCTCTTCCTGTGGTTCGTCTTTGTCGACCAAAAGGTGGGGATCGGCCCGGTAGCAGCCGTGACCGAGATTCCGGTGCTAAAGGGCATGCCGACCCTGGCCCTGATCGGCATTATCGGCTCAGGGGTGCTCTTCCTGATTCGGCCCTATGAGCAGTTCCTTAAGCTGCTGCCGTCCACGATGAGAGAAGATCTCGAGATGCGCGCGCCGATCCGAAGACGCCAGCGCCAGTCGCTCTATTGGGGCTATTCCTTTGCCTTGCCCTGGATCATCGGGTTCCTGCTGCTGACGTTGTACCCGATGGTCTTCTCGCTCATCATCGCGTTCTTCAAGTGGGACATCGTGCGCGATCCGCAGTTCGTCGGATTCGACAACTTCACCAAGCTCTTCTTCCGCGACAAGCTCTACGACGTAACCATCAAGAACGACTTTTTCTACGCGTTCACGCAGGTGCCGGCCTACTTGGTCGTATCGCTCGGCGTCGCGCTGCTGATGAATCAGGCGGTGCGCGGCATCCGGTTGTACCGGACGCTCTACTACCTGCCCGCGGTGCTGGCGGGACCCGCGATCCTGCTTCTGTACATTTACATTTTCGACCCGAGCCTCGGCGTCGTGAATCAGATTCTGAGAGGGTGGTTCGGGATGAGCAATCCGCCGCTCTGGTTCCAGCATGAGATATGGTCGAAGCCTACCTTCATTTTGACCTCGCTCTTCTACGCGGGCACCAGCATGGTGATCTACCTGGCCGGTCTCCAAGGGGTCCCCCAACACCTCTATGAAGCCGCCGAGGTCGACGGAGCCAACCGCTGGTTCAAGTTCTGGAACGTCACGCTCCCGATGATTACTCCTACCATCTTCTTCAACCTGGTGCTCGGCTTCATCAACGCGTTTCAGATTTTCGAGGGGATTTACGTCATCACCCAGGGAGGGCCGCTCAACTCCACGTACTTCTATGCATATCTGATCTACGAGACGGCGTTCCAGCACCTGAAGATGGGGTACGCCTCGGCTATGGCCTGGGTCCTCTTCGTGATCATCATGTTCCTGACTATGGTCCAGTTCAAGCTGGCCACTAAATGGGTCTACTACGAGGCGGAGCAGAGGTAGCGTCGCGTGGAGAACGTGGGAGTCGAACAAGTCCAGGTAGCCGCGGTCGAAGCCGCCAGGTCACGGCGGCGGCGGAACGTACTGCACTACATAGAGCGCGCCATAATCTACTTCCTGCTCTCATCCGGGGCGTTGATCTTCCTGTTCCCTCTTTGGTGGATGCTCTCAACCTCCCTAAAGAACCTCGAGCAGACGTTCCCTGACGTCGGAACGCCTGTCGCCGAGCAGATCGTTCCCAACCCCATCGTCCTCCAAAACTACCTTGACGTACTCACAAGCACGGCCTGGCACAACTACTTCCTCAACAGCACCGTCATGACGCTTGGCAGCGTCATCGGGCAGGTGCTCACGGCATCGCTTGCGGCATTCGCATTCGCACGCCTGCGCTGGCCGGGCCGCGATGGCATGTTCATTCTGGTTCTGGCAACGATGATGCTGCCCTACCAGGTCACTCTAATACCGCAGTTCCTCATCTTTTCGGGCAAGGCCCCGCTGCCATTCCCCGTCGTCACCAACACCTTCTGGCCGTTCTGGTTCCCGTCGTTCCTGGGTGGAGGTGCCTTCTCGATATTCCTACTCAGGCAGTTCATGCTCAGCCTGCCGATCGAGCTTGATGAGGCGGCGACCATCGACGGCGCGGGTCCCGGCACAATCTATGCACGGCTCATAGTTCCGCAAATGTACCCAGCGCTGGCCACGGTCGCCATCTTTTCTATGCAGGCACACTGGAACGCGCTTTTGCAGCCGGTCGTATACCTGAGCAAGACGGCCAACTTCACGGTTGTGCAGGGACTCTTGCAGTACCAGACCCAGACCGAGGTCGAATGGAACCAGTTGATGGCGGCCTCGGTGTTGGTTATGTTGCCTCCTCTGCTGCTCTTCTTCTTCGCCCAGCGATACTTCATCGAAGGCATTTCGCTTACAGGCATCAAGGGCTAGTTATCTGGCGAACCATCGACCTCCGCCCAATCGGTGCGATTGCGTATCATTTGATTGGCATTCACCGTAAGCGCTCGGTGTTTCACAGGTTCAACCGCGATGAAATCTGCTACCATGAGTGCATCAACGGGTACTGTGGCTGCGATGAAAATCGATAGTTCAGCCTAGTTGCAAAAAGGGGGGATATACCGGATTCTTTGTAGTTGCCAACGCTCGGCCGCTCAATCAATTGCGGTCGGCAGGCGTCCGTTACTGTAGATACCGCCCCGCCACCATTCGAAGTCGGGCGGTAAGAGTGAGGAGGAACATTTAGGTTCATGAGTGAAACAGACACTGAGTTTGGACGGACTGGTCCGAGAAAGCTGAGCCGGCGCGGTCTGCTGCGCGCCGGATTGGTCGGAACGATCGCCCTCGCCGGGACCGCGGCCCTCGCCGGATGCGGCGAGGAAGAAGAGGAAGCGATGGCCCCGGCCGCCACCCAGGCTGCGACGGAAGCACCGGTAGCGACAGCCGCTCCGGAGGCGCCCGCGCAGGAGGAGGCGGTGACGATCTCGGTCTGGATCGTTAACCAGAACGACGACACCAAGAAGGTGCACGAAGAGAAGATCTACCCCGACTTCGAAGCGGCGAACCCCTCGATCAAGATCGAGCACCGCTGGCTGACTTGGGCCAAGAACATCGAGACGATCCTTACGGCCTTCGCCGGTGACGCTCCGCCCGACATCTTCGAGCTGGGCGCGTCACACTCCGTCACGTTCTCCGACCGGGGACAGCTCTTCAACATCGATCCGTGGCTGGCCGCGTGGGAAGGCACTCCCGACTTTTTCCCGCAGGGCCTTCAGACGCCGTTCTGGAACGGTCACATGTGGGGACTCCCGCACCTGATCGCGCCGCGTACCGTCTTCTGGCGGCAGGACATCTTCGACGAGGTCGGCATCACCAGCGTGCCCGAAACGTGGGAAGACGTCGTCGAGGCCACCGGCAAGATGACCACGGTCGAAGACGGGCAGCTGATCCGCGAAGGTATGAACTGGGTTGGCATCCAGGAGTACCACGCGATGTACTTCGCGATCTCTTCCACCCCTGTGATCGTCGATGGCAAGTCGACGCTCAACAGTGACGACGGGATAACGACCCTTCAGTACTTGGTCGACCGTTGGGACGCCACTGGCGGCCAGGCCGGCGGAGTCGAGTTGCCCGAGTCGCCGATTCCATACTTCGTCACCGGTCAGCAGGCGACCGTCTATACCAACATGGGTGGCTCCGTGCGGCAGGTGAAGCGCCACAAGCCTGAGTTGCTGGACTCGATCATTGTCGAGAAACCTCCGGTCCCGGGCGGCGACGTGTATAAGGCCTCCGACCCCGGCAGAGTGGCTCCGGTAGTCCAGTCCTTCAACGACTGGATGGCTGTGTCAGCGTTCATCAAGCACGAGGATCAGACTTGGGAAGTCATGAAGCATCTGATGACTCCCGAGAACCTGCTTCTCTACAACGAGACCTTGTTCTTCATTCCGCCGAGAAAGTCGGCGGCGGACCAGGGCTTCGTGCTCGAAGACCACAACCCGTCGATGGTTAACCTGCTGAACAACTACGGAGTGACGGCGCCCAAGATGCCGTCGCAGCGTGAGTTCTACAAGGCGGGGCAGGACCAGTTCCAGGAAGCTCGGTTCCACAAGGTCGGCGTCGAAGAGGCTATGGCGCTCGTGGAAGAGGGGCAGAACCAGGTTCTCGCGGAGGCCAACTTCACGGGTGGTATCTACCCGAACGACGACATCCGCGAGGTGCCCGTCAACTTCGGTTAGTTAGTAGCCGAAACCGGCGCGAGCCGACCGCTCGCCCGGAAAGCGCCCCGGCGCGCCAACATGGCGCGCCGGGGCGCAATGCTTGTTAACACCCCCTCTCCCTCGATGGGAGAGGGTTGGGGTGAGGGTGTTCCCTAGCTCCTCTACACGTCGTTCCAGCGAAAAGCCTGCCCCTGCCTGCCCCGTACTCGATACGGGGCCGGAATCCGGAAAAGGCACGCACCCCAGACCGCCGTCGGATCTCCCGCAAATCATCCATGAACCCGACTGCAAACCTTCCCCCAACGCCTGAATTCGGGATCGAGTCTGGAATGACAATCGAGACTGGCGCCCCTCCGTTGATATGCCAGGGTCGGGGCGAGGGGCTTAGCCCGCGGGGCCCGCCCCTACTGCTTAGTGACTATCGTGGCGGTCAGCGAGTCGTGCAGGCCCTGGCAACGGTCGCTGGCGGGCGACAGGCTCGCAACGATAGGCGAGAGAACCGGAAGCACCACAAGCAGGATAGGCAAGACCTGCTCGTCTAGGAAGAATGAATCTCTATCGAACCCTCGCACGAAGAGCGTAACGAAAAACGGCACGTACGAAACCGCCAGCAGTACAAGCATGTGCCAGACATGCCGCCGGTCGCCCGCCGTAACCGAGTAGATATTCCCTAGCAAAAACGCCTGCATGATGATCACGAATGGCAAGTACTGGACCATCTGCATCCACTTGTCTCCCCGAGTTACGCGTGACAGGAGCTCGAGCTCGCCAAGTAACAGCGGCATTAACGCGAACGTGACGAAGAAGAGGGTCCTCCAGGCAGCGTCGCCTGTAGTCGAGTTCGAACCGGTGTTCAGGTCTACGATCTTCAGACCGAAGATCAACTTCCCTGGAGTTGCCCCCATCCGCACTTGAAAGGGAACGTAATAGGCCATCGCCACAATCATGAACACGCCGCCGAAGATCGTGCCGAGGCCGACCCCGGTCAGGATGTAGTCGGTGTCTCCATTCAGCAGCCTTATCAGCCCGTCTAGCAGCAGGGAAAGAACGAAGCTCACGCCCAGCACGACGGCTGCGTCGATGGCGGCGGCCATAAGCCGTGGGCCCGCCGGGGCGGCCTCCAGACGTTTGGCGGCCTCCGAGCGCAACGGATATCGGCACGACGAGCAGTTCCGATCGTTGAGTAGGTTTTCCTCCCCGCATCTCGGGCATCTGATGCGATCGGTGTCCAGGACCTGCCTCTGATCGATAGCCACTTAGCTCCTCCGCCTTTGCGAGGCGCTGCGAATTCCTAGCGCCTCTGTGCGCTGCCGTATATTAGCGAATTTTCGAACCAAACGATCGTGAACTTCGTGACCGTTGTCAAGATTCGCGGCCGTTGGAGAATTCGACCGCGCTTGGCAAGCTCGCCCAGTCCAGGCACACGCCCCAGTAGCTCTCTTTGTCGTTGAGCAGCGACTCATAGGCGTGCTTGATCTGCTCGGCCGGAAGTCTGTGCGAAATCAGATCACGTACGTTGATCTTTCGCGACTCGATCATTTCGAAGATCGACACGAGGTTTCCAACCGTCGAGTTGCGCATGCCCGTCGCCGGATGCATCGGAATCTTCCACTCGAGCGCGCTCTTGAAGTCGATCCACTTGTTGTGGATGTCGCGCATCGCAGTGGTTAGATTCGATTCGTAAGACGCGCGCGGCGTACCTAAGATAATCACTTCTCCGAACTGTGCGGTCACGCTGGCCGCCTGCTCGACCACGGCCGAATGCCCGACGGCGTCCACGGAAATCAGGGGCAGGTCTCCGCCAGTAATCTCCCGAATCTGCGACTCGACGTCTTCTCCGCCGTGGATGACGTGATCGATCCCGACCCGCCTCGCCAGATCGCGGCGGGCGGCCATGGGGTCTATCCCGAGTACCCTCGCTCCGGCAAGCTGAAAGAACTGGGCAGCCAGGTTCCCAACCACGCCGAGACCGAATACGGCCACGCGGTCATGGACTTGTACCGAACTGGTCTGCAACGCGGTTATCGCGACACACGCCATTCGCGCTGCGGCGGCCTCCGCGGAATCGATGCCTTCCGGGACCTCGACGACCAGACCGCGTCGTCCAGTCGTCGGCTGAACATGGTGGGACGCGTGCGGACCCATGGTAAATGCCCGCGCTCCCACACCAAATCGCTCAACATCGCCCGTGGAAGCCACGATACGCCCGACGTTGGCGTAGCCGGGGACTTTGGGATACTCGTTCCAGGCGCCGGGCGTACGAACAGTCGGATCGATGCCCGTGTAGTTGGCCAGCTCCGTTCCGGCGCTGATGAAGGTCGTCTCGGTCTCGATCAGCACTTCGCCCGGACAGGGGCGGTCCGGCAACTCGGCCGGCTCCAGCTCCACGTGGTTTTCGTGTCGGACAATTGCCTGTCTAATACGCATGGTCTCACCTGTCGGTCCGCCAATGAGCTATGTATGCGCTCTCTAGCCTAGAACACATTTGGATAGGCTAACCACGCAAGGCACCGTCCCCATCGGCTCCACCCGCTCCAATCTCCCGGGTTAGGAAGCCGCCTGAAAAGGCGAGTGGTTAACTGCCGGCTTGAAGCGACCCAAGCGCGATGAACAGCTCGAACAGCTTCCCGGCGATCTCATCCGCCGTCGCCTCTTCCGCATCAGTCGGGATTTCGATATCGAAGTCCTCGTTCCAATCAATTTCGACCCTCGACGGTTCCCCAGGCCCAGGATCGCTATAGGTGACGGTTACCGGATAGTAAGTAGCCGTGTCGAGGTAAACCTGCAATCCCGGCTGTGTGGCGTCTTCCAGTACGAAACAAGTGCGTTCGCCCTGGCAAGGCTCGACTCCCACTGCGCTAAGTTGCCCCTCCAACGCCGCTGTAGCAGCGAGCGTAGCTATATCTGCGAAGGGATTCTCGGCTCCCTCGGCCGTCAGCCAGCCGGTGCTCTCGCCGTCGGCCCCACCCGAAATGTACATGCGATCGTCCGCGGTGATGATTTCGTACTTAGCAGCACCGAGTGGCGTCGACGCTTCAAAGACGACTCTCGACACCTCCTGCTCCGTTTCAATTTCTGCCGTGAAAACTATGGTTACGCCCTCGGGAGCATCCATGTCTAAGGCTAGGCGAATCGTACGTGGCGGACTCTCGATCACTTCGGCGACCAGGCGCTCCATGTCGAAATCGTCTACCGAAACTGCCGCGGAGGCCGCCTCCGGCGTGGCCGTGGGAGCGGGATTGGCCGTTGGCATCGGTGTAGGAGTGGAAGGCTGTGGCGTGGGATTCGGCGTCGGTTCGGACGCGGCGGTCGGAGTTGGGACCGGCGTTGAAGTCGGCTGGGGAGCGCTCGTGGGCGTTGGCGCGGCGACCGTCGTAGGAGCCGGTTCGGGAGTCGCCGTCAGCGCCTGCGCCTGCTGAGCGGGGGCCGCGGGGGAAACTTCGGGCTCGCTGCCGGAATCGCACGCGACCGCAAGGCACAACGTCGCTATCAACACCGACCAAAGCAGAATACGACGAACTGAAATCAACGGCGCATCCTCACGAGGCTGTCTGCCTCGAACATCCTCAACGTTGGTTCGATCTTAGGACACCGCCATCGTGCAGACTCAGACATCGCCATCACGCACCCGGCGCTTAGGCCCGCTTTCCGGGACGGCGGAACTCGCCAACGCGCTATCAGGCCCTGATTCCCGGCTAATATCGACGTATGGACATCGGCTCTACCGCGCGCCTTTTGATCGGCTTGGGAGTGTTACTTATCCTGGCGGGTGCCGTCCTGCTCGCCTTCGGAAAGCTCCCGGGGCTGGGACGGCTCCCCGGCGACTTGGCCATCGAACGCGGAGGCGTCAGGTTTTTCTTCCCAATCGTCACAATGCTCGTCGTAAGCGTGGTGCTTACCGTGATCGCCAATCTGTTCCTTCGATTCTGGCGCTAGCTCGGCAGTAGGCGCGTAAGGCTCACGGGGCGCTGACCGCCGCCCTGCCTGCCTCTATTCGCAAAGGCTGGTACCCCCGAGGCGATTCGAACGCCTGCACCCGGCTCCGGAGGCCGGTGCTCTATCCACTGAGCTACGGGGGCGGGAAAGGACCACACCCTTCCTGGAACGACACCGCCATCCCAGAAATCGCAGTGTAAGGATGATAGCGAAAACGCGTCCAAACTCAGGGGCCAGTTGTTTCCGCAAGAAGTCAACGCGGCAGCGCGGATAATATAGGCTCCGCGATTCATCGGGGATTTACGGAAACTGCCACGGAGTCCCGGGCGACGCCGCGGCAGAGCGGCAAGGTGGAACTGGCGCATGAAGATTACCGACATCACTCTCGAGTCCTACGAGTGGCCAAGGCCAAAGCCCATTCGCAACGGGATGTTCGTCTACTACAACGTCCGGCTTGACATAGTCACCGTGCACACCGACGAGGGTCTCAAGGGTGTGGGAATCGGAAGCGGCGCGCCCGGCTGGGACGCTGTCATCGAATCGCTAAAGCCCGGCGTCGTCGGTCAGGACCCTATAAACGTCGAACGAATTTGGCACCAGCTCTGGGTGCCGAAGCTCACGGGCAGGCGCGGCTACGAGACTAGAGTCATCAGCGCGATAGACATCGCCATCTGGGACCTGATAGGCAAGATCACCGATCAGCCGGTCTACAAGCTGCTGGGCGGTTTCGCCGACCGCATCGACGTCTACATTGCCGGCGGCTATTACGAGGAAGGCAAGGGCCTCGCCGAGCTGGCGGATGAAATGGAGAGCAACCTCGAGCTGGGTGCTCGCGCGGTAAAGATGAAGATCGGTGGCGAGTCGATGTCTGTCGACGTTGAGCGCGTCAAGACCGCGCGTGAGGCCATAGGACCTGACATCAAGCTGATGGTCGACGCCAACAACGCCTACCGTCACCACGAGGCTATCGCAATCGCTAAGCGCATCGAGGAGTACGACATTTTCTGGTTCGAGGAACCCTGCGGTGCGGACGACTACGATGGCCACGCGCGGGTCGTCGCCGCCACGTCCATTCCTATCGCAACTGGGGAGAACGAGTACACCCGGTATGGATTCCGCGATCTGATACAGCACCGCGCGGCGTCGATCCTTCAACCAGACGCCAACATCATGGGAGGCGTCACGGAGTTCAGAAAGGTCGCCGATCTCGCCGCCGCTTACGATCTCGCCGTCTCGCCCCACGGAAGCCAGGACGTCCACATTCACTTGGTAACGGGGACTCCGACCGGACTGATCCTGGAGTATTACCGCGACACGGTGGATCCAATGTGGGATACGAAGTTCAAGGAGACGCTGCGGCTCGACGCCGACGGAATGCTAGCTCCCCCGGACCGGCCGGGCTTTGGATTCGAGCCTAACTATGAGGCTCTTGAGCGGCACCGGATAGCTTAAAGTCGCAAGGATCTCGCTTTGCTAATCCCTATCAGGTGGCGTCGTGGCTCCGGTTTGAAAAGTCGCAGTGGCGGTTCGTGAACCGCCCCAATCTGGAACGACAGGTTAGTCAGCCGAGATGCAAGGCGGTCGCGGACAGCGCATCGTCGAGCTCGGCCGCCGGGGTAGTTTTTAGCGTTCCTTCTGAAAATGACGCGAACACCGCCGCTTCCATACCCACCATGCCGTCCATCAGCCAGAATCCGTCGTATCCGCCTTCGGCCAGCGCCACAAGCCTGGCTTCATCCGGCGGCGCAATACGCATTGGAACGGCGACCGCGTCGATCCCCGTCTCCCGAAGTCCGGCATTCACATCGGCCATCAAACTGTCAGAGATAGGATCCTGGCTGGCAACGCCTACCGCCTTGGTCGTTCCTCCGATGCTCTCGGCGCGGTACACGTCTCTGATCGCCCCTACAGAAATTTGACCGGGAGCCACGATCCCGCCCGTGTCGAGTGCGCAATACGTGAGCAGGCAGTTGGCGTGCCGCAGCGCCAGAATCCTGCTCGCGACGCCGTGTTCGCCCATCGCAATCGAGATGGCCGGAAGCGGCGTGGACTCATACAGCCCCAGGGCCGTCAGCGCGTCCTCGGGGCGTGCCGCCATCCCGGCAACCTTGATCGCGCCCGTTCCGCGCTCTTCCAGCCTGCGACGAAGGCTGTCCAGGTCTTCAGGCATAGTCGAAAAATCATGGTGCGACACGATGAGTCGAGTCGGCGATACGCCACCCAGCATCCCGACCGCGTCTTCCTCGATGTCGACGTACTCGGCTCCGAGATCGATGGCATCGTGGAGGTGACGGGTCCTGTCGCGCTCACTCCCCGTGAACTTCCCTCCCTCCCGGACAGGGCGGTTGGTGACGACGACCGGGCACGGACGCGCTTCGATGAGCCGTCGAAGGTCGAATTCCCGCATCAGGTCCAGGCGCAACTCGATTGCATCGACTCGGCCCGCCGCCTCGTCGAACGCCCGGAGAGTGGCCTCGGTCGTCTCCGCCGCCAGCGCGATGGCGATCATCCGCATTCGCTTGCCGGACTTCATTGCGGGCCGGAATTGCAAGGCGGCTCCATAAGCATTAGTTTCTCAATAACCTTATTGGTCAACGATCCATCAGCTAGCTGAATCCTAAGGAGAGATTGCCACTTGGGAAAGGTTTTGACTCTTACAAGCGCCGTATCCGCCGATACCACCGACATGATTGAGATGATCCATGCCGCCGGTCACGAGGTGACAATTGGACCCGATTTCGTCGGCGTCAGCTGGAGTGATGAGGTGGGCGAGGAAATCCGCCGATTGCTCGCGGGACATGATGCTCTGATCGTCGGCGGCGTTGAAGTTGGACGCGACACCATCGAGGCTTCTCCCGACCTGCGCGTCATTTCGCGCACGGGCGTCGGTTACGACGCCGTCGACGCCGTGGCGGCGGCCGAGAACGGGATTCCAGTCGTAATCGCGGTAGGATCGAACCACATAACGGTCGCTGAGTACGCTTTCGGGCTGATGCTCGCTCTAGGCCGCCAGATGCTTCCCCACCATCAAATTGTCATTGGCGGTGAATGGCGGCGGGTGCCCAACATCGACCTCGCCGGTAAGACGCTCGGAATCGCAGGTCTGGGAAGGATAGGCCGGGCGCTGGCCGACCGGGCCCTGGCGTTCGAAATGGAGGTTATCGGATACGAGATTTATCCCGACCTTGAATTCGTCGAGTCGCGCGGGATCGAGTTGGTCGAGATCGCCGAGCTTTGCCGACGGTCTGATTTTGTATCGCTTCACTTGCCCGGGACCGATGAAACCACAAAGATAGTCAACGCCGAGCGTCTGAGTCTGATGAAACCCTCAGCCTACATCGTGAACACCGCCCGGGGCGGTCTTATCGACGAGAATGCACTGTACGCGGCATTGAAGGACGGTCAAATCGCAGGCGCCGGACTGGACGTGTTCGAACCGGAACCGCCCGTTGGATCGCCGCTGCTCGACCTGCCCAACGTGATAACGAGTCCCCATGCAGCGGGGATATCCCGCGAGTCCGTGCATCGAATGGGCTACCAGGCGGTCGAGAACGCGCTCGCCGTATTGTCGGGAAGCTGGCCGCGCGAGATCGTGGTCAACGGCGTGTACTCGGACGCATAGATGGGCCTGCGCGGATGATCTTTGCGTTCGATCTCGACGGCGTCATCTACGCTGGAGACGAGCTGCTGGATGGAGCCGCTGAATCCGTGGCGACGGCGCGGGCGCTTGGTTACGCGACTTACTTCATCACTAACAATTCCCGCCAGGAGTCAGTCGAGCTATCGGTCAAGCTGCAATCGATGGGTCTCGACGTCGCGCCTCGCGAGGTCATCTCGGCCGTCGAGACCGCCGGGCGCCTTGTGTCGCAGATCGATGGTGCGCCACAGTCAGCAATGGTGATTGGCAGCCCATCGCTCAAGGAGGTTGTGGGAAACTCCGGCGTCCGAGCTCACTCCTACGACGAGACCGGCCCGGTAGACGTTCTCGTACTTGGTCTCGACCATGCGATCAACTATCAGAAGCTGCTCGCTGCGCACCGGGTCTTGGAGTGCGCTAGCGTCCGCTTCGTGGCCGTGAACAACGACGTCACATTCGCGTCCGAGGGCGGGACGGTGCCGGGTCTGGGCGCAATCGTCAGCGCCGTGTCCGCCGCCGCCGGAAGAGCCCCCGACTTCGTGGCCGGGAAGCCCGAACCCCACATGTTCAACCGCATACTGGAGCTGGAGGGCGCGGAAGCCGGCGAGTTGATCGTGTTCGGCGACAGCCTATATTCGGACATCGGGGGCGCGAAGGCGATAGGAGCCAGAACCGCTCTGGTATTGACGGGTGTCGATGGCAGGGACGATGTGGCGACTGCGCCATCGGAGCGCCAGCCCGACTGGATAATCGAGAGTCTAAACGCTATTCCATTTGCCGAGATAGCCGGGGCCAAATCGTGATTGAGAGGGCTGAGTAGTGGCATTCAAGGACCTGCGCGATTTTCTTACTTTCATAGAGAAGAAGGGACAGCTAAAGCGCATTTCTGCTCCGGTCGACCGCGACCTGGAGATCACCGAGATATCCGACCGGATCATGAAGTCCGGAGGCCCCGCGCTGCTCTTCGAGAACGTGCGCGGGTTCGACGTCCCGCTCGTCATCAACGTCTTCGGCTCCCGCGAACGCACAGGCTGGGCGCTGGGAGTCGATGCTTGGGAGGAGCTTGAGGGACGGATCGATCGGCTTCTGTCGCTGGCGCTCGGGCCGCCCCCCAAGGGTCTGTTCGGCAAGCTCGGCGCGCTTGGCGAGATCATTAAGGTCGGCAGAATCGGTCCCAAGGAAGTGAGTTCCGGGCCGTGTCAGGAAATCGTAAAGACCGACGACGCGTCACTGTACGAGTTTCCAATCATGAAATGCTGGCCCGAGGACGCCGGCCATTACATCACACTGCCGCTGGTATTCACCCACGATCCAAACACAGGCAAGCGCAACGTGGGTTTGTACCGATTGCAAGTCTTCGACGAGCGGACCCTAGGCATGCACTGGCAGCTTCACAAGGGGGGAATGGGTCACTACAAGGAAAGCGTCCGTGCCGGGAAACGCATGGAAATCGCCGTGGCGGTGGGATCGGAGCCGGTCCTCACCTACGCGGCCACGGCGCCGCTTCCACCGGAAATCGACGAAATGGTGTTCGCCGGCTTCTTGCGCGAGAAGTCCGTGGAGATGGTGCGCTGCAAGACAGTCGACGTGCTCGCTCCCGCAAACGCGGAAATCGT
The DNA here is from genome assembly GCA_026707405.1 of Chloroflexota bacterium. Classification (GTDB taxonomy): domain Bacteria; phylum Chloroflexota; class UBA11872; order UBA11872; family VXNJ01; genus JAPOVO01. The sequence goes on from JAPOWW010000012.1 coordinate 60,126, forward strand.
GATCGAGGGTTACGTGGACCCGTCGGAGCTTAGAACCGAGGGCCCGTTCGGCGACCACACGGGTGTCTATTCGCTTGCCGACGAATATCCCGTTCTGCACGTGACGGCTATCACCCATCGCCGCAACCCGATCTACGCCTCGACGATTGTGGGCAAGCCGCCGATGGAAGACGCCTTCATAGGCGGCGCCACCGAGCGCTTGTTCCTCCCGCTGATTCGGCTCATGGTTCCCGAGCTGGTGGACATCCATCTTCCGGTCGATTCGGTGTTCCACAATTTCGCCATAGCGTCGATCCGCAAGCGCTATCCAGGACAGGCCCGCAAGGTCATGCACGCAATTTGGGGATTGGGACAGCTCATGTTCACCAAATTCGTGATCGTCGTCGACGAGAACGTCGACGTCCAAAACCTTCGCGAAGTCCTCTGGCGGGTCGGCAACAACACCGACCCGGCCCGCGATATAGAGATCGCTAAAGGACCGGCCGACACTCTGGAACACGCTTCGCCGCAGCCCAACTACGGCGGCAAGATCGGCATCGACGCCACGATCAAAATGCCCGAGGAAGGGCACCATCGCGAATGGCCGCCCGATATCGTGATGACTCAAGAGATCAAGGACTTGGTCGACGGCCGGTGGGAGGAGTACGGATTCTAGCCAGCCGCGGGTTTAGGGCTCGGATATCCCACGTCTCAGCGGGAAGTCCCACAGTCCCGCCTTATCTTCGTTATCCCCTCCCCCCTCACCATCATTCCTGCCGACCTTCTCGTCACTACCGCGAAAAGCCTGCCCTGAGCTTGTCGAAGGGTCTGCCCCGTACCCCGATACGGGACGGGAATCCTCAACCTTCACGCGGGCCAGTGGCCGACATCCGTCCCGCGCATCGTGGTCCCCTGGATAAAGCACGCCCGAATCCACAAAACTGGTCCGGCCGAATCTCCCCCGGGTCGCAATAGTGGCCGTCAGCAGAGCGCGGATCTATCTTGAGTCGATACGCTTCGAGCACACCATCTTTGCCCTGCCCTTCGCGTACATTGGCATGTTGCTCGCGGCAGATGGCTGGCCGGGCTGGGACAAGTTCCTGCTAATCACGGCGGCGATGGCAGGAGCGCGAACCGCCGCGATGGCCATCAATCGTCTCGTGGACGCGGAGCTCGACGCGCGAAACCCTCGCACCTCCGACCGCGCGCTGCCTGCGGGATTGATGCGGCGGCGCGAGATGGCCGCCCTCGCCATCGCCGGGGCCGCCGTGCTGATACTCGCGGCCTGGCGCTTGAATTTGACCGCCCTTTTGCTCGCGCCGGTCGCGCTGTTCGCTGTCTGCGCCTACCCCTACACAAAGCGATTCACCTGGTCGACGCACTGGATTCTTGGACTGGCCGACTCCATAGCCCCGGCCGGAGCCTGGATCGGAGTCCGCGGCGACTTCGGCTTGGAGGCAGCGCTGATCTCTCTCGCGATGCTGTTCTGGATAGCCGGATTCGACCTGATCTACGCGTGCCAGGATGTAGATGTCGACAGACGCGACCGACTGCACTCGGTGCCGGCCCGGTTCGGGATCGCCGCAGCGCTCTGGACTTCACGCGGCTGTCACGCCGCAACCGTCATGCTGCTCGTAGCCTTGGGGCTGGTCGCCGGACTGGGATGGCCATACTGGATCGGCGTTCTTGCCGCAGCGGCACTGCTGGCCTACGAATCGACGATGGTTTCGCCGACCGACCTAGGTAGACTTCAGAAGGCGTTCTTTGACATGAACGGGTATGTTTCCGTGGCGCTACTAATCGCAGTCTCTTTTTCCTACGTCTTCGGCTGATGCAACGAGACGATGGCAACAACGTAGTCCTTGCCGTGACCGGCGGCAGCGGGGCCATACTGGCCAAGGGCCTGGCTGAAGCCCTGCTGAAGATGGGGATGACGGTCCTCTTTGTGTGCAGCCGTTACGGGCGGCTGATGTGGCGCGAGGAGCTGGGAGAGCCTCTGGAGACGGCGATGGACGAATGGACCGATCTCGGAAATGTCATCACGTTCAATCCTGGTGACCTCGCCGCTCCTATCGCGAGCGGTTCGTTCCCGGTACGAGCGTCGTGCATAGCGCCGTGCAGCATGGCGACCGCGGCCTCGATCGCGACGGGCGTCGGGAGCAATCTGATCCATCGCATGGCCGACGTGGCGATAAAGGAGCGGACCCCTTTGGTGATCGTGCCTCGCGAATCACCGCTCTCGCCCATCCATCTTCGAAACCTGCTGACGCTCAGCGAGCTCGGCGTAACCGTGCTGCCGCCAATGCCTGCGTTCTACAAGTACCCCTCCACCGTCGAGGACGTGGTCTACGACGTGACCCAGCGAACGATTGTGGCGATGGGCCTGCGAGAGTCGCTCCCCGGCTCACTCCAGTACCGACCAAAGCGCTTCGACACCTAGCGCGGCTGGGCGCTCCGGTCAGTCGCCGGCACTCGCCTGAAAGACTGGCCGACCAAAGAACGCCGGAACCTTGATTCTCGGTTGCAAGATACCCAACGGGTAGCTACGCGATCCGGAAGTTCGCTCGCTGCAGCCTTCGGATGCGATCAAGCGCCGCATCATCGAGCCAGGGTATGGACCCTGCCGCAGCGTCTTCCTCGACTTCTGCCACGCTGGCGGCTCCCGTCAACGCAACCGAGACAGCTCTATTAGCGAGAACGTATAGAAGCGCCGACTGCGCAAGCGAGCGCCGCGGCATTTCGAGAAAAGAAAGACTCTCCGATTTCGCAATCAAATCCTCTACTCGTTCCGGGGCTAGAAGGCTGCGCTCGTCGTCCGGGGCAAACGTGTCCAGATTTGAGAAGTTGCCCCTTAGGAAACCGTCGGCGAGCGGCCCCTTGGCTATGATTCCGAGTCCCGCATTTCGCGCCTGCGCAAAGAACTCGCCCGCAAGCGGTTCGAAAATGTTGTAGCGGACGCGGACGACGTCTACATCCAGATTCAGCAGCAGCTCCATGTCGGCGCTCGCGATGTCTACGTCGACCCCGACGAATCCCGTGAGACCCGACCTGGCGACTCGCCGAAGACTCTCGATACAGGCCCCGTCTCGCAGCTCCTCTCCAGTCACAGACTCGATCATGAAGAGATCGGTATCCGAAGTTCCGAGACGGTCCAGGCTGGCCCGCAGGCTGGCACTAAGAGCGTCATAAGAGAAATCGCGCTTGAGTTCCGTCCCATCGACCGTCAGGCCGCCCATCACTCCCAGCACCCAGTAGTCGCGATTGCCGGCGATGGCCTTTCCAATCAATCTTTCAGCGCGCCCCCCGCCGCTGGCCGGGCTTGTGAGCAGGAAGTTGATACCCATCGCACGCGCGCGTGAAACTACTCCCAGAGATTCGCTTTCGTCGACCTGCCCAAAGCCGTAGGGCCTCGGCATTCCGGGACCGCCTATCCAAAGGGTCCCACCCATCTGGCGGGTATCCAGTCCAACCTCCGACACTCTGAGGCCGTGCCTGCCAAGTTCTCTATACCTCAAGTTGCAACTTCATCCCTCCGCTGGCAGATGGCCTCTCTCGCAGCGTTCCATACAGCCTACGCCTTCATGTTCCGGTCCAGTGATCGACGTCAAAATCGCTACGGCTCGCCGGACGCGCGCCAACAATCCCGGTCGACTGACCGAAGTCGCACGACCCTATCAGTGGGCAGTCCCCGCAGCGAGGCGACGTCCCGCAGAATCGCTTTCCATGTTGGACTATCAGCGCGTGCATCTCGGCGTACAGCTCCACGTCCTCGGGCAGAGCGGCCATAACCGCTCTCCGCAGCTGGTCCCTGTTTACATCGCTGGGGATGATTCCCACACGCTCGAGGAACCGGACGGTGTAGGTATCTATCACGAAGGACGGCTGCCGGGCAGCGTAGAGAATGATGGAATCGGCGGTTTCCGCTCCAATGCCCCAGAGACTCAGTAGCTCGGCGCGCAGACGGTCCCGGGGCAAGCTCAAGAACCGTCCGAGATCTGCCCCGTATTTCTCAGCCACGTAATCGCAAAAGCCCGCCAGCTTCGCGGCCTTCTGGTTGTAATAGCCGGACGGCCGAATCAGGTCTGCAAGCTTCGCTTCCGACAGTGCCAGTATCCCAAAGACGGAATCGGCTCCGCCACGCTGCAGATTGTCCAGCGCCTTGCGGGCGTTTGTCCAAGCAGTGTTCTGTACTAGAATCGCGCCCGCGCACATCTCGAATGAGTGTCTGCCCGGCCACCAGCCCTGCGGTCCGTGAACACCCAGCAGCTCCTCATATGTCTTCAAAAGGCGCGGCCTCAGGGCGGCGGCGTCCAGCCTGAACAGGTTCGCGGCGGACGGCGTTTCTGAACCTCCGCGTCCCCGCGCACTCCGAGACGCGGTTCGTGCCTGGGACTTCACCGTCACTCGTCGAATCCGTAACCCGCCGCCCGCTCGGCGTTCACCCTGACCGCAGTCTCTATGAAGTCCGCTAGGTCCATCGCCCCAAGGTCCTGTCCCGACCGGAGCCGTACCGAAACCTTCTCGGCAGCAACATCCCGGTCGCCGGCGATCAGCATATAAGGCGTCTTCTGCCACTGGGCTCTGCGGATCTTGAGATTCATTCGCTCGGATCGTACGTCGAGCTGGGCCCTAAGCCCAGCCTCCCGCAACGCCGCGACCACATATTGGCAATAATCGACGTGGCGGTCGGCGATGTTGATTACCCGGACTTGCTCAGGCGCAAGCCAAACGGGAAACGCGCCAGCGTGGTGCTCCACCAGGCCCGCGACGAACCGCTCCATCGATCCCAGGATCGTCCGGTGTACCATCACCGGACGGTGCCGGACGCCGTCCTGCCCTTCGTACACGATGTCGAAGCGCTCCGGCAAGTTGAAGTCAACCTGAATCGTCGGGCCTTGCCAAAGACGGCCGAGCGCATCGCTCAAGTGGGTGTCGATCTTCGGTCCGTAGAAAGTCGCCTCGCCTTCCGCGCGCGTATATTCCAGCTCCTTCTCGTTAAGGGCGTTGGCGAGCGCCCGCTCGGCAAGCTCCCAAACTTCGTCCGTACCGGCATAGTGTTCCTTGTTGGACTCGTCGCGAACGCTCAACGTGAACCTGAGGTCCTCATATCCAAACTGCTTCAGGAAAAACAGCTCCAGATCGAGCACGCCGAGGATTTCGTCCACGAGCTGGTCTGGCCTCAAAAATAGGTGCGCGTCATCTTGTGTAAAGCCGCGCGCTCGCAACATGCCATGTAGGACGCCCGAACGTTCATGGCGGTAAACCGTTCCCAACTCCCCCCAGCGTAGCGGCAACTCACGGTAGCTGCGCGTCCGTGATTTGTATATCTGGATGTGAAACGGGCAATTCATGGGCTTGTTGACGTACGACTGGGTCTCGAGCTCCATCGGCGGAAACATGTCATCCGCAAACCAGCGGGTATGCCCGCTCGTATCCCACAGTTCGGCGCGGCCTATGTGCGGCGAAAAGACCAGCTCGTACCCTCGACGCCGGTGCTCGGCCCGCCAGAAGTCCTCGATGATCTCTCTGACCCTGCCGCCGTTCGGATGCCACAGGGCAAGTCCCGGCCCGACAAGCTCGTTCACAGTAAACAGGTCAAGCACAAGTCCCAGAGTCCTGTGGTCACGGGACCGCGCCTCTTCGAGAAGCTCCAGGTGACGGTCCAGCTCGGCTTGCGTGGGGAAACAGGTTCCGTATATGCGCTGAAGCTGGGGGTTCTTCTCGCTGCCTTTCCAGTAAGCTCCCGCGATGGATAGCAGCTTGAAGGGACCCACCTTACCCGTATGCTCGAGGTGAGGCCCTGCGCAGAGGTCGAGAAAGTCCCCTGATCGATATATCGACGGCGCTTCTCCCAGGCGGGAAATGTCATCGATCGCCTCGATCTTGTAATTCTGTCCCATGCCTCCGAGCAGTGCCTTGGCATCCCCGGCTTCGAGTTCTTCGTACTCGAACGGATCGGCTCTCGAGATCAACCGCCGCATACGCCGCTCGATCTCTTCGAGATCGTCCGGCGTCAACGACCGCGCAAGGTCGAAGTCATAGTAGAAGCCATCGTCAATCGGCGGCCCGAAGCCCAGGCTGGCTTCAGGGAACATCTCAATTACCGCCGCCGCCATTACGTGCGCGCAGGAATGCCGCATCGTTTCAAGTTCAGACATTGTCATATTGTGAGCGCTCCGTTGATTGATGGCGGGGAAGAGTCCCGCGAATTAAAACGGCCCGGAGATTCCGGGCGGGCATCCCCTCGACAACGCAGCGCGGCGCGCTCCGCTACGAGGGGGCGGTAGTGATGGTGGTTTTCAGCCTGGGAATGTTTTGGAGCGAATTCAAAGCAAAGTGGATATCGTCAACGCATTAAGGCATCGTAGCACAGGTTTCCAACCATCCTGTCTGACTCAGGAGGGGCAATTGCTAAAACGGAGCCGTCGGTGGCCTTCATAGTCGCACAGGTACTCGGTCATGCGGCGTTCGGATTGATAATGCGTCACGCCAGGACCGATCCGCAGACCTTCTTCAAGGTCGGCGCGGTCAACTACTGGACCGCCATGCTGATGGCGCTGACGGCGGCTCTACTGGCCGGTGGGCTGAGCTTCGAATGGCCCGTGAGCCTGCTCGCCGTTTACCAGGGAGTCAACTACCACTTTGCGTACATCGTGCTCTTCGCGCTCATAGCGGTCGGCGGTCTGGCGGTGACCTTTACAGTCCTCCGCATCTCCGTGTTGATACCCATCGTCGGGTCAATCATCTTTTGGGGAGAGTCGCCGGACATCGTCCGGATCGCGGGGATTATCCTCACGCTCGCCGCGCTTCCGTTGCTCGGCGCGGATGCCCGTCGTACGGCCGGTCCCGCAGGCGTGCGCACGCCTGCCTTGCTGATGCTCCTCACCATGCTGATGACGGGCACCGGATCTCTGGCCGCGAAGTCTTTCGCCGAAATGAGCGCCGAATCCAACGCTCTGGACTACGCCGCGTTTGCCTTTATGGGAGCGGCGGTGGGAACCGTTTTGACCGCGCCCTTGGTCAGCCGGATCGCTCGAAGACACCGCGAGACAAACCGCGCGGTGTCGTATCCCAAAGCTCGCCCTTGGAAAACCTGGTTGGCTCTCGGTATGGCTTTGGGAGCGGCGAACTTCTCACAAAACGCCGCCATGGTTCGCGCCTTGACCGAGCTTCCCGGCACGCTGGTGTTTCCGGTGGTGCTGAGCAGCTACCTGCTCCTGATCTTGCTAGCCGACTATGTGATTTGGAAAAGGCGCTTGGGCAAGGTGACGCTTGCCGGCGTCTTTCTTGCCATAGGTGGTCTGGTGCTGGCCAACTTGTAGCCGCCATAGCCTTTGCGCCCTTATCCCTCACGGTTGTACCCTCGTTGGGTTTTACGGCAGGGAGAGTTCCTCGGCGCAAACAATTCGAAAATGATGTTGCTGCCGCCGATGAGGTTCTCGGGAAGGACTATTCGATGAGACTCGGTTCATGGAGTTTCAGTCGAAAACTCACCGTCCGGACAGCCTTGGCTTTCCTCGCCGTCAGCATGGCCGTGATCGCCGCTTGCGGCGACGGCGGTCGTGAGACGTCAGGGCTGGAAAGCGCGCCACCGCCTAGCGGAGCCGCAACCAAGCCTGGCGCAACGCCCTCCCATCAAGTCGATTCTGACGCCGCCATAGCGCTGTTCAAGTCGAAGGGATGCATCGCCTGTCACGTCGTCTCCAGCATTCCCGAAGCGGTCGGGACAATCGGCCCGCGTCTGGAAGGGCTGGCGTCGCGTAATGAGCTGGCGGCGGGACTGCCCGTGACCGCGGACAACATCGCGAGATGGATCAGGGATCCGGCAGAGGTCAAACCCGGAACGGTGATGCCCAAGCTTGTCCAGGACGAAGCCGAGATCGAGATTCTCGTCGCCTGGTTGCTAACCCTCAGGTAAGGCAACGGACCACAAGGCTCGAAACCGCAGAACGCGGGCGGACTCGAAATTCATCCCTTCGCGTTCGCCCCCAATTTGGCCTGCTGATGGTCATCTTCAGCTACAAGCTACAGGAAACTCTGAAATCCCGAACTACCAATGGCAACATAGAGTCGGCTCCCGCAGAGGCGCGAATCGACCGGTCAATAGCAACTCTCAGCGCCGTTTAGGCCAAACTACGTCAAGGGCAACTAGCTCTTGGCCCCCTTGCGCTCACGACACGCTTGGAAGCCTCTGTTGCTCGGTCCCGCTAGCGTTCGCCGTTAGCGCCGTTAGCGGACTCCCGCGTGTCCTCTCCGTTCCAGGACTTACCGTTGGCGGACTCGTCCGCGCCGTCTTCCGATTCGTCCTCGTCGGCCGCCAGCAATGCGCGAACGCCGCCCGCAATCCCGCCCGCGCTGGCGAGCGCGTATTGCGGAAGAATCCGCGGACCTCGACCCGAAGCGATCAACTCGTCGTGCTTGGCCAGGATGTCAATCACGTCATCCCCGTCCAGTTCGCCGTGCTCGACAAGACCCTCCGCGATCTCGTGCATCCCACCGGCGTACTTGGCCAAAAGCGCTTTCGCCTTCTTGAACTCCTGTTCCAGGACCTGCTCGATTCGAGTCTTCGTCTCAGGATCGAGTTGTCCCATCCCCCACGGACCATAGGAGAAAAGGCTGCCGTCGGCACCCCACATCGTAAGCATCTGGTATGCCAGCATGGTGCAGTCGGTCAAGTCACCGTATCCTCCGCTCATGCGGGTTCCCAAGAATAGTTCCTCGGCGGCACGGCTAGCCAAACCTGTCTGAATCCATGCCAGAGCCTCTTCGCGGGTCTGCGTGTGTCGTTCTTCCAGCGGCTTGACCGCCGAAAGCCCAAGCGCGGATCCGTGCCGAATGATCGTCACCTTCGACAGCCGGTGCCGCGGAAGCAACTTCACCTGGGCGACCGCGTGACCCGCCTCGTGATAGGCGAGTCTTCGCTTTTCGTCCAGCGACATGCTTCTGATCGGCTCACGGACACCCCATTCATGGGCCTCACGGGCACTCGAGAAGTCTTCGTACGTAATGGCGTCGCGACCTTCGAAGTGGGCGTGGATCACCGCCTCGTTGATGACGAACTTTATGGCAACCGGCGTATAGCCGATGGTGTCGTTCCCCATGCGCGCCAGCGGCATTTCCTCGTGCCGAACCTTGGCAAGGTAGTACTGGATGATGTCTTTTCGGCCATCGAAGTCGGGGAAGTCGACGTGAATCCGCCGGTCGAAACGGCCGGGCCGCAACAGAGCCTGATCGAGAGCGCTCACCAGGTTAGTCGCGCCGATCGTCAACACGGGCGGCGGAGTAGCGCGCTCCTTCTTTAGCCCCAGCCGCCGCATTAGACGGGCCGTCCAGCCGTTGTCGAAGTTCGGCGGGTCCATCTGCAGCAGGAGCTCGTTGAGAAGCCCCATGCCTCCCATGCCCATCATTCCACCCATCATCATGCCGCCGCCGGTCTGGGCGCTGCGCGCCATGCCGATGGCGTCAATCTCGTCAATGAAGATGATCGCGCCGCCATGCTTGCGGGAAAGCTTGCGCGCCTTGCCGTAGAGCATCATCACGCGAAGGTTGCCGACACCCATGAACATGTTCTGGAATCCCGGCGCCGAGGCGTAGGCAAACGGCAGGCCGGCTTCCGTGGCGATGGCCTGTGCAAGGTAGCTCTTACCGGTTCCAGGCGGTCCTTCCAGCAGCAGCCCTCTGGTGTAGTCGCCGCCCATTTGTTTGAAGTCACGTACGCCTCGGAGCAGCATCACGATCCGCCGGGCGACTTCCAAGACCTGATCGTTCCCGCGATAGTCGTCGAACGTTACCCCGGTTTCGCCCGGCTGCACCCAGTAAACGCGCCCCCGTCCGAGGAACATGAATAGCGCCCCGAATTGGACGATCATGAAGAGCATCACGTAGACAAGCTGGAAAACCATCATAAAGACGCCCGCCATCAGGGCGGTCGCCTTGATCCAGAGGACGATCATGCCGATCGTCAAGATCAGCCATAGGATGAACTTGTACCGGTTGTTCCAGATGAACGTTAGCAGCCCACCGGAATCCGCCAGCCTGGCCCGTTGCCTGATGTCGTAGTTAGCGCCCATTGTTCGATTCCTATGAGATTGGGGACTCAAACCATCTGCGGCGCCCCGAACGCCCCCGCAGATTGACTCCCCGGCTGTTGTTGATTATACGCTGTAAAACGCTCCGAAAGTCGGCGGATATCGGAAGTGTGTCGATCCCCCACACACGAAAATGCCGGACACATCTTTCGCCCGTTCGTGTCTTGTACGTGAGCATATAATTTCGATACACTTCATTCTGTCCACGATGAACGTCATCGACTCGCCATAAACTGGATCGAGGCCCGCCTTTGGGATTGACTCCTGCGCAGATCGTCGAACGGTTGGCGTCGGATCCTCAGTTTTCCTCACGCGTGACCGCGTGGCGTTTCGTCGAGCCGCGCGAAGCCCGTTACGGCGTCCTTCCGGCCAATGTCGCTCCAAGCCTCGTCGAGGGACTGCGGCGCGTCGGAATCGACCGTCCCTACATTCATCAGGCCGAGGCCGCCCACAGGACGCTGCGCGGCGAGGATGTCGTAGTCGTCACCGGAACGGCATCGGGTAAGACTCTCTGTTACAACCTGCCGGTCGTTCAAACCATCCTCGACCACCCCGAGAGCAGGGCCCTCTACCTGTTTCCGACCAAAGCTCTTTCACAAGACCAGCTCGACGAACTCCACAGCTTGGTGGAGGGGACCGAGGCCGATATCAAGACGTTCACCTACGACGGCGACACCCCGACGCAAGCGCGCCGGGCCGTGAGACGGGCTGGTCACATCGTGGTTACGAACCCGGACATGCTGCATACGGGCATCCTGCCGCATCACACGAACTGGACGCGCCTGTTCGAGAATCTGCGCTACATTGTCATCGATGAGCTGCACTATTACCGCGGCGTCTTCGGTAGCCATCTCGCCAACGTTCTGCGGCGTCTTCTGCGTATTTGCGACTTCTATGGCAGCCGGCCGAGCTTTATCTGCTCGTCCGCTACTATCGCCAATCCCGGTGAGCTGGCCCGACGCCTGACTGGCCGGGAGTTTTCAGTGGTCGACGACGACGGATCGCCGCGTGGTGAGCGCCACTACATCCTCTACAACCCGCCGGTGGTCAACCGTGAGTTGGGCATTCGCCGTTCGGCCATCGAGGAGAGCGTCAAGCTCGCAAGTCTTTTCCTGGGCAACGACATCCAGACTCTCGCATTTGCCCGAAGCCGCGTCGACACCGAAGTGCTCTTGTCCAAGTTGCAGAGCAATCCAGACCTTACGGGACGGCGAATAAACGGCTACCGGGGCGGATATCTGCCCGCCGAGCGCAGGGCAATCGAGGAAGGTCTGCGGACGGGCGAGACCCGTGGAGTCGTGGCCACCAACGCACTGGAGCTTGGAATCGACATCGGCCAGCTGGAGGCAGTAGTCCTTTGCGGATATCCGGGAACGGTCGCGAGCACGTGGCAGAGATTCGGACGCGCGGGCAGGCGCACCGGGACATCGGTGTCCGTGCTCGTCGCCTCGTCGAGTCCGCTGGACCAGTACATAGTGAACAACCCGGATTATTTCTTCGGAGCGCCGGTCGAGAGCGGCCTGGTTAATCCGGATAACCTGTTCATCCTTAACAGCCACCTCAAGTGCGCGGCCTTCGAGCTACCGTTCGAGCAGGGCGAGCGGTTCGGCGTGAGCACCACCGACTCGATGCTCGACCACCTCGCCGGTATCGGCGTGCTGAACAAGCTGGGCGGAACATGGCACTGGTCGGTCGCCGACGACTACCCTGCGCAATACGTGAACCTTCGCACAGGCTCCATCGACAACGTGGTGATAATCGACAAGACCAGAACCCCAAAGGTCTTGGGCGAGGTCGATACGTTCGCGGCCCCGACCCTGGTCCACACCGACGCCATATACCTGCACGCTGGCCGGCAATATCACGTAGAGAAGCTCGATTGGGAAGAGAAGAAGGCGTACGTCCGCGAAGTGTCGGTTGAGCATTACACCGACGCCAGCAGGAACGTGAGGATCTCGGTATTGGACGATTTCGCGTCGGACGGCTCCCGTCCACTCGGTCGGGGATGGGGCGAGGTTCGCGTAACCTCGCTCCCGACGATCTTCAAAAAGCTCAGGCTCTCAAATCACGATAACGTTGGATGGGGCAAGATCGATCTTCCGCAGCAGGAGATGCACACTACTGCCTACTGGCTGACGCTCCCGGTCGAACTGGAACGGCGGATGGGGCGCCCCGCGGTGGAGGCGGGGCTGCTTGGCGCGGCTCACGTATTGCACCAGATAGCGCCGATATTCCTGATGTGCGATCCAAGGGACCTTGGCAAGGTCACCGAAATCCGGTCGCCGTTTACCGACGCGCCCACCGTTTACCTGTACGAGGTCTACCCCGGCGGCGTGGGTTTCAGCGAACTGCTGTACCGCGCGCACGACGACCTGCTCAGCCGGGCCTCGGAGCTTATAAACGCCTGCCCCTGCGACAACGGTTGCCCGTCTTGCGTCGGCCCGCCGTCGATGCTCGGAAGGCGAGCTAAGCTGCACGCGCTGAGTGTCCTCCAGCACGGCACTCGCGAGCGGGCGGCGACTCCGAGCGCATAGGCGCTACCCGACCCGGCATGGCCTCAATTCTCAGCAACGGCTCGTCGGTCCGTCCGATCGAAGCCGTGGTGCCCGGACGCTTCGTCCGGAACCGGCACGGCGTTTTCTATTGCGCTCAGGTCGATACGCCCAACCACGAGCGCCGCGGCGGCATCAGGTTCGGAGACGTTCTGCAAGCTCGCGGCGACTTGATAGCCATCGCCGGTCGCGACGCTGAGCTTACCGGCCTCGACGTGCGCAACACCGTCTTCGTGGACACGGAGACCACGGGACTCGCCGGAGGTACGGGGACCTATGCGTTCCTGGTGGGTCTTGGATTCTTCCGCGACGGTCACTTTGTGGTCAGGCAGTATTTCATGCGGGACCAGTCGGAAGAGAAGGCGATGATGTTCGCCGTTTCCGAAGCGTTGCGGCGGTTCGACTGGGCCGTGACGTTCAACGGCAGATCCTTCGACTTTCCACTGCTCACCACCCGATTCATCCTGTCCCGCATCCGTCCCCGGCTTGACCAGCTAGCCCATTTCGATCTGCTTCACACGTGCCGAAGGATATGGTCGCGCGCCCCGTTCGCGGCCCGTATAGGCCTGCGGCTGGGGTCGCTCGAATCAGCACTGTTGGCGCACCGCAGACCTACCGACGTTCCAAGCTGGCAGGTGCCGGAAATCTACTTCGATTACCTGAGGTCGGGAGACGCGAAGGAGCTGCGAGCCGTATTCGCTCACAACGTCGAGGACATACTCTCCATGGTCAGCCTGGTCGGGGTTGTCGATTCGGTGATGGGATCGTGGCGAAATCCGGGGACCGTCGATCCCCACGCCGTAGCCGGTATCGGGAGAATCCATGAGATGGACGGCCGGTTCGACATCGCCGCCGAAGCGTACTCCGCCGCTCTGGCCGAATCGCTTCAGCCCGAAACGGCGGCGAGATACGCCTTTGCGCTGTCCATAATCCACAAGCGACATGGAGACTGGACCAAGGCGGAGTCGATCTGGAAGGACCTCGCCGAAGGCAAGGGTCGGCTGGCCGCCGCGGCGTGCGTGGAGCTTGCCAAGTACCTCGAGCATCGTTTATATGATTTCGGACGCGCCTACTTCTACTGCATGAGCGCGGACGGTCTCGCAAGGGAAGTTTCGTTCCCGATGGGAGGACAGCTATCGGAATGGGCGCTGGAACACCGAGCCAACCGTTTGCGCAGACGCATGAACGCCGCCCACATGGCGGCTAGTTCCGACCGCGCGTCATGAGCCCGTCAAAGTCTCTGGATGTCGTCATCTGCGGTGGTGGCGCGGTCGGAGCCGCAATTGCGTACTACCTCTCAAAGCTGCGGCTGCGCGTCCTGATCGTGGAGTCACACTCGATCGCCCGAGGCGCGAGTGGGTTTGCAGCGGGAATAATCTCCGCTCCCGGTCCTTTCGCGACAGGGCCGATGGGACGCCTGCATACGCTCTCGTTCAATGAGCATCGCGATCTGGCGTCGAGTCTCTCGGAGCAAACGGGTCTTGAATACGACTTCGAGGATTGCCCCATGCTCTCGGTCGCCGACACTCCAAACGAAGCGAGAGCGCTTCGAGCAGCCGCACGACTCCAATTCGACCAGGGCGGCGCGGAGTCCTCGATACGCTGGATAAACTCCGGCGACGTGCCGGACGTCTGCCCGTGGATCGATTTACCGGTCTCCGGCGGACTGCTCAATTTGGGTTCGGCGCTCGTAGATCCGCGCAAGTTCACCGAGGCCCTGGTTGCCGCCGCCCGCCGCCTGGGCGCATCGACCAGGCACGCGCGAGTCACCGGGATCACTCAAAGTCGCGGACGCGTCACCGGCGTTGAGTTGGGCGGAGAAACCGTCTCTGCGGGATCGGCTGTCTTCGCCATGGGACCGTGGACCGCCGAAGCCTCGGACTGGCTTGGTTTCGAAATTCCGGTCTACCCGTTGAAAGGCCAAATTCTCCGACTTCGCATCGACGGCCCGCTGCATCAAGCCGGCTTCAGCAACGGCGAGGGCGACTACCTGGTTCCGAAGCCGTCAGGTCTCGTCTACGTCGGCACCACCGAGGAGAGCGTTGGCTTCGAGGCTTCCCCGACCGGCGAGGCGCGCCGCAGCATCCTGTCGTTCGCGAGCCGCTACGTCTCAAGCGTCTCGGAAGCGGAGGTCGTCGAGCAGACAGTTTGTCTCCGCCCGATGTCGCGCGACGAGATTCCAATAATGGGCCGCGTGCCGGGGACCGAGGGAGCATATGTGGCAACAGGACACGGCCGTTCGGGCATTCTGCTGTCGACCGGATCGGGCCGGGCGATGGCTGAGCTGATTGCTGGCGGTCGATCTGAATGTCTGGACCTGACACCGTTCGATCCCGCCCGCTTCACCCGGTAATGCGGCGCGGCCGAGACGGGGAGAAAGGGTAGACTCGCATATGGCTGTGAATTACGAGAATCTATTTTCGACTAGGCATTCGACTTCGGTGAAGCTTCACCCGGGGTTGCTGGCCGTGACCAAATATGAATTCTCGGTAACTAATGCCGACCCGGAATCGCTCCCCGCGGGCGGCTTTACTGATGCCCTCCGCACGGCCATGCGTACACAGACCCGAGACTTGGCGAAGTATCCACCGCCGCAGGGACACTTCGGCTTGAGAGAGCTAACTGCCCAGAATCTCGAAGAGAAGCGGGGACACAAGACAAGCATCGATTCGATCTTCCTCAGCGGCGGAGCCGGAGGTGCCGCGCAGATCATCTTCGACGCATTCATCGATCCCGGCGACATCGTTCTGGTCGACGAGTTCACTTACCCCGGCACGCTCGCCATGCTCCTGCTAAGGCGCGCAAACGTCATCCACGTGCCCACTGACGACCAGGGCATGAATACCGACGCCCTGGAAAACGCTATCCAAGAACTGGCCAGCCACGGCAAGCGCCCGACCATGATCTACACGATCTCGGTATATCACAACCCTATGGGTATGACCATGAGCCTGGAGAGACGCAAGCGCCTGCTGGAAATCTCCCATCGCCACGGTATTCCCATTCTTGAGAATGAGTCTTACGCCGATTTCGCAATCGACGACGACTCGCTCCCCCCCGCAATCATCTCTATGGATGATCAAGACTCGGTGATCTACGTCTCGTCATTCACCAAGCTCCTGGCTTGCGGACTTCGTCTTGGCTATGGCGTCGTTCCTCAACGGGTAAGAAGGCACCTTGAGCCGCTCAGATTCGGGGGCTCGCCCAGTCATCTCGCTTCGATGGTGGTTCACGAATACTTGCGAGACCACAGAGACGAGCACGTGGAGCGAGTCCGCCTGCGCCTGAAGGCCAAGCGCGACGCCCTACTTGCCGCGCTTGACAACTATTTCCCACCAACCTGTACGTGGTCGAAACCTACCGGCGGGATGATGGTGTGGGTCCGGCTGCCCGAAGGGGCGAACACCTGGGACGCGCTGGACAAGACCATCGAAGCCGGCGTGAAGTACAACCCTGGCCCTCTGTTCCGCGCCGAGCGTGACCGTCCCAACTACTTGAGGCTCGCCTACAGCCACAATTCACCTGAAGAGATATGGGAGGGAGTCGGCATCCTGGCCTCGGTGTTCGAGCGCGAGGGAGTGTTCGGCTAATTCCCTTTACGAGCCGCGGCTCGATACTTCACCCGGACCGGATGGGGGACGGGCTGATTGAACAGGTACCCCTTCTCGTTGGACGGGATCTCTTCGGGTTGGGTATTCCCCGCCGCGTCCGTCGCGCGGGTCATCACTACGTGCTCCCCGGGCTCGGCGTCCCACATGAACTCGAAGCGTGCCCAGGAGTACTGGACCTGCGGCTCATGCACTGTCGAGTCGCTCCAGGTCTGCCCGGAATCGACGCTCCATTCCACTCTCGCAATCGGGCCGGTGGGCGACTGGGCGTAGCCCCGCACGCGCCGTAAGCCTGGAGACAGTTCGGCGGGCCATGGAAGCGCCAGCGCGCTCTTGATCACCTGGGCAGTAATCACCTTTCCCAGGGCCTCGCCCTCGGGAGGATAGGCGTCGCCGATCAGCACGTACGAGGTCGTGTTGTTGCGGGTCCAGATCTGCTCCGACGATACGACTATCCGGCTCAGCCACTTGATGCTGGAGCTGGCAACCCATCCCGGAACTAGCGCCCTGAGCGGATATCCGTGATCCTTGGGCAGCGTCTCCCCGTTCAACGCGAAAGCGAGAAGGGTATCGGGATGCATCGCCTTCTCCACGGGCAGGACTCGGCGAAAGCCCCCCTCAGGCGACTTGGCGTCCAGTCCAATCATCAGCACGCTGACCGCGTCTCCGGTGATCCCGGACAGCTCCAGCACGTCCCGCAGGGACACGCCCGTCCACTCGCCATTGCTCACGGCGCCCGTCCCCCATTGCGTTCCCCTGGCCGCTCGTCCGTTGACCAAGTCGAACATACTTCGGTGATTGCCGGCGCATTCCAGATAAGACACGATAGTGCGGCTGGGCAGATTTCGTAGTCGGTCGTAGGACAACTCCAACGGCTTCGCGACCGCGTCGCCCTCAACAGAAAGCCGCCAACGGGCCGCATCAACGTTGACGCCGGTGGAGTCGTTTCGCACGAAGAAGAGAGAGTTGGGGGTTATGGTCCCCCGCATGTTTTCCAGGCGCGATTCCAAGCCGGCCCGGCCGCGCCGTATGAAGGGCATCGGATCCTTGAACCAGTCGGAGGGCTGGGCCACAGTGGAAGGTGGGGTGGCGGCTGCACTGCTACGAGTTGTGTCGCTAGCGCCGGCAGCGGAGCGGCCAGATGATGTCAATCCTTTGCACCCCCCGAGTACGGCAACTATGCCACCAGCCGATAACAGACGCAAAAACCGACCTCGATTCATGTCCTCCCTACCCACATACCGCCAGGCTCTCCTCTATGTCCCAACCGGCCATCTCGCATCTAAACCTCGGATAGCTCGCCCTTTGAACATCATCCGAAGTATACGGATGGTAATCGACGTGTAGCCTTAACCGAATGGGCTAATCGACTACGTTGCCGCAAAAGCCTTCAACTGCACTGTGTCATTCACGCGCCTAGCCTGTCGGCCAGTTCGACGAAGTCGTTGACGACAATGTCGAATCCGTCCCCGTCGTCCGTGTGTTCCGCGCCAACTGAGTCGATCAACTGCGGCCGGTCGACGAAAGCTGTCTTGAATCCGGCACGCCGGGCCGCCTGCAGGTCGAACTCGTGCGACGCCACCATCATCACGGCGTCCGCAGAAAGACCGAGCAGATCGGCGGCTGTCTGATAGACCTCGAGATCCGGCTTGTACTGCATGGCCAGTTCGGCGGAAAGTATGCAGTCCCACGATAGACCCGCGTGCTTTGAGAGATTGACGAGCAGCGCCACGTTGCCATTCGAGAGCGTGGCCGTCACATATTTTTGACGGAGCCGTTGAAGTCCTTCGGTAACGTCAGGCCAGGGTTTCAGCCTATGCCACACGCGGTTCAGGCGCTCGATCTCCGGTTCCGTAAGCCCCGCGAGTCCGTATTGGTCCAGGAGACCGTCCAGGATCAGCCGGTGAAGGCCGTCCAGCGGAGTCCAGGGCAGTTCGCCTCTCCGAACGCGGTCCATCCCGGGGCCGTAGCCCGCGCGCCAGGCATCGGCGAACGACTCCCAATCCACGTCGATTCCGTGAGAACGGCCTAAGCGTTCAACTTCCTCGATCACGCTGCCGCGCCAGTCGACGACCGTGCCAAAAACGTCGAACGTGAGCGCGCGGACTTCCAGATCAGCCAACTTGCGAGGGTGGCTGTTTTGTCCTCACAGGTTTATCTGCTAGATGGCGTCCGGGTCGTGGCGGTGCGGCTCGCCGGTCACGCTGACGGCGACGCGAATGGACGGCCCGTCCCCAACTGGCTCGATCAGGTGCCACGTGTTCTTCGGCGCTAGAACAAAGTCGCCAGCCTTCGCGTGGATACGCACGTCGTCGCCCATGTTCCAGATGATCTCGCCCTCGGCGATGAACCAGCATTCCTCCTTGTAGTGGTAGTGCCGGTCGCATTCGAATCCCGAAGGCTGGCAGATGGCGGAGATCGTGAACTCGTCGTTGATGACCACGCGGGCCGACCACGGCGGCTCGCCGTTTCGCCGCTTGACTTCTTCCAGCGAGGCGCTCATCAGCGCCGGGCTCAATACTGCGGTTTCGATCGCCATGACCCCATCCTCCTAATGCTCTCGTCTCAACAAACTTAGTCTGAACCGGCGGCGGATATCTTGCAACGCCGCCCGGCTTGAGATCAGTCATTCGCCAAGCGTTTCATTTGACAACGTTGATGGCTGCCCTGGCGGCGGAGCGTATGGCGTGCCAGTTCGCGCGCTTTAGGAGGAATGAACATCTTCCTCACGTCGCGCAAGGCTTATACTCGCGCGGGGGAATCTGAGATCGGATATCGCATGGACAACCATTCAATCGCAGTAATCGGCGGAGACGGCATCGGCCCTGACGTGCTCCGCGAGGGCCGGCTCGTTCTGGAGAATCTCTCCGAAGTGACCGGGGCGCTGAGTTGGGAATTTCATGAGTTCCCGTGGGGCTGCGACCATTACCTCGAGCACGGTCTGATGATGCCCGAGGCTGCCCTCGACACCCTCAAGCCGTTCGACGCCATCTACTTCGGCGCCTGCGGATTTCCAAGTGTCCCCGACCATATCTCCCTGCACGGCCTGCTGCTGCCAATTCGCCAGACGTTTCAACAGTACATCAACCTCCGCCCGGTGCAGCTTTTGCCCGGCATACAGAGCCCGCTCGTAGGCAAGAGTGCGGAGGATATCGACTTCCTGTGCGTGCGCGAAAACACCGAAGGCGAATACGGAGGAGTCGGCGGCAGGCTCCATCGCGGGATGCCGCACGAAGTCGCGGTCGAGACCGTGGTATTCACCCGCACGGCAGTGGAGCGGGTAGTCCGATATTCATTTGAGCTGGCAAAGCGGACCGGCCGAGGCCACGTCACAAATATCACCAAGTCAAACGCGCAGCGGCACTCTATGGTGTTCTGGGACGACGTGTTCGACGAAGTTGCGGTCGAATACCCCGAAACCACTACCGACCGCTCTTTGATCGACGCAGCGGCGGCGCGAATGGTACGAAACCCTGAGTCCTACGACGTCCTCGTCGCGTCCAACCTGTTCGGCGATATATTGACCGACATCGGCGGCGCGCTGATGGGAAGTCTGGGCGTTCCGCCGAGCGCCAACATCAATCCGGACGGCGGCTATCCTCCCCTGTTCGAGCCCGTGCACGGCTCCGCGCCCGACATCGCGGGCAAGGGGATCGCATGCCCCATAGCCGCGATCTGGGCGGCGGCGATGATGGTTGAGGATCTCGGGCATCCGGAAGAATCGAAGCTCATCATGGACGCGATGACCGACGTCACCGCTTCGGGAACGCTCACCCCGGACCTGGGCGGCAAGGCTACGACCGTAGAGTTTGGCCAGGCCGTCTGTGACGCCCTCCGAAAGCGCGCGGGCTAGGAACGCGCCGTCGGTAGAGGCGGCGGAGCGCGAACCGCCCTCACAAAGAATGGCGGCCGCTAGCGGCCTACGGGCGTTCAGTCGATTCTGGCCGGCCGAGCCCTAGTTAAGAAACCCTATATCCCGCAGATGATCCACCGACCGTTGCAGGCGCTCTTGTCTCTGTTCGAGCGTCAATAGCGGCTCACCCCTGATTCCTTCCAACTCCATGCTGAAGGGACCGTAGAAACCGGCGTCGTTGCTCACCCGCCCTACCTCGGCGAAGTCAACGGCTCCGCCGTCGCCAAGTGCGGGAAAGTACCATTCGTGAAACCCGCCCCGGCTGTCCTTCAGATGGAAATGGCAT
This sequence comes from Chloroflexota bacterium, assembly GCA_026707405.1. GTDB lineage: Bacteria > Chloroflexota > UBA11872 > UBA11872 > VXNJ01 > JAPOVO01. Next base: position 80,552 of record JAPOWW010000012.1, read on the forward strand.
ACCCACTCGATCACCATGTTCAAGTGCTCGATCACATCCGCCCCGTCGTTGTAGAACAGGATGTTCCCGGTATCGAAGTTGAGCCGCAGGTTCGGATGGTCGAGATCTTTCATCGTTCGCACCATCTCCGGACCGTTCACCGTGATACCGGGATGAGTCTCAAAGGCGACGATGATCCCGCGTTCCGCGGCGTAGTCCCCAACGTCCGTCAGGTTTCGATATAGCTGCATACGGTCCGTGTCGTCGCTGACCTCGCCCGCGCTGCCCACCAGGATCGATGCCCCGAACTTGACGCAAATGTCGAGCCGCTTCTTGACACGCTCGATTCCCTCTGGATCGAGCATGTCGTCGCCGCCGTTCACACTCGTCGCCAAAACGCCGTGCTCGTCGAGTTTGTCTTTGTAAGCCTGTAATTCTGCCTCGGGCAGTTTCTCTGTTGGTACCACCGACTCGGGAACGACGAGGTCTCCCGAATGCGACCTGACCGCCACCTCCAGATTTCTGAGTCCAAGCGCGCGGACGTTTTCTATTGCACCCGCGACGCCGTACTCGCCGTAACAATTCGTAAGCACTGCTACCAGGTTTTCAGCCATGATCGTCAATCCCATTCCTCTTCGCACCGATATATCCGCCCGTCTCAACCACAATTACCAACCGGGGCGGTCCGCCTCCGACGTTAGGGCGTGCGGAATACTACTAGATGCGGCTATGTCAGTGATCGCGCCTGCCGCCCCGCGACGAAACTCCGGGCGGGTATATACCGGTTTTGGCTAAAGTTCATTCGACGAGTCAGTGGGGGTAATTCAAAACATGTCGTCGAATCAGCGGTCCGCGCTTCTTGACTTGGTGCGGTTGTTCCTACGGCTCGGGACCGTCGCATTCGGCGGACCGGCTGCCCACATCGCCATGTTTCGGGAAGAAGTCGTAGTCAGGCGCAAGTGGCTGACCGAACAGCGATTCCTGGATCTGATGGGCGCGACAAACCTGATCCCAGGGCCCAACTCCACCGAGATGGCCATCCACATCGGTCTTGAGCGCGCCGGCTGGCGCGGACTCATAGTCGCCGGAGCCTGCTTTATTCTGCCGGCGTCGATCATCGTCGGCGCCCTCGCTTGGGCCTATGTGGAGTTCCAGACAGTCCCCGCGCTTGGGTGGGTCACTTACGGGATCAAACCCGTCGTCGTCGCGATCATCTTCAACGCGCTCTTCGGACTGGGAATAACGGCCCTCAAGACACGCTGGCTGATGGCGCTTGGTCTGGCCGGACTGGTGCTGTTCCTCGCCGGCATGAACGAGCTGGCCGTTCTGTTCGGCAGCGGTTTCCTCGTTGCGCTCTTTCGCACCGCCGGGAAGTTGCCGTTGGGCGGTCGGGGAGCGGTAGCCTTCGTTCCGGTGCTGGGGTTCAACGCCGCGGCCAAGGCGCTCGCGGCGGTCCCCGGTCTCGAGCAGATATTCCTTTCATTCCTCAAGCTCGGCGCGGTGATTTACGGAAGCGGATACGTCCTGCTGCCATTCATGAATAACGAGCTTGTCGAACGGCTCGAATGGCTCACCGCTACTCAGCTTCTCGACGCCATAGCGATCGGGCAGATTACGCCCGGGCCGGTCTTTACGACCGCCACCTTCGTCGGCTACCTGCTGGCCGGCGTGCCCGGAGCGGCGGTAGCGACCGTCGCGATATTCCTGCCGTCGTTCGCTTTCGTTGGAATATTGAATCCCCTGGTGCGGAAGATTCGCGACCTCGACTGGGCCGCCGGATTTCTCGACGGCGTCAATGCCGCCGCGATCGCCCTGATGGCCGGCGCCGTGATTCAACTCAGATCGTCGGCCATAATCGACTGGCCGACAGCGATAATCGCCGTGGCATCCCTCGTGGCCCTCCGCATGAAGGTCAACGCCACCTGGCTCATCCTGGGAGCGGCGGGCTTCGGCGTGGTTGTGCGGCTGGTTTTCGGCTGACTATCGATCTGGATTGGTGAGACTAGTAACGGCATGCAGGCTCACAGCGACGAGTCGCGGTTATGACGACTGAAGCCTGGATCGTAGCCGGCGTCATCGGGGCGGCGTTGGTGCTGTTCGCCAGCGAAAAGGTGCGGCCCGACATCGCCGGCCTGATCGTGCTGCTGACGCTCGCGCTGTCGGGCGTTATCGAGGCCGGAGAGGCATTCGCCGGTTTTAGCAACCCGGCGGTCATTACCGTCGCTGCGATGTTCATCGTGAGCGCGGGCATGGTCGAGGCAGGGGTCCCCAACGCCGTGGCGGGAGCCATATCGAAATTCGGCGGCGCACGATTCGGAACGCTCCTGGCGTTGGTAATAATCGTCGTCGGCGTGATGTCGGCATTCATCAATAACGTCGCCGCAACCGTGATCCTGATCCCCGCCGTGATCAGCCTGGCCCGTGGAGCGGAGGCGTCGCCGTCCAAACTGCTGATACCGCTCTCGTTCGGATCGTTGCTGGGCGGGCTTACGACTCTCATTGGAACGCCGCCCAATCTGCTCTCCGCCGAAGCCCTGCGTCAGGCGGGACACGAACCCTTCGGCATGTTCGACTTCCTGCCTACCGGCGCGGCAGTCCTCGGCGTCGGACTCATTTATCTGCTCACGGTCGGGCAGCGGCTTCTGCCGGACAGGCCCGGACCCGATGTCGCGCACGAAGTCGCGCAGACCCGCGAATATTGGACGGAACTCTTCGTAGTCGCCGAATCGCGCGTAGTCGGCAAGCAGCTTCGCGAATTGCGGTGGCTGACTCGTTTCGGAGTCAAGGTGGCCGAGATCATCCGCAGGGGAGAAAGGAACCGGTTCCCGTCGGAGACCGACGTGATCTACATCGACGACATGCTTCTCGTCGAAGGTGAAAACGAGGCCGTGATGAATCTGGTTCAGAGCGAGGGACTGGCGTTCCACGCCGAGCGCCAGGTAGCCGACCGTTTGGTTCAGGACCACGAAGCGACGGTTCTCGAGCTCGTAGCCGGTCCGTCCTTTGCCGGTGCCGGCAGCACCATCCGAAAGATGAATTTTCGAGTCCGTTATGGTGGACTGGTGCTGGGTATCTGGCGGCAAGGGCATCGGATTCGCCGGTCGCTCGGTACGGTCCCGCTCAGGCCCGGCGACGTGATGCTCGTGCGCATGCCCAACTCGCGCATTGCCCAACTCGCCGAGTCTCGCGACTTCATCGTTCTGAACCAGCGGTCCAGAGCAGTCACGCCGAAGCCCCGAATGCTCGTCGCGCTGGCCATTCTTGGCGTCATGGTTAGCCTGGCCGCAACGGGCGTTGCGCACATCAGCATCGCCGCCGCCGTCGGCGTGTTTCTGATGCTGGCAGCGCGGGTTATTCCCTATCAGCGTCTCTACAGGGCGATTGAATGGCGAATCCTGATCCTGATCGGCTCGCTTATCCCGCTGGGCACCGCGATGCGCAGCTCGGGACTTGCCGAATTCGTCGCGGACGCCATCACGTCCAACATAGAGTTCGCGGGCCCCCTGGCCGTGCTCGCCGGGATCTTCGTTTTAACCGCGGTTTTGACGCAGATAATGTCCAACGCCGCCGCCGTAGTACTGATCGCCCCCATCGCGTTGCAAATCGCAGGGGATTTCGAAATCTCGCCATATCCGGTCATGATGATCGTCGCCATATCGGCATCGACAGCCTTCCTCACGCCGATCGGCCACCAGGCGAACGTCGTCGTCTACAACTCGGGCGGTTACCGATTCGTCGATTTCATAAGGGTGGGCGGGCCGCTTACCCTGCTGATCCTCTTAGTGTCGCTGGTTGTAGTTCCGATAGTCTGGCCGCTGTCCTGACCATCGGTCCAACAGCCACAATGAGTCCAATGACCGACGTGTAGAAAAGCGACGCGCTGATCCGGCCGTTCGCTATAGTGATTCGCTATCCATTCAAGCGAGGCCCCGAGTGATCAACGTCCATCTCGACAAAGCCGCGCGGCGAACCGTGGCCGGCGTCGACCGTGAAACCGTCCTGTCGACCCGGAATCTCCAATTCTGGTATGGCGAAAAGCTGGTACTCAACGATATCTCTCTCGACATTTCCGAACGCGAAGTCACGGCCATAATCGGGCCTTCCGGATGCGGCAAGAGCACCTACCTGCGCTGCTTCAACCGAATGAACGAGCTTATCCCCACCGCCCGGCACGCCGGGAGAGTCCTCTTTCGCGACCGCGACATCTACGCGCGGAGCGTGGACCCGGTCGAGATAAGAAAGCGTATCGGCATGGTTTTTCAGAAGCCTAACCCTTTCCCTAAGTCCATCTTCGAGAATGTCGCTTACGGTCCGCGCGTAAACGGATACGACAGAAAGCTTGAGGACATCGTTGAACGCTCGCTGCGCGACGCTGCCCTTTGGGACGAAGTAAAGGACGATCTCAAGCAGAGCGGCCTGGCGTTGTCCGGCGGACAGCAGCAGCGCTTGTGTATCGCGCGTGCGCTGGCGGTGGAGCCCGAGGTCATTTTGATGGACGAGCCGTGCTCGGCGCTCGATCCGATAGCCACGACGCGCATAGAGGACCTGATACGCGAACTGCGCGAGAAGTACACCATCGTAATCGTGACCCACAACATGCAGCAGGCCGCGCGTGTATCCGACCGCACCGCGTTCTTTAACGTGAACGAACATGGCGCTGGCGGTCTGGTCGAATTCGCCGATACTCAGCTTCTATTTACGACTCCCAGCGATAAGCGGACCGAGGCATATATAACCGGTCGGTTCGGCTGAGGCTCGCCCGGGCTCTGCCGGGAGCTTCGTATACTTGAATCACCAAGACAATCCATCAAAGAGGCTCGATTGGATCGCGGTATCCTCCTGCAATCTGCGACTGAAACTAGGATGGATTCGTGACGCTCGCGAGAGAGAAAGGCGTGCTGGCGCGCTTTCAGCCCTCGGTCCAGTGCTGGTTCGAAGGCCGGTTCGGCGCACCAACCGACGCTCAGGATGCCGGCTGGCCGCTTATACGGTCGGGTCGAAATACGCTCTTGGCCGCGCCGACGGGTTCCGGCAAGACGCTCGCGGCGTTCCTGTCCAGCATTGATGATCTCGTCGCCCGCGGCGGCGATGGCGAGCTGGCCGACGAAACCGCCGTCGTCTACATATCGCCGCTCAAGGCGCTCAGCAACGACATACAGCGCAACCTGGAAGAGCCTTTGGCCGGCATCCGCGAGGCTGGTCGTAGCTCGGGGCTGCACGTTCCGGAAATCCGGACGTTTGTCCGCACGGGCGATACTGCTCAATCCGACCGCCAGGCGATGGTCCGCCGGCCGCCGCATATCGTTATCACGACGCCGGAGTCGCTTTACCTGCTACTGACGGCCAAGAAAGGCCGCGAGATGCTGCGCACGGTTCGCACGGTCATCGTGGACGAAATCCACGCGCTTGCCCGCGACCGGCGCGGAAGCCACCTCGCGCTCTCGCTCGCAAGGCTGGACCATGTCGCCAACACCACGCCCCAGCGGATTGGCCTTTCGGCCACGCAACGTCCCCTGCAGGAAATAGCGAAGTTCCTGGTCGGCGCCAGTCCCGAAGCCAGTTGTGAAATCGTCGATCTTGGCCACCAGCGAGACATCGAATTTGCCGTCGAAACGCCGCCGAGCGACCTCGAGGCCGTGGCCCCCAGAGAGCAGTGGGGAGACATCTACGACAGGCTCGCCGCCCTTATCGAGTCGCACAAGACCTCGCTGCTGTTCGTCAACACGCGCGCGCTCGCCGAGCGGGTAGCGCACAATCTGACCGAGCGCCTCGGAGCCGATGCCGTTGCGAGCCATCATGGCAGCCTGGCCAAGGAGCGGCGGCTACTGGTAGAGCGACGGCTCAAGGACGGGACCCTCAAGGCTCTGGTGGCGACGGCGTCGCTGGAATTGGGTATCGACATCGGCAGCATAGACCTGGTCTGCCAGATCGGGTCGCCGCGGAGCATCGCCGCCTTTCTGCAGCGGGTCGGCCGATCCGGACACAGGCTGAGCGTGCGTCCCCACGGACGGCTGTTCCCCACGACCCGCGACGAGCTGATCGAATGCGCGGCGCTGGTTCGCGCGGCGCGGGCCGGACGCCTCGACCGAATCGTACAGCCGGTAGCGCCTCTCGACGTGCTTGCCCAGCAGATCGTTGCCGAGTGCGCGTGCGAGGACTGGGACGAGGATGCTCTGTTCGATCTGATGCGCAAGGCGGCTCCGTTCGCAGACCTCACCCGCAAGGACTACGACGAAATTGTGGAGATGCTTGCGGCGGGCGTCGGTGACGGGGCGGGCCGGGCGCCCAGGCTGCTGCATCACGATCGGATAAACCGCGTCGTGCGCGGCAGGCGCGGCGCTCGCATGACTGCGCTCACCAACGGCGGGACCATTCCCGAGACCGGCGATTACCCCGTTATCAAGGAACCGGACGAGATAAAGGTCGGGTCGGTCAACGAAGACTTCGCCATGGAAAGCATGGCCGGCGACATCTTCCTTCTCGGTAGCACGTCGTGGCGCATCCAGCGGGTCACTCAGGGAACGGTCAGGGTCATCGACGCTCAGGGCGCGCCGCCGACCATACCGTTCTGGCTGGGAGAAGCGCCGGGTCGCACCGTCGAGCTTTCCGAAGAGGTGGGGCAGCTGCGGCAAGAGGTGGCCGCCGGGCTCGACGAACCCGCAACCCTCGCCAAGATGCTGCGTGAACGGTGCGCCCTAAATAACCTTGGCGCGGAGCAGCTAATCGAGTACGTGCGAGCCTCGGTAGAGGCGCTTGGAATTGTGCCGAGCGCCGAGAACGTCGTATTCGAACGGTTCTTCGACGAAACGGGAGGGATGCAGCTCGTAGTCCACGCGCCGTTCGGACAGCGGATAAATCGCGCATGGGGTCTCGCGCTGCGTAAGCGCTTCTGCGTCAAGTTCGACTTTGAGCTTCAAGCTGCCGCCAACGACAACGCCTTCCTGCTTTCTCTGGGGCCGCAGCACTCGTTTCCGCTGGAAGAGTCCTTTTCCTACTTGAAGTCATCCAGCGTAACGCGGCTCCTCGAGCAGGCCATCCTATATACCCCTCTCTTCCCAACCCGGTGGCGATGGAACGCAACGAGGGCGCTGGCGATACCACGGCAGCGCGGCGGACGGCGCGTCCCGCCATTCTTGCAGCGTATGCGGGGCGACGACCTCATGGCCGCCGTCTTTCCCGATCAGGTCGGCTGCCAGGAGAACGTCACCGGGCCGCTAGAACTCCCCGATCACCCGTTGATTCGCCAAACGGTCCACGACTGCCTGCGTGAAGCCATGGACGTTGACGGTCTGGCTGAGATTCTGAAGCGAATCGAAAACGGCCAAATTTGCCTTCACGCGGTGGATACGGCAGAGCCGTCGCCTATGTCGCACGAGGTGGTGAGCGGCAAGCCTTATACCTATCTGGACGACGCCCCCATCGAAGAGCGCCGAACACGAGCCGTGAGTCTTCGCCGGGTGTTGCCCGAAGACGCCCGCGAGCTGGGAGCGCTCGATGCCGACGCGATTCTCCGCGTAGCCGAGGAAGCCTGGCCGCAGCCTCGCGATGCCGACGAGGTCCACGACACGCTGTTGGGTCTTGTCGCCGTCAAAGAGCGCTTCATTCGGGACTGGAGGCCCTGGCTGCTGGAGCTCGCGCTGGACGGGCGGGCGTGCTCGCTCGATGGCGGGTCGAGCCGCGTATGGTACGCGGCCGAAAGTGTCAGGCTGATCGCGCAACTGTTCCCTCATCGCGAAGTTCCCGAGTTGGCTCTCCCTGACGGCGTGGCAATCGCAGCGGAAAACCGTGAAGACGCACTCGCCCAGATCATCCGCGGACATACCGAAGTTCTCGCCCCAACGACCACCGACGCACTTTGCGAGCGAACTTCGCTGGACCCGCAAGACGTCGAGATGGGGGTACTGCACGTCGAATCGGGCGGCTTCATTTTGCGCGGGACCTTCACGCCGGGCGCGAAGGTCGAGGAGTTTTGCGACAGACGCCTTCTGGCCCGCATCCACCGCTACACGCTCGAAAGGCTAAGGAAGGAAATCGCGCCGGTTTCGGCCCGCGACTTCATGAGATTCCTAATTCGCTGGCAGCACGCCGACTCCAAAACCCGTCTCGAAGGCAAGGAGGGTATTCGGCGGGCTATCCGGCGGCTTCAGGGATTCGAGGCTCCAGCCTCCTCGTGGGAGCGCGACCTGCTTCCGGCGCGCGTCCGTGACTACCGTCCTAGCGACCTGGATGAGCTTTGCTTTGCGGGAGAGATCGTGTGGGCGAGACTCTCGCCCCGGCGTTCGGCAGTGGACGCAAACGGACACGCCGACCAGGGCGCTTCGCGCTCCACCGCCACGCGCGCCACTCCCGTGACCTTGGCCTTCAGGGAAGATTTGCCTGATCTGCTGACCGCCGCCCGAAGCTACCTAACCGACAAGCCGTCGGAGCCGGAGGTTGGCGCGGCTGGTGAAGTCTTGCAGACTCTGCGCCGGCGCGGCGCACTCTTCTTCGACGAGATCGCCACGCAAACCCGCAGGCTGCGAACTGATGTGGAACAGGGGCTGCGTGAGTTGATAGGCGCCGGCCTCGTTACCTCGGATGGATTCCAGGGGCTTAGGACCATCGCGCAAGGGTGGCGGTCACACCACCGGCGGCGTCCGCGACATTCGGGATTCAACGGAATCGCCGCCAGCCCGCCGGGTCGCTGGGCGGCTATCAGCGTTCCCGACCGCGACCCGGACAACGAACACAGGCTGGCTGAAAGACTGGCGGGAATACTGCTGGACCGCTACGGCGTTATATTCCGCGATCTTATGCAGCAGGAGAGCGTCACTATGCCCTGGCGTTACCTGCTGAAAGCGCTCAGACGGCTCGAAGCCAGGGGTGAGGTGCGCGGAGGACGCTTCGTTTCCGGTTTCGTCGGCGAACAATACGCGCTCACCGAAGCAGTGAAGATACTCCGCGAGATTCGTCGAGAGCCGCTCACGGGCGAGCGGGTCGGCGTCAGCGCCGCTGACGTCTTGAACCTATCCGGAGTAACGACTCCCGGACCGCGCGTGGCCTCACACTCAGGACGCGTTGTTGTCTTGACCGACGGTGTGCCGAACGCCGAAGTTACGGAGCTTACGGCGGCGATCTAACCGCGGCTTCCGGACACGCCGAGTCCCTAACGAGCGCCGAGGCACAGCCGGCCCTGACGACCTTTGCGGCAGATTCAGGTACTTGCGCCGAACCCGGAATGGGAGGAGTCATCCGCCCCCTCCCTTCGCGATCAACCCGTTCCGATGCCCTTCGCGGTCAGGATAGTTCGCCAGCTTCCAAGTCGTCCAAACTGAAAATGATAATCGTCCAGTCCAACCTGTTTGCATCCGGAGTTACCGTGACGGTTATTTCCCGCATGTTGTAGGCGACGAATCCGTTCGGCGCCCTCGTGAATACTTGCAGTTTCGTGAGGTCCCAGCGATTGGTTGACGGGTCTCCACCGCGAGCGGATACCTTGGGGTGATTTATGAACTGCACGACCCAAGGACCCTCGCTTGCGAATGCGATTTGCCACTTCGCCCGCCCCGATCCGCTCTTGACAAACACCGGAAAGCGAAGCTGTCTTGCCTGAAACGGGTCTTGTCCGCCTACGAGGCTGATTTGTCCGGTCGCGAAGTCGGTAGAGTGCGTGTGTCTGGGCGGAGACGATATCGGCGAAATGGGAGCCGGCGCGATCGGCACTTCGACCTCCCGAATAATCTCTTCACCAATGCCCGCCCACGCGAACACTTCCTGAACGTCGTCCCGATGGTCGTTTTGGCAACCCTGCTCCGCACCCTCGCCGAATGTGCTTTGATAGATACCGACGTTGTGGGTATTTCCTAGATGGGCTTCCACGATGTCATTCAGCTCTACACACGTTACGGGCCACTGCGCGCTCGCCACGGCAACCATGCCGACCGCCGACACCATCGCGGCAACAACTGCTAAAACTATCCTCTTCATGCCTCCCCCTTTTGGCCAAAAGCCGCAGATTCTTCAATCCGTTCGCGAGGAAAGATAACAGAGGAGCGAATGCGGAAAACCCGACCGTTCCACGCATAACCGCCGTGACCGCCATCGCACGGTCGGCGCAGCCCCGAGATCGGTTCGTTAGAGTGTTTCGCTGTCCTTATAGCCGCGGCGCAGCAGCTCCACCCTTGGAATCACACCGGGATTTGCGACGTGTCGCGGCCAGTAGCCCTCAGCCATCCAGGCAATCTGCTCGACCGAGCCTTGCCCGACGCGGTTGATGGCGATATCGGTCGAGCCTCCGGCGTGCGGCGTCCAGATGACATTCGACATATTCACCAGCGGATTGTCGGGAGCGGGCGGCTCGCTTTCGAATACGTCCAGGCCGGCCCCGGCGATCCGCCCCTCGCGCAGCGCCCGGACAAGCGCCTGCTCGTCCACGACCGGCCCCCGGGCGACGTTGATCAGCACCGCCGTAGGCTTCATCAGCCCGATAAGCGACTCGTCGACGAAATGATGCGTGGCGTCGGTTAGCGGCAGATGCAGCGAAACGATATCCGCCTCTCGAAACGCCTCTTCGAGACCAACCCTGCGAACTCCGTGCGAGGTCACTTCCCATTCAGACACGGTGGGTGCGTAGGCGATGCAGGTGGTCCCAAACGCCTGTGCGCGTGCTGCAACCGCGCGGGCGATCCGCCCGAAACCGATAAGCGCCAGGACGCTGCCGCGCATGTCTCCCAGGTGATCGACCGCGCCCTCCCAGTCACTGATAGTCCGCCTGCCCTGACGCCATTGTTCGATGGCCTGGGGAACTCGGCGAACCGCCCCCAGAATCAGGAACATCACGATATCGGCGGTCTGCTCCGTCGCAAACGCCGGTAGATGTCCCACCACGACACCGGCCTCGGTGGCCGCTCCCAGGTCGACGTGATCGACGCCAACCGTCGGTGCCAACACGCCGACGAGATCAGGCAACCGGTCGAACGGCGTGAGCCTGTAAGGGCAGTGGGTCCATACGACTCCGTGAAAGCCGGACAAGATATCCACGGCTTCGTCATCGGAGGTTGGTACCTCCACGACCTCCACCTCGACTCTGGTGGATTCGAGCTCCGTCTTATGGCGGAGCACCGAGTCATATCTGGCGCCCTTGGTCAGCGCAACGCGAAATGGCTTGCTACTCATTTGGGGTAAATCTCGCCGAATTTGACGACGGTCCGCTCAATCCGCCCCCGGCCATCGCGGGGATGAAATGGACCCGCGTCTCCCTTTTGACTCTCGCCCGGAGACCGGAGCGGTTGCTGACGCCGTCAACGAACACCTGCATCCCGGGACGGAGCTTTCCGTCTTTCAGCAGCCGTTCCCTGAATCCCGGATGTTTCGCTTCCATTGCTTCGATCACCTCACGCACGTTATCTCCGGCCGCGTCGATCCGCGCCGCGCCTCCGGTTAGCTCCCGCATGGCTGACGGGACATGCACGACCGCCACTATGCGACTCCTTATTGCTAGCGACCTTTTCGATAGATTACGCGATCCGCTCGCTCGGGCCTTATATCGGCCGGAGTCGCGATCCCCTCGTCACTCGCTCAGGTAAACATCATGCTCGACAACCAACCGCAAGACCGAGACCGCACCCCCGTGTGACCTTTCAAACCGTCACATCAATTAGCGGCGTTGTCAAAGTCGAGTCCATAACGCTGTACGATCAGATCGACGTTACGTTCCGAAAACTGGCGCACGGCAAACGCTCGCGCACTGGTGCGTAGCGGAGACAGGCTCTCACGTTCGGACAGCATCCCTCTCACAGCCGTTTCAAAAGCATCGACGGTCGGCTCCACCAACCGGCCGTTCTCAGGCGTAACCGTTTCCCGCAGACCGCCCAAATCACTCGCGACAACCGGCGTGCCGGCGGCGCTGCTCTCCAGGACCACGAGCCCCGCAGCCTCGTCGTACTGCGAAGGCACCAACAGTAGATCGGCGGCCGCATACATTCCTGCGATTGTCTTTAGGCGATCATTTTCAGGACCGCCCGGGTCCCGCATCAAGTCGAGATTGGCAATCGACGCCGCCGCGTCGACGACTTCATAGTCCATGTCGCCTTCAGCTCCCAGTATCCTGAAACTCACGTCCGGCATCCGCCGGGCAAGCTCAAGCACGACTTCGACGCCCTTCTTGCGTAGCAGCCGCCCCACAAACAAGCAGGTCGGAGCCGACGGCTCCCAGCCCAGACTCGCGCGCGCCTCGGCTCTGCTGCGCGCCGGCCTGAATACGTCGACGTCGACCCAGTGGCGATAGACGCCCACCCCTACTGGATCCAGTCCAATTCCCACCAGCTCCCGGCGCGACGCCTCACTCACCGCCAGCGTTTGGTCCACACGCCCGAGCAACATCCTCACCGCTCTGGCGAGCGGTGAGCGCCCCGTGAGACCGTATACGGCGTGAGTGCTGACCGTGATCGGCTGACGCAGGCCAGTCCACCGCAGTCCCAGGGCGACAACGGCGGCGGCGAACCCATGCGCGTGGATTACATCGAAATCGGTCTTCTCCATAATCCGATATCGGATGGCGCCCGCCAGCAGTCCGGGAACCAGGTAGGCGAAGTTGAGCGGCGCGTACGGTTCGATGCGCGGATGCCAGCCCCGCCCGAACCACGGAATACGGATAACCTCGCCATTCGGGAGCGGTTCGCGCGCTGCGGCTTTGACGGGGGAAACGAGCGGCTGATACGTAAGCAGAGTTACAAGTATGTTCCGCCTCGCCAGCGCGACGATAAGCCGATCGATGTGCGTCTCCGCCCCGCCGCGGTTGGGCGAGGCGAACGGCGTCAGCATAAGCACGCGCCGCGGCTTGCGCGACCTCTGGCTATTCGCCTCGACGGGCATATTTACATACGCGCGGACGGCCCGCGCGGCGATTCAGGAGTCGCGCTTACGATTAGCTCCCGCATGACTGAGGCGACTAGGTCCGCAGCCAGCGGCTGACTTCTATCCGCCGTTTTCCGAGATCGCCAGGCTGACCTTGTGCGGCGCCATGGGCAGATCTCGCATCCGCACTCCAACCGCATCGTAGATCGCGTTCGCAATCGCCGCCGGAGGCGGGACGATCGGGACTTCTCCAACGCCGCGGACGCCATACGGATGATCGGGATTCGGCACCTCGACGATGATAGTGTCGACCATCGGCAGGTCCAGAGTCGTCGGCATTCGATAGTCCAGCAGGCTCGCGTTGCGCAGGCAGCCGTCGGAGTCGTAGAAATACTCCTCGTTCAGCGCCCAGCCGATCCCCTGCACCACGCCGCCTTGCATCTGCCCTTCAACATAGGGCGGATAGATCGCGATTCCCGCGTCCTGGACAGCCGTGTATCGCAGAACCTCTACCTTGCCGGTCTCTTCGTCGACCTCCACGTCGGCTACGTGCACCGCGAAAGCACCGCCCTCTCGTTCCGGCGTCACGCTGGCGGTGGCGACGACCTCGATGTTGTTTTCGTTGAGGATGGCGGCGGCCTCTTTGAGCGTCGCGGTCGTTCCGTTAGCGGAATAGGTCCCATTTTCGAATACGATTGCGTCAACCGGCTCCTCCCACGCTTCCGCCAGTCCCGTGATGATCTGTCGGATCATTTCCTGCGCGACCTCGAAGCTCGCCTGGCCGGTGCAGTAGGTGACCCGGCTGCCGCCGGTGACGTCGGTGTATCCGACCGAATCGGTATCGGCAACGATGGGATTTACGTCTTCCACGGGGATGCCGAGGGGTTCGGCAAGCTGCATCGCCACCGAGGTGCGCGTGCCGCCAATGTCGGTCGATCCCTGTGTCAAGGTAACCGTGCCGTCGGGATTCAGCCGGCCTGTGGCCGAGGAAGTACCGCCCCAGTTGAACCAGAAACCGGAGGCGAATCCACGCCCCCGCTTCTTGCCGGGAGCCAGCTCCAGTGGCGTCTGCCAATGCTCGGAGTCTCGCGCGGCCTCCACGCACTCGATATTGCCGACAGGCGGATAGATCAGTCCGTCGGCCCGCAGCGTGCCTTCCTGAGAGGCGTTACGAAGCCGAAACTCGACCGGATCCATTTCCAGCGCTTCGCACATCTCGTCGACGACGGCCTCGACCGCAAATTCAGTGATCGTCGCGCCGGGCGCCCGGTACGCGTGCGACTTCGGCTTGTTGACGACAACGTCGAAACCGTCGACCCGGAAGTTCGTCAGCTTGTAGGGCGCGAAGGCGCACTTGCAGCCCGCATCGAGAGGCGAGCCAGGATACCCCCCGGCCTCGAAGGCGATCCACGTCTCGAGCGCGGTGATATCGCCGGCGTTGGTGGAACCGATCTTCACCCGCACGTAGGCGCCAGGAGTTGGGCCTGTGGCCTTGAGGACTTCCGCGCGGTCCATTGTCATCTTGATCGGCCGCCCGCTCTTCCGGGAAAGCAGGGCGGCGAGCGGCTCAAGATATACGGTCGTCTTGCCGCCAAAGCCACCACCGATCTCGGCAGGTATGACTTTTATCTTGAATATCGGTACTTGAAGCAGATCGCTCAGCTCGGACCGCACACTGAACGAGCCTTGGGTGGAGCACCAGACTTTGATGTAGCCGTCGGCTCCCCACACGGCCGTGGCGTTGTGCGTCTCGATGTAGCCCTGGTGAACTGTGGCGGTGGTGAACTCCCGCTCGATCACGACGTCGGCCGCGGCGAAACCCGCGTCCATGTCGCCTTCGGCGTAGATGATGTGCTGGGCCACGTTGCTGGGCGCGTCGGCCTTGGCACCGCCCGTATCCATAAACAAGTCGTTGTGGAGCAACGGCGCGCTCGGCTCCATGGCCTTGAGCACGTCCAGCACCGGTTCAAGCACTTCGTATTCGACCTTGATATGGCGCAGCGCCTCGTCAGCGGTGTGAAAGTCTACGGCGGCTACCGCCGCGACCGCGTGCCCGTCGTAAAGGACCTTGTCACGGGCGAGCATGTTGGCGCTCTTGTGCGCGATGTTTTGCTGCTCTCCGCCTTCGCCGCCGCCGGTCTCGCCCTCGGCCGGCTCCGGCATATCGTCGCTGGTGATTACCGCGAACACACCCGGCAGCTCCTCCGCGCCGCTCGTGTCGATCGACAGCACGCGGGCATGCGCATGGGGACTGCGGAGGACCTTGCCGTAAAGAGTCCCAGGCAGGGCCACGTCGGCCCCGTACTGGGCGCGTCCGGTCACCTTGTCCACGCCATCATGGCGTACGGGACTTGTGCCTATTACCTTAAAGTCGCCTGTTTGAACTACCATCAGCCAACTTCTCCTGTTTTCCCGGCGGGCCGTCGCACCGGGGGCCGACTGCACGCTATCGCTCAAAGCTGTATAGGATGATACCGATTTCCGCGCCTCGATGAAGTGGTCGACGCGCCGATTTCAGCCCTTGGAGAATGAATCCAACCCCAGTCACTCGTGGGCGACGGGTTCATCAAACCCAAAACCCGCGCCGCACGCAGGCGGCTAGTTCCGGTACGCCCCGGCCACCTTGGCCACAATCGCCGCCATGTCCTCGATATCGGCGTCAGAGTATTTGTCGGTCCACGGCCATCGGACCGTATTCGAGAGGTGCTCGCGGGCGTTCGGCAGGCTCTCCAGAATGGCTTCGCGGTCCTCCATGAACGTGTGGCTGTACGGAATCAGGTAATACATCGCGGGACCGCACCTTAGCCCCTCGGCGTTGAGAGCGTCGATGAACTCCCCCGTGTCGACCCGAAACGCCTCGGTCGCTATCCGGAAGTGGTAGAGCCAGTGGACGTGCGACGTGTTCGACGGAACGAATGGAGGCGTTATCCCGTCGATTTCCTCCAGCTTGGCCGAGAGTCTCTTCGCCAGCTCGACGCGCTTGCGGTTCTGCTCCGGCACGGCCGGAAGCTGCGCCAGCCCCACCGCAGCTTCGAGGTGCCCGTATCGAAAGGCGTGGCCGATAGTCTCGTGCACTCGCGTCCCGCGCTCGGCGGGACGCGCTCCGCGGTCGTGCGCGATGTATCGAATCGCGCGGGCAAGGTCGCCGTCGTCGGTGATTGCCATCCCGCCGTGATCTGTCGAGATATGTTTCTCCGCCTCGAAGGAATAACACCCCACGTCGCCGATGGTTCCCGCCGTCCGCGTCCCGTAAGTCGCGAACGGAGCCTGACAGACGTCCTCAATCAACAGGACATCATGTTTTCGCGCCAGCTCGACAATAGGGTCCATATCACAGACATGACCGTACATGTGCACGGCGATGATGGCTTTCGTGCGCGGGGTAATGACCTTTGCGATCTCTTTGGCGGTTATCAGCCCCGTCCGCACGTCCACGTCCGGGAAAACGGCCTTCGCGCCCTGCACGAAGATGCCCTTCACCGACCCGTAATCCGTTATGGGACTTGCAATGACCTCGTCTCCAGGCCCCACGCCGACCGCGGCGAGAACGGCGTGCAGCGCATCGGTGCAGTTCGACAGAGCCACCGCGTGCTTGGTGCCCATCGCCCGGGCGAACGCTCGCTCGTATTCCCCGATCATGTCGAGGGTAAACCCGCTATCGAGCAGCCTCGCGACGTTCTCCTTGGCGGCCGGAGCTATGGCCCGCGGAAAGACGAGGGGGATAGGATCGTCCGCGCCGCGCACCGGTTCTCCACCGTGGATGGCAAGCTCGCCTGACCGGACCTCGGTAATAGCCACTGCTTCACTCCCACGGCCCCGCGAACATCAGGGCCCAACCTCACCTGGAAACTTCTAACCAGCCCCGAAAGTCTAGCCCGCTTTCAAATCGCCAGTCGGAGATTCGACCGAATTGCGATGAAGTAGTAGGGGCGGTTCGCGAACCGCCCAGCTGCGGGGATGGTCCGTAACAGAACGATAAATCGGTTTCTACGCTCCCGAGCTTGGAGAGCTTTGAAGGACTCGTTCGTAAATCTGGCGTGTCTTGTCCAGCCAGTCGGACATCTCATCCCAATTGGCCCGATCGCGCGAATCGATCCGAAGAGAAGTACTACATGCGTGATTGTTGACGTTCTGTCTGAGTTTCTTGCCTCCCAACGCCGCCTCAAGGGCGGATACGTAGGGCTCGACTCGGGGGAAATATTCCTCGAAGCGATCGCTGAGTTCCTTTCCCGTTACGTAAACGCCGACTCCGTATTGTGCTAGGAACTGGGTGATCTTCAGGTCCAGTTCTTCAATATCGTGAGAATTAGTCGGTAAAGCGAGATCAGGCCACATAATCCCAGGATCCGGTTGCCGCCTTGCATAATGCTCCCAGAAATCGCGCCTGAATTTGCCAATCTCGCTCAGCCCGCTCACCGTTCTCTTGGTGACCTGACGGTCCCACTCGTTGGGTCGTTCGAGCACATCGAAGATCGGCGCGGGTAGCGAGTCTCCGATACGCACCGCGCGAACCCTCACTGCGAAGAACGCGAATGGATCGACCGTATGTTCGTTCAGCCAGCGGATCGCCGAGAGGATTTCTTCATTGAATCCGGCGGCAACCCATACGACGATCTTTGCGTCTAGGCCCGCTAGATAGACCTGAGCCTGTCCCAAATGCTGGAGATTAGCGTGTTCCAACTGGTTTTCTATCAACACGCGAGTGCCCTCTCCAGTGACCTCGGCGACGATGTCGGCCCGGTACGCACCGACTCCCACTTCCTTGTCTTGGAATTCCAAATCGACGTTCAGAGCCTTCGAAAGAACCTCCAGATTGTCCGCGTGCCACGGCGTGAAGTCATTCGCCTCCTTCGGCCATATACAGCGGATGTCCACGTCGACGAGTTCGCCTAACTCAGTCATTGTCGAACCCTCTTATCGGCCGCAGTGCGCCACACATCTACTCTCTCAGTCCCTCCGCGACCTTCGCTATCGCGGCGGCCATGTCCCTGATGTCGTCTTCCGAATAGGCTTCGTTCAGCGACACGCCCACCATCCGCCCCATCATTTCTTCGGTCACCGGGCACGCGCCTTCGGCGTAGTTGAACTCGTGGTCGGTGAACTCGCTCGTGAACGGGAAGTGCGAGTCGCCAAAATAGTTCTTCTCGCGGAGCGCCTGCGAGCACAGGTAGATCGGCCTGCCGATGTAAGCCTGCGTGCTCGCCACACCCTCCGCAATCAATGCCCTCGCAAACTCCAGCGCGTCGAAGCCGGGCGTCCTAAGCGGATACGTCCAGTAGCCGTGCTCCGAGCCGGGCGTTACCGCTACCGGTTCGAGTCCGGGAATGTCGCTTATCAGGCTGGTGAGCAGCTCGCCAAGCTTCTGCCTGCGCAGGACGACGCCGCGCAGCTTCGGGATCTGCGCCAGTCCCACCGCCGCGGTGAGCTCGTTCATGCGGTAGGTCGGAGCCAGGAAATCGTACTCGCGGTGACCGACTTCGGTGGAGACGACCGCCTTGTTCATGAACAGCCTCATGCGCTCGGCATAGCCGTCGTTTTCGGTAATAGTCATGCCGCCGTCGCCGGTCGTCATGAACTTGCTCTGTTGCAGGCTGAAACAGCCTATGTCTCCATAGGTCCCGATGTACCGCCCGTTGAGCTTGATCGCGTGGGACTGGCTGCAATCCTCTATGAGGGTCACGCCGTGCCGTTTGGCCACGTCGGCCATGGCGGCGATGTCGGCGGCGTTTCCGAACAGGTGCACGACGACGATGGCGCGGGTGCGGTTGGTGATCTTTCTTTCGACGTCGGCGGGGTCCATGTTGAACGTTGCCGGGTCGATGTCGGCGAAAACCGGAATCGCCGTTTGCAGCATTATCGCGGTGATAGTCCCCACGTCGGTTATGGGCGCCGTGATGATTTCGTCGCCCGGATCGGGGTCAATTGCTCCGATAGCTACGTGAAGCGCCGCCGATCCCGAAGTGGAGCTGACGGCGTGCTTCGCCCCGTAAAACCCCGCAAACTCGCGCTCGAACTTTTCCACGAAGCTACCCATGTACAAGCTCTGCGTACCCAGCGCGGCTACGACCAGCCGCTCCTCCTCTTCCCCGAACGGCTCCCTGTTGGGAAATGGCTGCTTCCTAAGCGGCTCTCCGCCGTGAATTGCTAGTTTCGACATTAGGTTATCCCCCTCCCCGCGGCGGACTTACGCCGCCGGATCGAGCACCGTTGTGAGCGACGGCCGGACCCGGCCCGGCCGCGCCCCCGCAAAGCATAAACGGCGATTCGCGGCATCTGAAAATCGGACATCTAGTTGGCTGCTACGCAACCTCGGTAAACCCCACCGGCGCAACAATTCGCGATGTGTGTTATCAATGGGCGCGAATTAGGGCGGCGGAGACGGTCTGCGCACGGATTTGGAGGAGTAGGGTGGTTACCAGTTCGGTCGCATCGGGCAAGCTGGCGGTTGAGGGCGGAACACCTGTGCGGGGGCCCGACAATCCATTCACCAGGAATTCCCCGCGCGAAATGGGCCCCAAGGCCCTCGACCTCGTAAAGAAGGTGCTCGACAGCGGTTGGACCTACAGCATGGTCGCCGATTTCGAGAAGGTCTTCGCCGAGGCCTGCGAGACCGATTGCGCCGTGGGCGTCTCCAACTGCACCGCGGCCAACCACGCTGTGCTTGGCGCGCTCGGAGTCGGGCCGGGCGACGAGGTGGTCGTCAGCGCAATTTCCGACTACGGGTCGATTGCCGGAATCGGCTACCAAGGCGCCAAGATCGCGTTTTCCGACGTCGACGAGCATACCGGCAAAACCACGGCTGAAGAGATGGAGAAGGTCATTACGCCTCGCACCAAGGCCATCATCGCCGTGCACTTCTACGGTCAGATGTGCGAGATGGACCCCATCGTCGAGCTTGGCCGCAAACACGGCGTGCCCGTCATCGAAGACGTGGCCCAGACGACGCTCGGCCACTACAAGGGCAAGACGGCTGGAAGCATCGGCGACATCGGCACCTTCTCGTTCAACTCAAGCAAGCTGCTCTCCACCAACACCGGCGGAGCGGTCACGACCGACAACCAAGAGCTGGCCGAGGCCGTGCGGCGGTTTGCCGTCGACCGCGGCGCGATCTATCTCGTCAACCAGATAGGCGCGGCCCGCTATCACCCCGGCCCCGGCTACAACTACCGCATGGGAGAGCTGGAAGCGGCGGTCGCCATCGCCAATCTCGAAACTCTGCCTGCGCAGAACGAGCGGCGTATCGAGCGCGGCGAGAAGCTGTCGGCGGAGCTCGCCAAGATCGACGGGCTGACGCCTCCGCGGGTCACCGAGCCGGGCTCACACCTCTACTGGATGTACCACGTTCAGTTCGACCGCGAGAAGTTCCGGGTAGGCATGGACGAGATAGAGCTGGCGATCAAGGCGGAGGGGTTGGACGGGATGTTCCCGATGTACTACCTCATCCCGCACAGTCACCATTTCCTCGAAAACCGCGAGCAGGACCTCGCCCGGCTGGTCAACGCGCGCTCGCACGTGGAAACCACGTTCCGATTTAGCTGGACCTACAGAATGACCGACTCCGATATCACCGATATCGCCGAGGTGTTCGCCAAGGTAACCGACGCCTACCGAGCATAGGAGTCTCGCCTAGCGGCGTTTGCGCTTGGGAGGCAGGCTCTCGGCGAACTCCAGCCCGCGTTCGATCCACGATCGGAGGCCGGCGGCGTCTGACACGCTCGCGGCGTCGAGCAGCACGTACTCCTTCATCGGTCTGCCGGGCATCGGTTCAAATGGATCGGCCCCGCCGCTGTCGACAAGCTCGCTTACGGCGTCCTTGCCGACCCGCACGTTCACGCGGTCGCCCCAGACTCCCGCGAACATCTGCGCGTTGGAGTCCGCGAACCACGCGGCGGTGCCGAACATCAGCCTTTTCCTGGCGGGCAGCGCGGCTAGCAGACCTTCCATTCGCTGGAGCAAGTCGGGGTCGGGCTTTGGCATTGAAGGCATCGTCAACTCCCTGCATGGATATCGTGTGAGGCCCATCTCGAATGGTGGGTCGGCTCTAGTGCCTTCCGCGATTATCACCCACTCGGACGCGGACGCCCCGCTTCTCAAGAAACTCGCGCCGTTTGATGCTATGTTGGAGAGGATTCAGCGGGAAGCCGTTTCAGGGGTGGCGTGACGACATGACGAAGGCAGCCAGCATTTCCGATATCAAGACCGACGCGCACCGTGTGTACCAGGAAGACGGATTCTTCCTGTGCGACTGGCCGGTGGTGTCGGCTGACGTGATCGCCAACGCGGTGCACGGCATGGATGAGGTCCGCGCCGGCCGTTACGAGACCGGCGTGCCGCTTCACACGTCGAAGTGGAACCCGGGCGACGATCCCAATCTGCTCTGCAAGATGGAGATGACCCAGCGGCAGAATCTTGCGATCAGGGAGTTGGTAAGCCAAAGCTCGATTGGAGAATGGGCGGCGGCGGTGACCGGCGCGAGCATCGTTCAGGTGTGGTGGGTGCAGCTTCTCTACAAACCGCCCTCCGCCAAGCCGACCGACGGGATAACCAATGTCGGCTGGCACCAGGACCGCCAGTACTGGGGAGCCTGGGAAGACGACAGCGAACTGCTGACCGCCTGGGTGGCGCTGAGCGACGTTACCGCCGAGGCCGGTCCGATGCGCTACGTTCGCGGCTCGCACCAGTGGGGAGAGCGGGACGAGGGCGACTTTCACGGCTCCGACCACGAGGCCCAGCGGGCAAGCTACGAGCTTCCGAAAGGCGCGGAGTGGAACGAGGTCCAGGCGATTTTGCCGCCGGGTGGCATTGCGTTCCACACCAACTTCACCCTGCACGCCAGCGGTCCCAACCTGACCGACAAACCACGCCGCAGCTTCGCCGTACACATGCGGACCGAGCGCTCCCGCCCGAAGCAAGGACGCCGCGAACGCCTGACGGCATTCATCGATGACGAGGTGATTTGCCCGATCATCTATCGGGAAGAGGGCGCGATACTACCGCGATAAACAGCCTTCCGTTCGTCCTGAGCCTGTCGAAGGATCGGAAGGCGAACGCGTTATGGGACAACCCTCTCTCGCACATGGTTCGACAAAGCCTGTCCTGAGCGAAGTCCAAGGACTCACGTTACAGACCCTTTTTATAGATCGGGGCGGATGTCTCTCAAACTCGCCCGAGCTAGGTGGCCTCCGCCTCCCGTCGCGCACCATCCAGGGAGTGAAAGCAGCGCTCGGCCGTGTCCCACGGGTCATAGCCCTCCAGCGTCGATAGCTGCATGCTGACCTCAACGTATACCGGGACCTTCAGTCCCCCCTCGGATACGGCCTTCATGTACTCGGTCAGGTCCATGTCGCCGTCGCCCGGCAGTTGATAGCGGACATTGCCGTTCTCAATGTAACCGTCCTTCACGTGGGTATGGGCGGCATAAGGAAGGCATACGTCGATGCTGTGCTGAAGGCCGATCCCCTGGCAAACGAAGTGGCTTATGTCGAAGTTGAGCTTCAGGTGATCGTGGCGGGTCTGCTCCATCAGCCACTCGGCCTTTTCGGGCGTATCGAACTCACTAATCGCGTGAGGCTCCGCCGCCAGGATTACGTCGTATTCCGCGGCGAGGTCGGCCACTTCCAGAAACCCGTCGCGGATCGCCCACTTTCCGTCCTCCCAGGGCGGTTCGGGATGACCGAGCGTGGTTGTAACAACGGCGGGTTGATCGCCGAAGTTGAGGTCGGCGGCCATCTGGAACGTCTGGCGGGCGCGATCGAGCATCGCCGTCCGATCATCCGCTTCAGCGCAGATAGGCAGATCATCCATCAGCGGCGGCGGTGGGAAACCCAACTCCTGAAACAATGCCACCAGCCGCCGGCGCGAAGCCTCGCCGAACTGACCCGCCGACGTCGACCACTCGGCTCGCACGCAAATCTCCATGGCCGTGTAGCCGATTTCGCGAACCCTCGGCAAGGACTCGAAAACATCGAGGCCCTGCATCCCGTACGTGCTGTATCCAAGCGCAATCATGGGTCAATTCTAGCCGTATCCCACCCTATGGGTGCGCTTCACCAACGTTGGGCAAGTCATGGAAGCCGCTATACGGATATGCTCAGCAGGGGCGACGGTCTCATATGACACCGAAGAGACGGTAACTGACTGGGGAGGGTTTTGACGTGGCACTGCGAATGGCGCTCGCCGGCTGCGGCGGCATGGGGCTTCGACACGTTCACGGAATGGCGGAGACCGCGAATACGTTCGGGTCGCTGGAGCTGGTAGCGGTCTGTGACATTCACCACGCCGCCGCCGCTCACGTGGCCAGGGAGGCCAGGGAGCTGTTTGGCCGGGAGCCGGTTGTCTACACCGACTTCCGCGAAATGCTCGACGACGCGGCCGGTATCGACACCTTGGATATCGTTACCGACACCCGAATGCACCACGAGTTTGCCGTCGGAGCGCTCGACGCGGGGATACACGTCTTCGTCGAGAAGCCCATGGGACTCACGATCAAGGCCTGCATGCTCATGGCGGAAGCCGCCGACCGCTCGGGCAACATGCTCGCGATTGCCGAGAACTACCGCCGCGATCCGATGAACCGGCTCGCTAGGGCGCTCATGGACGGGGGAGCAATCGGTACTCCCCACTTCATGGTCGACATGGGCCTCGGCGGCGGCGACGACCTGATGCACGACACCGGCTGGCGCGCGCACAGGCACCGCGCGGGCAGCGTGATTCTCGAACGCGGCGTTCACAACAGCGATCTCGTCTATTACTTCATGGGCGACGTGGAAACGGTCTACGCCGTGACGGATGTCTTTCAGCCGGTCAGACTCCGGGGTCTTCGACCCGACGGCATGAGGCGCTTCTACGATCACCGCGTCGAGGACGAGTTCGTCGGCATGGATACGGTCGTCACCGACGCCGAAGACACCGCGTTCGCCGTGCTGAGATTCGCCTCCGGCGCGTCGGGGCAGTTTTCGATGAGCATCGCATCTCGCGGCCATTCGATAGACACCTCCACCGTGCACGGCAGTGAGGGCGTCATAGCGCTCCCGCCCAGCCGCACCGGCATAGGGCCGAAAGTAATGCTGCCGG
Source organism: Chloroflexota bacterium (assembly GCA_026707405.1). Taxonomy (GTDB): domain Bacteria; phylum Chloroflexota; class UBA11872; order UBA11872; family VXNJ01; genus JAPOVO01. The sequence continues at coordinate 104,438 of JAPOWW010000012.1, forward strand.
GCCGCGAGCGCGCCATCGAGGGGGCCGACCTGCTTGACATGGCGCCCGATTGGGAGATGGACGACATCACCGCGCGGCTCTGGCCGGGGCCGCGGCGCATCGCCTCCTACGACATGGAGTTTCCCCAAATCGACCGCAAGACAATCGCGGTCGAGCTGCAAGACTTCCTGCAAGCCGTCGAGTCCGGCGGGACGCCCGAAGTCGGCCCCGAAATGGGGATGAAAGCCCTGGCGCTCTCCTACGCCATTCTGGAGTCGGGAATGCTGGGGGCGCCTGTGACCATCGCAGACCTGCTAGACGGGTCGGTAAGCGCCTACCAGGCCGAGAGCAACGCTGCCGTGGGGCTGTGAGGAGCGACACGCCAGACATTAGGGGAACCTCAACCGGTAAAGGAGCCAGTGCTAGGTATCCGCCGCAGCCGGAAGGAGAATAGCGGATGCCGAACACACGCTTGAAACTGTGTTACGCTGCCTTTAAGCCAAAGTGAGGAGTGCATCGCTATAACTACTCGAGCTTTTGACACTCTGCATGCCGCCAAGACGCTCAGGGACGCGGGCGTTGAGCAAGCTCACGCCGAGGCTATGGCAGCGACAATCGGTGAATCCGCCGATCGTGACCTCGCGACCAGGGCCGACTTGGAAAAACATCAGGCAACGACAGCGGCCGCTATAGCGAACCTAGAAGTCAGACTGCTGCGCCACACCTGGGGCCTGGGCGTGAGCCTCTTCCTGGCCAACCTTGCGATCGCCGGCCTGATCGTCGCTCTAATAAAGCTAATTCCCTAAGGGAATCCCGGATTCTGGCTTCCTCGCAGCCGCCTAAGCGTGGAAGTAGTCGCGCTGGAAGCCGTTGAGCACCTCGACGCCGTCTTCAGTCACGTGGCACAGGTCGGCTATGGGATTTACCAGGATATTAGTGCCGGGCACTCCCAGGCACGTGTGCAGCACGAAGACGTTCCCAGGCTCGAGGACTCTGTCGCTGCCCTCCATCAGGAACGGTTCCTCGGAGTAGTCGAGCCCCTGGCCGTGGCCGATGCGCCCGCCCTGAATCTCGTATCCGAGCCGTTCGGCGGCCCGGTTGGACATGTCGAGCATCTCCGACACAACGAGTCCCGGCCGGATGGCCGCCAGAACCTCATCCTGGACCGCCATGTTCGCATCGCAGATCGCCCGCGCCGAGTTTCCGAATGTTGGACCTATGGTCCCGCTGCGGTCGGACTGAATCCAGTAGCCCTTGTAGACGACGTATGCGTTCACGTTGATGTAGTCGCCGGCGCGCAACGGCTGATCGAGAGGCTTGAGCGAAAGGTGGCCCCGATCCAGCTCGCCATTCGGCGCCCAGTGGATGCAGTGATAGACCAGATCGCCGCCGTCGGCGCGGGCCGACCGGTCCAACTCGGCCATTAGCTCGTACGCGAGCATTCCCTCTTCCAGAACTTCCATCATCGTCTCGTAGGCCCGGTCCGAGATCGCGGCCGACTTCCGAAGCAGGCTTACCTCGCCCGGGGTCTTGACCGAGCGAAGCTCGGCGACAACGTCGATGGTGTCGGCTATACCCTCGGGACTCGATGCTTCGATATCCCGGTACAGAGCCGCCGACATCGCCTCCATGCCCGAAATCGCGACCGGCCGACCCGCCGATCCGGTCGCCTTCAGAATCTCATAAGCCTCCTGGCCGAAAGTCTTGATCGACGATGCGCCCCCGCGCGAGGCGTCGTCGGTGTAAGCGGCTGAGATCGCCCTGGGGTCGGGCGACGCGACCATGCGGATGTCCTCCATCCACGAGACCGGCTCGATCTGGTCCAGCATGTAGTCCACGCCGGCGATCAGGAAGACCGCCTCGCCGTTCCTGGGAACGAGCACCATCGTGTCCGTATTCCTGTCCAGGCTGACCCAGTTGGTCAGATATCCCACGTGTCCGGTCTGGCTCCACTGGTGGACCGGCGGCTGGGAGTAGACCACCACGCCGGACAGATCATTCTCGACGCAAAACTCCCGGACCCGCTCGATACGGTTGGAGAACTCCGATTTGGGAACCTCGTGCAGGGCCTTGTCCCACATAGGCATCACAGCCGCTATTGCCATTCGCGTCCCCCTCTTCCCGCTTTAGGCCATGCAAGTCCAAGCAGCTAACTGAGAATAGAGCATATCGACAAGACGGACGTGCGATAGTCCGCCCTATGCCCGACGCCTCCATCGCACCAAGTGTTTCACAGTGACGTCACTCAAGCCCTCTAGACCCTAACCGGCGCCACGCCCCTCTTCCGCCGCAGCGGCTCGTGCGATCCGTCCCAGCACCCATTTGAACACAACCGGCAGCAACAACCGGAAGACGGGACGCAGCAGAGCCGGGATGTTGACGAACTGATAACAGGAAATGCGCGTATCGCCACTAACGGCAGCATCGACAATGAACAATCCAAGCTGGTCACGGGGGATCCACATGTCCAGGGTTCGGTAACCCAGTATGCGAGGCGGCTCCCAGACCTCGACCCGCTCCCGCACGTCGAAATCCTTGAATACATTGAACTTGCGAATCGCTCCCGGCCCGATCGATACGACGGGATCACCCGACTCGCAGCAGTAAGCCGCTCGCCTCGCGAAGACTACCCACTTGGGAATCAGGTCGGGATCGACGATTGTCCGCCAGACGGATTCGGGCGCAGCGCGGCAGATTACCGAAACACTGGCAAGCAGGGGCGCGGAGGTGAAACTATCAACGTCGATGCCCGCTACCGTTCTCACCGATCGATAGTCCTCCAGGGCCGGCATCGCGAGCGAAATCGGCAGTCTCTACCAGCCGATGGCGTAGCCTATGTTCCCCTTCGGCGTGACTCCGCCGGATATCAGGCCACGTTCCGGCTCGTAGCGAATTCCCATCGACTTCCCGTTCTCCCAGCCCTCCAGCTCGTCCACCTCGTGGCCGCGGTCGCGTAATTCGGCGATCACGGAATCTGAAATCCGGTTCTCCACCGCCACCCGCCCCGGATACGCCGCTCGCGGGTAGAACGAGCTTGGGAAATGCAGCGAGTGGACGCTAGGCGCGTCCAGCGCTTCCTGGAGATTCATCCCGAAATCGACATAGTTCAGGAAGAACTGGAGCGTCCACTGGTCTTGAGCGTCGCCCCCGGGAGTCCCGAACACCATGAAGGGATCGCCGTCTCGCATCACCAGCGACGGCGTCAGGGTCGCTCTCGGACGCTTGCGCGGTTCGAGGGCGTTGGGGCGTTCGGGATTCAGGTAGAACATCTGCCCGCGGGTCCCCAGCGGAAACCCGAGTCCCTTGACCACCGGCGAGGTGCCGAGCCAGCCGCCGCTCGGCGTTGCGGCCACCATGTTGCCCTCGCGGTCGACCGCGTCCAGATGCGTGGTGTCGCCGATATGGGCATGGCCCTGTCCAAGGTCCCGAACGGGGCGGGCGCCGATGTTCAGCGCGCCCCTGTTGTCTTCGGCGACGCCCACAGTGGCGTAAGCCGGAACCCCCGATCCAACGTCGCCGGGCCGCATGTCCACGGACGCCGTCCGATCGATCATCCCGCGCCGCATGTCGTTGTACTCAAGAGAAAACAGCCCTTCAGGCGGCGGGCCGTCGAAATCGGGATCGCCGTAATAGGCCTCGCGGTCGGCGAATGCGAGCTTGGTGCATTCGATCAGCGTGTGCAGGTAGTCCGCCGAATTGTGTCCGAGCGCGCGCAGGTCGAATCCTTCCAGAAGCGCGAGCTGCTGGAGAAAGACCGGGCCCTGCGTCCAGGAGGAGGTTTTGTACACGTCGAGTCCCCTGTAGTTGAAGCCGAGGGGGTCCTCAATCCGAGCCGACCACTCCGCGAGATCTTCCCTGGAGAGCAGCCCCGCGTGGCTCGCGCCGCTGGCGTCCTCGACGGGATTGTCGCGAATGAACTCGACCATCCGCTCCGCGATCTCTCCTTTGTAGAAAACGTCGCGGGCCGCTCTTATGCCTTCCAGCCGGTCGCGCCCGCCCGCGCGCTTCTCGGCATCCGCCATCATCCTGAGCATGTTGGCGAAGTCGGGATTGCGGATCACGTCGCCCACCTCCGCCACTCGGCCGTTGGGGCAGTAGATTTCGGCGGTGCTGGGATAGACGCTCAGATACCGGGCGGCGTTGGAAACGAGGCTCCGTTGCAAGCTCTCGTACATGGGATAGCCGTTCTCGGCAAGCTCGACGGCCGGCGCGAGGATTTCGCCGAACGTCATCGTGCCAAAGCGGGCCAGCGCCACCGCCCATGTATCGACCACGGCGGGCACGCACGCGGGCAGATAGCCGTCGCCGGGGATTAGGTCGATCCTGTTTTCGCGGCACCAGTCTGTCGTAAACGCCCGCGGCGACCAGCCCATCCCGCTCACGGCGAACGGCCGCCGCTCGCGCGCCGAGTAGATCAGCGTCGGAACCTCGCCGCCTATCCCGTTGCTCTGAGGCTCCAGCAGGTTCAGGCAAAAGCACATGGCCGCGGCGGCGTCGATCGCGTTGCCGCCGCGCTCCATGATCCGAAAGCCGGCTGCGCTGGCCAGGTAGTGTCCGGAGGTGACGACGCCGCGAGTGCCCATAACCACGGGGCGGGTGGTAAACGTCGCCATGCCGAAGCCTCCGATCAGCTTGCCGTCAGGTTGACAAACGTATGTGCGATGAACAACCCGGCGCGAGACGCCAATGGGTAGACTGCTTCGCTTGCACCGGGCGTGCTAACAGCTCAGAAGCCTAACACCTGCCGGCGCCGAATCACTCATGCCACCTGGCGAGACGCCGCCACGAGAAACCTCGCGAGCGACAAACCGGGTCTAGCTCAAGACGTGCCAGTCGGCGTAGGACCCGCTGCTATAGGGCGGAATGTCCGTGTCAGGGCTCAGGTAGTGCCACGCCGTGCTGTAGCGGCTTCTGCCCGTGGCCGCGTCCGACTCGTTGTCGTTGGTGCCGTGCAGCAGGTTCGCTGAGAACAGCACAACGGTGCCGCCTGGGCAGACTACGTCTACCGCCTTCGACTCGTCGATTTCGGTCCTGTAGCCCTTGGCGTCCACGTCGTCTGGACGCTCGTGCTCGGCGATCCCCTGCTTGTGGCTGCCTGGAATGACGCGCAGGCAGCCATTCGTCCGGTCGGCATCCTCCAGATAGATCCCGCAGCTGATGATCTGGTCCGAATCGCTGTCGAAGTAGAAATTGTCCTGGTGCCAGTGAACGGACGTGCCATCGCCCGCGAGCTTCGGGAAGAACTTGGTGCCGAAAATCGCCATTTCCGGTCCAATCAGGCTTTCGACGCGGGAGGTTATCTCCGGTTCCTGGGCCATGAACAGCGCCCGAAAATCGACCACGCATACGCCCTGCACCTTGTGCAGAACCCCGGCAAGCGGCTTGCCCTCGGAGTCACGTTCCAGCGTCCAGGTCGGAGGAGAGTCGGTCTTAAGCTCTTTCGCTCGCTCGACCAATTCGTCGAAAGCGGCAACGTACCTCTGCCGCTTCTCCTCTCCAAGGAGTGCGGGAAAGACCAGGTAACCGTCGCGGTCGAATTGTTCGAGTTCTGCGCTCGTCAGCATCGCCTTTTCCTTCGGCTCAAAAGTTACAACTCTGCGATTCTATACGAACCGATCCGAGTCCCGACAAGGGTAAATCGGGGCGTGGAGCGACGGCGGCAGCGCCTAGAAGATCTCTCCTCCCCGGCTCAACGGCATGTCGTAGAAGGCCAGCCGCGTGACGTGATCGTGCGTGGCGGCGTTCTCGGCCGTCTTGTATTCATTGATGACGGCCGTGCAGCTATCGTCGCCGTTGTTGTGTCCTGCCTTGTGCACGACCATCACGTGGATGAACGCCACCGACCCGGCCTTGGCGGCCAGCTCCACCGGCTCCATTTCCGCCGGAATCTGGTCCTCGCTGATGCTGCCGCCGCGCTTGCTGTCGTGCTTCCATTCGCCCGATTTGTGGCTGCCCGGCAGGACCCAGGTCGCGCCCGCGCCGGGCTTCGTCTCGTTGACGTAGAAGATCGACGCGGCCAGCTCCGGCTTTTCGTGCCGCTCGTAGGGCCAGTCCTGATGCCAGCCCTGCGAATTGACGTAGCCCGGCGGCTTTATTCGCAGCTTGCCGTTGTGGAAGTTGATGTTCGGACCCAGGATGTCGACCATCACCTTGACGATTCGCGGGTCCCGAATGTTGTTGAACCAGTCGTCCCCGGCCAGCGGGCTGTCCATTACGAGATCGATGAAATTCGGATTGTCAGGGTGAGGCTCGCGTCCGGCTTCCCCGGCGTCGGCGAATGTCCCGACTCTCAATCGCGGATGCGCTGCATTAGGATCGCGCAGCACCTCAGCCGTCAATTTCTGGAATCGCGATACCTCGTCCGGGTCGAACACGTCCTCGATAACCAGGTAGCCGTTCTCGTCGTAGAAGTCCTTTTGCTCCTGACTCAGTGTCACAAGCTGATCGGGTCGGTTGGGTGCAAAGATCGCCAAATCTAATACCTCGATTTCTGGATGCGCTTATACAGAAGTAACCGCGGATCTTATAGTTTCCATCTGGCGCCGGGCAGCCTACCTGCCGGCTATGCCGCTCATTACGAAGCCGCGCAGGAAGTACTTCTGCATGAAGAAGAAGACCAGCAAAACGGGCACGGTCATGGTGGTCGACGCCGCCATCAAGAGATGGTGCTCGTTACTGAACTCGCCTTGAAACGTCTGCAGACCCAGGGCGAGCGTCTGGTTTTGCCGCGAAGCCAGGTAGATCAGCGGCGCCAGAAAGTCGTTCCAGTTGGTTATGAACGAGAAGATCGTAACCGTCGCCAGAACGGGGCCGCTCAAGGGCAGCGTGATCTGCCAGTAGCTGCGGAAGAAACCGGCTCCGTCGATCCGCGCGGCTTCGTCGAGCTCGCGCGGAATGGTCGTAAAGAACTGCCGCATAAGGAATATGTAGAACGCCCCGCCGCCCAGCCAATGCGGCAAGATCAGCGGCATCAGCGTGTCCGTCCAGTTGCCCGCCGACGAAGGTCCCGGGATCTTGGAGAACATCAGGAACTGCGGGATCATCGTGACGATAAACGGAAGCATCAAGGTGGAAAGCGTGATCGTAAACAGCAGCTGCCTGCCCGGGAACCGCAGACGCGCAAAGGCGTAGGCCGCCATTGAGGCGCTGAGCAGCGTCCCCGCCGTGGCCGTTACGACAATAATCATCGTATTGCGCGTCCATAGGCCAAACGGTCGCCTGGTTAGGGCCTCCGAGTAGTTCACGAACTGAGGGTCGGCGGGTACGAGGCTTTGAAAGAACTCACCGAACCCCCGAGGCGTGGAAAGAACAAGCTGGTGCGTCTTCAACGACGCCGCAAACAGCCACAGGAGCGGCAAAATCAGGATGATCGAGACGGCGATCATCACGGCATAGGCGAGGACCGTGCCTCCGATCCGTCTCGCGCGCACCGACGCGGGTATGACACGAACGCCGGTCCCCGGCGTCTGCGTGTCCAGTGTTATCGAAGGATCAGCCACGCCGCCAGCCTACTCGTCGGCCTTGGCTTCGTAGTAGACCCAGCGCCGCGCGCCAAAAAACTGCAAGCCGGTGAAGAAGAGGATTATCACGAACAACACCCAGGCCATCGCCGACGCATACCCGAACTTCAGGTACTGGAACGCGTTGCGGTAGAGCTGGAGAACGAAGAAGAGTGTCTGATTGGCGGGACCTCCGCGCGTCATTATGTAGGCCGCCGTGAATATTTGAAAGGAAGCTATGACGCCGATAACCAGGTTGAAGAACGTCGCCGGACTTATCAACGGCAGCGTCACATTCATGAAGCGCCCCCAGCGTCCCGCCCCGTCGATGCTGGCCGCCTCGTAGAGCTGCTGCGGCACGCCCTGCAGCGCAGCGATAAATATGACCATTTGACCACCCACGCTCCAGAGCGACATCAAAATGAACGATGGCTTCGCCAGGGTCTGGTCGAATATCCACCTCTGAGGCGGGATTCCAACGAGTTCGAGCACAACATTGGCCATGCCAAACTCGGGGTGGTAAATCAGAATCCAGAGCACGGCGGCCGCGACCGCCGGAGTGACCGACGGCACATACCACGCGGTTCGGAAAAATCTGATTCCTCGCAGCTTGCTTGTTAATGGCACCGCCAGCAGCAAGGCCACCAGTGTGTGCAGTGGGACGCCGATGAAGGTGTAATAGGCCGTGTTGCCCATGGTGATCGGGAAGTAGCGGTCGTCGGTGAACATCTTCACGTAGTTGTCCGCGCCGACGTATTTGATCTCGGTCAGCAGGTCCCACTGGGTGAACGACAGCACCAGCGACGCGCCGACAGGATAAGCCGCGAATATCAGCAGGCCCAGTATCCAGGGCATGACAAACAGATATGCTGCCACGGCCTCGCGGTGCCTGATCGACAGGGTCGGCAACGCGAAGCGTCTTGATTCCTTGGCGACAGCCACTCTAGGCGTATCCAATCAATAGCTTGGTCAGATCTGCGTCGGTCGTTGAAAACCGACGCAATGCATCCAGACGCCGGCCGGGGGCGCGGCTTGCGCCCCCAGCGGCGACTTCATTGCTATCCGCGCATAGGCGCGAGGATGTCGTCGACGACTGGCTTGATCTCGTCGAGCTTCTCCTTCGCCGGCGCGCCGTCGCGAATCTCCTCCATCACCGGGTTGACTGCGTCCAGGGTCTCCTGGTGGAACTCGTTGATGTCGAAGACGCGGCCGGTCTCGATGACTTCTCCAACCACCTCGGCATGATCGATCGCGAAGTCCGTCCTGTTTACGCGCTCCATCTCAGCCAGGTTGGATTTCCGCAGAACGATGCCCATACCGAATTTGATCTGGTCGACGTCACCCTGCTGCGACGCCTGGAGGCCGATGTAGCCGATGGCTTCGTCCGGGTACTTGGTGGACGTAGACACGCCGAGCGAGTTGGTGTGCAGGATCGTGACCCTGTTGACCGGTCCCGCGGGCGGATACACGATGTCAACCGGTTGGCCCTCGTGGGCGCTGAAGTTGAACCATGTGTAGATCATCCCGAGCCGGCCGCTGTTCACATCGGATCGAGCGCCGCCTATCAGGTCGGCCGCGGTGGCGGTGACCCCATGCACGTTGAACGAGTCGGCAATCCACTGCACCGCTTCGGCCGAGGCCGGCTCGTTCAATACGAACTCGTCCAGCGTCGGCTGCTTGAGCGCCTCGCCGCCGTTCTGCCACGCCCACTGGTGAGACGACCGGAACCTCAGACCGGGGTCGCCCTGGCCCAACCGCTCGGCCTTGCCGTCCGAATCGCGCTTGGTAATCCTCTGGAGCATCTCCAGGTTGGTCTGCCAGTTCCACTCGCCCCTGGCGTCCAGGTCGTTGGGACTCTCGGTGATGCCGGCATCCTCCATGACCTGTTTGTTGTAGATGATTCCCCACGCGCTCGAAATGTGCGGCAGCCCGTAGAGCTTTCCATCGACCGTGCTGAGCTGAAGTGAGACGGGCAGGAAATCGTCGATGTCGAACCCGGGGTTCGTTTTCACCCACTCGTCCAGCGACAGGGCTCCGCCACGCTTGACGTACTTGGGATAGAAGACGTTGCTGTGCGCGAAGGCGTCGGGCGCTGTGCCGGCGGCCGCCTGCGTCAGCAGCTTGGTGTGGAATTCCGCCCACGGCCAGTTGCGGTACTCCATCGTGATGTGCGGGTTCTGGGCCTCGTACAGGTCCATGTACTTCTGCTCGTACAGACCAAAGCCGCCCCGTTCGAGCGCCCACCACGTCGCGAAGACGAGCGTCAGCGCCTGCGGCTTCGCCGCCATGGCCTCTACCGTGACGATCTTCTCGACCTCTTTGGTCACGACCCGCTCTTCGACGACCGCGACTTCCTTGACTACTTCCTTGACCGTCTCGACCGGGACTTCCTTGACGACCTCGACGACCTGCGTCTCACCACAGCCCGCGAGCACCGCCACTCCCGCCAAACCGACGCCGCCCGCTACCGCGGAGCTGACAAACCGGCGCCGGCTTAGTCCCTTGGATTTCTTGCTAGACATTCAGCTAGTTCTCCTTATTCTCCGTTTCTCCAAAACACGAACGCCTGGAGCCGTTACTTTAACCTGATCCCGTCGAATCGGGAATTTCCACAAGCTTAGCTTACCCCCCTTGGTTGACGACTTAGAGCAATTGGCCGCGATTCTACCCAACCTCGGTTGAGATTGAAAACCTCTGGCCAGCCAAATGACGAGCAGGGGTCGTCGGAGGCCTCAAGCCATGGTCGCCAGGCGCTCGCGCGTCACTTCATATAGCAGCGGCTTGCCAAGCAGGTACCGCTCCAACTCGTCCACCGCCGAGCCGATCAGCCTGGACCTGGCCTCGTCGCTGTTCCCGGCAAGGTGAGGAGTCAACGCCGTGCGTTCCAGGCCGCGAAACGGACTGTTGTCGGGCAGCGGCTCTTCGTCGAATACGTCCAGCGCGGCGTCGAAGCGTTCCTTCTTAAGCTCTTGGATCAACGCCTCCGAGTCCACCAGCCACGCCCTGGCGTTGTTGACGAACACGGCGTCATCCTTGATCGACCTCAGGAGCGGTCCGTCGATCATCCTTCTGGTCTCGGGAAGTATGGGAGCGTGCAGGCTTATCACGTCGGAGGTGCTCATTAGCTCTGGCAGCTCAACCTTGCGAACGCCCAGCTCGTCGGCGGCTTCCTCCGTCAGATACGGGTCGTAGACCAGCGCCTCCACACGGAACGGCCGCAGGAGCGGCAGCAGGCTGCGTCCAACCATGCTGGCTCCCACGATTCCGTAGCGCTTGCCGTAAAGCTCGCGGCTGGGCCGCGCGCGAGCAGCCGCGCCGCCGTATTTCGTCCAGCCGCCCTTCCGCATGGCCGCAGCGTACTCCGGTCCGCGCCGCAAGAGCGCCAGCACCGTCGCGAGCGTAAACTCCGCGACCGCTTCGGCTATTACCTGGGCGGCGTGCGTGAGCCTTATGCCCCTGTCGAACACGATCGGCGGTGCCATGCTGCGAATGCTCCCCGCCGAGTAACAGATGATCTTGAGGTTTGGCGCCGCGTCGAGGACCTTCTCGTCAAACGTGCAGCTTCCCCAGCCGTTTATCACCGCATCCGACGCGCCGATGCGCTCGATGACGTCCGACTGGCTCCAAGGGCTGTCGGACTCGTTGAATTCGAGTTTTCCGGCCAGCTTGTTCAGCTTGGCCCGTGAAGCCTCGGTCGTCAGTTCTTGGTAAAGCGGACGCTGCACCGTGACCAGCACGTTGGGACCGGACATTATGGATTCCCGTTTATTCGGCTGTGTCGAGCAATTCCGGCTCGACCGGTCAGAGCAGCGACTCGGGAATAACGTAGCGGATTACGGCTTTCTCCCCCAGGTCCTCGATGGCCTCCGTCCGCTGGAGCATGGTGTCCGTCTGCGAAATCGCGAGAATGCTCGCCGGCTCCAGGCCGCACGGCTCGATGTGCCAGGTCTCCCGCAGGATGGCCACGCTGCTGCCCGCGTTGGCGATGAATACCTTGGTCTTCGCCGGATCGTATTCTTCGGCCGACATTTCCGGATCGGCCACGATGACCGCGAACTTGCCCCGCATGAAGGCGAAGAACTGCGTAAAGCCCCAATGGCGGTTCGTGCGCTTCATCAACTCGGGCAGCATCTCCACCTTCAGGATCTCGATGTGCAGCTCGCCGCGGCTGTCGTCGCGGAACAGATCGATTCCGCCTACGTGTCTGTCATCCTCCCAGTTTTCTTCAACCGGTCCCGGAATCGAGGCCTGACCGAACGGCCGGAAGGCCTCCTCGGTGAGAGGCTCGGCCACGATCTCGTAGACCGGCAGCGCTACTGTCGTCGCTTCGACGGCTCCCATAACTTCTCTCCCTCGATTCAGCGGCAACACGTCAACCCTGCCGCAACGGTCTCTATAGGTCAATTTTAGGTCGAATCAAGCCGCAAGTGCTTTCGTTCGACGCAGTTTCGTGAATCGTTGTTTCTCCAACGAATACAGGCAATGCCGCCCGCTAACCATCCGAGCCATAGCTGATCGGCACGAACACCCGGTGCAGGATTACGGGGTTGGTCGCCTCCATGCGCCGTTGGTCGCTCCAAACACCAAGCACGTTCGCGCCCGATCTCAAGACGCCGCGCGGAACGTCGGCCTCGACCCATTGGCCGTTTCGGCGGGCTTCCAGCAGCGTGTGATTGAGGCGGAGCCAGACGCGGGTATCGTCCGATCCGCCGGTGATGTAGGCCCTGACCCGGGCGCTGCCGTCGAGGCTGTCGCCGTCCGGTCCGATCCGCAGCGGCAGCGACCGTTCCATCGAGTGAACCGGGATCGGCAGGTGCGACGGCCCCAGCGCCTGCTGATGCATGCACTGCTCATAGTGCGGCTGGATGGCGTACAGCTTGTCCTTGCCGCGCAGCTCGACCGGATCGCCAAGCTCGTTCAGCGGCGCGAATATGTATTCGAGGTCAATGTCCCCGCCACGTTCGACGTGATGCCAGTTGCGCTGGCAGAAGTGATTGAACAGGTACTGGCCGTCGGCGTTCTCGGACCAGTAGTACGAGCAAATCGCCCTCAGCGCCTCGTGGTAGGTGGGGCCGGTCAAAACGGTGCGCCATTCCTCGAGAGTGTTTGTGTTGAACGACGGGTAAACCGGAACGCCGCTCAGCGCGGTCAACTCAAGCCACTCGTCCATGTCGAGCACGTAGGGCAGATAGCCGCTGCCAACCACCAGCGCGTCGACCAACCCCTCGTCGACCCACGTCTCCACGTCGAGTCCGAGGTTGAGCGAGCTTTCTATCGAATCGAAGACGTGGACGGCGAGAGTGTAAGGCCGCCCACGTTCGGCGCCAATCTCGTCGAGCGATCTGCGAACGCGGCGAACGAAGTTGGTCATCAGGTGCGCCAGCGAGCGCTCCCTGCCCAAAGCGAAGTACCAGGTGAAACGCGTGAAGTCGAGCTCGTAGCCGTCGAAGTCGTGCTCGCGCGCAGTCCTTTCGATGTACGCCAGCCGGTACTCGCGCACCGCCGACAGTTCGAAGTTGTAAGCCGACCAGAGATAGTGCTCCGATACGCCGTCGGCAACCTCGCCCCACGGACCCGATTCTTCCGGTCTCAGTTCCTCGGACTCGATCATCCACTCGGGATGCTGGGCCTTCATCGGGTCGGCGGTTTCTTCGAGGCTCTCTGACCTGGTTGAATCGTGGAGATCGTTCATCCGCAGCGACGCCCAGACCTCGACTCCGTGCTCGTGACAGGCTTCGACTACGAGGTCGTTCGCGTAGGCGTTCGACTCCAGGCACGGAAACAGCTCCTCGCGGCCGCCCCAGGGCGGGTCCGCGCCGTTGCCAAGACACCACACGTAGGTATCTACGTGCGTATCGAATGTAGGTGTCGTGCGGGCGTCGAGGAACGACTGATCGTCGACTATGTCGTAGCCGTACGAATCGCGGGAACGCAGGTACTGCTGATCGGCGTCATCGTTGTAGAGAATTCGACGGCGGCGGTGCTTGGGATACATTCGAGACCTCCAGACAGACGGCGGGACCCCTGGACGCGTCTATATAAGGATGTTAATACCCTGATCGAAATGGCAAGCCGGGCGCACCGGACGTTGCACGAGGCGCGATGGGCCACGCCCCGGTTCTCCCACTACTCTCGACCTCCCCGCCAGCCTGGGCCGATAATACGCCGAAGCGGGCGTTGACGACCCGTTCGGAACGCGGACTCAAGGGGCTACACACAGTCGTCCACCATGAAAACGGCAATCCGGGAGTGAGCCGCTAGGTGCGCCGGGTTGTGCTGGCGTCGGCGGGGCTGACCGCGGCGGGCGCGGCGGCGGCGAGCCTTGTGCTGATTCTGGCGCAACCGCCCGATGGATGGCCGTCGGTTGGAGACGCCGCGGGAGTCTTGATCGTGACGGCGGTCGTGGCGGGTCTCGTCGGAGCCGCGGCGGCGTGGGTTATAACCCTGCCCGCCGTCAAAACGCTGCGGCAGGCGACGAGCGTGCTATGGGCGTTCGGCGACGGTGAGACTCCAGAGCGCATCCCCGTGCGCGGAGGAGCGGAGCCTGCCGCCGTCGCGCTCGCGCTCAACGACGTAATCCGTACCGTCGGCAAACGCATCCGGGCGCTCGAGGTGCGCAACGCCCAGCTCGAGCACGTGTTCCACAACACTCCCGGTGGCGCGGTCGTGCTGGATGAAAATGGTCGGATCGTGGAGATGAGCCATACGGCGGCCGCGCTGCTCGGCACTACTCCCGAACTGTCGGCGGGCAAGGCGCTCGACGGATTCTTGCCCAATATCGCCGATGCTCTCGACGGCCCACCGTCCCCCGCCGACCCTGAATCGGATGAGCCGCCAACCGAATCGGTCGTCATGGGAAGACAGGTCCGAATTCGTTCGCTGCCGATCAGCCATGACGGCAACAGCGGAAATCTCGTGCTGCTCGAAGACGTGACCTCGCAGGCTCAGACGGAGACGGTACGGCGGGACTTCGTCGCCAACGTCTCCCACGACCTGCGCACCCCCATCACGTCGCTGCGGGCGCTGCTGGACACGCTCGAATCGGGCGCCAAGGACGACCCAGCGGCTGCCGCCACCTTCCTCGGGCAAATCCGGGGCGAGGTGGAACGGCTTGAATCGCTGACGGAGGAGCTCCTCGAAGTCGCCCGGTTCGAGGCGGGACAAGACCGTATGGATATGCGCGAATCCGACTGCGGCGAGATCGCCAGGCTGGTAACGGAACGGCTCACCGCCCTCGCCGAGCGCAGCGGCATCACCCTGCAGACCGTTCCCGCGGAAGCGCCCATACCCGTCCGGATCGACGCCGAGAGGGTCGGGCGGGCGCTCCTGAACGTCATCCACAACGCGGTCAAGTTCACCCCGCCCGGCGGGCAAATCACGGTAGTTGCGGAAAGGGTCGAGGGCTACGGGCGTATAACGGTAAGCGACACGGGCGTCGGGATAGAGCGCGAAGATTTGCCGCGGGTGTTCGACCGCTTCTTCCGGTCCGACATGTCCAGGACCGGCGGCGGCGCGGGCCTGGGCCTGGCCATAGCGCGGCGGATCGTCAACCTCCATCGGGGCGAGATAAAGATCGAGTCCGCCGGCGTCGACCACGGGACTACCGTGACCATCTCGTTGCCGTTGTTTGTGCCGCTAAGCTCGGACCAAGCCTGACTGGCACCTTCAGTTCGGCTTGCCCGCAAGCCACTCCTCGAAATCCATGCGGCGTTCAATAATCGACGGGTCGTTAATGCGCGCATTGCCCATACGCGGGTGAACCGGGTGAGACGTGAGCGTTTCTTCCGGCGGAGCGACGAGCATCGATTGCAGAAAGTCGGCATCGGAATTTCCCGGATCTAACCACTCGTCCAACTGATTCTGTTCCAAAACCACGGGCATTCGATTGTGGATGCGAGACATCATCTGATTCGGACTTGTCGTCAAGATCGTGCAAGAGACTACGCCCAGGGCTTCGTTGCGCTCCCAAAGCCCGGCCAGCGCCAGCGGCTGTCCGTCCGAGCGGTAGATATAAAGCGGCTGTCTACTGCCGCGCGGTCCGGTCCACTCGAAAAACCCGGCAACGGGGACGACGCACCGTCGCCTGCGAAACGCTGCTCGAAACGACGGTTTCGAAGCTGCCGTTTCAGACCGCGCGTTGAACATGCGCCGTCCAATATTCAAGTCCTTCGCCCAACTTGGAACCAGTCCCCAGCGATACTGCTGGAGTACCCGTGGTGAGGTTTCAGTGATGGCAGCCACGCTCTGTGTAGGAGCCAGATTGAACTTCATTTGTTCAAGCATGATGCCATGTACCGGATCAAAATAGCGGCTCAGATCGGCGCCGCTCAGCTGCTGATTAATCCTCGCGCACATTGGATAACGATCCCTTCATGTTGCGTCACAGTCTGCAACCTGTTCCGCTCCGGCCCCCCTGAGCGATGAACCGGCGCTGAACTATTATCCTGCAATGACGATCTACCGATCCGGCTGTCGCGCCGCCCCGAAGACGCTTCAACCATGAGGGCCAGGCTCGCTCTCGGCATTGCCGCCGCCCTCGCTGTCGTCGTCCTCCTCCCCGTTATCACAGTCGTCGCTCTCGGCGCTTACGGATCCTCACTCGGCGGCGCTACCGTAGCCTCCGGCACAGGCAACGCCCAACTCCTCGTCTCTCCATCCCACGGCCTCCCAGGCTCTACCCTAACTATCTCGGGTTCTGACTGGCCTCCTCGCTCTAACGTCGCCATCCAGCTCCAACGCCCCTCTGCCAACTCCAAACCCCTCCGTCTCGCCGAAATTATCACCTCCCGCCGTGGTTCCTTCGAATTCGATACCTCCATCCCTGGCTCAGTCATCCCTCAAGGCACCCAAAGCGTCCGCATCCAGGCCGTTTTCCGCAAACCCAATCTGCCGGACCCTATCACTCTCTCCGTCCCCTTCGACCTCGATCCCTATCCAAATGAAATCTCTATCACCATCGTCGACGAAGATTCGGGCGCGCCTTCCCCCAACGCCCTCGTACGCATCGACGACGCCTTCGGGCAACAAGTCGCCCTCGACTCCGCCGACGATGCCGGTAACGTCTCATTCGCCGGTGTCCGCCCAGGTGAAAAGCGCATCACCATCCGCAAGGTCGACTACCACATCGCCAGAGCCTCCATCGAGGTCCCCGACGCCGGCCAGGCCGCCTTCGAGATCGCCCTCCGGAAGTCCCCAGGCAAGCGGCTCCTCTTCTACGCCTACGGCCTCAGCGATACCGGCGAAACCACCATCGTCGGACTCGACCGCGCTTCAGGTCTCCCCATCCGCGAGACCATCACCATCCCCGACGGCCGCTTCGCCCCCGCCTCCGTGCCTTCCTGGAACCTCTACCAGGGGTTCTTCCTGGCAGTCGATCAGGACTCCGACGCAGTAGGCGCCCACGGCTTGAGCGCCTTGTGGGCCATGGGGACTGCGGGGCGCAACTTGCGGACCATAAGCTCGGGGTTCTCGTTCGGAGCCTGGCATTCCCATCTCGGCAAGTCGGACCTGGGCGACATCGTTCATACGCTCTGGTCGGTGCAGGTGCCCGTTGGGAGCACGCACCTCTGCATCGTCGAGCCGGAGTCCGGGCGGATCGTGCGCCGCGAGCGGATCGGCCACAGCGTGCTCTCTCCGATCCTGTCGTCCGACGGCTCGAAGGTATTCCTCGTGGATTGGGACACGCGCTCGGTGGACGTGCTGGAGCTTGCAACGGGCGAGAGGACGACCATAGTCGAAGACATTCCATTGCTGATTGCCGAAGCCGTAAGTGATCCCACTGATGACTCTTATCTGATCCTCTCCGCCGCTTACGGATCGGTTTACAAGCTCCACATCCCGACCGGCGGGCTGACGGAGATTTACCCGGACGATCAGCTCCAGTCCGTGGTCCACGCAGGGAACGATGGAAGGCTTATGACGTCCGAATTCCACTCACGCGACCTGGTCGTTTCCAGCCTGGAAACGGGGCAAATCGAGGCGGTCATCCCGCTCGAATCGCATGTCAACTGGCTATTCCGGGACCGCTCCGGACCATACATTTTTGCGGCGCACCTGAACTGGCCCGCCGTCATAAAAGTACAGATCATCGATTCCGACACTCTACGGATCGTCGACGTGGTCGAGATACCGAGCCTCAACGACGCCATGCGGGAAGACGGCCTTCTAACCGAGGATTCCTAGACCGGCGCCGGACATTGCATCTTTGATCGCATACATCCATACGCCTAAAATCAATTTGTATCTTCGCAAACCGGGGTAAAGTCGACTTACCAGCTTTGACGGCCCCAGCGGCGTCGAGCGCGTGAGCACGATCCCCTGTAAGGAATGATCCAGATGACAAGCGCAACGGCGGTTTCGAACCGGACCAGCGGCCAAGTCGGCGGACTGCCTGTCTGCAGCTCTCCATGGTCGGACGACATGCTATGGCTATTCGACGTAAACGGCTTTCTCATCGTCGAGAACGTTCTTAGCGGCGACGAGGTCGCCCGCTATCTGGAGGCCGCCCGCCGGGTTGCGGCCAGGGCCGGCACCTCATCCGTGAGACCGATGATCGAAGCCGATCCGGTCTTCCCGGAGCTTATGGACCATCCGATAACGTTCCCCATCGCCATCAAGTTGCTCGGAAACAGCCTTCAGGTGTACGCGTCGACGCTGGTCCGAAATGCTCGCACCAACGCGTTTGTATCCAACTGGCACCAGGATGGCCCTGGCTACGGCGTGAGGTTCGAGGACGTCTCCTATCCCACGCCGCTCTTGCAATTACGCATGTCGTACTTCCTGACCGACTGCCTGGAACTGGGACAAGGGGGACTCAAGGTCATTCCAGGGTCGCACAAGTCGAGAAGCGCCCTGCCGGAGAGCCTACACGAGATGGACAACGTCGCCAGGCCCGTCTTCGGCAAGGCGGGCTCAGTGTTCATATTCCACAACGGCCTTTGGCACGCCGGCACCGAGAACGAGACCGACAATCCCCGATATACGGCCCACATTCAGTACACGCCCGTATGGGTCAGGCCGGTCAACAATCACAGGTATTCAGACGATTTCAAGAGCTCGCTGACGCCGCGAAGACGCCTGCTGCTCGCTGACAACGACAATACCCACGATGTCTATCACACCGGCGCGTACAACTACGACGACGACGGCTCGATAAGCCCCGCGAGGTAGATCTGCCGTCGGAAGAGTCGGGCCGATCAGCCGGTCCGGCCGCCGTGCTCCCCAATCAACCCGGCGATATCGTCGGCTTGAGATCGCCGTGACCGCCGCGAGATAGTCAACGGCGTAGCTCCCTTGCGGTCGGGGAGGTTCGGATTCGCGCCCGCCGTCAGCAGCGCTCTAACCGACTCGGTCCTGCCGCTCCTCACGCCAACGATCAAAGGCGTGTCGCCGTTGCCGCTTAGGGCGTTTAAATTGGCTCCCGATTCCGCCAGCACCTCAATCACCTCGTGGAATCCCGCCTTGGCCGCGGCGTGCAGCGCGGTCACACCTCTGGGACCTATGGCGTTCGGCTCCGCGCCATGCTCCAGCAGCGCCCGGATTCGCTCGGGATGATTGCCTTTATCGCCCCTCGACTCGTAAACGATGGGAGGCCAGCCGCCCCCCATCTGACCACTGTTATACGCGGGATTGGCGTCTTCTCCGCCCATGTTCACGCTAGCGCCCCTTGCCAACAGAAGCTCCGCAATCTCGCGATGCTCGACAAGCATCCTGCCACTGACGGGGATGTCAGCGGCGGGCAGCCCATTGTCGAGCAGCAACTGCGCCAGGGCACCCCGACCAAAATGCAGAGCGAATCCCAGCAGCCACCGTCCCCGCCCCCTCACGTCCGCCCCTCTGGCGATCAGAAACTCCGCCGCTTCGCGCCGGCCTCCCGCTATTGAGTAGTGCAGCGGCGTCACTCGCCAGGCCGGATCGGCGGGATGCTCCGCGTTCAGCAACTCGGGCCGCTCGTCAAGAAGCTCACTTAGCCGGTCCAGATCCCCCAGGTAGGCGCTCGACCAGATATCGATCACCGCTCCCTGGGCAAGAAGGTAACCGGCCAGGTCATCGTGCCCTCTGGTCTTGGCCATGACGTACGGCGTGACCAGCACAAGCGTCTCATTGCGGTAGCGACCCGGCGCATTAACGTCGGCGCCCCGCTCGGTCAGAAATTCGACCAGCTCGCGATGACCGCCGCGCGCGGCTTCCCAGAGGAGCGACCGGTTGTGGCCGCCGGAGGTCTTCTTTACGACGCCTGGATCGCGGGCCACCAGCCGCTCGACGGCTTCCAGGTCGCCCCTGGCGGCGAGCTTGAGCGTCGCCGCGTCGATATCCGATCTCGGAGCCTTCACGTAGAGCCGGTTTCCGGTGGCAGGCGAGCGGCTGGGCCGATATTGGAACCGGTCTCATTCCGGCCAACACCGCCGGAGCTTGCGCGCCGCGGGCGCTCGCACGGCGTCACTTTCATCACGCCGCCCGCTCCCGGCCCTGACAGGGCGCCCGCATGGACAAGGTACAACTCTCCGGCAGGCGCAAAGAACATGCGTGTCGGGAACGCAAGACCATCCAGCAAGACCTCCCGCCTCGATCCATCGATTCGAAGCAGCCGCCCGCTGTCGGGCTTGAACAGACCTTCGGGGCCTCGCGGGTCGTATCCCCCGGAAAACTCCAGCACGTACATTCTGCCTTCGAGATCGAAGCCAACATCTATCGGAGTCGTCAGGCTCATCACGACGGCGGTCGCGCGATCTTGAAGGATTCGGACGATACTCCCCGTTCCCGTTTCGTAGGGCAAGTGAGTAAACAGCGCGACGTAAAGGTCTCCTCCGGGACCGATGGCTATTCCCGTAGGGACGGGGTTGTCGGTCCATTGGAACACGACTTCCGTCGCGCCAGCAGGCGTTATCGAATAGACGGCGTTGGCCCCGCTGTCCACAACGTAAAACAGATCGGCGTCGGAGGAGTAGGCCAGCGCAAACGGGTTGGAGAAGACCGGTTCGTAAGGGTCCGACTCCGATGGTTGGAAACGACGCCGCAGGACGTCTTGCAGATTAGCAACTACTCGCAGCCCGCCGTCTTCGGACCGGCGAAGCAGAGAGCTTCCGAGCGGCGACTCCGCATAGCCCTGTAGAACGAACATCTCGTCACCGCGGAAAGCCACGTCCGTCACGCCCAGTCGTTCCTCGATGCCGTGTAAAAAGACTGGAAGGCCCACGACGACAGCGGTCGCGGTGCCGTCGTCCTCGATGCGGACCACCCGGCTGCCCGACTCCTCCCGGCCAGTCTCGGCGACGTAGAGGTAACCATCCGGCCCCGACGCCATCCCTCTCGGCTCGGCGAGTCCGGTCGCGACGGTCTCGACCTCGACCGGGCACTTGCCCCGACCGCCCGTCCCCTCGCAGCCCCACACTAGCGCTGCCGCCATAAACGCGCAGACCACCATGACAGCGGCCCTCAGTGTGTCGCTTTGCCGAACCGTAGCGCCAACCCAATCACTCAAGGACCGACACCGGCAACGGATTAGCGACTCTTCAAAAGTCGCGATAGGGGCGCTCCGTGCGGGGGGCCTCTACGCCCGGACGCCCACCGACTCCACCAGGGCCTCGCGAGTGCGGTCCTGCACTCTCCCCGCCCTGGCGTGGAAGTCGTTGAACGACTCCAGGCGGAACTTTCTCTTCAACTCCGCCAGCGGCAGCGCGGGGTTGTTGGACTCAAGCGTAAACACGTTTTCCTCGCCCCTCGTCTTGAGCGTTATCTCGTGACCATGCTCGGCCTGCAGCGCCAAAAGCCGCGTGGCGTTGTCATCGGTGTGAAACAGCTCCTTCTCCAGATCGATCTCACGTGTAACGAGCCTGGAGAACCGGGTGGTCTGCGCCAGTATTTCACCGTCGATATCGATGACTTTGGCGTTCTGCGACCAAACCGAGGTCACCACGTAGTATTGATGCCTCCAGGCATAAGTCTGAAGCGGGAAGCCGCCGTCGTAGGCCGACGGCCAGAAGACGAGCTCGGCCCCATCCTCACCTAGCTGGTCCCAGTGATCCGGCCAGCCGATGTCGTAGCAAATCGCAAAGCCCAGACGCCCAAACTCGGCATCATAGACGGCCGGGCAGAATTCGCCCGGCACGACCCCCATCTCAATTTCGTTCACGGTGGGATGAATCTTCTCGTACCGCCAGACCTCTTTGCCGCTCCGGTCGATGACCAGAGCCGTATTGCGAATCTCGCCGGCGCGGTAGTTGTACAGACCGGCAACTACATACATGCCGTGCTTGCGGGCGATCCGGGAGATACTCTCCGAGGCCGGTCCGGGTATCCCCGGCTCGACATGAGCGGAGCGTTCGTCCGGCGGCACGCCGATGAAGTTAAAGCCCTCCGGAAGCACGCACAGATCGGCGCCGCTCGCCCCCGCGGCTTCGAGGAGCTGACAGGCGAACTCCAGGCTGCTGTCCGCGCCGGTCGGCGCCGGGGTGTTCCAGGACGTTGTCGCTACTTTGATCTTACGAGGCATGGAGGGACCTCCTTGGCGAAATACGGCCGCTAACGGCCGCCGAGACCTGTCAGGGCGATTCCTTGCAGAAAGTATCGCTGAGCAAAGAAGAAGACCAGCAGAATCGGGAACGTCATCAAGACCGACCCCGTAAAGATGTACGTAACGCCGCCGCCCCTGGCGTAGAGGGTCTGGAGGCTGCGGAGCCCCACGGCGAGCGTCAGGTTGGACTCCTGGTGCAGATAAATTAGGGGATGCAGGAAATCGTTCCAGGACCAGATGAACGCGAAGATGATGATAGTTCCCACGACCGGACGGGCCATGGGCATCAGGACCTGCCACCAGATGCGCAGGCTGCCGGCCCCGTCCACCCGGGCCGCCTCGTCGTACTCGTACGGAATAGTGCGGAAATACTGGCGGGAAAGGAAGATGAAGAAAGGCGAGCCAAACCACGCCGGGACGATCAACGGCGCGAAGGTGTCCACCCAGCCCAGATACCTGAACATGACGAAGGATGGAATCAACGTGACTATCGTGGGCAGCATCATCGTTGACAGGCACAGAATGAAGAGCTGCTCGCGGCCCGGAAACCGCAGGCGCGCGAACGAATAGCCCACCAGGGTCGAGCTCAGCACGGAGCCGACTATCGTCAGCACGGATATCACCGTGGAGTTTCGCATCCAGGCCGCGTAGAGCGTATCTCCAAACAGCTCCCCGTAGTTAGCCCATCGGGGGTAGGTGGGGAAGAACGTGGGTGGCCATAAGAAGATCTCGCCCGGAGGCTTGATCGAGGTGAAGATCAGCCAGATCAGGGGGCCGACCATCAACAGCCCGAAGGCGATCAGGACTACGTGCGCCGCTCCCAGCCCAAACAATCGAACCCGCCCCTCGCGCGTCTTTTCTCTTACTGACGGGCGATCAAGCATCACGTCGTTGCGGACGGTCATCGACGCAAGTCTCGAATTAGCTCCACCCGCCTAAGTCCTCTCGTAGTAGACCCAGCGCTGGGCGACCCAGAACTGAATCACCGTAAACGCCAGGATGATGATGAAAAGGATCCACGCCATGGCGGACGCGTAGCCCATTTTGAAGAAGAGGAAGGCGTTGTTATAGAGATACAGCACGTAGAAGAGCGTGCTGTTCTGAGGCCCGCCGCCGGTGGCTATGTATGCCTGCGTAAATACCTGAAAGCCGCCGATGAACCCGGTGATCACGACGAAGAAGATGGTCGGCGACAGTAACGGCACGGTCACGTAGCGGAACATCTTCATAAGTCCCGCGCCGTCGATGCGGGCCGCTTCGTATAGCTCCTCCGGAATTCCCTTTAGCCCCGCAAGGTAGATGGGGAGCGCGCCGCCTATGCTCCAGAGGTGCATCAAAATCAGTGTGGGCTTCGACTGCGTTACGTCAGTGAAGAAGCCTTGCTTGGGAATCCCGAACACGCTCAGTACATAGTTGATGGCTCCGAGCGAGGGGTGAAAGAGAATGATCCACATCAGCGTGGCAGCGACGATTGGGGTCACCGACGGAACGAAGTACATTGTCCGGTAGATCCGCATTCCACGAATATCCGGGTTCAGCGCAAGACTCAGGAAAAGCGCCAGGATCGTATACAGGATCACGGAGAAGAAGGCGTACGTGGCCGTGTTCAGGAGAGCTATTGTGATGAGACGGTCACGGATGAGGGTGTCGGTTCCCGCGAACATGACCTGGTAGTTGCGCAGCCATACCCACTTTGGCGCCAGCAGTATCTGCCATTCCGTAAACGACAGGACCAGCGACGCGAGCATCGGCCCCATGAAGAAGACGACGAACCCGATCGCCCACGGAAGTATGAACAGATAGCCGTCGCGCCGCTCTACGCGGGCAAGCGCGGACCTGCCGCGCCCTCCAAGGGCGGGAGCTAGCGATACATCTTCGGCTGCGGACATAGCTTCCCTAGTCGTACGATCTACCGAGGCCGGCGGCGGGGATATCCGGCCGCCGGCCTCGGCTTCATCGGCTTATTACGGCTATCCGAACGTCGTGGGCCGCTGCTTTATCAGAGGATCGCCGACGCGCTGCATTTCCGCAGCGGCCTCGGCAGCGGTCTTATCGCCCGACCAGAGCGGGTCGAGCTCCGCGGCAATCGCATTGCGAATCTCGGCCCATCCGGCCACGAACCACCAGGGCGCGAAGCCGTACTGCGCGGTAGCCTCGTAGAATGCCGAGTTGAAATTAGCGGGGATGCCGTCAGTCGGTTGGGCGAAGTGAGCGAAACTCAGGCGGGTCGGGAACCAGGCGCCGTTCTCGCCCAGCATCTTCTGGGCTTCCTCCTCAACGCCATACTTGGTCCATTCCCACGCGGCTTCCTTCGCTTTGCCGGTGCTGATAACAACCCAACCCTGGCCGCCGACTTCGCCGGTGGTCGTAGAGGTCACTGGACGCGGTATCACGTCATAGTTCTTGAGCACGCTGCCCTCAAGGTGCAGGTGCCCGTTCAGGCCGATCCACGTGTCTTCCATGCCGATCTTGCCGGTCGAGAAAGGCTGGATGCCACCCACCCGGAGCGCGCTGAAGTCGGAGGGCTTCATCGCGACCCTGTGCTTGTGGATCATGTCCTGGAAGAACTGAAACGACTCGACGCCCGCGGGTTCGTTGAAGCGAGTCTTCGTGAAGTCCTTGTCGAAGTATTCCGCTCCGTTGTAGCCGTGGAAGAGGTGATAGAAGCGGTATAGGCCCCAGTCGCCCGTCCGGGCGAACGCGAGCCCGTGTGTGTCGACGTTGTTCTCGTCGAAGTTAGCGCTGCTCGGGTTGTTGCCCGCCTTGTCGGCCGTCAGCTTGTTGGAGATCTCTATGACGTCGTCGTAGGTCCAGCTCGGATCGGGCAGATCGACGCCCTTTTCCTCAAACATCGGCAGATTTAGGTAAATCGCCGAGGAACCGAGATCGACCGGCAAAGCGAAGAGCTTGCCGTCCACTCTCTGCTGCTCCAGGCGGGCCTGGATGAAGTCGTCCATGTAGTCGATGCCGGCGGACTTGATCCACGGATCGAGGTCTTCCAGCAGACCGCGTCTGGCCATCTCCTGGATGCGCACGTTGTCGATCGAGCTGCCGTCGGGCGGCTGACCGCCGGCGGACATGGTGATCAGCTTGGCGGGTAGCTCGCCGTAAGGCGACGCGATGCCGAACCACTTGATCCAGGGGAATTTGGCCTCGAACTTCCCGACCATCTTCTCGAACAGGTTCGTCCAGAGCTGGCCAGTGAAGAAGTGCAGGTAGACCATCCGCTGGGTCTCTTGCTGTGGCTTCTCGACCTCGACTATCTTGGTGACGATCTTTTGCTCGACAACCGGTACTTCCTTGACGACTTCCTTGACCGTCTCGACCGGCACTTCCTTGACGACCTCGACGACCTGCGTCTCGCCGCATCCGGCGAAGGCTGCCACCCCTACCGCGCCGACACCTCCCGCAAGTCCAATCTTGAGCAGATTTCGCCTCTTCAGGCTCCTCTTGCTTTCCACCACATCAACCTCCTCCGGCGCTCCCAGGGACTCGAAACTCCCCGTCCGCACACCTGACCGTTGCGTCGAAAAGTGCATGACAATTCGACTGGCTGAAGTATAAACACCCGCAACGCTTCGTCAAAGCGTGTAGTCTCAGGGAGTCGCAATGGGCACGGCTCGGGGAGCAAAAGGTCGGAATCTACACCGACCGCGGCTCAGGCCCCTGGATTCCCGCCGTCGCGGGAATGACGCTTACTTAGCGGTGGCGCTACTCGCGTCCCAGGAAGCGGTTGGAGACGTCGATGCCCAGGTTCCGGTACTCGGCGCCGCAGCCGCCCTCGCCGGACGGCCTGACGTGAGGCTTGCTGACGTCCTCTACTCCCTTGAATCCGTAGGGATCGCGCCCGGCGACCATGATGATGTCTCGGAAATCGAGCCTGCCCATGCCCACCGGCTTGTCCTTGGGCTGGTGCCAGGGCAAAAACGACTCGGCGCTCATGTAGTGGTTCGAGAAGGACCGCCTGTATGCGCCCTGGGACCGATTCGGCAGCGAGCGGTGCATCAGATATCCGTTGAAGAGCAGGACCGAACCCGCCCGCATCTCGACCGCGACCGCGTCGTCGTCGCAGTACGGATGCCGGTAGACCTCGCCCGCGCAGTCGAAACGCATGTCGTTGTGCGCGCGCTGCGGCCAGAGGATTCCATGCTTGTGCGATCCCGGGATCACCCAGAGACAGCCGTTCTCGACGGTGGCGTCGTCGATGGCGATCCAGACCCCGGTCAGCGAGCGGTCGCGCGTGGGGATGAAGTACTCGTCCTGGTGCCACGCCTGTCCCGGCTTGCCCGACGCCTTGATGAACAGCATCGATTGCATGCACTTAATGTTAGGTCCGATAGCCTGCTTGAGCCCCTCCACGATTACAGGATGGAGCAGTACGTCGTACACGACCTGGGATAGCTTGTGGGGAAAGTGAATGCACAGGTACCGCTGCAGCACGTCGGCGTCCGTCTCGTCGGGTGAGGCCCGCTCCAGCCCCTGAATTTCGCCGCGCTCGCCCCGGCAGATTCGAACGGTCTCGTCCCGCAGGACCTCTACTTCATCAGGAGTTAGCGCGTCTTCGAGCAGCAGAAAGCCCTGCTCGCGGTACAGCTCACCGGACCCGTCTGATATCCCAGGCTGGACCGAAGGCCCGGCGAGGGACGTGGTCACGATCTAAGCCTCTCGCATTTGGGTGGCGGCGTCCTGCACGGCGCGCACGATCTTGTC
>JAPOWW010000020.1 GCA_026707405.1 Chloroflexota bacterium
TCAGCGTGTAGGTCAGAGCATCGTCGGTCTGATCGTCGCCGTCGTCGTAGGGCGTGCCGGTCACGGGGTCACCCGCCGCCGTGCCGGCGGCGGAGTTCTCGGCGATATGCCGGGTCTCGTTCCGGAGGCCGGTCGGATTGACCGACTCGGAGACGAACCCGCCGTAGGCGTCGCTTGCGGTAAAGGTGATCAATGACGAGGCCGGGTTGAGGACGTGGACCCGCAGCATGTCGGAGTTTTGACCCTCGATGCCGACCCGGAACACGCCTGGATGAGCCGCCGAGGCCGAGAAGGTCAGAGAGTCACCGTCGGGGTCGGAGATTTGGCCGCTGACCAACTGGAGGGTGTCCGGCCCGCCCCACGGGAGAGAGAAGGAGGGCAGGAGGAAGCCTGGAGTCGTGCGCGCCGGCGGGCGGTTGGCCCTGCCGGAGCCGATGATCGACCAGGGACCGGGCCCCTCGTTTTGGGTCAACGCCCGCACCTGGACCTCGTAGATCGCGCCCGCTTCCAGGTCCGGCAGGTTGAGGCTTGAGGCCGTTGGGCCCAGGGCGCCGGCGTAGTCCGTCCATTCGTCCGCGCCCTGCTTGCGGTACTGCGCCTCATAGCCGGTAATCGTCGTGCCGTTGGCGTCGGCCGCCGACCAGCTCACGTCCAGCGCCGGATTGGTCGGCTCGCTGAACTGCGTGCGGGTAACCGTGGGCGTGCCGGGCTGGCCCGCCTCCAGGTCGGTCACCGCGATGGTCACGGTGGTGCTGGCCTGGCCCGCTTGCGGGTCGGTGGCCACAACCGTCACCTCGATCTCCGCGACGGTCTCGTGGTCCAGCGCCGCCCCCGGGGCCACGCCGATCTGGCCGGTGGCGGAGTCGATGACGAAGCTATTGGAGTCGTCGGTCAGCGCGTAGCTCACCACGTGGCCTTCAGGGTCGGTGAAGGACACGGGGCCGCCGACCTGGGTTCCGGCCGGGGAGTTTTCCGCCACCTGGCGGGTGACCTTCCCATTGGTGAGGGTCTCGTCCAGGACTGGGGGCCGGTTGGTGGTTCCCGCGCCTGGGCCGGAGAACCAGCCGTCGGTCCCCTCGGCCTGGGCCTGCACCCGCACCTCGTAGGTAGTGGCGGGTTGCAGCCCGCTGATGGTGATGTTGGTGTCGGGGTGGTCCCAGGATCTGGTCACCCAATCGGCGTCGTTCTGACTACCGTGCAGCCGGTACTGGACGTGGTAGCCGATGATGGTCTCGCCGTTGTCGTTGGGAGTATTCCAGCTGGCGCTCAGCCGCGTGTTGGGATCAGTTGCCGCCCACTCCACCGCCGGCGGGTTCGGCCCGTCCGGGCGCAAGTCGGTGACTTCGATGGACAGGTCGGCGACGGCGGGCTGGCCCTGTATGGTCCAGTGCACCTGTCCGGCGTAGGAGCTCTTGGCCTCGAAGTCGATGGTTGCGCCTTGCTTGACGCTGATCTGGCCGGTGCTCGAATCGATAACGAATGCATCCGCGGCATCGCCGGTGAGCGTGTAGGTCAGGGCATCGTCGGTCTGATCGTCGCCGTCGTCGTGGGGCTTCCCCGTCACCGGGGCGCCCACGTGGGTACCCGCGACGGAGTTCTCGGCGATGTGCCGGGTCTCCTCTTGGCGTCCCGTGTGGGTTACGGTTTTCGAGGCGACTCCGCCGTAGCCGTCGTCCACCGAGTAGGTGATGACCGATTTGCCCGGGTTGAGGGCCCGCACGTTCAGGTCCCGGCCTCCGTTGCTGATCCAGGTCTCGACTATGCCGGGATACTGCGAGACCGAGGTGAGGCGCTGGATTTGATCGCCATCTTCGTCCGAGAACCCGTTGAGCGGTGACCACACGCCAGTCCAATAGCGAAGCCAACCGACATCCCGCGTCCTGGAATTGAGAAAGCGACTGGTGCCCTTTGGCGGGCGGTTGGCCCGGGCCGAGCCGGAGGCCGACCACTCGCCGGCGCCGTCGTCGCCGATGGCGCGCACCTGGACCTCGTAGACCACGCCCGGTTGGAGGTTGGGCACGTTGAGGCTCGTGGTCTGCGCCGAGAAAACGGCGCCGTGGTCGGTCCAGGCCGTGTCGTCCTGCTTGCGGTAGCGGACCTCGTAGCCGGTGAGCCCGGAACCGTTATCGGAGGGGGCCGTCCAGGTTACGTCCAACGCTGGGGGCGATTCGCCCTCGAACGGCGTGCGCGCCAGCGACGGCGCGGCCGGCTGGGCGGGGACGGGGATGTCAATGACCTCGATGGTGAGGTCGGCGACGGCGGGCTGGCCCTGTATGGTCCAGTGCACCTGTCCGGTGTATGAGGTCTTGGTCTCGTAGTCGATGGATGCGCCTTGCTTGACGCTGATCTGGCCGGTGCTCGCATCGATAACGAATGCATCGGCGGCTTCGCCGGTGAGCGTGTAGGACAGAGCATCGTCGGTCTGATCGTCGCCGTCGTCGTAGGGCCTCCCTGTCACCGGGTCGCCCACGTGGGTGCCCGCGGCGGAGTTCTCGACGATCGACCGGGTCTCGTTTTGACTGCCCGTGTGGGTTACGGTTTTCGAGGCGACGCCGCCGTGGCCGTCGTCCACCGAGTAGGTGATGATCGATTTACCCGGGTTGAGGGCATGCACGTTCAGTTGCTGGCCTCCCCCGCTGATCCAGGTCCTGACCATGCCGGGGTACTGCGAGACCGAGGTGAGCCGGTGGAGCTGATCGCCATCTTCGTCCGAGAACGTCGTCAGCGGTGACCACGCGCCAGACCAATGGCGAATCGTATTGATATCCCGCGTCCTGGAATTGAGATAGCGGTTGTTGCCCTTTGGCGGGCGGTTGGCCCTGCCGGAGCCGATGTCCGACCAGGGACCGGGACCTTCAATGTTGGTGAGCGCGCGCACCTGGACCTCGTAGATCGCGCCCGGTTGCAGGTCCGGCAGGTTGAGGCTGGTGGTCTGCGCCGAGAGGGCGGCGCCGTGGTCGGTCCAGGCAGTGTCGTCCTGCTTGCGGTACCGGGCTTCGTAGCCGGTGATGGTGACGCCGGTAACGGCCGGGGCCGTCCAGGTGACGTCCAGGGCCGGCGGCGATTCGCCCTCGAACGGCGTGCGTGTAACCGCGGGCGCGTCGGGCTTCGCGGCCCCGATGTCGGTGACTTCGATGGTGACGTCGGCGAAGGCTTGCTGTCCCTGGACGGTCCAGTGCACCTTGCCGGTGTACGAGGACTTGGTCTCGAAGTCCAGGCCGGCACCTTGCTTGACGCTGATCTGGCCGGAACTCGCATCGATAACGAATGCACCGGCGGCTTCGCCGGTCAGCGAATAGCTCAGCGCCCCTCCGTTATAGGGGTTTCCGGTCACCGGATTTCCTACCGCCGTGCCGGCGGGGGAGTTCTCGGCAACGCTTCGGCTCAGACCCGCGCCGTTGAAGGCATCAGCGGAGCCGCTGACGTCAATGGTCTTCGAGGCGTAGCCGCCGTAGCCGTCAGACGCCCCGTAGGTGACCGTTGACGTGGCCGGGTTGAGGACGTGGATCCGCAGCTTGTCGGAATCGTCACCCTCGATACCGACCTTGAGCACGCCGGGATGCTGCGCCGAGGCCGAGTATGTCAGCGAGTCGCCGTCGTCGTCCGCAAACTTGTCGCTGAGCGTCCGGACAGAGTCGTCCCCGCCCCACAGAAGGGTATTGATGGGTTGGACGTTTGCCGGTTCGGTGGACCGCGGCGGGCGGTTGGCGCGGCCGGAGCCGGTGTCCGACCAGGGGCCGGATTCGCCACTACTGACCGCCCGCACCTGGAACTCGTAGGTCGCGCCCGCATTCAGGTCCGGCAGGTTGAAGGTTGTGGCTGTTGCGCCCAGGGCGCCGCCGTAGTCCGTCCAATCGGTCGCGCCCTGCTCGCGGTAGCGCGCTTCGTAGCCGGTTATTGTCGTGCCTTTGGCGTCAGGGGCGGTCCAGGTCACGTCAAGCGCCGGGTTGGTCGGCTCGCTGAACCGGGTGCGGGTGACCGTGGGAGCCGCGGGCTGGCCGGGCCCGACATCGGTCACCTCGATGGTGACGTCGGCGGACGCTTGCTGGCCCTGTACGGTCCACTTCACCTTGCCGGTGTAGGAGGACTTGGTCTCGTAATCCAGGCTGGCGCCTTGCTTGACGCTGATCTGGCCGCTGGCCGAGTCGATGACGAAATCCCCGGAGGTCGACGCCTCGCCAGTCAGCGAATAGGTCAGCGCCGCTCCGTTATAGGGGTTTCCAGTCACCGCGTCGCCCACCGCCGTGCCGGCGGCGGAGTTCTCGGCAACGCTTCGGCTCAGGTCCGCGCCGTTGAAGGCATCAGCGGAGCCGCTGACGTCAATGGTCTTCGAGGCGTAGCCGCCGTAGCCGTCAGACGCCCCGTAGGTGACCGTTGACGTGGCCGGGTTGAGGACGTGGATCCGCAGCTTGTCGGAATCGTCACCCTCGATACCGACCTTGAGCACGCCGGGATGCTGCGCCGAGGCCGAGTATGTCAGCGAGTCGCCGTCGTCGTCCGCAAACTTGTCGCTGAGCGTCCGGACAGAGTCGTCCCCGCCCCACAGAAGGGTATTGATGGGTTGGACGTTTGCCGGTTCGGTGGACCGCGGCGGGCGGTTGGCGCGCCCCTCCCCGATGTCCGACCAGGGGCCGGATTCGCCATCGCTGACCGCCCGCACCTGGACCTCGTAGGTCGCGCCCGCATCCAGGTCCGGCAGATTGAGAGTGGTCGCCGTTGCGCCCAACGTGCCGCTATACGCTGTCCACTCGGCGGGATCCGCGCCATCCGCGGCCTTCTTCCGGTATTGCGCCTCGTAGCCCGTCGGGGTCACGCCGCCGGCCGGTGCGGTCCAGGTCACGTCGAGCGCCGGGTCGCTCGGCTCGCTGAACGTAGTCCGCGTCACGGTCGGCGTGCCGGGTTTCTCCGGAGTGGCGTCGCCATTCACTTGGAGGGCCGTCGCATATATGGCGATCTGGAACGAGAGGACGGCCTGGGTCCCTTCAGCATCCGTAGCGGTGTAGGTCATGGAATGCTGACCGGCCTCGGTCGGGGTTCCGGTGAGCGCGCGGCTGGCCGGGTCGAATGAGAGACCTTCAGGCGGCGACGGCGAGAGGCTGTACGTGAATCCGCCTGCGCCTCCCGCGGCTTCGGGCAGCGTCTGCGTGCCGATGTCCTGCCCCTTGGTGAAGAAATACTCGCTGGGCACGGTCGGGAAATAGGGTGGCAGCTCCGCCTGGACCGTGTGTTCAGAAGCCGTCTCCGACGTGGACTTGGAGGCGGCCTCAGCCACGGGCTCGGAATCCGGCGTAGGGGCCGGCTCGACCTTGAATTCCTGGGCGACGGGCTTCCCGCAGCCGGCGTTGTTGCAGGCTTCCACCTGCACAACCCATTCACCGTAGTCGGCGACGGTGATGTTCGTGTCGGACGACTGCGCCCGCACCCCCGCGTTCAGGTCGCCGCCGTTGTCGACTGACCGCCAGCGGACAAGATAGTCGTCCGCACCGTCGACGTCATCCCAGTTCACGCCTACGTCGAGCGATCCGGGCTGGCTGTCAACCTGCAATCCGGCGGGCTTGGCAGGGACGGCAACTTCCGGTTCAGGCGTGGTTTCAGGTTCTGGCTCAGTCGTGGGTTCGGGGGTCGGCTCAGGGATAGGTTCGGGGGTCGGCTCAGGGATAGGTTCGGGAGTCGGTTCAGGTGTTGGTTCGGGGGTGGGTTCCGGTGTTGGTTCGGGCGTAGGTTCTGGAGTCGGTTCGGGTGTTGGTTCTGGCGTTGGCTCAGGTGTCGGCTCAGGGGTTGGCTCTGGGGTCGGTTCCGGCGGGGGATTCGCTTCTTGTTTTTCGGTCGCGGTTGATTCGGAATTCGAATCCTGCGCGCCGACTGACGAAAGCGGAGCGGCCAGCATCCACGCCGCCGCAGCTAGAATGAAAGCGGCGATCACCGCCCTTGCCAGTCCGGTTCTCAGAGGAAAAACGCTCATAAGCCTGCCCATCGCGTAATGTCGCCGTTAGGTGTCCGAATCACCAATGAGTGCATGTGATAATTGTTGTGTAGCACAACTAATGGGTGATACAATAAGTGTGTTGAACATCGTTGTCAAATAACAATGGTTGTTAAGCGACAACGACTGAGTTTCACAACGATTGACGTGGGACAAAGATTGAAGGTTGCAAAGACGCGACTGGACCTCAGGATGGGATGGCGCGCCCGAGTCCGGCGCCCGGACCCCCGAGCCGGCCGGAGTGGATTTCCGGCGGCGAGGTGTCAGGTTTTCCGGGACTGGACGAAGCGTAGACGGCTAAAGTCGGGCGCCTACGGGGCGGCGTTGGGTGAAGTCAACGCGGCTTGATCGGTATAATTTGAAGGCCCTGCCAACGTCGATAGGGTCTATCTGGAATCGTCAATCCAATGTTCGTCGGAGTAGACGTAACACGGCACAGGCGCCGTCACTCGGTTGTTTTTTCCGCCCACGTCGCCATCGCGCCATGATGCCTGGGCAAATGGCGTGGCGGACTATGGATATTCAGGGAAATCGAACGTGACAGACTCTCGGAGCAGTCATGAGGAGGGGGGGCAGCCAGAGGGCCTGACGGCAGTGTTGGGCAGCCTGCTGAACACTTTCCACAAGGGAATGTTGGAGGACTTGAAGCCCTACGACGTCGGTCCCGTGGAGTTCACCCTTCTCAGCTACTGCCAGGATCAGGGGGAGTGCACCGCCACGCAACTGGCGCGAGTCCTGCCCGTCGAGGCGTCGCGAATCAGCCGCATGGTGTCCAGGCTGTTTGACAAAGGACTGCTGCACAGGCGTCGCCTGCGCAACGACCGGCGCATCGTGATGCTGCGGCTGTCGGATTCGGGAATCGAGCTGATGACCGAGCTGGCCCAGCGGATTGATGCGTTCAACGTCGAGCTCGCCGAAGGCATCAGCGACGAGGAAATGCGTATCTTCGCTTCCGTTGCCTCCAGGATTGTCGGCAACTACGGCGCCAGGGAGACCCTCTAGCCGACGGGGATTACTGCGCGCCGCGAGGCGGGTTCCCGGCTCGGCTGAGCCGTCCGTCCCCCTGCTCGACGTGCGGTTGATGCCGGCCGGGGCGGGAGTCTAGGGCTTGTTGGCCACGGCTTCGCCGAAAGCGAGGCCGCAAAGAGCGCCGGGGTGGTCCTTCCACTTGTCGTAGGCAGCGCTTATTCTGTCGCACAGCTCCTGGGTGGAAGCCCCGTACTTGATGGCCGCTTCCATGATTTCCGGAGACAAGAACCACTGCTGGGCGAATCCGTAGATGAATGCGACGTCCGGGGCGGTGTTGTACATGTCGAACGATCCGGTCACCCGAATGTTCTCGAACCCGGCCTTGACAAAGTGGAACTTGAGGTCCTTCCCAATCTGAGGATGACCGTCGTCGGCCGCGAGAAGGTCTTCGAACATATCCCATGAGCTTCTGATGACGCCGAAGTCAGGATGCGTGAAGCTCGATGCGCATATCATCTCCCGGCAGCCGATGATTCCGCCGGGCTTGAGGACGCGCTTCACCTCGGCCAGCACTGCGCTCGTGTCGGGGATGTGCATCAGAACATTGTGGCAGTGGGCGACGTCGAAGAAGCCGTTGTCGAACGGAAGATCGATCACGTCGGCGACGTGGAAAATCGCGTTATCCTGTCCGCCCACCTGGGCGACCGATCTCGCCAGCTCGATCTGCGATTCCTCCATGTCGACTCCGTGCAGCTCGCCCGGATTAATGGCCTTCGCCAGTCCCACGGAAATGGTGCCCGGTCCACAACCGAAGTCGAGGACGCGAAGCCCCGGCCTGAGATACGGGAGCAGGTATGCGGCGCTGGCTTCCGCCGTGTATCGCCTGAGGGACTCGAGCATCTCTTCGCTGAAGCCCATGGTGTAGTCGGGCGTGCCGGATACCAAGTCTGTCATTGTCGTATAACGTCCCTTTCCCTCATCAACTGTCTCTTTTGAACTAGCCAATCGGACCACGTCCCGCTCACGGGATGAGCGCGAACCGGCGCAAGAGCTGCTATTCGGCGACAATCCCACGGCCCCGCCGTCGCTTCGGTCAATGCAGTGGCTTGTCGGCTATGGCTTCTCCGTATGCGATGGCGCAAAACGCCGCGGGATGGCGCTTCCACTTGTCATAAGAGGCGCGTATGTCGTTGCACAGCTCTTCGGTGGAGGCCCCGTACTTTATTGCCGCTTCCGTGATCTCTGGCGATAGGAACCATTGATTGGCCAGGCTGTAGATGAAGGCGACGTCTTCGGGCGTGCTGTACGTGCTGAAAGACGCGGACATGCGGATGGACTCGAACCCGGCTCGCACGAGATGGCCCTTCATCTGCTTGCCCATCTGCGGATGCCCGTCGTCAGCCACAAGAAGGTCTTCGAACATATCCCATGAGTTTCTGATTACGCCGAAATCAGGGTATGTGAAGCACGACTCGCAGATCATTTCGCGGCACGAGATGATGCCGCCGGGTTTCAGTACCCGCTTCACCTCGGCCAGCGCGGCTTGGGTATCCGGAACGTGCATCAGGATGCTATGGCCGTGGGCCGCGTCGAAGAAGCCATCCTCGAAGGGAAGATCGGTCACGTCGGCGACGTGGAATGTCGCGTTGGCGTGTTTTCCTGCCCTCGCGACTTTCCTCGCCAGCGCCACTTGCGATTCTTTGACGTCCACTCCGTGCAGCTCGCCAGGGGCTATGGCCTTCGCCAGTCCCGCCGATATGGCGCCTGGCCCGCAACCGAAGTCCAGGACCCGAAGGCCCGACCGGAGATACGGCAGCAGATGCCGCGCGTGGGACTCCGCGGTGAAACGCCTGAGGGCCTGAAGATATTCTTCGCCGAAGCCCATCGTGTAGTCGGGCGTGCCAGATACGAGGACTGTCATCGTCGGATAACGGTCTCCATTCCCTTGTCAACTATCTTTCTCAGGTATTCAATCGGCGTATGTTCCGCTCACGGCATGACCGCAAACCGGCGCCGAAGCCGCCATGCGAGCGTGGGCGCAGATCGGCGACGGCCCGTAGGCGGATTCGCATGGCGGACCCATTGCCGCAACAGAGGTGGCATCCGGCGTCTGCTGTCCGGATGCGTCGGTCAATTCAGTGGTTTGCTGGCTATGGCTTCTCCGTATGCGTGGCCGCAGAAGGCGCCGGGATGGTTCTTCCACTTGTCATAAGAGGCGCGTATGTCGTTGCACAGCTCTTCGGAGGAAGCCCCGTACTTGATGGCCGCTTCGACGATTTCGTCGGACAGGAGGAACCTGTCGATCAGGTCGTAGACGACCGCGATCTCTTCGAGTGAGTTGTAAGTGTTGAAAGAAGCGGTCACGCGGATGTTCTCGAATCCGGCTTGCACGAGATAGCCCTTCATCTCCTTGCCCATCTGTGGATGCCCGTCGTCCGCCCTTACAAGGTCTTCGAACATGTCCCACGATCTCCTCGTACCTCCGAAGTCCGGAAACACGAAGCTCGACTCGCAGATCATTTCCCGGCACGAGATGATGCCGCCGGGCTTGAGGACGCGCTTCGCTTCGGCTAGCGCGGAACGCGTGTCGGGGATGTGGATGAGCACCCTATGACTGTGGACGACGTCGAAGAAGCCGTCGTCGAAGGGGAGATCGGTAGCGTCCCCAACGTGGAAAATCGCGTTATCCAGTCCCATCGCCTTGGCCGCGCACCTCGCCAAGCGGACTTGAGACTCCTCCATGTCGACGCCGTGCAGCTCGCCGGGGGCTACCGCCGCGGCCAGTCCCACCGATATCGTGCCCGTCCCACACCCGAAGTCCAGGACCCGAAGGCCCGACCGGAGATACGGCAGCAGATGCCGCGCGTGGGAGTCCGCCGTCGCACGACCCAAGTGGTCGACGGCTCCCTCGCCGAAGCCCATCGTGTAGTCGGGCGTTGCCGGTATGGAGACTTCCATCGTCATGTCTTTGCTCTTTATTCCTGGTCGCCGCTACTCGGCGCGGCTCCGCCGACGTATCTACTCCGTTGTCCGACCCGTCGAACGCCAAGTCAACTTCCCCTCTCCCGGGAAGCGGATGCGATTGATTGTCATTAGATAGTCTATAACAGTACAACGGGAGAGATTACCGTCGGGTGACATGCAAGCCAAGAGTAGTTACGTTCAGGTCACATTTGGGTTGATTTTTGAAATGCTTCCCATTTCGTGCCGCGTGCCGTCCGCACATGCCATAGCGGCGGCGCACAGCTACAGGCTCTCGACGGGCGTCCGGTGGTCGGGCCATTCCGGCGGCGGCCGGCGTGAATGACTACATTTCGATGGCGGGCCTCAACATCCGTACGATTTAGAAGGACTCGAAAACATGTAATGTCCGCGGTTTAGGATTCGGATGCACGCCGCACGCGCCGAAGAGCGGGAACGCAATGTCTAACTCCTGGGTGATCCTGGTCTTCTGCGCCTACTTCGCGATGCTGATGGGCATAGCCTTCGTGGGCGCCCGCAAGATGCGCAACATGTCGGACTACGTGCTGGGCGGACGGCGGCTCAGCAGCTTCACCGCCGCGCTCAGCGCCGGATCGTCGACCACCAGCGCCTGGACGATGCTCGCGCTCCCCGCCCTGGCGTTCGTAAGCGGCGCGGTTGAGGTATGGGTGCCCGCCGCCGCCGCGCTCGGTGTCTGGTTGAGCTGGACCGTTCTGGCCAAAAGGCTCCGCCGCTACACCATCGAAGCCGACAACATCCTCACAATCCCGGAGTTCTTCGCGGTCCGGTTCGGAGACAAGACCGGAACCTTGCGTACGCTCACGTCGATAATCACCATCCTCTTCGTGATCTTCTACGTCAGCTCCGGTCTGGTCGGCGGATCCAAGCTGCTGGATACGATCTTCGGGATCGAGGCGGCCACGGGCGTCCTGCTCACTCTCGCCGCCGTCGCGTCATACACGCTGATCGGCGGGTTCCTGGCGGTATCGAGAACGGACGTCTCTCAGGCGCTCCTGATGCTGCTGAGTCTTCTGATACTGGCGGGCGCGCTCTTCGGTTCGATTGATAGTCCGGGTTCGGGACTAGGCGGAACCTCCGCCGGCTTTCTGAACCCGTTCAGCGATGCCGACGGCACGCCGATAAGCCCGGTCTTTCTGCTCTCGGCGGCGGGATGGGCCTTTGGCGCTTTCGGCGCTCAGCGGTTGTTGCAGCGCTTCATGGCGGTGGAGCGCGAAGACCGCATCTCGCTTAGCCGCAACATGTCCGTCGTGTGGCTGATAGCCGTATATGGACTCGCCCTGATAGTCGGAATGCTTGCCCGTCCGGCCCTCTCCAACCTGGGGATGCTGGACCAGGTCGCCGACCCCGAACGCATCTATCTGGTGGTGTCCGACGTCTTGTTTCATCCCGCGGTGACGGGGCTGCTGCTGACGGCCGTCATCGCGGCGGTGATGAGCACGGCCGACTCGCAGCTGCTGCTGGCGTCCGCCGTCGCGACCGACGACCTGCCGCTTGTCCGGCGGATCACGCAACAAGCCGCCGCCAACGCCAGGGTCTGGCTGGGCCGGCTGGCGCTGCTGGTGATCGGCGGCATAGCGGCGGCCATCTCCATCCTCTATCCGGAGTCCATCTTCGACCTGGTGAGCTACGCGTGGGGCGGCATGGGGGCGGCGTTTGGACCGACTATGATCCTGGCGCTGTTCTGGCGCAGGTTCAACTTCTGGGGAGCGGCCGCGTCCATAGTGTCGGGCACGGCGGTCGCTTCCGTCTGGTGGTATATGAGCGGCGGTCCTTCGGGAATGTGGGACATGCAGCCCGCCACTCCGGGCTTTCTGGCCGCCATGCTGGTGGCCGTCGCGGTCTCGCTCGCTACGCCCCAGCCGCCGCGGGAGGTTGTCGACCTTTACGACAAGGTCAACTCCGCCGCCCGCCCTTGACTGATATACGCAGAATCAAGTCCGGCATGACGAGTAAGCGCAATCCCTTCCGTCATTCCCGAGAAAGAACGTCACCCCGTACCCCGATACGGGGCGGGAATCCAGACCAGTCGTTCGGGTGCGATTGAGGGCGGTTCGCGAACCGCCCCTACAGGGTCCTGGCGCGAAAGGACCGGCCTTTGCGGACGCCGTTTCGGGACTTGCCGGCGCCCCCGCTTGGCGGCGACCCTCGCGCCTGCCGGGCAGTCAGACGCCACGCGGGTCTAGAGGCCCAGCTTCTCCAGCACGACGTGGGCGGCGTTGTGGCCGGGCGCGCCGGTCACTTCGCCTCCTGGGTGCGTGCCCGCGCCGCACAGGTACAGGCCCTCGATGGGCGTCCG
Source organism: Chloroflexota bacterium (assembly GCA_026707405.1). Taxonomy (GTDB): domain Bacteria; phylum Chloroflexota; class UBA11872; order UBA11872; family VXNJ01; genus JAPOVO01. Next base: position 12,252 of record JAPOWW010000020.1, read on the forward strand.
GTAGTCGGACCATCCCGGCAACGGCCGGCGCGACATCATCTGCTGCGGAATGATGTCGATGTGCCTGATGTTGCCGTCGGTAAGGCCGATGCGCTCTTCGATGTCCTCCGGCGTCAGCAGCGTCCAGTCGATGATTGCGTCCCTGAAGTTCGGAGCGTACCCGGACACGATGTCGATCAGCCGCTCCCCGAACTGCCGGCGCATCTCCGACCACGAGCCTTCCCGGAGGTGGGGCGGCAGGAAGAACACCCACAGCGACAGCACGTGGCAGCCCTCCGGGGCGACCGTCTTGTCGTAGACAGTCGGGATCTGGACCTGCATGATCGGCGTGTCGGGAATCCGGCCGTTCCTGGAGTCGTTCCAGCTCCGCTCGGGGTGCTCTACCGTGGGGCAGAGGCTGATCATCGCCAGGTGCTCCGGGTCGTGGTCGGCGCCGAGGTGGCCGGAGAAGTCGGGCAGCTCCCGCAGGGAGCAGAGGAACTTGGCGGAAGCCGACTGCGTCTTCAGCGCCCTGACCTGCTCAATGGTCTCGCTGTCGAGGTCGGCCCGGTCCAGGAGCTTTAGGAAGGTCCGCTTCGGGTCGGCGTTCGAAAGGACGACGTCGGCCTCGATTACCTCGCCGTCGTCTAGCTCGACGCCTGCGGCCCTGCCGTTGCGCGTGAGGATGCGCCTCACCTCGGCGCCCGTCCTGATCGATACGCCCGCCGCCTCGGCGGAGCGGGCCAGCGACTGGGAGATGGCGCCCATGCCGCCGCGGACAATCCCGAAGTTCTCGGTGTCCTCCCGGAAGGCGCTGTACCTGTAGAGCGCGGTGATGTAGGCACTGCCGGGCGCGCTGATGTCACCCATGTCCATCGAGCCGGTGCAGACCGTCGCCTTGATCTCGTCCGAGACGAAGTAGCGGTCGATCAGGTCCCTCAGGGGTACGGTCAACAGCGTCTCGAGGAGCTCTTCCTCTCCCTCCCGGCGGAACCTCTCGGTCAGCTCGGCCAGCGAGGGAGGCGGACCGAGGTAGTAGCCGCTGAGGATCCGCACGGCGCGGTGCCAGAAGTCGGCCCATGCGGGCCAGGCGTCCGCGTCCTCGGGCGAGAGCTTGCGCAGCTCCTCCGCCGTCCTGGCGTCGTCGTGCCAGAGCGTTATGGCCTTTCCGTTGGGGAAGGGATGCACGCGCGACGGATCGATGGGATAGACGTGGAAGCCGTGTTTGCGCAGCTCCAGCTCGTCGATCACCTTCTGCTGGAGGATGTGGCAGACGTAGGAGCAGGTGGATATCTTGTAGCCCGGGAACCACTCCTCGGTCACCGCCGCGCCCCCCACCACGTCCCTGCGCTCCAGCACCTGGACGTTCAGGCCGGCCCGTCCGAGATACCCTGCGGCGACCAGGCCGTTATGACCGGCGCCAACGATTATGACTCTAGTGTTTCCGGCCATGACAGGCCCCTTCCGCTTGCCTCACGGCGACCTTCGCAAGCTAGGCCGCCCAACGAGCGCATGTCAACTTCCATCCTGGAGCGGCGGACTAGGTGACCACGGGGGGTGCTGTCGCTATAGGAACCGCTGGACCATGCCTAGCTTCTCAATGACTTAGACCCGGCTGGCTACAATGCGCGGGTTCGGATCACACGATGGCGGCGAGGACGGGGTCATTCGGCGTCAACCACCTAGGCCGTCAGCGGGAGAATGCGATGAGCAAGCTTCGTCCCTCCATGTCGGTCAAGGAGTTCGACGACGGCTATTTCTACGTTGCGGAACTCAAAGTCTTCGCGCGCCAACTCGGTATTGCTGTCGGCAGACGGCGCAAGCTCGAACTTGAAGCGGTCATCCGTCACTTCCTCCAAACAGGTCTGGTTCTGCCTGCCAAGCCTGTGCCCGACCGACGGTCCGGCGAAGCACGTGACAGGCTCGCGGCCGAATCGATAGTTCGGAACTACGTCGACGACGCGAGGACGAAAGCATTCCTGCGCGACATGGTGCATGCGAGTGTACCGTCGCTGAAGGACAAGTCAGGCCAGTGGTACTGGCTCAACCACTGGCGCCGCATGCAGCTTCAAGCAGGCGAGCGCATCACGTACGCGGATCTCGCCAATCGACTATTGGAGCTTATGTGCACCGAGGGCCGCCTGCCGCGGATCGCCGCCGCCCGATTCAACAATTTCATAACGGATTTCAGGGAGGACCCGATTAACATCGGCAAGAGCCGGGCCGAGGCCGTGGCGGCCTGGGAGCACATCAAGTCCGTTCCCGGACCGAAGACTTACGAGGCCTACGCCTCCCTCAAGTCCGCAGCCGGCGCAGGCTCCTCCTAGCCGGTTCCGCCTGTACGATCAGACGCCTTCGACGATTACCACGCTCGCGCGCGCAGACCTCATCCGGATCTCCTTGATCTCGGTGTATTCGGGTGAAGTCAGCCACGCTTTCGCCTGCTCGACGCTGTCGAACTCGATGACCACGACGCGTCCGGGCTCCCAATCGCCGTCCACTAGCTCGGCTGCGCCTCCGCGCACCAGGTATCTGCCGCCGTGGGCCTCGACTGTCGCCGCGACCCGGTTGCGAAACTCGGCAAAGACGGACTCGTCCGTCACCTCGTCGTTAACAATCACGTATCCTGCCATCCGTAGCTCTCCTTTCGCTCGATCCTCTCGGGGCCTGCGCCCCTGTAAACGCGACCGCTAAACCTGACTACGCGAACCTTCCACGTGCACTGTAACGATATCTATGCCGTGATACTTCCGATGGCGCACTGAAGACGCGTAGTGCCGCAATAGCCAGAAGGAAATCTCGTGCTCCTCCGGGACTTCCGCCTGTTCGTTCAGATGCGCCAGCCTGTCTTCCAGGTTTCCCTCGTCGAAGACCGCCAGGAACTCCAACTCTACCGCTTCGCCGGGCCGCGCGTTGATGATCAGTCTCGGCACGCGGTCAGCCCCCTGGTCACCGCCGGACTGCAAGAGACTCGATAGCGTTTCCTCCCCCGCGGCGCGCAGGCGTTCCGTCGAGGCATCGTTCCAGCCGATCCTGGACGCAAGCTGCCGGAGAAACGCGTCGATCTTGGGGAGAGCGGACATCTCCAGCGTGGTCTCCAGGCGCGTATGCCGCGGGCTGGTCACCTCGATGAACAGGGTCATCAGAATCGCGGCCAGTACGCCGACGGTCAAGCCGTTTCCGAGTGACGCCCCCCAGGTCTGGCCCAGCAGGTCCGCGAGCACGTTCTGACTCTGCAAGCCAACGCCGATCGCGAGCGCCACTCCCACCACCAGCGCCTTTCGGTGATCGAGCCCGTCCTGGACAACCATTCTCATGCCTTCGACGAACAGAAGCCCCATGATCATCAAGAGAAAAGCCCCCATGACGGGACTCGGTATCGTGAGCAGGACGGCCGCCGCTTTGGGCAGAAACGCCAGCACCAGCAAGATAGCGCCGATTGCATACCCGACGCTGCGTGCCGCCACGCCGGTGAGATTGATGAGCGTCACCATCGACGGCGTATAGACGATGGGGGGCAGCGTCCCGGCAAACCCGGACAGGAGCGTACCCAGCCCGTTGGTGTTGACGGCGGCCTGGACCAGCCGAAAGTCGGTCGCCTGCGGCCTCCTCCGCGAGACCCGCTGAATTACGACCCCGTCGCTGCTCATCTTGATGGCAACTACGAAACTCACTATCAGGAACACCGGCAGAAGAGTCCAGAACTCCGCGCCCGGGCTCAAATCGAGTCCCGGCCATGCCGCGACGTCAGGCGTGTAGAACCAGCGCGCCTCGACCACCGGCTGAGGGTCGTACAGTCCGAACAGGGCGGCGACCCCGCAACCCGAAGCGATTCCGATTAGCGGGGCCCATAGCCGCCATATACCCGAGGCGCGCATGGCCAGCATCGTGGCGACCGCCAAGGTTGCCACCGCCACAGTTGGACCCGCGACCGGCGGCGCTCCCTCCGGTACCTCGCTCAGCCTGCCGACCGCGATCAACATCACCGTCACCGCTATCAGCATGAGCGCGATGCCGGATACGACCGGCGTGATGACTCGTCTCAGCAACGGCAGCCACCTGGCGAGCGCGAACTGGACCAGCGACGACACGATGATCAGGCTCGCCAGCATGGAGAGGCCGCCCGCCGTCAGCGCCAGGACGGAGACGCCTATGAAATGGGGGCCGGCGCCGGTCATGAGCACGTGCCCGGCGCCCAGCCGGCCCGCGCGGCCGGCCTGCAACGCTGTAACGACTCCACCGATTGCCAGCCCCGAAAAGACCGCCCACGACAGGTAGTCTTCGCTCTGGCCGCCCGCCCGCACCATGACTGTCACGAACAGGACCGTGTTGGCCAAGGCAAGCATCACGCCCTGAAAGGCAACGCCGATCGAAAGGAGGGGTGGGGACCGGTCGTCCGGTTCGTAGCGGATGTACTCGTTTACACGCGCTATCTTCGGCCTCTCAGTCCAGCGTTGCTCGAACGCTCTTCAGCGTTTTCAACGGAACTTTACATAAAGGATACTAAGCAAGAGGTGACGTTTAGGCGACACCTGAGACAATATCAATTACGCTCCGGCGGCGTTTCGGTCCGTCTTCCGGATTCTTGCCAGTCCGTGCCACGAGCCGTCCGCGTACAAGTCACCCAGGGGCGGACTCCTGGCTTGCTCGGTCCCGTCCATGCTTGCGCACGGCGAGCGGGATATGGATTCCCGCCTTGTACGAAGTACAGGCCAGGCTGTGCATGGGAGAGACGGAAGCGGTCTTATCCAACCTGTCCGCTGTCGGCACAACGGAATGCTTGTGGGCTAGAAACTAACTAACTATACTTACAAATGGAACAAGCGATCATTTTGAGCAATCGTCCAAGATATCGAGGTCCAATATGGCGATAGACCGAGGCCGGATGTACCGGGAGATGGCAGCCCGGGGGAAGTATCGGAGGCTATACACGCATCTGCGCGGCCTTGGGACTCAGGAGTGGAGGACCTCCTTCGGCGAGATCGAGTCGATATTAGGTTTCGAGCTGCCTGCGTCCGCCCGTCTCTACCGGCCCTGGTGGGCGAATCAGACCGCCGGCAACGGCCATAGTCAGGCGCTTGCCTGGGGCATGGCCGGATGGGAGACGGCGCAGGTCGATTTGGAAGCCGAGACGCTGTTGCTCAGGCGGAGGCGGACGGAGGCCGCTTGCAAGGTCAGTCTCGATGACGTGTGGCCCGCCCATCCCACAGCGGTATGGCCGGAAGGCCTGAGCCTCAGGCGCGAGGACATCTACGAGGACAGGGTCTAGCCGCCGATGTTCATAGACACCAACGTCCTGGTGTACTCCCGTATCCCTAATGCCCCGGACCACGACGTCGCCAGGACGAGACTGGAACATGCTCTCCAAAGCGATGAACCGCTGAGAATCAGCCGTCAGGTTGTGCGGGAGTACCTGTCCGTTATGACCCGGCCGCAGACATGGCCGGTCGCCATAACGCGCGAGGAAGCGCTCGACGACGTGAACAGGTTGATCGGCGGCTTCGAGATACTCGAGGATGGTTCGAGGGTGACGGAGTCGCTGATCGCGCTGTGTCGTGAAGTCCCCGTAGCGGGGCGGCAGATCCACGACGCCAACATCGTCGCAACCATGCTCGCCCACGGCGAGCGCAGGCTGCTCACCTTCAACGCCGCCGACTTCCGCCGCTACGCCAACCGCATCGAACTGGTTGGCGGCTAGGGAATTACCGATTCCAATCTAGACTGAATCTCGTTAACCCTCGGTCAATGAAGGTGTGATGGAATCGGGCAGGGATTTGCGTACCATCCTCGAAAAGATGGGACTTGGCGCCTCTCATTTGGGCGAGGTCGAGCAAATTCAGGAGCGGTACCATAATCGTCTCCTCCGAATCACTCTCGACGGTTCGACTTACATACTCAAGGTATTCGGAGACCCAAGGGCTGCTAGAGAAGTCGGAGCGTATGACCTCCTCCAGGGCCTTGGGGTCCCTACCCTACACACCGTTGCTAGGACCAATGACGCGCTACTCCTCGGAGATGTTGACGCCAGTACGCATCTCAGGCTTGCCCGTGAGGAGGATGTCGAGAAGTCTGAAGTCGGCGTCGCTCTGGCGGGATGGTATCGAACGCTTCACCGTGCGGGGTCGAGATTGCAGACGAACCGGATTAAGCCTTCACTCTTGTGGCGTGAAATCGGGGAGCTGACTACTGCGTCGGTCTTGGAAGTGGCTTCCAGGGTCGGCGGCTCAGACCAGTCCGAGTGGGTCACTCTCGCCGACAATATCGACGGAATCAAGAACGCCGCAATTGCTTCCGGTGAGACGCTGACACACAACGACTTTCATTGGACTAACTTGGCCTTAACTCGGAACGAGAAGCCGATCAGGGCGGTCGTGTTCGACTACCACCTGCTGGGGCTGGGACTGCGGTACTCGGACTGCCGGAATGTAACCGGCTCTCTTGGACCGGATGCCGCGGATGCATTCTGGTCCGCTTACGGCGCAACCGATCCCAGGGAGAAGATCCTGGACGACCTAACGGCCCCTCTGTACGTCCTAGTGGAGGCCTTCCGGCGGCCCAAGTTTCCTTCCTGGGCGGAGCAAAGTCTGAAACTGGCAGAGACAGGGGAAATCCACAACAGGTTTGACCGGTTGATGGAAAATCTGTGAGCGTTCCCCCACCAGGACTCGAACCTGGGCACGCGGTTCGGAAGACCGCTGCTCAATCTTCTGAGCTGATGGAGGGCGGGCGACTAAGCCGTCACCGTCCCAAGCTCCGTGTCCGTCTAGCCTCCCGAGTCGTCTCCAGCCTGGAATCCGCACGCTACGATGTTCTCAATCACGGCGCCGAAGGCGGCTTCGGTGCCCTCGCTAAAGGTCTGGGCCAAGCCTTCCGGCCCACCCAGCGCTTCCACCGCACACTGAAAGTTATCCCTGTCGTCCGGATCCATCTCCATGCCGGCGGCGGCGGTCTCCCATTCGGCGTCGTTCAGACACACGGCCGTCAGGATGCCGATAGACAGGCCGATCATGATGCCTGACGCCTCGTCTCCATCCACGGCTCCGCTCATCAATCCGGACAGGTCAACTGCTTCAATCAGCGTGAGGATGCAGCTTGAAGACTCGACGCTCAGCGGACCGGTCTCCTCCAGGACCGGGGCGAGGGCAAGGCGCACCAGGTTCTTATCCTCCAGACAGCCGAAGAACCCGGTCTGCTCTTCGGGTGTCGCCGTTTCCGGCGCGGTGAAGATCTGCATCAGCCGCCCTATGTCCGCCACTCCGGCGAGACAGGTCAGGTCGGCCTCCGAGAAGTCGGTCGCAATCGCCATCGGGTCAGTCAGGAGCAGGGGCTTGATCTGCCCCATTTCGGTGGATTCCGCGGGGGCCTCCGGGGTGGCCGTCGGCTCTGGCTCTGGGGTGGCTGTTGGTTCCGGCTCCGGGGTCGCTGTCGGTTCCGGGGCCTCGGTCGCCGCGGCTTCCGGCTCGGGCGTGGCCGTAGGCTCGGGCGTTGCCGTGGGTTCAGGCGTGGCCGTAGGCTCCGGCATAGCCGTCGGTTCGGGTGTGGCCGTGGGTTCCGGCGTGGCTGTCGGCTCGGGCATGGCGGTTGCCGTCGGTGCCGCAGGTGGACTCGTCGGGGCCTCGGCGACCTCGTCGCCGTTACATGCCAGCAGCGCCACTAGTGCGATCAATGCCGCGGCGCCCATCAATTTCGATCTCATTCGCCCTCTTCCCGTAGTTTTAGCTGCATGTCCCAGGCAGCGTCCGTTGCCGATGATTTGCCGTGTTGACCGCACGCACAATAGTAGTCTGGAATGAGCGGCTCTTCCCAAGCCGGATTGGATCGAGCGACCGCCGTAGCCTTGAGAGCCGGCCCGCCTACTCCAGCAACTGCGGCCTCAAATGAAGACATTCACTTCTTCTTCGACATACTCCGCTTTCATCAGCAGGGCGGGCAGGATGGCGACCAGCGACAGGAACCCCGAGATCATGAACAGGTTCTGGAACACGGTGACGCCGGCTCCTATCAACGTGGCCTCGGTATCCTCGAAGCTCGATCCCAGGTCCACGTCGGCTGTAAGGCTGTAGAAGCGCTCGATTCCCCAGGCGGACAACGCCGCCAGCCCCAACGCCATCCCCACCATTCGCGATGCCGTGACCAATGAGGCCGCGGCTCCCCAATAGTGACTCGGTGCCGCGCTCAGGGCGCTGACGTTTATCGGGGGGATGACCAGCCCGAATCCCAACCCCGCCGCCACCAGCGGGGCGGTCAGCCTTAGCTCCCCGACATCCCTCTCCCAGCCGCTCATGAACAACAAGCCGGTTGCCATCAGCGCAAGGCCGGTAATGCAGACCTCTCTCACCCCCGTCCAGCGAAGCAGGTAGCCTCCCACCACCGCCCCCACCGGTATCGCGGCAGTGAGGCGCACAAGTTGGAGGGCGCTCTCCCATGCCTTCTTCTCCATCACGGTGGCGGCCATCAGGGGCACGCACACCAAGGCCATGATCAAGGCGACCCCCACCAGGAACTGGGCGACGTTGGAGGACAAGAACGCCCTGGAGGTGTACAGGAAAGATGCCAGCAGGGGCTGGACCGCGCGTCGTTCCACCAGGACCAGCACGGCGACCAGAACGACTCCCGCGACCACCATGAAGTACGGGTAAATGGACTCTCCAGAGAAGATACCTCTCTGGGACAGCCCAAGGGTCAGGACGGTCAGCGCCCCTCCGAGCACCAGCGCCCCGACGTAGTCCATCTTGGCTGCGGGATTGGCGCGGTTCGGCAAGATGGCCAAAAGCGCAATCAGAATGAAGCTCTGGGGTACGTCCAGCCAGAATATCCACCGCCAGCCAACCAACTCGATGATGGCTCCTCCATAGAGAGGGCCCAGGACCGAACCGGCTTCGGCCGAGGCGGCCACGAGGCCCAGCGCGATACCCCTTTTCTCCGGTGATACGACTCCCACCGCCATTGCCAGGCCGATGGGGACCGTGGCGCCGCCCCCGATGGCCTGGAGCACCCTGGCGGACACTACCCAGTCGAAGTTCGGCGCCAGCGCCACCAGCGCCGACCCGATGGCGAACAACAGGAGCGCCGCGTGAAACATCCTGACCCGGCCGTAGACGTCGGAAAGTCGCCCTGCCAGCGGCATGGCCACGGTGTAGGCGACCAGGTACGCGGTCACGATCCAGGACGCCCTGTCCAGGTCCGTGAGGGGAATCTCCAGGTCCACCATTACGCTGGGCAGCGCGGCCACCACGACGGTCTGGTCGAGGGCGGTCGAAAACACCCCCAGGCAAATGATGCCCAGGATGACCGACGGGGAAGAACCCAGCGCGGCCAGGCGACTCCGAACGCTGTTCACCGACTGGATGCTACGACCCTATGTCCGGGAGCTCGATTTCAACGGGAATGTCGACGGCTTCGATGATGACGAGACGGACGGTTTCCGGGGCATCGTCATCGTAGAGTTGGCCGTCTATCTTTATCTGCCGCAAGGCGTGCCCGGCTTCGTCGATCCACAGGGTCAAGTTGACCGTATGACCCGAGTCCACGGAGGTGATCAGGTCCGACAACTCCTCTGAAGTAATGCTCGTCTCGACCCGATAGGCCTGGATGTCCAGCACGGCCTCCGTTCCCGTGATCGTCCCGTCCTCGATCCTGTTAAGCAGGTCCTGCAAGGTTGTCCCCAACCCCGCGAAATTGAAGGGCACCTGGTCGAGCGGCAATGAGGCCCACGGCGCGTCCTTGGAGAGCTTCATGAAGGCCTGGTCTCCGACCGCCATCATTTCGATCTGCACGAATCCAAAGCCCGGCGCGACCACGTCCACCACCATCCTGAAGCTGTCGGGAGCCTTTACTTCCGCTTCCAGGCTCTTGAACGTCGTTCCGAAGAACTTGGCTCCCGATTCGTTCTCGTCGGCCATGCTGAACTTGGCCGTCGACATCGCGCCCATCTTCTCTCCGGCGTTCGAAAGCAGTTCGCCCAGCGTGGGTGTCGGTACCGGAATAGGCGTGGCCTCCTCTCCGTTGCACGCGGCGACTAGGAACAGGAACGCCGCCAGCAAGACGGTGATCGACAACCCGCGACGCAGCATCCTGGACAAGTTCATCTGCTCATCTCCTTGACTCGGCGTTCAACGGCGGGCGCCAATCTCATGGGGAGCACGGCATTCTTGCGTGTCAGTCGAGGCATGCCGCCTCGTTCGAGGGCGAGTCCCCGCGAGGCGGCCGATCGCTCCAACCACAGGCGCATTAGGTGAAGTTCTCCCCTGACCATTGGCTGAATCTTAGCGAAGGCGCATGTATTCGCTGAAAGTCAAGCCTGTTATGGATTTACTCTATTTGTGTACTTTCGTCCAAATCCGCTGAGATCGGGCCGACACGGGTCCGGGCGGCCTCGCGTATGCCGCGAGCGACCGATTCGATAAATCTTGGCGAATAGAATCCGTCAACGCTCTCGATGGTCGCCTCCATGAGTTGGACGATGGAGGAATCGTCGACGTGCTCGCGGCGGTCGAGCCGCTAGACCCCAGTCCCAAGACGGAGGTGTGCAAAGTGGACCTGACAAAAAGAGAATCGTTGCAGAGAATTGCCGCTCTGCTTGGCATCGCGGTGTTGACAGGATGCGGTACGCGCAGCTCCGGCGAGTCCAGGAACCAGACACCGACGCCGGCGCCGGCAGGCTCCACCCGCACGCCGCCTACCGCCGCGGCACGCTCGTTGGCATCGCCCTTGCCGGTTGACGATACACCCGTCTGCATACTGACTCCTCAGGCGACCGAAGGGCCGTTCTACTTCGACACGAACCGGATACGGCAAAACATCATCGAGGACCGCGTCGGGTCGCCGCTGCGGATGTCGATCCGTGTCATGAGGGTGGACGACGGCTGCGCGCCACTAAAGGACGCCTTGGTTGACATATGGCACACGGACGCCGGCGGCCTCTACTCAGGGTATCCCGGTCAGCCCGGCGGACAGGACACTTCCGGCCAGACTTTCCTTCGCGGCGCCCAGGTGACCGACGCCGACGGCATCGCCCTGTTCGACACCATCTATCCCGGCTGGTACCCCGGCCGTACGGTCCATATCCACTTCAAGGTTCGCTACGGAGACAATACATACGCGACGTCCCAGTTTTATTTCCCCGACGACTTCACAGACCGCGTCTATAGCCGGACGCCCTACAGTGACCGGCCCAACCGCACTACGCGCAACGCGAACGACTCCCTGCTGCGCGGCGATCCCGCCGAGAGCAACCTGCTTGCGTCGGTTATGGAAGACGGCGACGGCTACTTCGGCACAATTACCGTCGGGGTAATCGTTTAGTGGGGAGTTACTTCCTTATATCGGAAGTTCCCGTCGGACAGTTCGCTATGCGGTACGTTTAGGTCCCCCCACCAGGACTCGAACCTGGGCACATGGTTTAGGAAACCACTGCTCTATCCTCTGAGCTATGGGGGGCAAGCGCCGCATCCGCCGCTTGGCAGGCCATTGATCTCTCGCAAGTCTCGAATTCTAGCCAAAAGCTCGCTGCGCGCCGCGAATCGAGTCGAATAGCCTCCGACCGAGGCCGCGACGAGGGATTTTCGGCATGGGACGAATCGCCAGCACTGTGCGGTCACGGGCGCTGGCGGGTTAAGCGGGGTCATAATTGGGTAGTTCTGGCGGGAGGATGTGATGAAGACTCAACGGCCGCTGTCCGAGGACCAGATGGAGCAGTTCAGGACGTTCGGGTTCCTGGCGTTTCCGGGGCTGCTGGCCGATTGCGTCGACAGGATCATCGAGGAGTTCGAGGCTATCTGGGCGGCCCGCGGCGGCGGGCATCACGGCCGCGAGCACGACGGCGTCAACAGGTCGGCCATTGTCCCGTTCCCCGACCAGAGTGAGTACCTGAGCTCGCTGCTGGATGACCCACGGATTCACGACATCGTCTCCAGCATCTGCGGCGAGAACTTTAACTACACCAGCGGCGACGGCAACCTGTACGCCGGCGATACCCGCTGGCACTCCGACGGCTACGGCGGGCGGCCGGTGCTGAGCATCAAGATGGCCTTCTATCTTGACCCGACCACAAGGGACACGGGCGCCCTCCGCGTCATTCCGGGCAGCCATCGGGTCGGCGAACCGTTCGCCGACGCGCTGGAACGTCATCTGCGCAACGGCGGGTTCGGCATAGCTCCCGACCAGGTCCCGGCCTGCGTGCTGGAGACGACGCCCGGCGACGTGCTGGTGTTCGACCACAATATCAAGCACGCTTCGTTCGGCGGCTCCGGGCGAAGGCGCATGTACACGATGAACTTCTCGGAGCGCTATCCCGAAGACAAGCTGTTCGAGCTGCGCAAAGTGCTCGGTAAGGAGGCCCGGTTCTGGATCGACCGGATTCACGGTGAGGCGATGGTCCGCACCGCCGGACCGGAGCGGATGGTCCACCTGCGCCAGGTCAGAGAGAACGACACCCACCTGGGCGAGCTTGCACGGGAGCTCAGGAAGACGATGAAGGAGCCGTCCCGCAGCTAGCCTCCAGCCGTCGGTATTACCCGTCCTCCGTCGAGACGAGTTCCGCAACCGGGACGTTTAGGGCGTCAGCGATCTTGACGATGGCTCCCATCGTCAAGTTCTGCCTGCCGCGCTCGACCATGCTGATGTAGGTCCGGTCGAGCCCTGACGCCTTGGCAAGGTCCTGCTGGGTCATGTTCAGGGCCGTGCGGACCGAGTTGATCTTGCGGCCCATGGCGGCCAGATGGTCAGTCAGCGACAGCTTTGGGCGCTCCAGCCCCAAGAGGCTCCGCGCCTGACCGACCGCTTCCAGTCCGTCCAGTCCGATCCCGTCGACTCCCAGTGATCTGATGTCCGCTTCCTCCGCGTTCACTGCGTACCCTCCCAGAAGCACCTTCGGCGCGGGGTCCAGTTCCCCAAGAGCCGCCGCCGCCGCCTTGGCGTTTGGCAGGAACTCAGGCAGCGTGCACGAGAGAGCGACGAGATCAGAGCGTCTTTGTCGAACAAACTCCACAAGGTCTTTCGTGGGTGTTCCGTACCCGAGGAAATCGACCTCCCATCCATCCATTGTGAGAAAGTCCGCCACCATGCGGGCGCCGACTACGTGCTCGTCGCCTTCGACCGGCGTGACCACGGCGCGCGCACCCAGGAGTTTGCGGGGCCGCATTTCCTCTCTAAGCGTGTCCATTACGACCATCGTTATGGAGGTGGCCAGGTGCTCTTGCGCGACGTTGAGCGCCCCCTCGTGCCAAAGCTCCCCGATCTTGTCCTGGGAAGGCGCGAGCACTTCGAGATAGATCCTGGCCGCGCCGAGTCCTTGCTTTCGCGCGTTCGTGATCACCGTGCGGGCGACAGCTTGCTCGCCCCGAACTAGAGCATCGACGTATCGGTTTAGCAGTCCTGTCGAGTCAGACGTTCGCGCCAATTGCGACCTGCTTTGAATGATAGTCCACATTTACGTCGAATATAGTTGACAGCCCACTATCGGACTGTTAGCTTTATACCACATCAACGAGAGATATAACCAACAGGAAGCCGATGATCAGCGATTTGTCAGTCAGCTCTACATCGATAGTGGAGCGGCAATACGGGTCCGCAAGCAAGCCGGTCCTTGATCGCCTCGAAGCGCCGCACGGGATGCGGCGGCATGGGGGCGATCGAATCACGGCACCGTCCGGTGCGCCGGTTGGTTTAGGCGCGGTCGAGTCACGTGTCCGCGGAAGGAGGACGCCACCCGGATCGAGGACATAGCGGAGGGACGGCGGCCCCAGCGCCAGGCCGTTGTCCCCGGGACGCTCGACGACAGGCGCTAATCCACGGACTAACGAAGCAAGTCATAACAGGGAGATTCTTGGGAGATGGAAATCGTTCAGATAGTGGCAATCGTGCTGGCGGCTATCGGCGCCTTGAACTGGGGACTCGTCGGGCTGTTCAAGTTCGACCTGGTGGCCTTCGTGGCCGGCGGAACGAAGTTCGGGGAGGTCAATCCGTTCTCGCGATTGGTCTACGTCCTCGTGGCGATAGCGGGTGTGCTCGCCCTCACGGCGATCGCGGAGTTATAGCTTGCGACACAAGACCCGTGAATCGATCGCGAGGTCTTGTACATATCACCTTCAAAGGAGAAGGAGCTTGAAATCAAAATGATTAACGTAATCGGAGTACTGCGCCGCGGCATGTCGCGCGGGGGTATCGTCATCGCGGCTCTGGCGCTGGTAACCGCTCTGATAGCGGCGGCCTGCGACAACGAAGAAGCCGTAGTGACTGCTTCCCCGACTGCAACGCCTGTGCCGAAGACTCCGGTTGAAACCACGTCTGCACCGGAGCCGGTAGCTCAGGCAGATATAGTCGACATAGCCGTCGACGACGGCAGGTTCGCGACTCTGGTGGCCGCGCTGGAAGCGGCGGGTCTCGTCGAGACGTTGCAAGGCGAAGGGCCGTTCACGGTCTTCGCGCCGACCGACGAAGCGTTCGCGAAGCTGCCGGAAGGCACGGTCGAGTCGCTGTTGCAAGACATTCCGGCCTTGACGGACATCTTGCTGTACCACGTAGTTGCCGGGGCCGTAAGCTCCGAACAGGTGGTGACGCTGGACTCAGCCGAGACGGTGCAGGGCGAAAGTCTTGCGATCTCGGTCGACGGCGGGACGGTTTCGATAGGTGAAGCTACGGTGCTTATCGCCGACATCGAGGCGTCCAACGGCGTCATCCACGTCATCGACGCGGTGCTGATTCCTGAGCCTGCCGCTGCGATGGAAGAGACGACCGAGCCGGAACCGGCGGCCCAGGCCGACATCGTGGACCTAGCCGTCGACGACGGCAGATTCACGACGCTGGTGGCAGCTCTGGAGGCGGCGGGTCTCGTGGAGACGTTGCAAGGCGAAGGGCCGTTCACGGTCTTCGCGCCGACCGACGAAGCATTCGCGAAGCTGCCGGAAGGCACGGTCGAGTCGCTGCTGCAAGACGTTCCGGCGTTGACGGACATACTGCTGTATCACGTCGTTGCCGGAGCCGTCAGTTCCGAGCAGGTAGTGACGCTTGATTCAGCCGAGACCGTGCAGGGCGCGAGTCTTGCGATATCGGTCGACGGCGGAACGGTCTCGATAGATGAAGCAACGGTGCTTATCGTCGACATCGAGGCGTCCAACGGAGTCATCCACGTGATCGATTCGGTGCTTATTCCACCCGCTAACTAGTACCGCGCAGGGGGCCGCGACCGGCGATCATTTCCCCCTTTTCCCTTCCCTGTCCGGTCGTGCGCCCCCTCGCGCAACCCCACCTTCGAACACGAGCAGAGGGTGCGGGAATGAGGCGTTTGCGCTATCTCAAAATTCCCGCCACTCGACCTCTGAGGCCGAGGGTATCGGGCAGTTAGCCCCCTCCGAGCAAATCGATTATCTCTCGCGTCGGGGGCGTCTTTCCAAATACCCGGCGGAAGTTGAGCAGCGCGGCCTCGTGGCTGCCGTTATCGACGGTCGTGCAGGCGTCCGACACGATAAACACGTTCCAGCCGCGGTCGGCGGCGTCGAGCGAGGTGACCATCACGCACATGTCGGTCGCGATCCCCGTCACGGCCAGGGTGGTCACGCCCATGTTGCGCAGGTGAAAGTCGATACCGGTCGAGTTGAAGGCGCTGCCGGTGTTCTTGTCGAGCACCAGCTCGTTGGGCTTCGACCGCAGGCGGGGAATGATCGCGTGACCTCTGTCGCCGACGACGGCCATGTGCCCAGACTCTCCGCCGGACGCGCCGCGCGAGACCGACTCCCGGCTCCGGCGTCGCGGAATCAGATCGCTGCCGTCGGGCAGCAGGCTGCCGTGGCGAGTGAAGATAATCGGACGCGACCGTGACCGAAACGCCTCCAGCAGGCTTTCGATGTTCTCTATGACTTTGGAGACGCGGTCCGAATATCGCTCGAACAATGCCGGGTTCTGGCGTTTCATGCTCCGGGCCAGGTCGCTCTCCGGGGAGATGCAATAGTTCTGCATGTCTATAACGACGAGCGCCGACCGATCCGCCTCGAACGGCAGGTCGAAGTCGAAGCTGTCGTTCGGCCAGTCCGCGTCGCTTAGGAAATCTATCGAATTGGCGATTACTAGCTACCTCCGGAGCGTTGCGTATCCGGGTCCGGCGCTTGAAGCCGCCGCGCCTTCGCGGGACGCGATGCTCGATGGCAACGCCGGTAGTCCCGTTGGCGGCCTCGACCGGCTGGCCGGTGTCAGCCCTCGCTCACGCGTTCTTCTACTGTCGATGCGTCGCGGTTGAGTTTAGTACGGGGGACGCGCCTGTGGCCCTCTATGTCCCTTGGTCGAACGCCCAGGCCGGCGCCAAGCAACGATCTCGGATCGTCTCCGGCAAGTGTGCTCGTTGGCATGGTGTGTCCTCTCTGCCAATTACTGACTAGACCTGTCCGGCGTGATAGGTTCATGCAGTCGTCAACGGAGCGTGGCGCTCACCGAGGCCGTCGGGAACCGACGCGACAATATCGGACGTAGGATTGGGGGATATGTCTGTATGAGCCCGGTAGAAGCGATTTCTTCGGTTTTCCGCAACTACGTCAACTTCAGCGGACGGGCGCCACGGTCGGAATACTGGTGGTTCACCCTGTTCGCCGTCATTTCTCAGACTGTCCTGACCTTCGTCCCCTTTTTGGGGATGATTTATGCGCTGGCTCTGTTCCTGCCATCGCTGGCGGTGGCTGTGCGACGGCTGCATGACACCAACCGGACGGGGTGGTGGATGCTCCTTTACATGGTTCCAGCATTGGGATCTACGACGCTGGCGATTGTCCTTGTTGCGATACTTGGATTGGGTGGTGGGGACCTGTCGTTTGCCGACGAAGGTGAATGGGAAATGGTTGCCATTTTTCTTGGCATTCTCTTCGTCGTTGGCGCAATCGTCACCCTTGTGACGGTGATAGTGGTAATCGTTTTCCTGATACTGCCCGGCACCCAGGGCCCCAACCGATTCGGCCCCGACCCTTTGCAGCAGCAGGCGACGGGTGGATTCGGCGACTACCCGGACCCAGGTCACCCCTACACTCCGACTCCTCCAACGGGAAGCTCCAGCGTAGCTCCCCACGACTCAGGCCTGCCTGAGTCGTCGTCAGAACCGGCGCCTGAAGAAAGGCAATTCTGCTCCCAGTGCGGTATGCGCTTGCAGCCGGAGGCACGGTTCTGCACCGAGTGCGGCACGGCTGTCTGAGGGCAGCCCCGGAAGCTCTCGATCCTGCGTTGGAGCAGGAGAATGCCGGCCGTCAGTGATATGGTTTTCGAGCCGGGAGACGGCTAAGTGACTGGAAACTAGCGCTCTATGAACTGTTCCAGCTGCGGTAAAGAGATACCCTCCGGCGTCAACTTCTGCCCGTTTTGCGGCGCCGCTCAAGCTGGAACCCAATCTGCCGGCGGGGAGGGTTTGCCCCCGGGTCCGGAAACTGCGGAGCAGTCCCGACCGCCGGAACGGGCCGTTGATCTCTCCGAGCCCGACGCCCTCCGGGCGGCGGTGCTGGACCTGCAGGCCGAGGTTATCGGACTGTCCCGGCGCATCAAGGCTTTGGAAGACGTTCCGCCGGTTCGCGGTCCCGTCGCTGCTTCGGCGGCGGCATCACCCGCGGGCCCCACCTCGACGGTAACTCCAAGAGCGCACGTGTCGCGGGGTACTCCCGGCCCGTCGAGTGTCGGCGCTTCCGTACCGTCGAGCGCCCAGGCAACCGGCGGTTCACAAAAGAGTCTGCCGGTGAGCTCGAACTGGGAGTGGTGGCTGGGAGGGAACTGGCTGGCCCGCATCGGCATCCTGGCCTTGATATTCGGCGTTGGCTTCTTTCTAAAGCTCGCCTTCGACAACGATTGGATAGACGAAACGGGCCGGGTCGTGCTCGGACTGGTAGCGGGACTGGCCCTGCTCGGCGGCGGCGAGATTTGGAGCCGGCGGTATGCCGCTTGGGCCCGTGCGGTTACCGGCGGCGGTATCGCCATACTCTATCTCTCCATCTTTGCCGCTTTCTCCCTTTACGACTTGCTGTCGGCCTTGGAGACCCTTGGGGCGTCCCTCCTGGTGACTTTGGCCGCGTCCGGTTTGGCTTTGCGCTACGAGTCCCGAGCCGTGGCCGTTCTGGGCATCCTGGGCGGGTTCGTCGCCCCGCTATTGTTGGCCGGCAGCTTGGCCGATCAGTGGGTGTTGTTGGTCTATGTCCTGCTGCTCGACCTGGGCGTGTTGGCGTTGGCCGCCTTCCGGAACTGGCGCTGGTTTACTTTGCTGGGACTGGTTGGATCGCTGATTCTCTTCGGGTTTTGGAAAGAGGAGCTGGATCCGAGCCTGCTGCTGGCGCAAGTCGGTATCACCGTCATTTTCCTCATTTTCGTTGGGGCGACCACCCTGTTCCACTTGCTGTGGCGGCGCCCCGCGGGACCGCTGGATCACGCCTTGATGGTTTTGAACGCGGCGGCCTACTTCGGCATCAGCTACGCGCTGCTTTTTGAAGAATTCCGGGACTGGATGGGTGGATTTACCCTTCTGCTGGCCGTGTTCTATGGACTATTGAGCTACGGAATCCTGGCGCGGCGAAGGGAACAGATTCACCTCCGCCTGTTCGCCTTGGGGATCGCGATAGTGTTCTTGACCATCGCCGTTCCGGTGCAGCTGGACGGCGGCCCCTGGATCGGCGTGGCCTGGGCGGCGGAAGGAGCGGTGCTGATCTGGCTGTCATTCATCCTGCGGACCCGCCAGTTGCGCTGGTTTGGGATAGCCGCCTTCGTCATCACGCTTGGCTGGCTGCTGCCTGACCTCGGCTTCGACCTGTCCGGCGAGGATTTGCTCGACCGTTACGAGGACTCCGGCCAGCCGATTACTAACTTCAGGTTGCTTACATATCTCCTCATCATCGGAGCGGCATACCTGTCGGCTGCTGCCTGGTGGCGCTGGCTCGATGACTACCGTACGGCGGAAGACTGGGGCTTCGTAAAGGGCCTTCTGACGATGGCCAACGCACTGACCCTTTGGATACTCAGCGTCCAGGTGGTCATGGCCGTAGACCTGGCCGCAAGCAGCGGTAGCACGGCCGGCAACTTAAAGAGCCTCTCTCTGAGCGGGCTTTGGGCGCTATACGCCGCTGTATTGATCGTGCTGGGCATCGTCCGGCGCTGGCGCTGGCTGCGCTTGAGCGGCCTGGTCCTCCTGGCAATTCCCGTTCTCAAACTATTCGTCTACGACGCCTTCAGCCTGGAGCGGGAGTACCGCGTGGCGGCATTCATCGGCTTGGGCGGTCTACTGGTTGCCGGTGGCTTCCTGTACCAACGCTACAGCCGCGTTATCCGGGGATTCCTCCTGGACTAGGCGCACTAAAAGGTATCTCCCTCTGACCGTGAATCACGACTCCAGTACTACTCGATCTCAATAGAGAGCGGCTGCCCTTTCGATGAGATGAATCGGACAGGGTTTGACGATGCCGTCGTTGGCTCGGCAGCCTTACTGAGAAAACCTATCGACTTGCCGGTCGTTAGCTGCCTCTGGAGCTTTGCGTATCCACGTCCGGCGCTTGAAGGCGCTCGACGATCTGGAGCGATTCCGAGCTGAGCACCAGCACCTCCCCTCCGAATCTACCGCCCGCGTACGTGTAAGGTCCTTCCCGGTCCACCCAAATCCAGCCGACCGGGGCCGGCAGCGGCACAGTCGCCACCCACGGCGAGCCGCCGGGGTCGTTGACGACCGTCATTGTCTTGGAGCGGCTACCCACGACGTACAGCCGGTTGCCCGTCGCGTCCGTAGATAGCCAGGTCGCGCCGCGCACGCTCACGATGGGACCCGATATCTCGCTAGTGGCGAGATCTGCCCGAAACACTCTCCCCGTCCCGGCCTCCAGGAGATAGACGGCAGAGCTCGCCGGATCGGGAGAAATCCGCAGGACCCTTGCGGGTATCCGGTCCACGCTCGCGGCGGCCTCTCCACGTTCGACCAGGACCATCTCCAGACGGTTTTCGATGTTGTCCACCACGTAGATGCTGTTTCGGTCCAGGGATAGCCCTCCAACGAACCTGCCCTCCCCAAGTTCGCCCCGCGTCTTTGCCCGACCGGTTTGGGAGTCGAGTAGAAACCACCGCGCCATGCCCCGACCAAACCCGGCTCCCGACGCTTCGGCTACGACTACCACGTCGCCGTTTGCCGACATGCCGAGCAGCCGCGCCTTCGCCACAATCGCGGGCAGCCGCGCCGCCAGCCGGTGCCCCCAGTCTCGCATCGTCTCGACACTGGGCGGTCCGGATGGGGCCGTATTGCCCGCATCTGCGACTGGAAGCAGGTGAAAGAACCCGATCTCCGAGGGGAACGCCCTACGTGTGGTCAGATCTTCCTCGAAGATGCGGTCGGCGCGCAGACCCGACGCTAGATCGATCGCGGCGACCCGCACGCGCCCGTCGGGGACCGTCTCGCTAAACGGCAGCAGCAGCCGCTTGCCGGGATCGGCCGTCAATGACACCGACGTCTCGACGGTCCCGCTGTCCGGCGTGGAAAGGTCGATCCGCGCCCGCCGGTAGTCGACCTTGGAAGCCTCGATCACGGCGTCGCCGGGCATGATTCCGGCGAACTGGACCATCCCGGACGCGTCGCTGGACCGGACCTCAACCTCTCTGCCGAAGGAGTCCTTCAGCCGAACGTTCGCCCCTTCCAGCAGCGCCCCGGTATCGGCATCGCGGACCTGCACCTCCACCGTGTTCTGATAAGGCTCGATGGTGAACTCAACGGGTTCGCTCGACAGCGGCCGCCCGTCGCGTCCCACGGCCTCCGCGCGAATGGACAACCGCTTGGTGTTGCGCGAGACGTACGAGGCGGGCAGCGCAAGCTCGACCGCGAACGTCCCGTTCCTGGACGAAAGCACGCTGGCGAGCGGAAGCTCGGTCGTCGGTTTGGATCCGGTGGCTCCGTCGCGACCCAGCCGGACCTTGACCTCGACCCTCGGCGGCCACTTTCGTCCCTCGATCCGAACTTGGGAGTCGGGAACCCCTCGATTCGGACTGACGCTCAGCTCCGCCCGCGATCCCGCCGACCCGCCTCCGCCGATCGACTCGCCATAGAAGCCGAGCGCCACGATCACGACCACCGGAATCAGGACCAGCGCGCCCAAAACGGACGCTGCCGCGATCCCGGTCTTGATATTCATCAACGCCTCGGTCTGCGAGGGTACATCCCAACAGCCCTGAGTTTAGGCTTCTTCCGAGGTCTGAACGGGGGTAGGGCGGCGCATGCGGGATTCGAACCCGCGATCTTCGCCTTGAGAGGGCGATGTCCTGGGCCACTAGACGAATGCGCCGTGAACAGAAACCTTAGCAAACATCCCCTTATAGAATAGAAATGACATAAAGAGGGGCGTTCGCTTCCCATCGGAAAAGACGGCGGTCTAATTGTTCGACAGGCTATCGGAAAGGCTCGACGGAGCGCTCAAGCGGATAACCCGCCGTGGCATCGTGCGCGAATCCGACGTCAACGACGCCTTGCGGGAAGTCCGCCGGGCGCTTCTTGAAGCCGATGTCAATTTCAAGGTCGTAAAGGAATTCACCGCTTCCGTTCGCGAGGCCGCTCTCGGTAAGGAAGTCCTCGAAAGCGTTACGCCCGGCCAGCTTGTAATCAAGATCGTTCACGACGAGCTGACCAGGCTGCTCGGCTCGGAATCGGCGGGCCTGGCCAGGTCTTCCGAAGGTCCCACGGTCGTCCTCGTCGTCGGACTGCAAGGATCGGGCAAGACCACCAGCGCCGCCAAGCTCGCGCTTCAACTCAAGCAAAAGGGTGAAAGACCTCTGCTCGCGGCGGCCGACACCAAACGACCGGCGGCGATGGAGCAGTTGGTGACGCTCGGCAATCAGATTGACGTGGCCACGCATCGCGAAGGCCCGAAGTCGAAAGCCGAGCACATCGCGCGCAACGCGGTCGACAAGGCGCGGGCGGGCGGTCTGTCGCATGTGATCGTCGACAGCGCCGGCCGGTTGCAGATCGACGACGACATGATGAGCGAGATCCAGCGCGTGGCCAAGCAAACAAAGCCGCACGAGGTCCTGTTCGTAGCGGATGCCATGACCGGTCAGGAAGCCGTCACGGTGGCGGCGGAGTTCGACAAGCGCGTTCCCCTTACCGGTCTCGTTTTGGCCAAGCTCGACGGCGACGCTCGGGGCGGCGCGGCTCTCTCGATCCGCTCGGTAACGGGAGTGCCCATCAAGTTCACAACCGCCACCGAGAAGCTGGAGCCGCTGGAGGTTTTCCATCCCGACCGCCTCGCTTCCCGCATCCTGGGGATGGGTGACGTGGTGACCTTCGTCGAGCAGGCCCAGGAGATCATCGACGAGCAAGCGGCCATCAAGCTCGAAAAGAAGATTCGCAAGGCCTCGTTCGGCCTCGACGATTTTCTGGAGCAGCTTGAGCAGGTTAAGAAGATGGGCCCTCTTTCAAAAGTGCTCGACATGATGCCCGGTATGGGAAAGCTCGCCCGCAATCAGGAAGTGGCCGACGCGCTGGAAGGCGATCAAATGAAGCGGGTCGCGGCGATTATTCAGAGCATGACGCCCTACGAGCGCGCCAACCCCGAGATTATCAACGGCAGCCGGCGGCGGCGTATCGCCCGGGGAAGCGGCACCACTCCGAGGGACGTCAACCAGCTGCTCAATCAATTTCGCGAAGTCCGCAAGATGATGAAGGCGCTCGCCGGAGGCAAGATCCCCGGCGGGATGGGCGCGTTCGGCGGGTTCCCGGGCCTGTAGCGTTTCATCCGCCTTGGCCAGGCCGGTTGCCACGGGTGGTGGATTCCAAATCGGGGAGAGTCAGTACAACGCCTTGACATATCGATTTGGTCGCCGCACACTGTAAACGTGGAGTGTGTGGCGAATACTCCGTTACCCCCCCAGTTACTTCGATGGCTGGGATAAAGGCTGCCTGCGGGCAGCCTTTGCCGCGCTAAGACCAGCGTTCGGGAAATGCGTACATCAGGCACAACGGCCAACGTCTACGTAGACGGATTCAACCTCTATTACCGCGCCGTAAGAGGAACGCCTTGGCGCTGGTTGGACATCCAGTCTCTCGCAAACCAACTGCTGGGAGCCAAATTCAAGCTCCATCGCATCCGCTATTTCACAGCACGTATAAAGACCCGAGGGAATGACCGACGTAAACACCTTCGGCAACAGGTCTACTTACGTGCGCTTAACACGATTTCCGAACTAGTCATCCACGAGGGGCATTTCCTGTCGAATGCTGTATGGATGCCCCTGGCAAGTCCACGGCCCGGTCAGTCGTCGCTGGTGGAAGTCATCCGAACGGAAGAGAAAGGCTCGGACGCCAACCTCGCGGCATGGTTGACGCGAGATGCCGCTAAACGCGATTGTCAAGCGGCTTTCGTTGTCACAGGCGACTCCGACTTCGCCGGCGTCATCCAGATGGTGCGCCAGGAGTTCAGTTTTCCCGTGCACGTGATCGACCCCGCCGGTGCATCGAGTAGCCGTTTGCGAGGTACTGCCACCACCTACAATCCTCTCAACCGGAAATTGCTGCCCCTGTGCCAGTTCCCGTCCAGGC
Organism: Chloroflexota bacterium; assembly: GCA_026707405.1. Taxonomy (GTDB): domain Bacteria; phylum Chloroflexota; class UBA11872; order UBA11872; family VXNJ01; genus JAPOVO01. Next base: position 35,746 of record JAPOWW010000020.1, read on the forward strand.
TCACGGATCGAAGCGGACGTGCAATCACCAAGCCCCGAGAGTGGGACTGATATACGGGCCAGCGCTGCCTCGATGTATGCCGCGCGCGGGACGAATGGGCAAGGTATCAAACCGGTGTCACGCGGGCGTTTGTAGACTGGCCGACCGGGTCAATATACTCGCAAAGCCCCGTTTTAACTGCGGGGCTTCCGCATCGACACTTCCTCATCACGACGGCGGACCTTGCAAATGAACGTTCTCGAATGGACAGGCGACGAGCTCCTAATCCTCGACCAGACCAGGCTGCCGCAGTCGGAGGAAGTGCTCAGGTGCCGCGAACTGGACCAGGTCTGCGAGGCGATCAGGAACCTGAGCATCAGGGGCGCTCCGTCGCTCGGCGTGACGGCCGCCTACGCGGTGCTGCTGGGCGCCAGGAACCTCGGCGCGACGGACGAAGGCTCGCTGCTGTGCGGAGTCGACGCCGTGTGCGAGCAGGTACGGTCGACGCGACCTACGGCGGTCAACCTTTTCTGGGCGGCTGAAGAGATGCGCGGAGCAGCCCGCCGGTCGGAAGGCGCGGGTGTAGAAGGGATCCTCGCCTCCATGGAAGATCGGGCGAAGGCCATCGAGTCGGACAACGAGGAGAGGCACCGCGTCTTGTGCGAGTTCGGAGCCGCGGTGATACCCGACGGCGCTTCCGTGCTCCACCACTGCGAGACCGGGCCGCTGGCGACCATCGACTACGGCTCGGCGCTTGGGGTCTTGCACGAGGCTCATCTACAGGGAAAACGGATACACGTCTTCGTCGACGAAACCAGGCCGCTGCTGCAAGGCGCCAGGCTTACGGCCTGGGAGCTTGCAAGCTGGGGGGTTCCGTACACGCTGATTACCGACAACATGGCCGGGCACTTCATGAGCCGGGGCAAAATCGACATGGCTATCGTCGGCGCCGACAGGATCGCGGCCAACGGAGACACCGCCAACAAGATCGGCACCTACTCGGCGGCGGTGCTGGCGAAGCACCATGGCATCCCGTTTTACGTCGCGGCGCCTTTTACGACCATCGACTTCGACACGCCCGCCGGGAGCGGCATCGAAATAGAGGAGCGCCGCGGAGACGAGGTTAGAGGATTTCGCGGCTTCCTTTGGGCCGACGCCGACGCCTCGGTCGCGAATCCCGCCTTCGACGTGACTCCGGCTGAGCTGATCGCGGGAATAGTGACAGAGGCTGGAGTCGCCCGACCGCCCTACAGGGAATCGCTCCAGCGACTGAGGTCGCCCGCGGTCCCCGTCGCATGAGCTCGGACGCGGGAGCCGCCGCACGGCTGGGAGTCATCGGTGGCAGCGGTTTCTATGAAATGGAGGGCCTCACCAACGTCCGCACGGTCACCGTCGACACGCCGTTTGGGAGTCCGAGCAGCGACTACGTAACGGGCGAGCTGGATGGTCTGCCCGTGGCGTTCCTGCCGCGACACGGCGAGGGGCACGCGATTCCGCCGACCGCCCTGAACGTCAAGGCCAACATCTGGGGGTTCAAGTCGCTGGGCGTCGAGTGGCTGGTCTCCATAAGCGCCGTCGGGAGCATGAAGGAAGAGATCGAGCCTCTGCACGTGGTCGTGCCCGACCAGCTCTTCGACCGTACGCGGGAGCGGGACACGACATTCTTCAACGAGGCGGGGCTGGTCATCCACATCGGCTTCGCCGACCCGTTTTGTCCGACGCTGAGCGGGCTGGTTGCAGGCTCCGCCGAGGCGGCGGGCGCCACGGTCCACCGTGGCGGCACGTATATCTGCATAGAGGGACCGCAGTTCTCCACGCAGGCGGAATCGGAGATATTCCGCGGCTGGGGCGTCGACGTGATCGGCATGACCGCCATTCCCGAGGCGAAGATGGCTCGCGAAGCCGAGCTGCACTACGCGACGCTGGCGATGTCCACCGACTACGACGTCTGGAAGGGTGAACCTGTCAGCGTGGAAATGGTCGTGCAGAACCTCGGCAAGAACGTGGACATGGCCAAGTCGGCGGTCCGGGGCCTCGCGCAGAAGCTCGCGAGATTCGACGACTCCTGCGGCTGCCAGGCCGCGCTGCAGATGGCGATCATGACCCGGCCGGACAAGATTCCCGCGGAGCTTCGCCAGAAGCACGATCTCCTGATCGGCAAGTACCTGTCGTAGGCCGTCGAACGACCAGGCCGGTGTTTTTCCATTGAGAGCTCTTGTGGTCGGCACTATCGGAATCGATGACATCGAAACGCCGTTCGAGAAGGCCCGTGGAGTGCTGGGAGGTTCCGCCACTTACGCCTCGATCGCGTCGGCGTTTCACGCTCCGACCGGCCTTGTAAGCATCGTCGGAGAGGACTTCGCCGCCGAGCGGCAAAGTCTGCTGAGCGACCGCGGAATCGACCTCGCCGGACTGGAGGTCGCCGCCGGCAAGACGTTTCGATGGGGCGGGCGCTATCACGCCAACTACGACGACCGCGACACTACCTTCACGGACTTGAACGTCCTAACGCAGTTCGATCCCGAGCTGCCCGCGAGCTACCGCAGCGGCGGTTACGTTCTGCTCGGAAACGTCGACCCGGTCATCCAGCTTAAAGTGCTCGACCAGCTCGAAAACCCGGAGCTGATCGTCGTCGACACGATGAACTTCTGGCTGGACGGTGCGCCCGGGCTGGTGAGGGAAGTTTTCGCAAGATCGGATGTGGCCGTAATAAATGAAGAAGAAGTACGTTTATATAGCGGGTGCTACAGCATTCCGCAGGCTGTGGAGCGCATGATGGAAGGCGGATTGCGCGCCGTCGTGGTCAAACGCGGCGCGTACGGGGCGGCGATGAAGACCCACGAGGGATGGTTTTTCGTGGCCGGCTATCCGCTAATGGAAGTGAGAGACCCAACCGGCGCGGGCGACTCGCTGGCGGGAGGTCTGGTCGGATATCTGGCGCGAGAGGATAAAGTGAGTGAGCAGTCCTTGAGACGGGCCGTGGTTCATGGAAGCGTGCTGGCTTCGCTGGCCGTCCAGAGCTTCGGAGCCGAAGGGCTGGCGGCGGCCGACCCCGGCGAGATCGACAAGCGTTATCAGGATTTTTTGCGGTTTTCCCAGGTGGACATTGAAAGAAGCAATTAGCATCCGGCCGAAGGAGCCAACGCATGAGCACATCTAACGGCGTAGCCCACGATATAAACGACTTAACTCTCGCCGCCCAGGGCGCCGACATGATCGACTGGGCCGACGCGTCCATGCCCGTGCTGGCTACCATACGGCGCAGGTTCGAAGCCGAGCGCCCGCTCGAAGGCGTCAGGGTAGGCGCATGCCTGCACGTCACGACCGAGACGGCGAACCTGGCGCGCACGCTCGCGGCCGGCGGCGCCGAGGTTGCGGTTTGCGCGTCCAATCCGCTCAGCACGCAAGACGAAGTAGCCGCCGCGCTGGTCGTCGATCACGACATTCCCGTGTTCGCCCGGAACGGCGAGGACAACGCCACCTACTACGCGCACATCGGCGCGGTTCTGGACGCGGGACCCCACATAACGATGGACGACGGGGCCGATCTCGTGAGCACCATCCACTCGTCGCGTGAAGACCTGATCGCCGACATCATCGGCGGCACCGAAGAAACGACGACCGGGGTGATCCGGCTGCGCGCCATGCAAGAGGCCGGCGTTCTTCGATATCCGATCATGGCCGTGAACGAAGCCGACACCAAGCACTTCTTCGACAACAGGTACGGCACGGGGCAGTCCACCATCGACGGAATCATGAGGGCCACCAACCTCCTACTTGCTGGCAAGAACTTCGTGGTCTGCGGTTATGGATGGTGCGGTCGCGGGCTGGCGAGCCGGGCGCGCGGCATGGGCGCCAACGTCATAGTCACCGAGATCGACCCCACGCGTGCGCTCGAAGCGTCGATGGATGGATTTCGAGTTATGCGAGTCGCGGAAGCCGCCGAGGTCGGCGATGTTTTCGTGACCGTCACCGGCAACAAGAGCGTGATCGACGAGCCGCACTTCGAAAAAATGAAGTCGGGCGCGATTCTCGCCAACTCCGGCCACTTCGACGTGGAGATAAACATCCCCGCGCTGGAAGGGCTGAGCACGTCGCGCCGCGAGATGAGGCCCATGCTCGAAGAGTTCCTCATGTCAGACGGCCGCAAGATATACCTGCTCGGCCAGGGACGGCTGATCAACCTCGCCAGCGCGGAAGGACATCCCGCGAGCGTTATGGACATGAGCTTCGCCAACCAGGCGCTCGCCACCGAATACATGGTGAAGAACGCCAGGTCGCTCGAACGGAAGGTCTACCCGGTTCCGCGAGAAATAGACCGGGAAATAGCCCGGCTGAAGTTAGACTCGATGGGTATACAAGTCGATTCTCTGACTGGGGAACAGGCGGCCTACCTGGGCGCCTGGCAAGAAGGAACTTAGCAATTCGCCCGGCCTCGACCGGGTAAAGGACGGTAGCCAGTGTCGATAGCGCTTACGAATTCACCGAGTCTTCTGTTTACGTCGGAGTCCGTGACCGAGGGACATCCGGACAAGCTCTGCGATCAGATTTCCGACGCCATCCTCGACGCGATCATCGCCGAGGACCCCCATGCCAAGGTCGCCTGCGAGACAGCCGCCAATACCGGGTTGATTCTCGTTCTGGGCGAAATCTCGACCAAAGCCTACGTCGATATGGCGGACATCGTGCGGCAGACGGTCAGGGAGGTCGGATACACGCGGGCGAAATTCGGATTCGACTACGAGACTTGCGGGACGGTCGTGTCGGTCAAGGAGCAGTCAGCCGACATCAGCCGGGGAGTCGACTCGTCCTCCAGAGAGGGCCTGGGCGCCGGCGATCAGGGAATGATGATCGGATACGCCTGCACCGAGACGGACGAGCTGATGCCTCTTCCGATAACGCTGGCCCACCAGTTGTGCGAGCGGTTGGCGCACGTCCGCAAAGAGAACGTCGGAGACATCGACTACTTGCGTCCCGACGGCAAGTCGCAGGTTAGCGTCGAGTACTCGTTCGGCAAGCCGGTGAGAGTCGACACGGTCGTTATCGCCGCTCAGCACGACGCCAAGGTCGGCCCTGACGTGCTTAACGGGGACATCCGCAAACACGTGATCGAGCCGGTAGTTCCCGGCGAATTGCTTGACGACAACACCAAGATTCTGATCAATGGAACTGGACGGTTCGTCATCGGAGGCCCGATGGGCGACGCCGGTCTGACCGGCAGAAAGATAATCGTCGACACCTACGGCGGTATGGCGCGTCACGGCGGCGGCGCCTTCTCCGGCAAGGACCCGACGAAGGTTGACAGGTCGGGGTCCTACGCCGCGCGCTACGTTGCCAAGAACCTGGTCGCGGCGGGAGTCGCCGACCGGCTGGAGCTGCAGCTCGCCTACTGCATAGGCGTGCCCGAGCCGCTCTCGCTCATGGTCGAGACGTTCGGGACCGGCAGGCTCGAAAACGAGGCGATCGTCGAGCTGATCAATGAGCACTTCGATCTGCGCCCGGGCGCGATTATCGAAGACCTCGACCTGCGCCGACCGATCTATCGGCAGGTCGCCGCATACGGACACTTCGGGCGGCCCGACCTCGATTTGCCGTGGGAACGAACGGACAGGGCCGGCGGCATTCGCAGCGACGCGGGTCTCGCCAAGTCCGACAGTGAGCGGGTGCAGACGCCCGGATAGCCCCGTCCCGCCTGAACAGGCGAGTTCCGGCGGCCGTTCGGTCGCGACGCCGCGCGTTTGCCCGCGCGGCCGGCTTCCGAAATCCCGCTCGACCGCAGGGTCGTCACGATTCGCGTCGAAGTTGAATCTTTGGCTGCTTTGCTGCGCCGTCTTCATCATTTTTGCGGCGTGCGGAGAGCGGGCTAACCGCACCGAGGTCGTAGTGTTCGCGGCTGCTTCCCTGGCCGAGCCGCTCCAGGAGATTCAGGCGGAGTTCGAGTCGCTGTATCCCGAAGCGAAGCTGCTGTTCCACTTCGCCGGGTCTCAGCAGTTGCGCACCCAGATCGAGCTCAACGCCGCCGTCGACGTCTACGTTTCGGCGGACGCGACCATGGTGGACGACCTGGTCGACCTCGGGCTGATAAAGGGTGCGACCTCGACGTTCGCAAGGAATCGCGTCCAGGTCCTGCTGGCCCCGGGCAACCCCGGCGGGATTCAGTCCCTTCGGGACTTGGCAAAGCCGGGCAAGCGAATCGTCATAGGCGTGCCCGAGGTTCCCGTTGGTCGTGCGTCCCGCGAAGCACTGGCGCACCTGCGAGAAGGTCTGGACTACGGTCGCCGGTTCGCGGAGGGCGTTGCCTCTAATATCGTTTCGGAAGAGATGAACGTGCGCGGTGTTATAGCCCGTCTGGGACTGGGCGAAGTCGATGCGGGTTTTGCGTATGAAAGCGATAGCTACACCGCCTCGGCGAGTGAGATGACTTCAATCAAGTTGCCAGACTACGCGGCGGTGGAGGTCCGGTACGGAGCGGGCGCTCTATCCGAAAACGCAGCAGGACTCCCGGCCCGGTTCGTGGAGTTCCTTACTTCCGACACCGCGCAACGGATCTTCGGAAATCGCGGACTGATCGTCGACGGCTCATGATTTGTCGAATGGACTATCTATCCTGAAACCCTTCGGTGAGCGGTTCCAGACGGCCGGTCCATGGATTCCGGCGGCCTTCCTTCTGGCGTTTCTCGTTATTCCGATTCTCGCTCTGGTCCTGCGAGGCGCGGGCGGCGAGGCGATTCGAACGGCGCTGGCCAGCCCGGTTGTGCGCGAAGCGCTGGCGCTGAGTCTGGTTACCAGCCTGGCCACCGTCTTCCTGGCGGTCTCGTTCGGAATGCCGCTCGCGTATCTGCTCTCGCGCCGTGATTTCCAGGGCAAGGCGCTTGTCGAGTCCATGGTGGACCTGCCGTTGGTACTTCCGCCCGTGGTGGCTGGAGTCGCGCTGCTGGTCGCGTTTGGCAGGACCGGACTCGCCGGTCAGCTCCTCGATGTCATGGGGGTTCGCATCGGCTTCAACACCGCCGCGGTGGTGATGGCGCAGACATTTGTAGCCACGCCTTTCTTCGTCAGGTCCGCCCGCGCCGGGTTCACGTCTGTCAGCCGGCATCTGGAAGACGCCTCCAAAACGCTCGGCGTATCTCCGTTCGGCACCTTCCTTCGAATCACCCTGCCCCTGTCCGCGCCTTCGCTGCTGGCCGGCATGGCCATGGCATGGGCGCGGGCGCTGGGCGAATTCGGCGCGACGATAATGTTCGCGGGCAACCTGGCGGGCAAGACTCGCACGCTGCCGCTCGCGATATTGACCTCGATGGAGGAGGATCTCGATGCGGCGCTCACGGTCTCGCTGCTGCTGCTGGCTGTTTCCTTCGGCGTTCTCGTGGCATTTCATCTAGTCGGGTCTCGGGGAGGAGCGGATGCTGCAGCTCGATATTGAGCTTCAAGTCGGCGATTTCAGACTTGACGTAATCCTCGAAGCGGGACGGGAGCTTATCTCGCTGTTCGGCTACTCCGGTTCCGGCAAGACCCTCACACTCGAAGCGATAGCGGGTCTCAGGAAGCCCGACCGCGGCCACATATCGATCGACGGGGACACTGTCTTCGACTCCGCGAAGAAAATCGACGTTCCCGCTCACCGGCGCGGCATCGGCTACCTCATCCAGGACGGGGCGCTCTTTCCTCATCTGACCGCCGCTCAGAACGTGGGATACGGACTCGGTCGAGCGAGCCGGTCAGACCGCGACGCACGGGTGCTGGAGTTGCTCGACCTCCTTGATCTCGCGGGATTGGGCGACCGTTACCCCGCAACCCTTTCCGGCGGGCAAAAACAGCGAGTTGCCCTCGCCCGCGCTCTCGCCCCCAAGCCGCGGACGCTCCTCCTCGACGAGCCGTTTGCCGCGCTCGACGCCTCCATTCGCGAGACGTTGGGTAGCGAGCTGCTCAAGCTGCGGGAGGAATTGGACCTGACCGTCCTGTTCGTAACTCACCAGCTGTCCGAAGCGTTCAGCCTGGGCGAGAGGATCGCCGTGTTCGACGGCGGCGCCATTCTTCAGGCGGATTCCAACCAGACGATCTATCGATCGCCCAAATCAAGGCGCGTCGCCCTCTTGACGGGCGCCGCCAACGTTCTGGACGGCGTGGTCGAGGAGAGCTCCGAAAAAGAGCTCAAGGTGCGCACCAGGGATTTCGCCGTCTTGACCAACCCGTATCCGTTTTCAAAAGGCGACCGCGTGCATGTCTGCATCCGCCCGGAGTCGGTCTTGCTGATACGCAAGGACAGGCGGCCTTCCCGAAACAGTCGCGAAAACAACGTCTCCGGGATCATCGTCAACCGCAAGGCCCGCGGTTCCCTGTACACGCTCCAGTTTCAGGTTGACGGTTCCGGCGAAGGGTCCGACCCAACCATCCTTCAAATCGATTTGCCCGCCCGCGTCTACGGCGTAATGCGCGTTGGAGAACATAGGGAATGGGCGGTGTCCCTCCGCCGGGACTCGCTCCACGTTATCCGGGCGGAGCAACCATGCGTCTAAAAACGCGCCCGTCGCGTAACGCGAATTGCGAGTTGGCGTTATAGACGACGGGGACCACCGAGGGATGGGAACACCGCTACCCAAAATCAAGCCAGATCATGATCTCGACGAGACAATTCGGCGAGCTAGCGATCTGGACAGAGACGCCTTTGGCCAGCTATATCGCGAATTCGCGCCCCGCATTCATCGATTTATCGAGTATCGAACGCGAAATCGGGAGCTGGCCGAGGACCTCACGAATCAGGTTTTCATGCAAGCGTTGAGGGCAATCGGAAGATATCAGCACCGCTCGATACCCCAATTCACGGGATGGCTGTTCAGAATCGCGCGCAACGCCGTCGCCGACCATTGGCGGCGTTCGCGAAGCTCCGTGAGTCTTGATCCCGACGTGCACATGCGGGATCACGTCGAATCCGGCGACTTTGCCGGTCAGATGGCCCAGTCGGAGGAGCTTGCGAACGCCCTCAAGCAGCTCACTCCCGACCAGATGGAAGTCGTGGCGCTCCGGTTCTCGCAAAACATGAATCACGCCGAAATAGCCGCCATTCTGGGCAAAAAGGAGACAGCCGTTCGTGCGTTGCAGTTCAGGGCGATGACGACTCTCAGGGCGATTCTCGCCAGGGAGTCCGACTAGTGAAAGACCGCACGGTCGAAAGAGTCATCAGCACCTGCGTCGACCGCTATCTCAGCGGCGAATGGACGCTGGACGACTGCCTGGCCCGATATCCCGAGCACGCCGATATCGTGCGCAACTATCTTGAGCTCAGCGATTCCCTGACCGACCTCAATCCGCCGCCGCCCTCCCAGGCGGCGCTCTCGTTTGGCGAACGCCTGGTGCTCGGCGAGCTTGACCAGCTTGTGGAATCCAGGCGGTCCCGTTCGAGCTGGCGCGGGCTTGCCGACAGGTTCGGACGGCTGCTGGCCGCGTCCCGGCTAGCCACGGCGACGGCGGCCGTTCTCCTGGCATTGGTGTTGGGCAGCGGCGCGACGCTCGCGGCCTCGGTGAGCAGCCCCACCAGCCCCCTCTACGGATACAAGCTCGCTCTGGATCGGGTCCGAATCGAGCTGGCGCCCGAAGACCGCAAGGCCGACGTGTACATCGACGTCGCCGGCCGTCGGCTGCAAGAGATGGAACACGTGGCACTCTCTCAGGGAGGCCACGGAATCGACCGCATTTCGGCTCACTACAAACAAATGCTCGATTACGGGCTGCAGAAACTCCAGTCGCTTTCGCAGGCCGACGCCGCCCACGTGCGTCAGCGCTTTACCGAATCGCGGTCCCACTTCCACATCCGGCTCGAAGGGCACAGGCGGAGGCTTGAGCTAATGGCCCCCAGCGGCCCCCCGGAGGTTCGAGAAATAGTCATCGCCGTACTCAGGAATACCGAGACTCATATCTCCAAGATCCCCACCGCTCCTCCGGCGGTCCATGTGCAAGACGGAAGCACACCTGCACCGGTGGAGACTCCGCCGCGCGTTCCCGCAACGGCGACTCCCACAGTCACCTTGGCGCCTACGCTACAGCCCACGGCTACGCCGTCGAGCGTCCCAACAGATGGCGGCGAAGATGATTCTTCCGGTCAAACCGGTACCACTGACGCCGCCGAACAGCAGACTCCTCAACCGACCGAAACACCCGCTCCGGAACCCACGGCGACTCCCGCGCCCACAGCCACGCCGACGCCGTTGCCGGAGGCCGTTGAGATCGAGGGCGTGATTACGGCAATGGAACAGTCGGCGCTGGTCGTGGACGGACGCAAGATCGTGCTTGACGCCGACGTGGTGCCTGATCCCGTCGTGCTGGGCAAGCCCGGTGTAGGAGTCCATGTTCGGATTCGCGGCATTCCGATGGCGGATGGAGTGATCGTCCTTGTGGAGCTTCAAACGCTGCCGGACAAGGCGACCCAGACGCCATCGCCGACACCGGAACCGTCTCCCACCGTTACTCCGGAGCCCGAAGCGACCGGCACTCCAAAGCCCGAATTCGAATTATCCGGCTCCATCACCGCCATAGCCGATTCCTCCATCGAGGTTGACGGCCGCACGATCGACATCGGCAAGCTCCTCGAAACCGGCGCCGTGAGCCTGGAGTCGCTTGAGGTCGGGACGATGGTGGAGTTCGTAGGCTACGTTCGGCCCGGCAACGTCCTTGCCGCGGTCTCGTTGGTAGTCCACGTCCCGGATACGGACCCTGAGACAACGCCCGCCCCTGACGTTTCCGAGACACCCACTCCCACTGTCACGCCATCGGACACGCCGCCGGCTGACGAGACCCAGGTCACGATCGAGGGCGTACTCACCGCCGTCAGTGAGGGGGCGGTCGAGATCGACGGCCAGACCGTGACCATCGTCGTGGAGGGCGAAGACGCCACGGTGGTTGAAGGCGAAGTCGAGGTCGGGGCGACGGCTGTCGTTACCGCGTTGACGCGAGAGGACGGCGCGCTGGTTGCAACCAGTATCGTCATTCAGTCCGGGACGGCGACACCCGATGCTACGCCAACGCCGGACAACGGCGACGACGGGCAAAACTAGGACTCGTCGGACGACAACTAGCCCATCTTCCGGCAATCACAACATCGTGACGGACCAGCCGCTTCGGAGGGCGGGGGCTATCCTATCGGTTGACTGGGGACCGGCGGTAAAACGTAGCAGGAGGGTGGCGTCATCGCATCGATAAGAATGGGCATAATCGGCTGCGGCGGCTTCATGGCTGCGGGCCATATCGGCAATCTCCTCTCTTTTCCGGAAGTCGAGATCGTGGGACTCGCGGACCCAAGCGACGAGTCGATAGCGCGCACGAAGGAGCGATTTCCGGCCCTCCAGGGCACGCCCGAATACGCCGATCACCGTTCCCTGCTTGAGGAAGCCGGTCCCGACGCGGTCGAGATCGCAACCCCGCACGCGCTGCATGCCGCGCACATAGTCGACTCGTTCGAAGCGGGTTGCCACGTTCTGGTTGAAAAGCCCCTCGTGATCTCGACCGTCGAGGCCAAGGAAGTGCTGGCCAGGCGCGACGAGGTGGGCAAGGTGCTGCTGGTCTCTTATCAGCGTCGGTACGAACCCAACTTTCGATACGTCAGACAGATAGTCGGTTCGGGCGTTCTCGGCAAGCTCGAATTCGTGTCGGTCGTGCTGAGTCAGGGCTGGATGGAGCTCTCCCGCGGCAAGTGGCGCCAGGATCCTGCGCTTTCAGGCGGGGGAATGCTGCTCGACACGGGCAGTCATCTGCTCGACTTTCTCTTGTTCGCTACCGGGCTGAACGTGCACAGGGTGACGGCTTATTCGTCGAACCTGGACGCGCCGGTCGAAATCAACAGCTCGGTCTCCCTCCAGTTCGCCGAAGGCTGCCTCGGCAGCATTGCGGTGGTAGGACGCTCGGTTCCATCGATCTACGAATCCGTGAATATCTTCGGTTCAAAAGGTTCCATCCGAATAGAGGCCGGGCGAATACCCGGTCGCTCGGAGGTCGAGATATTCCACCAGAGCTTCAGCGGCGGGCCGGTCGAAGTTGGCGATCTGCCCGAAGGATCGACTCCCGACGCGAACTTCGTAGACGCGATCCTGGGACGCGACGACGTGAAGGCGCCGGGCGAAGCCGGACTTGCCGTGGTTCGGTTCACAGAGGCTATATACGAATCGGCCCGTCTCGGCCGCGAAGTGACGGTCGCTTAGCCCGGCTGCGGCCTCACTCTTCGGGCGACTCGACCGAATCGTCGGAAAAACCCAGTTCCTCCGCTTTATCGAAGCTGTCGCTGGCGTCGTCGATCCGGCCCAGCTTCTCCAGGATCTGGCCCCTGGTGTGATGGGCCGTCGCGAAATTCGGGTCCAGTCGCAACGCCGTTTCGACGTTCTGAAGGGCTAGATCGAGGTTGCCGGCCAGCATCCGCGAATCGGCCAGGTTGTTATACAGGCGCGCGCTGTTCGGGTCGACTTGTATGGCAAGCGAGTAATCGGCGGCGGCCTGCTCGTAGCGCTCTCGCGAATACGAGACCTGAGCGCGCAACTCGTACACCGATACGCTCGGCCCGCCTAGCTGAAGCGCCGTCGACAAGTCTTCGTAAGCCCGGTCATATTTTTCGAGGCGAAGGTTGGTTTCGCCGCGCGATGTCAGGACCGCCGCGCTGAAGCCGTCTCCTAGATCTTGCTCTCGAATCATATCGAGCGCCCGGTTTTGACTGGCTAGCGCCGACTCATAGTCCTGCAGGCCGAATCGCGCCAGCCCCAGGATGTAGTGATCAAGTGCCGACTTGCCGGAGAGCGCTACCGCCCGTTCTATCTCACGCTCACCGATATCCGGTCTGCCGAGCTGGATGTATATGAGCGCTCGACGCCGGTAGGCGGTCGGATCGTCTGGCCGCAACCGGGCGAGCTGGCCCAAATCGTCCAGCGCCTCTGCCGGGCGCTCGGCGGCGAGCAACGCGGCGGCTCGCTCTTCGTACGCCTCGGGATACTCGGGATCGAGTTCGATTACCGTCGAGAAGTCGGAGATGGCGTTGTCGAACTCTCCTGCGCCGGCCCATGCCCGGCCCCTTCCAAAGTACGCGGAAACCTCATCGCCGTATTCCTCGATGTGCGCCGTGAACGCCTCGGTGGCTCCCTCGAAATCGCCGAGCCGCAGTCGCAGATATCCCTTGTCCATCAACGCCTGCGTCACCGAAGGGATTTCGCTGGATGGCGTGGTCGGCTCCAGCGTCACCGCCGGCGTAAATCCAGTGCCCCCGGCGGCCTTGGTCCTCGGTTGGTCCGGCCCGGAAACCATGCGAAAACCGCTGCCGGATTCGGATGTGCACGCTGCGAAAGCGAGACACCCCAGAGCCAGCCACGCCAGCGTTCGTAAAATCGAGCGTTTCAAAAGCCTTCCAAACAGGCGACGGCCTGGAGAGGGATTGCCGGCCGCTTCAAAGGCCGCTTTCGGGATCATGGCTTCACCATCGGACTCTCATTCGGGTGAAAGATATTTTAACAAGAGCCTCAGCGCCGCTTGATCTACATATTTACTTTTTCTTTAATCCGCCCCGTTCAAGTCCGTTTGGAGTTTGCCGTCAGCTACCCGTCCGGACGGCTCAGACGGCGGCAGGTTAGGAAGGGGAAAGCGAGTCACGGGCCGGGGGTTGCTTTGGCATTGACAGCCTGATAACGTGGATATGGATGAGGTCTCTGGGCAGCGTCGCCCAGGGAGAATACAAGGAGGTAGGAGCATGAAAAGCTCGGCAGTGAAGCTGACGGTTGCCGTCGTTATCGGCCTTTTGGCGATAGCGATAGGAGCCACCCGGCCCTGGCGGAATCCCCCCCGCCTGAGCATGGCAACCCTCCGCCCGGAGAAATCGCAGCCAGCGTAAATCCTGCAGATTCCGCCGGTCCCGTCTTGCCGCATGTCCCCATGCGGCTGTCGGTGGAAGCCGAAAGATCGTGGTGTGTCGACGTTCGGCGCGTGCTGTGCCTCGTCGGACGCGCATGGGCAGTTTGGCTAACAGGTCACGGATAGTCGCAGGGCGGGTCGGTCAGGTTGAATGGCCCGCCCTTAGCAGTTCAGAGTGGGTTCCATCTCCTAGGTCCGCAACCGGCGAGACCATGCTGGGGTCCTCTTACGACTTATCACCAGCGCCGTTTTTGATACTCTCACTAGCCCAAGTCTGCTTATCGCGCTACTTTTTCTTGCCCAGAAAGTAGAACGCCGACGCAATCTCCGGCGCGGCCGGCCGTCCGGCGAACACGTAATCGAGATACTTGATCGGGAACGTAAGCCAGGCCGCCACGAACTCGGCGAGGAACTTCGCCCGCCGGTTGTCCGAGAAGCCGGTCAGCAGCCCCGCGAGGTATCTGCGAAGAATCCAGCTCAGCGCCGAGCTGGGTCCGGTGCACACGCCAAGGTCGATCTCGTCGAAGTCCCGGAACAGACGCCGCATTCCCGAATTCGTATACCGTGTGTAGTCGTGCGGCGCGGCGTGATAGGCCTGAAGGAACGGGACCTCGCAATAGACGAGACCGTCGGGCTTGAGCACCCGCAGCATCTCCGCGACCGAAAGCTCGGGGTCGCTGACGTGCTCCAGGACGGCCAGCGATAGCGCCCCGTCGACCGAGCCGTCGGCGAACGGCAGCGCCAGCGCGTCCCCAACCACCCCCACGAGCGGCGTGCGCCTGATATCCAGGTAGATAGTGGCGTCCACGACGCCGCGGCCAACATCGTTCGCCGGAAGCGCCCGCCCGCCGCCGCCCACGTTCAGAACCCTTAGCCGGCCGTCGCGTCCGGGACCCGCAAGACGTGCGCCGAGCGCACGCATGTTTCGCGCCGAGGCGGTGTTGAGGGTCGGACCCGGAAAACGCAGCAGCCGCAGCGCGGCCCGATTGAGCGCCCCCACTACACCATCTCCGCCACCGCCGGCAGCAGCTGGCGGATACTGTCGATTACCTGGTGCGGGCGTGCTCCCTCGGGCGGCGCAATACTCGTATCGAGCCGCTTCCAGATCGCCTTCAGGCCCGCGCGCTGCGCGCCTATAACGTCTACGTAGGGATCGTCGCCCACCATCACGACCTCGGACGGGCGGAGGTCCATTCGCTGCAAGACCTCGCGGTACGCGCCGGGAAACGGCTTCATCCACCCGATTTCGCAGCTCAATACCATGCAGTTGATCAAACGGGCGATGCCAGTTCGCCGCAACCGGTCGCGCAGCAGTTCAGGCCCCCATAAAACGTTGGCGAGGATGCCCAGCTTGAGGGACAGGCCTCGCGCCAGCGTTAGGGTCTCCATCACGTCGGCGAGAGGCGCCATGCTCTCGTAGTAGCGTCGAAAGTAGCCGTCGAGGACCGTGCGGGCATGTTCGCGCGGCAGGCTGCACCCCAGGTCGTCGAGAACTTCGTGAATTAGCGCTTCGGTGTCCGGCTGGGAGTGGTTCGATTCATACGACTCGACGACCGCGTCTTGCAGCTTTCTTCCGATCGCCGCCGCGAGTTCCTCGGCGCTGGGGGAGTAACCCGAGTACTCCTCGACAAGCGGCAGGATCGCGGCTGCCGCTTCCAGGTTTGCGTCTCCCCCGGCCAGCGGCGCTTGGGCGACCAGCGTGTCTCCCAGGTCGAAGATGACGCCTCGTATCAAGAGGGTTTGGACCGGCCTAACGGCCCTCTTACCCCACGGACCTGATCGAGGCCGGGGCGTGGACTTCGGTCATCGCGTGGAGGTCGTAGAAGGCGTCGGTGTGAAGGCGCAGCTCCTCGGCCATCGATTCGGCGAATGAGTACACCTCCACGCGCACGCCCTTCTCACGGACCAGATCGACTACCGGGACGAAGTCGCCGTCGCCCGACAACAGCGCCAGCACGTCCATTGACTCGATGCGCCTTATGACATCGACCGCCAGCACCAGGTCGAGGTCGGCTTTGCGCGTTCCGTCGGCGAACATCTTTACCGGCTTGGTCACGATGTCGTAGCCCTTGCCCCATACGGGTGAGACGGTGCGCTGGTCTTCCAGCCGGCCGCCGTAATCGGCGTAGATCGGGCAATACGCCCTCGCGTGTACGATCCGCCTGTTGCCGATGACGCGCTCCAGCAGCTTCTCGTAGTCGATCACGGTCGGGTTCTCGTTGACCCGGTCGGTCAGGTTCGCCGTATCGGCGAAGACTCCCAGCCTGAGCTGCGGGCCTGCTTCGGTTCCGGAGTCGTTCGCCGCGCCGTTGGCCGAGTGCTCAAGCGACTTGTTGATCCTCTTGAGGGTCGAGATCAGCTCGGCGTCGCTTTTGGCCGGCCGCTTCAGCGCCGCCTTCAAATCGTCAAGAAATGTGGCTAGTCCTGCACTGTCGCCGCCGTCATCGCGGTCCGCATTCTCATCGTCGTAACGCTCCGGCACTGGTCTTAGTCGTCTCATGATTTGGGTTTCTTCCTGTTTTCTGTTGCGGAGTCGGCAAGCGCCCGCAATTTGTCGTCTATCGCCGCGACTCGATTCTTCTCACGCTCCCCGGCCTCCCGTCGCCTTGCCGCGACCATCTTCTTCTTGCCTGGCGCTACCTCCGCCATCGCGTCCCATAAAGCTTCGATTGCATTGAGCGCGCCTCTGAGGTCGAGGTTTGCGTCAAACGCCACGGAGGTCATCTCTTCCATGAAGTTGGCATGGCCGGCGGCGAGTTTTTCTACGTCGTTCTGGAGCTTGAACAGCTTTCTGTCGAGCTTCTTGAAATCAGACCTGTGGTCCTTGCGCTCGGCCAGCAAGTCGCCCCGCAGCTCCGCCACGTTCTCCAGCAGTCCATTCAGGTTTCTCGCGATCATCCTGTGATGCTGCGGGTGATCCGGAAGCTTCGCCGGCGTGCGCGCTTTCGAGCTTGACTTCCGGGCCTGGTCCGGTTCTTTGGTCGCAGTGGCCGTCTGCGCAGTGCGCGGTTTGCTAGAGCGCCGGCCTGTTCTGGGGGGCAATTTCGCAGTTCCTCTCTTTTTGGCTCACGCGGAGTACGGGATTCGGAGACAACCCCGTCGCGTATGTCCGGTCATCCGCGTCACGAGCCGGCGATGCGGCGTTTCGGGGTCATGTAACAAGACTCATGCACCGCGGCGAAGCGCCGGCTACGCCAAACATGATATCCCGTAATGCCGAACCGTCGGCCCGGATGTCGGATTGGAGACTCCCCCCAGGCCGTCCCGAACGCCCGCCGCCGCGGGATGGAGACTGCACCGATCAGCGCGCAATTCCGCCTTGAGTGGGCCGGGCGCGGATCTCAAACCGGCGACATCTGCCCCCAGTTAGGCCCGGCGGAGACGTCCACCTTTAGCGGAACGTTCAGATCGAATGCGCTGCTCATCACGTCGCGCGCGGCGTTCGCCAGCCGTTCGCACTCCGAGCTTGGAAGCTCGAACAGCAGCTCGTCGTGCACCTGGAGAATCATGATCGCGCGGAAACCGTCCTCCCGCAGACATCGGTCCATCTCGATCATCGCGATCTTCATGATCTCGGCCGCGGTCCCCTGGATAGGCATGTTAATCGCCATGCGTTCCCCGGCCTGCCGCCTGGCGTAGACGCGCGCCTTCAGCTCCGGCATCTGTCGCCGGCGGTTCAGCAGCGTCGAGACGTATCCGTCGCGGTACGCGGCTTCGATGGTCGAGTCCATGTATTTGCGGACCGCAGGGTATTTATTGAAATAGGATTCGATAATCTCGTGAGACTCCTCGGGAGACAGATCCGTCCGCATCGCCAGACCGAAATCGGTTATTCCGTAGATGATTCCGAAATTGGTAGTCTTGGCCACCCGGCGCATCGAGCTTGTAACGCTGTCGGGTGCTACCTCGAACATCTGCGCGGCGGTCGCGGTGTGAATGTCCTCATCGTTCTGAAACGCCCGTAGCATCGATTCGTCACGCGCGATGTGGGCCAAGACGCGCAACTCGATCTGCGAATAGTCGGCGGACAGCAGGATCGTGTCGGGCGATCCGGCGACGAACGCGTTGCGTATCAGCCGCCCGCGCTCGTCACGCACCGGGATGTTCTGGAGATTCGGATTCCTCGACGAGAGGCGACCCGTTGCCGCGACGGTCTGGCTGAGCGTGGTGTGGATCCGGCCCGTTCGCGGGTTCACAAGGCCGGGAAGCGCGTCGATGTAGGTGCTTCTTAGCTTCGCGAGCTCCCGGTACTCCAGCACGCGGTTGACGATCGGGTGCGCGTCGCGCAGATTGTCCAATATGGTCTTCGCCGTCGAATAGCCGGTTTTGGTCTTGCGCGCGGCGGGAAGGCCAAGCTCCTCGAACAGCACGTCTCCAAGCTGCTTGGGAGAGTCGATGTTGAACTCGTGGCCCGCGTCGAGATAAATCTCCTTCCGAAGCTCGCCAAGCTCGCCTTGCAGCAAACCCGACATCTCCTTCAGCAGGCTCGCGTCGAGCCGCATCCCGTGGTCTTCGATTCGGGCCAGCACCGGCACCAGGGCCATTTCGACGTCCCTAAACAGATCGAGCAAATTTGCCTGCTCAAGGTCTTTCACAATCTCGTCGCCGAGACCTGTCAGGGCTATGGCCCTGGCCCCGGCCGCTTGGGGCAGTCGGTCCGGATCTAGTCCGGCCAGACCCCGACGGCGCGGCCATTCGGACTCCGGCGCGTAAAGCTCCGACTGGAATCTGGACAGGACGACGGCGTCCACCGTTTCGAGCCGCTGACCGCCCGTCAGCAGAAACGTGGCGACGTTGGTGTCCAGCTCAAAGCCGGCGGCTTCGATTCCGATCCGCCGCATGGCCCGGATCAACTGCTTTACGTCATGCGAGACCTTGCGTTGCCGCGGGTCTTCCAGCCACGGTTTGACGACTCCCAGAATCTCGGCGGCGGGATTGCCGTCCTTGGCCGCCGCGTTGACGTACCACGATTCTTCCGCACCCGTGGCGAAGGCGACTCCGATCAAAGCCAAGCCCTCGATGGTCTCCTCGATAACCGCGAACACGGCAGCCGACTCGGCCGCTTCAAGGGCGGCGACGAGCTTCCGCGCGGATGCTGCGTCGGTCACGGCCTCGGTTTCCGGCGCCGTCGCCTGACCACCGCCGAACAGTCCCAGTTGCTTGTCGCCGGCGTCCGCCTGCTCGACGACGAACGGCAGCCTGTTCAAGAGACTCCTGAACTCGAGCTCCAGGAACAGCTCGCGGACCGACTTGGAGTCGGGATTCCACAGCTTGGCATCGTCCAGCTCGAACTCGATGGGAAGGTCGGTCACGATCGTGGCGAGGTCCTTGCTCAGCCTGGCGAGTTCGCGGTTTTCCTCGGACTGAAGCGCTTTTCTGGGGCGACCGGGAAGCTCTTCCACGTGATCCAGCACGTTTTCGACGGTGCCGTAGCGGCCAAGCAGGGTCACCGCCGTCTTCTCGCCTATCCCCGGCACTCCGGGGATGTTGTCCGAGGAGTCGCCCTGGAGGGCCTTCAGATCGACGATCTGAGCGGGAGAAAGCCCATTCCAGCGTTCGGCCACCTTTTCGCGGTCGTAGATGACCGGCTCGCCGGTCCGGGGATTGCTTGTGAGAACGCGGACGTTCTCGTCTATTAGCTGGTAGGCGTCGCGGTCGCCCGTTATCAGCATCACCTCCAGGCCTAGCTCCGTGCCCTTCTTCGCCATGAACCCCAGGATGTCGTCGGCTTCATATCCGGCGATCTCGAAACAGGGAAGTCCGAGCGCGTCCGTGACCTGTCGTACCCGTCCGAACTGGATGACCAACTCGTCTGGCGGCGATTCCCGGTCCGCCTTGTAATCGTCGAAAATGTCATCGCGAAACGTGCCGCCGGGAGCGTCGAACGCCACCACGCCATACTGTGGCTTGACCTGGTCCACCACCCGAAACAGCATGTTCACGAAGCCGTAGACGGCGTTCGTAGGCTCCCCCTTGGATGTGGAAAAGCTTGTGGGAACCGCGTGGAAAGCCCGGTGGATAAGCGACATTGCGTCCACTACGATGAGCCTAGGACGGGAGGGGCTGGGAGCGCTCATCGCTCTGTTTCGCCTGACGCCACGTACCGCCGCCATTCCGTCAGGCGCAGCGAAGGAGCGGCCCCGCCGCGCTTGACGCATACCATTTCGGCGACGATGGCCAGCCCGATTTCCTCCGGCGTCAGCGCGCCGAAGTCAAGTCCTATCGGCGCGTAGACTTTCTCCAGCAGCTCGGGGGCGAAGCCTTCGGAAGTCAGCCGCCGGTAGACCACAAGCACCCGCCGCGTGCTTCCGATCATGCCGATGTAGCGGGCGTCGGAGTCCAACACCAGACGCAGCGCCGCCTCGTCGAAGGCGTGCGCGCGCGTGACCAGCACGATGTAGGTCGCGTCGTCGATATTGACATCCGACAGCGCCGACTCGATGTCCTTGGCAATCACCCTGTCCGCCTCCGGAAACCGCTCGCGGTTTGCGTAATCGGAGCGGTCGTCGATGACCGTGATCTCGAACCCGACCTGGCCGGCGATCCTGGAGACGGTAACCGCTATGTGCCCCGCGCCCACGACTATCAGATGGTCGCGGGGGACCATCGGTTCCACGTATATCCCGATTGCGTCGGGGTTGCGGCGCGTGCTCGACAAGCCGTGAAGATCGTAATAATGCAGGCTCGGGCTGCGGGATTCGAGCGCCGCCGCGGCGTCCTTGAGCACCGCCGATTCGAGCTGACCGCCGCCGAGCGGAGAGTTCAGGCGGCCGTCCGCGCCGAGGATCGACTTTTGCCCCAACCGCAGCCCCGATTCCGGCATCGTCTTGACCACAGTTAACAAGACCGCCGGTTCGCGGCGGTCGAGCTTGAGCGAGGCGGTCTCGGCGGTTGACGGCGTCAATCCACGCCGGTCCCGCCGGGTGGCCACACGTCGATGAAAACGTTGACGGTGCCGCCGCACACGTCGCCCTCGCCCCTGAAGTCGTCGACCAGGTCTACCGAGATCAACCGTCCGTTGCCGTCCGCGAGCGCGTACGTCGCCTCGCGCCAGATGTCCGCCTCGACGCAGCCGCCGCCGACCGTTCCCATTCCGGCTCCGTCCTCGAACACCAGCATCTTGGCTCCGACCTTTTGCGGGGTCGAACCGCGCGAATCGACTATGGTTGCCATGGCAACCGACTCGCCAGCATCATTCCGTCTTGAGATTTCGTCGTAGAGTTGTTTTACCAAGTCAGTTGAAACTTCCAGGGTTGGATTCGCTTCTTTGCCGCTCTCGCGTGGCTAATTCTACTATCCGGCGGCGGCTCCGCCGCTGGCCTCAACCCGAGCGGCGGCGATAGGTGCCGGAGCTGCCGGAGGTCGAAACGGTCGCGCGCAGGCTGCGCGAAACAACCCGCGGCCTGGCTATTCGAGTCGTGGAGGTCTTCGACCCGAAGCTCGACCACTTGCTCGGTAGTCAATCTCCGCTCGACTCCGGAATCCGGGATGTTGTCCGGCGGGGCAAGTTTCTGGCTCTCCTGCTCGACGACGACCGCGTTCTGCTGATGCACATGATGATGTCCGGGCGCATTCTCATCCGCCGGGTCGACGATCCTCCCGACAAGTACCTGCGCGCCGCGTTCACGCTAGACGGTCAGACCCAAATCCGCTTCTGCGATCCGCGCCGTTTCGGGACCGCCAGGGTCATCGGGCCGGGCGACTACAAGGACTTCCAGTCGCGCCTGGGTATAGAGCCGTTTTCCAGGCGCTTCACGACCCGCAGCCTTGCTCGGAAATTCGACGGCCGGACCGTTGCGATAAAGACCGCGCTGCTGAATCAGTCGATACTGGCCGGAGTTGGAAACATCTACGCCGACGAGGCGCTCTGGCGCGCGCGCCTGAGTCCTCTCCTACCCGCCGGCGAGCTTGACCGAAGACAGGTGACGTCGCTGGTCAGGGCCGTGCGGCGCGTGCTGCGCGACGGCCTGAAAGCCGGCGGCACCACGTTCGGGCGTTACGCCGACGCCGACGGGCGTCCCGGCGCGAATCAACAAAACCTCAACGTCTTTCGCCGCACCGGCCAGCCCTGTCCGCGATGCGGGACGGCCATCGAGAGCGAACTTATAGGGGGCAGGACAAGCCATTTCTGCCCCAGGTGCCAGCGGCGCTAGTCGGCTTCGATGTCTCGCGCGGGTCTTACCCGGTAGGTCTGCTCCGACCGGTAGTTGACCTGTCCGGGCTGACCGCCGCGCGTCCTGCGGACGAACTTGCGACGGGTGACGTCCACGTCCACGCTCGTGTCGAGCCTCGCCCCGCTGAATCCGGCGGCGAGCCGCGCGGCTGAACGGACCACGCTCTCCGGCGCGTTAGCTCCCCGCGAACGCACCACCACGTGAGCCCCGGGCGTGCCGCGGGCGTGTATCCAGATGTCGTCCGGCCCCGCGATCTTGAACGTGAGATGCTCGTTTTGCGCCGCGCTGCGCCCCAGCAGCACCTGCCATCCTTCAACCTGAAACGAGCGTGGCCGAACCCGCGCCGTTTCCCTCGGACGCTGTTTCCGCGAGTCCAGCAGCCCGGCCTCGGCGAACACCCGTTCGAGGCCCGCCAGTTCCGACTCCGACTCCGCCAGCTCCAGGTCCACTAAAGCCTGTCCGACGAACTCGGCTTGCAGTTCAGCCTGCCTCATGAGCCCCGGAATCTTGCGTTCCGCCGATTGAGCGCTGCGATAGCGCTTGAAATAGGCCTGCGCGTTTTCAACAGGTGTGAGGCTCGGGTCCAGCCGGATGTCAGATCCGTCCAGGCTAACGGAGCCTGCTCCATCCTGGACGCCGGAGGCGTAAGCCAGCAGCAGCTCGCCCTTCTCCCGGAGCGCCGCCGCCTGCTCGGACTCTTGGAGCGCTCTTCGCAGCGATTCGAGCCGGCGCAGGTGGAAGTCCCGCCTTTTGGTCAAGATGACTCGAAGCTGGTCGGCTCTCGGGGATGCGAATTCGCGCCCTTCCATCGAATCGGAGTGAAACCGCTCGATTGCGGTCGATATCGAATCGACTGTCTCGGTGTCTGGAAACTGACGTAGCTCATAGGCCGCGTAGGCGGTCGGGGAGCCGTTTTCACGCGCGACGACCGGATGTGCGCGCCCGGATTCGACGCTCGAAAAGATGTCCCTCAGCTCGCGGAGCGGCCCGTGCCATTTAGCAACCTCGGACGCCTTCAGATCGGTCCTCCCGACCGAGCGGTACAGCGCCTCACGGGCGGCCAGCGGACTCACGCCCGCCGAGCAACCCACGAGCACCCGCCACGCCGGTTCGTCCGACCGGCTGGCGGCGGCAGCTCCCAGATCGCCCGCCGTCACTTCCGAAGGGTGCGGTCTGCCGAGCGGCGGCGGAGGTACGTAGGGACGCTTCGGAAGGGTCGACCGGTAGCGGTTGACCGACCCGCCAACCCGCTTCATGGCGTCCATGACGAACCCGGCTTCGTCGACCAGCACTACGTTGCTGTGCCGCCCCGTCAGCTCGGCCACAAGCTCGACGCGCCGCGAACCGCCCGACCGTTCGGGATTGGACGAGATCTGCAAGACGATGACGCGTTCCAGCGGGGGCTGGCTGACCGCCACGACTCGCCCGCCGCGTACATACTTTCGCAGCAACTGGAGCAGCGGCGTCTCGCGGTCGGTTGTGCGGCGCAGCGGCTTCGACGACAGCAGCGCGTGGGGCGCGTTGTTCGAAGCGCGGATGCACAGGCGGCACGTCCGGCCGCGCGCGTAAATCTCGAGTCCCACCGACAACTCGCCGATGAGCCGCACCTTCTGGACGCGCCCTCCGACTACGGCCGTTTCGAGGTCCTGTCTCAGCGCCGTGACCGCGAGAGTATCGAAGCTCATCCGGCCCCGGTGTCTCCGGACATCCGCTTTCTAACCTCGGCCTCCGAGGCCAGCCCGTCCACGCCGGGCTTTTCGATGAGAAACGCCGCCGCCGCGGCGGCGAACCGGGCGGCTTCGAGGGGCGACTCCGAGCGCCGAAGCTCCAGAAAGAACGCGGCGGCGAATACGTCCCCCGCGCCAGTAGGATCGACCGCGTGGGCCGGAAACGCCGGAACCCGGGCGACCCGCCCGTCGGTTATCACGTCGGCTCCCTTGGCAGCCCGGGTAACCACGGCGAGTCTCGCCGAGCTCACGTACCGCGACGCCTCGCGCTCGCTCGGCACGTCGTCCTCGCTGAAGACCAGCGCGTCGGCGCGGTCGAGCACTTCCGAATAATCCTCCCAAGCCCGGCTCTCGACCAGGCCGTCCGCGCGCCGGCGCCGCAGCCAGCCCTGGGGAGTGACGCCCACCAGGCTTTGCGCGCCGATTGCCTCCACGAAGTCGACCGATACCTCACCGGCCAGCGGCCCCAAGTGCACGATAGGGGCGGATTCCCAGCCGTCGGGCAGGTGTTCGATGGACAGTGGCGAGGCCTCGCTCAGAAGATGTTGAGTGCGGCGGCCGTCGGTGGAGTACACATTCCGAAAGACCATCGACTTAGGAGAGTCGACCCAACAAAGCTGGGCGCCTGGGAGACTTGCTTCAACCCGCTCGCGGTCCTCCGGATTCCCGGAGGTCAGAATTCCTACGGTCGCGCCAAGCTCGATCGCGGCGCGGCCGCCATAGCTGACCGTGCCTCCGAGCGTGAATCCCCCTGGAGCTTCATCGAGGCAGAAGTTGCCGACGCATACGTAATCGGGAACCGCCTTCGACATCGCACCGTAGCCCCACGCCCGCGTCTCTAGCCCTCCGGGCCGATTACAACCCGCCGTTCCTTGCCCTGGCCGACGCTGTAAGTCCGCACGCCTTCGTAGTCGGCGAGGGCGATGTGGACGAGCCTGCGTTCATGCGCCGGCATCGCTTCGAGAGTGATCGGCTCGTGAGTCTCGTCGACCGTTTCGGCGGTGTGCCGCGCCAGTTCGCCCAGCTCGTCCTCGCGCTCCTTGCGGTAGCCGTTCACGTCGATGAATACGCGCACGCCGCGCCGGGCCATGCGCCCCAGCATGGAGTTGAGCAGGAATCCGAAAGCCCGGAGATTCTCCCCGCGAGGCCCTATCAGGCTTTCCAGCTCGCGGTCATCTTCCGAGTAGATGTTGAACGAAAGCGGGTCCTCTGACGTCGTCTCCACGCCTGCGTCGAAACCCATGCGGTCGACCAGGCCCTGGATGAGCTCGCTCGTAATCTCCACGAGGTTTTCGGCTTCGACGGGCTCCGGCTCTTCGATCGGTTCCGGCTCGTCGAGATACACAGGCGGCGGCGCTTGGGTCCGTGGCAGTGGCGCTTGACGCCGTGGAGGTGGCGCCTCGACGGCCTCGGGAGCCGGTTCTAGTTCGGCTTCGACCTCGTCGCCGACAAACGGGCTGGTGCGTCGCGTGACCAGAATCCGCGCCTCGCGCGCTCCCAATCCGAGCAGCTTCCCCGGAGTGCCGGAATCCATAATCTTGATATCGACTTCATCCAGCGTCGCGTCCAGCTTTAGAAGCGCCAGCTTGACAGCTTCCTCAACGGTTCTTGCCGTTGTTTCCACCTGGTCAGCCACGTCTCTTTCTCCTCCTCCTGCGCTTTCTTGTTCGAGTTTTGGGCCGGGTTTCGACGATGGGATTGCCCAGATTCATCTCGGCGGCGGCCGAGTCGGTGGCCCGATCCAGTTCCTCTTTGGTCATCTTGCGCGTGCCGAACTTCCCCGCTCCCACGCGGGCGGCTGCTTGAACGACTTCGCCGGGCAGGATGCGCTCGAACTTGCCGAGTCCGGTGGTGAAGTACTGCTGAACGACCCCCAGGAACGACGAGACCACCCAATAGAGCACGATTCCCGAAAAGAAGTTCCACGCGAAGATCACGATCAGGATCGGCATGAACTGCATCACACGCATCATCGTCGCCTGGGCGCCCTCGGCGCTCACGGGACTTGCCATGTACGTCTGGAACCACTGAACGGTGCCCGCCAGCAGGGCCAGAATCGAGATGTAGAAGACGGAGATCGGTATGTCTATCGGCAGACCGTCGAGCGGGATCGAGAACGTGCGGTCGATGTCGGCGAGGTTGAACCACAGGAATTGTTCGTCCATCACCATGTGACCGCCGCTGGCGATGCATTCTTGATAGCCGAATATGGCCAACCTCTGCTCATTGACATCCAGGCATTGGCTCAACGTCAAAAGAGCTCCGTACAGCGCCAGCAGGACCGGCATCTGGATCAGCAGCGGGAAGCATCCCGCAAGCGGGTTTACTCCCTCCCGCTTGTAGAGCTCCATCGTTAGCTGGGACTCCCTCTGCCTGTCCCCGCGAGCGGACCTCTTGATCGCGTTGATCTTCGGCTGAAGCTCCTGCATCGCCTTCTGCGACTTCATCTGCTTGGCCATCAGGGGAACGATTGCGACTCTGATGATGACCGTAAACAGGATGATTGCGGGGCCGTAGCCGCCCAGCACCTCGGCCAGCGACTGCATGAGGCTTGCCAGCGGTGATACCACATAGTCATGCCAGCCCGGCAGACTGGGCATATCCATGGCCCGGTCTGTCACGGGTCCACCGCCAGGCCGGCGCTAGTCGTCATCGACTTCGGGCACCGGATCGAAGCCCCCCGGGTGAAACGGGTGGCACTTGACTATTCGCTTTGTTCCCAGCCAGATCCCGGTAATCAGTCCATGCCGGTCGATCGCTTCGTAGGAATATTGAGAGCACGACGGGTAAAACCGGCAGTTCTGTCCCAGCATTGGCGATATGAAGCGCCGATAGCCGCGAATAGTCAACAGAACCAAGGCGCTCACTTTCGCGCGTCCGGGCTGCGCCGGATGGCGCGTTGGATAGCCGAGCGGAGCTCCGAGTGAGGTACTTTGGTAGCCCGACTCCGGGCAACGATAACCATGTCGCGCGGCCCGGCGGAGGCCCCTATCTCAAGCCGCCAGGCAGAGCGTATGCGGCGTTTGGCGTGGTTGCGGACCACTGCCCCGCCCAGACGCGAACTCGCCACGACTCCCAGGCGAGACTCTCCCTCAACCCCCGGCGATTGATAGACGATCATCGATTTGAAGTAGCTGACGTTGCGCACCGCGCGCACCCGGCGAAAGTCGCGCTCTTTACGCAAGCGACAGAATTTACTCAAGAAACCCCTCGGAGCGCCCTTGGAAGTGGACGCGAATTGTTCGCTGGTTACGCCGTCAGCCGCACGCGGCCCTTGCGGCGGCGGCGGCGAATGATGGCGCGGCCCGACCGCGACGCCATGCGGTGTCGAAATCCGTGGCGCCGCTTCCGCCGCCTGACTTTTGGTTGATATGTGCGCTTCATCTGCCTGTCTAGTTTAGATCACCCTCGGCGCTGGCTGCGCACTTGACCGATCACCTTCGAATATATCACTGCGCAAAACTACGGGCCAACGTGGAAGCGGGCTTCAAAGGTGAAGCAGCTCCCGATATTCAGGATGAAACTCCGCCTCCGGGCTGACGCCCGCCATGAAGTCGAGGATTTTGTCCAGCACCGAATCGACGTGCGACCGTTCGTTCGATATGTAGGCTACGCCCAGCAGGGCCGTTTCGTGTCGGTCCTGATCGCCTACCTCGGCCACGCTGACCCTGTGCTTCGCCCGAGTCCGCTCGACTGCGCGGCGAATCACGCGGCGCTTTTCCTTGAGCGACCGGTTACCTCGAAGATTTACGCGAATTGCGAGAACGCCCACCAACATCCGGCCATTCTAATTGCTCCTGAAAGGCGGCTCCCATCGGCGCTGCCGGTTGTCGGACAAGACGACTGGCCCGCATTGGGCTTCACACGGGGGGTCGGTGGGGCTGGTCGGTCGCAGAGTCCCGGAACCTGACGGTCCAATCTGACGGAGTTCGCCCACAGCCCATGTATAATCCACTCCGCCTGTTCCTCGACGGGAGGCGGGGGCTGCGGGCGTAAGCTAGAAGGAGAGTCGGGGGTCGCCCTTTGCAACTACGCACCCGTAAGTGGCTCGCTCTGGGAATAGGCGTCAAGCGCTACATCGCCCTGATCCTCCTCGGTACCGTATTGGCGGCGCTCGCGCTCGCCATGTTCCTCGCCTTCGTCTATCGGACGGTGGACGTGCCGGAGACCGCCGGCCCCGTCGTCTACACGGTCACGCTGCAATTCATACCCCACCCCTGGCGGGAGTTGGGAATAGGACTGGTCGGCGTGGCCATCGCGGCGTTGAGCACGTTTTGGCTCTTCAAGTCTGTTCTCAGCGTGGTCATTGCGCCGGGTGAGGACGTCGCCGAAATTCTCTATCGCGGCAGGAGGCTGCGCCGTGGTCCTCGGACGGTCGGAATCGGCGGCGGCACGGGCATGGGCACATTGCTTCGCGGCCTCAAGGAGCACACGTCCAACCTCACGGCGGTCGTTACGGTGGCCGACGACGGCGGCAGCTCCGGTCGGCTTCGTCGCGACATGGGCCTGGTCGCGCCGGGCGACATCAGAAGCTGCCTGACCGCGCTGGCCGACTCCGAGGCCCTGATGACCAAGCTCGTGGACTACCGGTTCGAAGAGGGCCTCGAGATCCAGGGACACAGCCTCGGAAACCTGCTGCTCGCCGCCCTGCAAGACATCGAGGGTGGACTCGACCCAGGCATCGACGGACTAAGCCGCGTCTTGCGAATACGCGGCAACATCGCCCCGTCCACCATGTCCAACGTAAATCTTGCCGCCGAACTCCAAGATGGTCGGGTGGTCGTGGGCGAGTCCCGAATCTCCAGCAGAGGACGCATTCGCAGGGTCTTTCTCGTGCCCCGAAAAGTCGCCGCCAATGACGATGCGGTTGCGGCGATCCTCGCGGCCGATTTGATCGTCATCGGTCCAGGCAGCGTCTACACGAGCATCGTCCCGAATCTTCTAGTAAACGAAATCACCGCCGCGATCAGGGCTTCGGACGCCGTAAAGATCTTTGTGTGCAACGTCGCTACGGAACCTGGCGAGACCGACGACTTCAGCGTCCGGCAGCATATAGACGTAGTCGAGCAGCACGCGGGCCGGGGAACGTTCGACCATCTGCTGGTCAACAGCCGCACCGCCCTCGATTTTGCGGACGGTCCTCCGCCGCACCTCCTGCGCATGTCCGAAGCTGAACGGCGCGAAGTCCGAAGGGAGGGCATCGACCTGACCGTCGCGGACGTGATCGACGAAGAGCGCCCCATGCACCACAATTCGGAAAGGCTCGCTCAGTCCATATTGGACATATATAGAACGGCGAGTTCCCTTGGCTCCAGATCGAGGGCAAGAGCGGTAACGCAGACTTAGACTTGAGCCTCCCGCGCCCGGCGGGGATGCGCGGCCTATCGCTTACACTGAAAGCGTTTTCCTTATCGATAGGTGAGTTCGTCCGGCTGGCGCGCGTCGCAAGTCTGGGGAGGAGTAGAGCGATTGAAAACGGCAATCAACGGCTTTGGTCGAATAGGCAGGATCACGTTGCGCACGCTGCTGCGCCGTCAACCCGATATCGACGTTATCGCCGTTAACGACCTCGCCGACCCGGCCACCAACGCGCACCTTTTCAAGTACGACACCAACTACGGACGGTTCGATGGATCAGTGACGATGAGCGGAGACTCGATGTCCATCGACGACCGCTCTATCGCCGTATTCTCGGAACGGGACTGGACGGCGCTCGATTGGGGCGGCCTTGGCGTCGATCTCGTGATCGAAAGCACCGGCGTGGGCAGCAAGCGCGAGATGGCCGCCAAGCACCTTGAGGCCGGAGCCAGGAAGGTGCTTATATCCGCGCCTTCCACCGACGCCGACGTGATGGTCGTTCTTGGAGTCAACCACGACCACTACGATCCGGAAAAGCATCACATCATTTCCAACGCTTCTTGTACCACCAACGGCCTGGCCCCGCCCGTAAAGGTGATTCACGACAGGTTCGGAATCGTCAAAGGTCAAATGACGACCGTGCATTCCTACACGAACACGCAGAGCCTGCTTGACCTCGAAAGTCCCGACCTGCGCGACGCGAGAGCCGCGTCTTTGAACATCGTTCCCGCCTCCACCGGCGCCGCCCGCGCCATAGGCGTCGTGATTCCCGAGCTCAACGGCAAGCTCGACGGCGCGTCGTATCGGGTCCCCACTCCTACCGTTTCCATAGTCGAGTTCGTCGTGCTGCTCGACCAATCGACGACCCCCGCGGACATCAACGACGCGCTCCGCGAGGCCGCCGCCGGGCCGATGAAGGGAATCCTCGACGTTTCGGACGAGCCGCTCGTATCGATGGACCTCAAATCCGACGAGCACTCCTCCATCGTCGACAGCGCCAGCACGATGGTCGTCGACGGCAACCTGGCTAAAGTCGCGGCCTGGTACGACAACGAATGGGGTTATTCATGCAGGCTCGCCGACATGGCCGCCTACGTCTTGCAGGAGACCGCCTCGCCCGTCACGGCGTAGCCGCTGCGATTAGAACCAGTTTCGGGCAGGACGCCGTATAGCCTCCATGAACGACTTGAGGAAGGCCGCCGTCGACCGCAAGGTCGTCGCCGTGCGCGTCGACCTCAACGTTCCGACCGACGACCGCGGTCGCATAACCGACGACACCCGCATCGTCGCGGCGCTGCCGACCATCAACCACCTGAGGCGGTCTGGGGCCAAGGTGCTGCTGATCTCACACTTCGGGCGGCCAAAAGGCCGCCCCGATCCGTCGATGTCGCTTGAGCCCGTCGCCCGTGCGCTCGAAGGCTATCTCGACGACCCAGTCGCGTTTGCCGGCGATTGCATTGGACCGGCCGTCGAGGAGACGGTCGCAAACATCGATTACGGCGAGGTTGCGCTGCTTGAGAATGTTCGTTTTCATCCTGGCGAAACGGGCAACGCCCCGGATTTCGCGCGGGCGCTTGCTGAGCCTGCCGAAAAATTCGTCAACGACGCCTTCGGCGCGGCGCACAGGAGCCACGCGTCGGTCGTAGGGCTGGCGCGGCTGCTGCCGTCCTATGCCGGCTTCCTGCTCGCAAGCGAGATCGCCGCGTTGGAGAGAGTCCTGAACAATCCCGAAAGACCGCTCGCGGCGCTGGTCGGCGGCGCCAAGATCTCGTCCAAGATCGGCGTCCTCCGCAATCTGGTCGAAAGGGTCGACATGCTCCTGCTGGGCGGCGGGATGGCGAACACGTTCCTGGCCGCCAACGGTCTGGACATGCAAGCCTCGCTCGTCGAGTCCAGCCATCTGAACGATGCGAGCGAGATACAGAGAAGGGCCCGCGAATCCGGCTGCGAGATCGTGCTGCCCACCGACGGCGTTATGGCGTCAGGCCTGGCCGCCGGAGCGGAGACCGTCGTGGTGGCCGTCGACCAGGTCCCGGAGGGCTGGACCATGCTCGACATCGGCCCGGCTACCGAGCGCCTGTTCCACGACCGTCTTCGGCTCGCCAGGACAATCGTATGGAACGGGCCGATGGGCATGTTTGAAGACCGCCGCTTCGCCCGCGGCACCGAGCGGATCGCCAGGGGGGTGGCCGCTTCGGGAGCTTACAGCATGATCGGCGGCGGCGACTCCGTGGCCGCCGTCAAGCTGCTCGGCATCGAGTCCGAGTTCGACCACATCTCCACCGGCGGCGGCGCTTCGCTGGAGATGCTGGAGGGCAAGACCCTGCCCGGCATCGCCGCTTTGGGCTGATGACAATCCCCTCTCCCTTGAGGGAGAGGGTTTGGGAGGGGGTGGGGGTGGGGTTTCTTTCAGACGCTGTCGCCCACCCGGCGACGCTGGAGTTGGTTCCCCGACAACAGCTCCTCAGGGCGGCTGCGGTTAACCCTCCAGGGCTTCGACGATTGCTTCTTCGAGTTCGAAGCTCGGCGCGGGACCTATCCAGTTCCGGACTATCTCGAGGTTGCCCGTCACTACCGCGAACGCCGGATGGGAAGTGACCCGGAACCTCTGCCGAACCTCGTTCAGGCTCCGGTCATCGTAATCCAGGATCAGAAACTGAACCTGCCCCTGGTACTTGTCCATAAGCCCGCGCACGACGGGACGCATTCCGCCACAGCTTGGTCACCAGATGGCATCGGATACGAGCAGGATGGGGTATCCCGACGCGAGCACCGCGTCGATTCGCGCCGCGTCCGCGGCGTATCTGTCATAGATCGACTGCTCGTCTTGCGGGTCGTAAGGCTCGACCGGCGGCAGCTCGACTGTCGCTGCGGTCGGCTCCGGTGCGGGAGTGGCGGTCGGCTCGGGCGCCGCCGTCGGAGTAGCTGTGGGTTCGGGCACTGGCGTTGCCGTAGCCGGGGGCTGGGTCGCGGCGGTCGTGGCCGTCGGGGTCGCGGGCGGTTGCGTAGCTTCCGGTGTTGCGGCTGGCTGCGGCGTGTTGGTCGGAGCCGGGGTCGCCGTCGCCGGAGGCTCGGTTGCAACGGCCGTCGGCGCGGCGGTAGTCGGGGTATTGGTCGCCTGAGGCTGCGCGACCTGCTGGACCTGCGGGGCGGGCTCCTCGTCGCCGCACGCCGCCAGACCTATCGCCAGCGCCGTCCCGATTGCCAGGCCGATAAACGAACGCCGCGTCACCGAGCCCCGCACGCTCGCGCCGGGCCGTCCGTCTGTGTTCAATGCAGTTTGCTCGCTCATCATCTGCTGATACGAAACTCGGCGGTCAGCGGTTTTCCAGTCGACCGCCAAGTCCAACCCGAAGCCTCTACAAGAAAGACTATACACAGGAACCCAGGGCTATGTGCCGACGGCGCCGCTTCACAGCGTGTCTGGCCCATACTCGCCCCGGTCGCCGCAGGCCCGGTCGTTGATTTCAGGCATCAGTCTCTGACCTCGCCGAAGCGGCTAAAACGCCCGGACCCGCCAAGGTCCTGACCTCGCTGCACGAAGCGCACGTTGACCTCGCTCGCCGCCGTATCTAGCATCGAATCAGGCGCAGCTCAGGCGCGTCTCCGCCTGATGGGCGCCCTGACGAGTACTGATTAAAGGCGTAAATGAGCCAGACCGACATCGACGAGCGCATCCGGGCCGTTCTCTCCGAGTTCAAGCTGCTCAGCCCGTTCGCGGCGGGCTACCCGGTCAACCAGAGCTTCGACTACTCCGAGCTGTACCCTCTCCTGGCCTTCAGCGCCAACAACGTCGGCGATCCCTTCCGCCACTCGCGCTACCAGTCCAACACTCACGAGACCGAGCGCGAGGTCGTGCTCGCCATGGCGAAGCTGGCGCGCCTGCCTGCCGAGGAGGCCTGGGGCTATGTCACCTCCGGCGGCACCGAGGGCAATATGTACGGCATATACGTGGGCCGCGAGATGCTGGGAGACCCGGTCGCCTACTTCTCCGAGGACACGCACTACTCCGTCCGTAAGATCCTGCACGTCCTGAACGTCCGCAACTTCATGATCCGCAGCCTGGACAACGGCGAGATCGACTACGACGACCTGCGGGAGTCCATCCGCAGCAACAGCCAAGCCCCGGCGCTCGTCATCGCCAATATCGGCACGACGATGAAGGGAGCCGTGGACGACCTCGACCGCATCCGCGCGATTATCGACGAGACTGCCCCGCCCCGCGCCTACATCCACGCCGACGCCGCGCTCAGCGGCATGATCCTGCCGTTCGTCGACGACCCGCAGCCGTTCGGTTTCGATAGCGGCATCGACAGCTTCGCGGTCTCCGGCCACAAGCTGATCGGTTCCCCGCTGCCCTGCGGCGTTGTTCTCACCAGGAAGGCGTACACTGCGCGGATTGGCCGCGCTATCGAATACGTCGGCGTGCTGGATACGACGCTGTCGGGCTCCCGCAGCGCCTTCGCGCCGATGATCATCTGGTACGGGCTGACCAGGCACGGCGCCGACGGCTTCCGGCAAGTCGTGGCCAATATGCTGGATACCGCCGAGTACGCCGTGCGACAGTTCAACGCCAACGGCATCCCCGCCTGGCGGGCCGAAAACAGCCCGATCGTCGTCTTCCCTCGCCCCTCGCCCTACGTGCTGTTTCAATGGCAGTTGGCGCCGCTGGGAGACATCGCCCACCTGATCACCATGCCACACGTGACCCGCGAGATCATCGACGAGGTGGTTGCCGACTGCCTCGAATGGCCGCCGGTGAAGTAGTGGACGAGCTGTCCCGCGACGACGGCGCGCGCCGCCGCATCATCGTTTTTGTGGAAGATGAGCCCGGGATGCTCGCGCGGGTGGCCGAGGCGCTGGGCCAGCAAGGCGTCAACATCGAGGCCATCGACGGACGCCAGCCGGGCGAGTTCGGCGTCATCTCGCTATGCACCAGCGACGACGACGCGGCGTTGTCGGCGCTGCTGACGGCCGGCCTGCGGGCCGTCACCTCCGAAGCCGTCGTCTTCCACCTCGAAGACAAGCCCGGAGCGCTGGCCGCCGTGGCGCGGCGCTTCGGCGAACATCGCCTCAACGTGCGCACCATCCACATCATGCACCGGCGCGCCGGCCACGCCATCGTCGCCGTCACCACCGAAGACGACGCCCTCGCCCGCTCCCTCATCGGCCGCGAGTCGCTCTTCTAAACCCCACGGGCGGTTCGCCCTTTTTGGTGCCGAACCTGGCCTACTCCGGCGAGTAGGCCGCCACCATGCTCAGTCTCTGTGAAAGCCGGTCCTCGGTGATTTCCAGGTCGTACTGGCTTTGCAGCCCCATCCAGAACCCTGCGGTGTTTCCGAAGAAACGCGAGAGCAGCAGCGCCGTCTCCGCCGTGATTGACCGCTCTCCGTGAACGATGGCGTGAATCCGCCGCGCGTCCACGCCAATAGCCTTCGCCAGCCGGTACTGCGTGATCTTCATGGGCAGAAGAAACTCCTCGTTGAGGATTTCACCCGGATGAACCGGCGGCAGCCTCTCCGCATCGCGCCCCGTCTCATTGGTCACAGTGATCTCTCTTCTTTGTTCCTCATTCCTCGGTCCCATATTTCAGTGGTAGTCCACTATCTCCACTTCGTAGGCGTTTCCCTCGCTCCATACAAAGCAGATACGCCACTGATCGTTGATGCGAATGCTGTGCTGCCCGGCTCGGTCTCCGGAAAGCGCCTCCAGACGGTTTCCCGGGGGCACTCTTAGATCAGTCAAGTCTTGGGCATTGTTCAGCATCATCAGTTTCCTCTGTGCCCGCCGCTGGATGTCCTGGGGGAACTTTCTTACACGCCGCCGTTCGGCAACCGCCCGAGTATCCCTGTTCCGGTAACTGCTGATCACAGATCAATAGTAGTATGAGCCGCTAATAGCGTAGATCGCCATTATTGGTTGGTCAATAGGCTGAAGTGATGTTTGAAGGATGGTTTGCTCGGAAAGTTGCGCCCGGCTCTTAACGTCAACTCGCGTATGAGAGCAGACTCAAACCGCCAACATCCGGTTCAGATAGCGTAAGCGAATCATCGTATCTTGCCACCCTCTCGTGAATTCCTAGATGGCACCCATACGCACGAGGCCAGGGAAAAACCTTGCAAGGTCCTTCAATGTCGTTTCATGTTCTGGCTCAAGTCCGTCTGGATCGAAGTGCATAACGTCGTTTCGAATCTCCCGAACAGCGTCCAGATGTTGAGTGAACGTTACTCGGTCGATAGACAGTTCCAGTCGTCCCCAGTATTCGCGGTTTTGCAGGAGTCGACAGTAATCGCCGAACGTCAGATCTGCTGAGCCGGTAATGGAACGTCCGCCTTCATTGTTGAGCGAGGCGTCCCTGAATTCCTGAATCGTGAACTTTTTGTATACAAGCCTGCGGAGATGGCCTTCAATTTCCCCGATGACTAGGAACGGGCTGGCAAGCTGCGCGAACTGATGCACAACATCACTGGCCGTCACGATGCCCGTAATAGTGTTGTCTGTGCCTCTGACCAAGACGTAGCCGTGTTCGGAGATGTCTGCGATGGCGTCGAGCAGGGGGGTGGAGGTGCCGATTACCCTTGCCGGGTCCATGCAGTGTCTTACCGATTGGCACTCACGCCCTAACGACAGCCTGCTGCCAATCGACTTCCAGCTTACGACCCCTTTCACTTCCCGATCGGTGGTCATTACCGGAAGGTGAGAGTAGTTCTTTATGTCCATCAACGTGGTAGCGGACACTAGGGAATCATTGGGTTTCACGGCGGTCGGTTGCTGATTTGCGGCTTCCAGCGCCCCAATGCGGACGGTCGGATCGTCTGGTCCTTCCGACGTTTCAGCGGCCTCGCCTGCCTCCTGAGTGAACTCAATCGAAATTGTCTTGTCGATCCAGGCAAACTCAAAGTCAGGCACAGTCTGGAGATTCAACTCCTCCATCTTGTTTCTAATCTGACTGACTACGCGCTTGACTCGCTTCTGATAACCGAACCACCCTACGAAGTCCCGGACTTTGACTCGTTCCGGCGCAGCCTTAGCTCCAGCCTTGAATTCATCTGTCATCCGCGCGGCTATTTGTTCAAGTTTCTCGGCACCCGACACGCTATCCCCTCCTACGTCGTCGCACTTTCACAAACCGACACGGGTATACCCCCGGAGAGTGAAGCAAGAGTATAGGGGCTGGAGCTAGAGGAACCCTCTCGTGTCATCAAAACGGAGGGCGTTGATTAACCTAGTCTGGTGGACCCAGTCGGACTTGAACCGACGGCCTCTTCAATGCCATTGAAGCGCTCTTCCAACTGAGCTATGGGCCCGCGGACAGTCCGCAGCCAAACGCCACAGACCGACTTCGGAATTCCTATTCTACTGTCAGCCCAGGCTGGAATCGTTAGATGCTTTCGGCTTCTTCGGCCGGAACGTGTGGCATGTCCAGCGCGCGAGACCGTTCACAATGACTTCAGTTCTAGGAGGACCTTGGAAAGTCGGTCCCCCAGCAGGTCGATGTGCTGCGCCGCCACGTCATAGTCAACCGACCATGCTTTAGCTCCCAGCCCCGAGACATCTTCGCAGTAATCATCGGTGGAGAATTGCCCCACCCATTGTTCGAGAAAGAGCCGCAACTTTTCTCCGGGCGGTGGATCGTAGCCGAAGATGGCCGCCCCGAATGAGATCAGTTTGAGATTCAAAAACCCTAGTTTCGAAGGGGGAAAGAGCCAAGCTACGCTGACGGGGTAGGGCCACAATGAGCAGCGAGTCCGAATGCTGAGACCGCTCGACCCCCACCCGATTGACGCGCCAGACTCCTGCGCCACATCGAGCAGCCGGGCAGCGGCATCGCGGGCCTTGGCACTAGTGAGCTCCTTCAGGAACGACTCGCGCGTGTGCACTCGGCGCGAACCAGCAGGGCTCGAACTGGACTAGGCTGCGGTTCTTCCTAGGACACGGGGAACGAGCGCCTGCATCGACTCGCTCCGGAACTGCTTGATCTCGACCGCGAGCACCTCGATGCTGGGCATTTGGGCATTGAGGAACTCAACGACCCGCTCAAGGGGGTCTGGAATGTCGTCCGCGACGAACAGCAGACGGAGACGCCTGGCGGCTAGGTTTGTGGCTACGCTCTGCCAGAAACCGTCGGCGTCCACCTCTCCATCCGCCTGTAAGAGCTTTGCAAGCGCCTCGTTAGGATCGCGCCCCGATGCGCAGTTTGAGTCCTCGAAAGTTCGTCGCAGCTCCTCCGCGGTCCACGTCTGCGCGGCGTGTGCCGCGTACTCCAGCATCTGCCCAACGATGGTGCGGCGGATCTCTGTATTCGAGCCGCGTTTCACCTCGACCAGCGTGGGCACAGCGTCCTGGTCGATGATCAAGTGATCGACCGACCACCACGCGGCTCCGTCGGAAGTCTTCGCGATTCCCTTCTCGCGGGTGATGAGAATCCAGCGCCGAGGGGCGCCCGGCCGTATCTGCTCACCGTCGAGCAGTTCGGGATACTCGGCTATCAGCTTCTGAAGCTCGTCCTCCGTTGAAAAGGGGTCTTCCTTAAGCGGCTCAAGTGTGCCTTTCTCGCCTCTGGTGTAGATGCGCTCAGCCAATACCGCACCTCTCTGTCAAATGGCCGACGTCAGCCGCAACGCAAAGCCGCATGCTCTCCTGCGACTTAGCGAATGCAGTCGATCTTGAACGGACAGCCTCTCGGCGGCCTCATTCGAGGTCACGCGGCGCGCCTGTGGACTCAGTTCCTACCGGGGAACGTAAGCTCCGCGATGCCTGACTTGTCCAGCTCGCCCTTGCCGACGGCGATCATCTTGTCGTACTGCGCCTTGGTCGCCTTGGCCAGCGGCAGGTCGAGACCGGTATCGTTGGCCAGCGAGAGCGCGATGCCCGAGTCCTTGGCCGCGTGCGCCGACGAGAAGTAGGTCTCGTGGTCGCGGATCACCATGTCCTCGCCGTCGGTCTCCAGCACCCGCGAGTTGGCGCCGGTCTGCGAGAACACCGTTTGCAGCATGTCCAGATCGAGCCCCAGCGCCGACCCGAGACCCAGCCCCTCGGCCAGTCCGGCGGTGTTGATGTTCATCACCATGTTCACCAGCGCCTTGACCTGCGCGGCCGTCCCGGCGGGGCCGATGTAGCGGCGCGAGATGCTGAGCGTTTCCATCAGCGGCTCGACCTTCTGGTAGACCTCTTCGCGGCCGCCCAGCATCAGGTAGAGAGTGCCGTCACGGGCCTGCGTGATGCTGCTCGCCATGCACGCTTCCAGGCTGCTCGCTCCGGCGGCTTCCGCCAGCGCTTCGACCGCGACGTGAGTCTTCGGGGTGATGGTCGCGCAGTTGACGAAGACCTTGCCCTCGGCCCCCGTCAAAAGGCTGTCGCCGTCCTCGCTGTAGATGTCGCTCATCGAGTCGTCGTCGGTGACCACCGTGATGATGATGTCCGACGCCGCCGTGACCCCGGCCAGACTGTCCGGAGCTTCGCATCCCAGCTCACCGGCGAGCGACGCGGCCAGATCGGTCTGCACGTCGTAAACGGCGGAAACCGTATACCCCTCGTCGTTCAGGTGACGGGCCATGTTCGCGCCCATTCGACCTACGCCTACGAAACCTATTCTTTCTTCCATGGCCGCCATCGATAGACCCCCTGATAAATCAAAGGCGCGGACGAGCCGTAAAAGCCCGCCCGCGCCCCGTGTTTCGTTGCTGTTGGACGCTAGCCCGCCAATTCGCCGTGCAGCTCCGCCCAGTCCTCGAGCGCGTTGAGCGTCACGGCGTCCGTGATCGCGCCATCCGCGTTCGTATTGGCCGCCGCCGAGATCGCCGCAACCGTGTCGCCGTCGTGGTTGTAACCGGCGATTGCCGCGTTGGAAGCGTCGATAACCGACTGGTCGATGCTGCCGCCGTTCTGGTCGACAACCCACTGCTCGAACTCCGGGTAGGAGGGCTTGCTCGATCTCAGGAATTCAAGCGCCGCGTCGCGGTCAACGCCGAGACCGTCCAGCACCATCTGGTCGAACCCCGCGCCGCACTCGTCGTACTCGTCGTTCAGCGCGCCGGCGGTCGCCAGCGAAACTTTCAACCAAAGTCTGGGCAGGTGCATCGCACCCAGAGGTCCGGCTTCGCTCGATCCGATCAACGGAACCATCTTCGCCATTTGCTTGCTCCTCCCTTGATCCGAATGGCCTGCAGTGTCATAACGATATCAAGAAATCGCCTGCGATACTAAGCGGCCCATTTCCGACCGGAATCACATCGCAGCTATTGCTCGCCGAGGGTATGGAAGACTGCACCAGACCAGCCCGCATTCAATAGGGCGCGGGGCTGTCAATCCTTACAATTACGCAATTCGAACGAACGCTCCGGTCGATGAAGACC
Organism: Chloroflexota bacterium; assembly: GCA_026707405.1. Classification (GTDB taxonomy): domain Bacteria; phylum Chloroflexota; class UBA11872; order UBA11872; family VXNJ01; genus JAPOVO01. The sequence goes on from JAPOWW010000020.1 coordinate 75,214, forward strand.
TCAACAAAAGGACGCTCCCCATGACGGCCACAATCTCACCCGCCGCGGTTGCAAGCGAGTCGCGGACTACCCGGTCGGTTTTCGAGGAAGCGCGGCGCTACATTCCCGGCGGCACGTCGCGTATTCACTACTACTACGATCCTTATCCCATCTACGGGCGTACGGCCTCCGGCTGCCGCCTGACGGACGTGGAGGGAGTCGAGCGCACCGACTTCCTCAACAACATGACCTCGCTGATTCACGGTCACGCAGACCCTCTGATCAACCAGGCCATCATCGAGCAGTTGGAGCGCGGCTCGGCGTGGTCGGAGCCGTCTGAGGCCGAGATCGAGCTGGCCAGGCTGATGGTCGAGCGGGTCGACACCGTCGAGCAGATCCGGTTCTCCAACTCCGGCACCGAGGCCGTGATGCTGGCGATCAAGCTGGCCCGCGCGTTCACCGGCAGAGACAAGATCGCCAAGTTCGAGGGCTTCTACCACGGCTACTACGACTACGCGCAGGTCAGCTTCAACTCGACGCCAACCAACTGGGGCCCTGACGACAGCCCCGCGAGCGTCGCAAGCTCCGGCGGGCTGGCCGACTCGGTCACCGGCGACGTTCTGGTAGCACCCTACAACGACCGCGCCACCGTCGAAAGACTGCTCGACGCGCACGGCTCGGAGATCGCCGCGTTCATTACCGATCCTCTCGCTAACCGCGCTGGATTTCCGATGCCCGCCGAGGGCTTCCCCGAGTTCCTGCGCGAGATAACCCGGGACTACGGGATTCCGCTGATCTTCGACGAGGTCATCAGTTTCCGGGTCGCCTACGACGGGGCGCAGGGCAAGTACGGCGGCGAGCCTGACCTGACGACGTTCGGCAAGATCATCGGCGGCGGACTGCCCATCGGCGCGGTGGGCGGCAGGGCCGAGATAATGTCGCTGCTCGATCCCACCGACGGACCTCCCAAAGTCCTGTCCGGGGGCACCTTCAGCGCCAACCCCCTCACCATGGTCGCGGGTCTCGCATCGATGCGCCAGATGACGCCCGACGTTTACGACCGTCTCGACGCTCTCGGCCGGCGGGTTCGCAACGAGTCGAACGCCATCCTCGCCAACGCGGGTGAACCGGCCCAGGTTACCGGCGACGGGTCGGTGTTCAGGATCATGATGACCGCCGGTCCCATCGTCGACTACCGCAGCTCGGTGCGCGGCGCGTCGCCGCCGGAGCGGTTCGCCGCGCTCCACAAAAGCCTGCTCGACGAGGGCGTGATAGTAAGCAAGGATGGGCTGGGCTGCCTCTCGACCCCCATGGGCGAGGCCGAGATCGACGGATTCCTCGGCGCCCTGGAACGGTCCGTCGCTGGGCTTCCGGCGCTTTGACCGGCGGCAACGGTACGGAGCCTAAAGGAGTGACATCGTGATACGCATAGCAGCACGCATCGGCCCCCAATGGCTGGAGCGACCCGGCGACCTGGCCTTTCTCAGCTCCATCGGCGTGGAGTTCGTCGATGTCGAGTTCGGCGTCTTTCCCGGTTTCAACGAGAGCGGCGGTGCGCCGGACCGCTCGTCGATAGGGAGCGTAGTGGACCTGCTGGATGGCCATGGCCTGCGGCTGGAGCGCGCCAACTACCCGAAAACGGAAATCGCGCCGCACTACCTCGGCCAGCCCGAAGCCGGACAGGCGATCGACAACGTCTGCCGCACCACCGAACTGTGCGGCGAGTTCGGGATACCGGTGATGGGTATCCAGAACTTCGATGCCATGACGATACACGGCCGCTTCGTCGGCGAGCATTCTTGGGTTCCGGGTCGAGGGGGATACCGCTATCTTCACATCGACGTTGAGTCCGACCTCGCCGACGCCCCGCCGCCTCCCGGCACGCCCACCCGCGAGGAGCTGTGGGGCCGCACGGTCGATCTATTCGGAGCCGTCGCGCCCGTGGCCGAGTCCGCCGGAGTCAAGGTCGCGCCCCACGGCAGCGACCCTCCCATCGCCACCGCCGGCGGAATCCCGCAGATGCTCACGTCGTTCGCCGATTTCGACCGGCTGTTCGCTGAAGTGCCGTCGCCAAACGTCGGAATCACGTATTGCGTGGGCACGCGTTACGAGTCTGGAGAAGACGTATTCGAGGGGATCCGGCGATTCGGCGGCCAGAAGCGCATATTCCACGTTCACTTCCGCAACGTCCGCGGCACTATTCCCGAGCAGCGCGCCTACTCCGAGGTGGCCCCCGACGAGGGCGATCTCAATATGCTGGAGGTCGCGAGAGCGCTCGACGCCCAGGGATACGACGGCGTGATCGACTACGACCACGTGATGAAGCTTCCGGGCGACTCGCCGGGCGGACGCGAGTACATAGCGTTCTGCATCGGCTACATGCGGGGCCTGCTCGCCAACCTGTAGCCCGCCGCTGCCGCCTCTATCCCCTCTCCCGCGACGATCTATCCCCTCTCCCTTGACGGGAGAGGGTTAGGGTGGGTACAGACCGGGGAGACAGGTTACATCTAGACCGGGTACATGGGTAACACCTTGGAGGATTGCGAGAAGCGATTTGTCAAGAGGAAAAAGTGTTGCCCTGGAAACAAACGAGGGTCAATCCGGCACAGCTTTCGTCATTCCGGCGCAGGTCGGAATCCAGAGGGGGTGGTGGGGCGTCACCAAGCCATCGACCCGTCCCTCCAACCTGTAATTCCCGCGAAAGCCGGAATCCAGCGTGTGATTTCGAGCACTTGGACGGCCTCAGCACACGCTTCGCCGAGGAATCCCGCCTCCGCTCGAATAGCTCGGCATTACCCGTTCCCCGCCGCCGCCCGACCATGACCCAGCGCGGCACGAACAGCCGTTACCTAGAGTTCCAATACTCCCAACCCGACAGGCTCCGCATCCGCCGCGAGACCCACGCCCAATTCTCTGACAGGTCCGGCGACGGCTTCCTGCTCTGGACCCTGTCGCACCTGGCGGCGGAGCAAGGCGACCTCGTACTCGACGCCGGCTGCGGCCCCGGCATCTACCACCCGTTTCTCCAGGAGCGCGGCGTCCGCGTCGTCGCCATCGACTACTCGCTCGGAATGGTCCGCGCAGCCGCCGAGTCCGCTTCCGAACTGAGCCTGGATGTTCACGCCTGCCGCGCTCGAATCGAATCGCTGCCTCTTGCCGACGGCTCCTGCGACCGCGCGATGGCGAACCACATGCTGTATCACGTTCCCGACATCAAGACGGCGCTGCTGGAGCTGCGCCGCGTGCTGAAACCGGGCGGCCGCGTCGTCATGGCGACCGCCTCCCGCGATTATTGTCGAATCTGGCAAGACCTCCACGATGCGGCGGCGCGGAAGCTCGGCTACCAGCCGGCCCGCTCGGTCGTGGCGCGATTCTCGCCCGACCATATCGAGCTGGTCCGGGAAGTGTTCCCGTCTGCCGAGGTCTTCGAGTTCGAGGACGCCTTTCGATTCCCCGCGGCCGAGCCTGCGCTTCGCTACTACGCCTCCGCCATGGTCGACGGCATCGAGAACGCGCCGCCCGACGGCCGCCACCGTGGACCGCTGATCTCCGAAATGGAGAAGTCCCTGCGTCGCATAATCCAACGCGAAGGCGAGCTCGTCATCCCCAAAAGCTCCGCGCTCTTCGTCGCCGACAAGTAGCCCCTTGCCTCGCGGACAGGTTCTCGCTCCGTCGAGACGGCCTCCGACTTCAGGATCAAGTCGTCACGAGCGGTAGACTGCGGGAGCTACGACACCGCGCGGAGGAGGCCACCGATGAGCACACGTGTACCCACTACCGACATCGCCTCGCGGCTCGATGCGGAGCACCGCGCCGTCTTCGAAACGCTGCCACGAAAGCGTCACGACTGGTCGGACATTTCTTCCGCGCGGGCCTCGTTGGCGAAATTCATCGAGAAGATGCATCAGCCACCCCTTCCCGCAAGCGTGTCCACGGAGGACCGCTATGCACCCGGCCCTGCCGGCGGTCCCGACGTGATGCTGCGGCTATACCGTCCCGCCAGTCTGCCTCGGTCGGCGCCGGCGTTTTACTGGATTCACGGCGGCGGCATGGTTACGGGAGATGTCGACAGTACCGATGGGTACTGTTCGAGCATCGCCGATGAGCTCAACGTTCTCGTGACATCGGTGGAGTACCGTCTCGCTCCGGAACACCCCTTCCCGGAGCCGATGGAGGATTGCTACGCGGGACTGGTCTGGCTGAGCGCCTCCGCGGACGAGCTCGGTATCGACCGCAGCCGCATCGCCATAGGAGGCGCGAGCGCGGGTGGAGGACTGGCCGCGGGTGTGGCCCTGGCGGCGCGTGATCGCGGCGAGGCGCCGCTCTGTTTCCAGCTTCTCGTATACCCGATGTTGGACGATCGCAACGTCACCAGGAGCAGCCAGGCGATTCTCGATCCCCGCGTCTGGAACAGGGAGGCGAATCTCGCGGGCTGGAACGCCTACCTCGCGGGGAACGCGGGCGGCGAGGATGTTTCGCCCTACGCCTCGCCCCCGCGGGCGACTGACCTGGCCGGACTGCCGCCCGCCTACGTCAACGTCGGTGCCCTCGACCTCTTCGTTGACGAGGACATCGCTTACGCCCGCGCGATGAACGACGCCGGCGTACCCGTCGAGCTGCACGTCTACCCGGGCGCCTACCACGCATCGCAGGCAGTGGCGCCCAACGCGGAGCTCTCCCGGCGCTGGAACGCGGACGAACGCGCCGCGCTCAAGCGCGCACTGTGGAGCTGATCGTCCTGCCAAGAAAGCAACCGCCCGTCGCCGCCCCAATAGAGGCGCGGTCCATAGGCTACGAGCGAATCGCCGTCAATCCGGGACTCGTCGATACGGCAAATTCTTCTCACCCCGAACGCGGCCCCCGACGCGAACCGCCGCGTGCGCGGACCCATGGGCGTCCGCAAGGAGTCGCCGAAGTTGCCTGAGATAAAGACCATCTACTTCATCAACCACAACCACACCGACATCGGCTACACCGACCACCAGGACATCGTCTTCCAGAAGCACATGGAGTTCATCGACGAGGCCATCGACGTGTGCGAGGCGACTGCGGACTTCCATCCCGACGCGCGATTCCGCTGGACCTGCGAGGCGACGGGCATAACCGAGCGCTACCTGAACCAGGCGTCGCAGGCCCAGATCGACAGGTTCGTCGCGCTGCACCGGCAGGGCCGCATGGACGTTACCGGGATGTGCTACAACTTCATCTCCCCCATCGCGCCCGAAGTCCTGCTGCGCAGCCTCTATCCGGTCCGCCGCCTTCGCGACCGCTACGGCCTCTCCATCGAGGCGGCCATGCAATGCGACGTGAACGGCATTTCCTGGATGTTCGCCGACCTGCTCCCGACCGTCGGCGTCGACTTCCTGGCGATGGGCATAAATCCCACGCGCGGCGGTACCCCGCTGCCGCGTCCGGGCGTCTTCTGGTGGGAGGGACCGTCGGGCAAGCGCATGGGAGTGTGGAACGGATACACCTACGGCTGGAGTCTCACCTTTTGGGGGATGGGCGATCTGGACCGGTTCTCGCAGGCGATGCCGCGGTGGATTGCCGAGCTGGAGGCGAGAACCGACTATCCATACGACTTCCTCTTCTTGCAGGTCACGCACCCGCAGGGCGTGGACAACGGCCCGCCCTACCGGGTCCTCTCCGAGTTCGCGCGCGACTGGAACGTCGCCGGGAACAGTCCCAGGCTGGTTTTCACCACGCTCGCGGAGTTCGGCCGGTCGATGGTGTCGCAACACATGCAAGACGCGCCTGTTCTCAGCGGCGACTGGGTCGACTGGTGGTCCGACGGCGCGGGCACCTCGGCTCACGAGACGGCTGTTTACCGGCGGGCTTCCGAGCTTCTGCCATCGGTCGAAACGCTCGACGTATGGCTGCAAGCCCTGGGGCGCGACCGGATTGAACCGGAGGTACTGGACAGGGCCTACGAAAACGCGATCCTGTATGCGGAGCATTCGTGGGGTTCTTCGGGGAGCCTGCGTGAGCCGACCTCCTTCTCGACCCGCGCCCAGTGGAACCGAAAGGCCTCATACGCCTACATCGCCGCCGCCTTCGCCGACGAGGGGCGAGACCGGGCGGCTTCGGCGCTCGCGCCGCTGCTCGCTCCGCCGGGCGATGACCTGCTCGTCCTCAACACCCTGTCGTGGCCCAGGCGGGTAGAGGTGCGGCTGCCCGATCCGGCGAAGGAGTGGCCGAGATTCGCCGTCGACGAGAGCCAGCGTCCCAAAGCGGACGAGGCGGAGCGCCGCCCCGCCATCGGAGCCGTCGTGGACGTTCCCGCAATGGGATTCGCAACCGCTCCGGTTGCAACGCTTGACGACCCCGTAGCGTCGGACGACGGCCTCACGCTGGAGAACGAGTGGTACCGAATCGAGCTGGATCCCGCCACGGGCGGCCTCGCAAGCTGGTACGACAAGGACCGGCAGAGCGAACTGGCAGCCGCCGACGGCCCCTGGTCATTTGCGCAATACATATACGAGACCGTCGGTTCGCCCGCCGGTCGGGCCGCGATATTCGACCGCGATCTGACCAGACTCGACCACGGAATCGCCCATCGGGACACCCCGTGGAACCGGCGCGGGGCGGAGAGCGTGCGGATTCTCGGTCCCCGGAACGGCAGCGATCGGACTGGACTGGCCGCCGACATCTCCGCTCCGGGTTGCCGGTCGATTCGCGTCACCTATTCGTTGCCGTCACACCGCAAGTCGCTGAGTATCAGCTATCGGCTCGACAAGATTCACGTCACCGATCCCGAGTCGGTCTACTTTCCGTTCCATTTCGCCCTGGGTGCGCCCCGGTTCATCCTCGATCTCGACGGGGTTCCCACGGTCCCGGAAGACGAGCAGCTTCCCGGATCGTCCCGCGACTGGTACAGCGTGGGCAGGTGGGGGGCTGTAAGTGACGGAAACACCACCGTGACCGTCGTTCCGCTCGACGCGCCGCTTACCCAGGTAGGCGGAATAACAACGGGACATTGGGCCAGGCGCCTGCAACCCCAGGCCCCCACGCTCGTTTCCTGGGCGCTCAACAACCACTGGCACACCAACTTCAAGGCCAGCCAGGGCGGGGAGATGGCGTTTCGCTACGTCCTCACGTCGCGCGAGGGAGACCACGACCCCGTAGCCTCGTCGCGTTTCGCCGCCGAGACCGTCACGCCGCCCGTCGTCGTCCCCGGCAGAGGCGCTTCGGATCGAGATTCCCGGTCCTTTGCGACGCTCGCGCCCGCCGGAGCCGGAATGCTGTGGTTCAAGCCGTCCGAGGACTGTCGAGGCGTTATCGCAAGGGTCCAGAATCCCTCCGGCGAGTCCGTCCGTTACACGCTCAGCCTGCTCGCGGCTCCGCTAGAGGCTGCTTGCCTCACCTCACCGATCGAGGTCGATGGCCGGCAGCTAACCGTCAATTCGAACGAAAGCGTGCAATTCGCCGTCGCCCCGCGGTCCATCCAAAGCATCCGGCTGCGGCTGCGTCCAACCGCCTGACCGCGCGGCTAGCCCCTCGGTGATGCTGGTTAGGACAAGTGCAACGAAGTGGCTCCCACTGAGCGCAGGGAGGCTTTGGAATCTCCAAAAAATCAGTACTTCGCCGCTTCTGAACTACCTGCGGCGCCTGGATCTCCCACGACTCGTCCGGCGGGGTTTCACTGCAGATACGATGTCGCTCAGTTGTGATCCGCAACGATTTACGATGATTCGGCGTCTCGTCCCGCGGAAACTGACTCGCTTATCTGCCAAAGCCGCAGCAGGGCTACGCTTCCCGCGGTAGAGCAAGATGGGAAAAAACGCTTGGACCGGTTGGTTGCTGACGAGGCTATCTAAAGCATCCAACCCCTTCTGAATCTGCTCGACTAACCGCTTGATATTGATATTCTGGCCTCCCTTCAGTTCGACTGCCGCAACATACTGTTGTTGTTTCCACAAAATGCCACAGTCGCAAATCCGACCTTTTCTGCGAAGAGCGCGCTTTAAGCAGTTCATGCACAGAACATGCAGTTGAGGAGCAATCCTGGAGAAACCGAGACTGCAACCCTCCTCGGAGCATGTGTCAATGCTGCACCGGGCAGCGCGAGAAGGGACGTTCAAGGCTACGACGGAGCGTGCTCTAGTGCTATCGCTTCGTTGTACAACGCGCTATGGGAGTCCGTAAACGGAAAGGTGGGAATTCCCTCCTCCGCAGTCACTTCCAATTTACTCATCCTGGAACCATTGTCACTCGGATCGAACAAATAAGCTGCTACGCAACTTGGTTCGAGAACTTCACTTGATCGGTACCTTCTCGCAGACCGGCTTTGCGACTTCACTCTGGAGAGCAGGAGAAGATTGTTGAGTTGGTTGACGAAGTAATCACTATGCGTGGTGATCAAGACTTTCACGTTGGCATTGATCAACATTGCGATAGCTCTCGCCAGTTTCCTTTGGTTCTCCGCATCAATATGAGATTCCGGCTCCTCGATGATGAACAGATGCCCGGGCCTCACCAAATATTTGAGGTATAGGACTATAGGAGCTACCTCGGATACCATCGAAGAGACCTGATGCAGCAGAAACTTTCCGTGCTCGTTCTTGTAAAAGACTTCCGGATATTCGGCGACTTGCTCCATGTCGACGATGCCCCGCGTGACATCGCCCTCCAAGAACGATATGACTTTCTCTAGCTCGTCGCTTGGCGGTCGGATGCGTTCCAACAAGAGAATCGCCTGCACTAGATCGGTTATAACCCCTGGAAGTCTAGGGATTTCAATCGGATCCACCCACGCTCGCGATGCCTGACCGACAATGAGACCTGCCAGAGTCTTATGGCCCAGCAATATGCCCGATCTGCTGGCTGGCATGTAGTGTGTCGTCCGCGTCAGTTCTCCCGAATTGAGAATGTCTAGCTCAAACATGACTCTCATCAGGAAATACGCTGGATCTTCAATCAACTCTCTCAGGGGGAGCCGTTGATCCCTAAGATCAATCTCTCGTTCCGAAAGACCGCTGTCCTCCCATCTTTTTGTACTAATGCGACCATCGGTAGCCTGCATCTCCCAGACAAGACCATTCGTTGGTTGTGAGAGTCCCACTTCCAACTGCGCGGCGTCGAGAGCCTTACCTCGTCTCACTAAGCTCGCTATTTCGGTGCCGTAACACCGGACAACTTCGCGCCCGAAATCAGACGAATAGGCGTTGGCAAGCCTCCCAGTAGCCTTAGCAACAACTTCCCTTAGCCCATTGGACATTTCACCAACTTTGATCGGGCCACGAGGGAACGATCGAGCATTTGGCCATGCCTTCTTGATCTCGGCTTCCGTTTGCTTCATTAACCCCTCTGTCAGCACACGATTGCCCGGCCATCCGCCTAGGAATGGACGCATCCTCCCAAGGGGTGGTTCACTCGAAAGCGTCCTGGATAAACAGTAGACGGCCAATGCTAGGTACGACTTGCCGGAGTTGTTCGGGCCAATAAACACGGTTAGTGGTTTTAGTTCTATAGAGGCCCGGGAAATGGGGCCAAAATCCTTTACTGCGACACGAGTCATGGTGAAACTGTCCTCTAAGTCAACGCCCGGAAACCCAACCGTCCCCGATGTCCGCACTACTTGCTATGTTAATCGGAAACGAGCGCACGAAGACGATCAACTGTGGCGGAAACTCCTATGCCGGTGGCCTGTAGTCCAGGTAGCTATGAGGCCCGATCTAGTTGCACGTCTGCCCGTACAGTTTTTGGTCGTGATTCCACCAGCGTCTTAGCTTTCTTCTATTCGCTGGCCTTCTCGTAATTCATCAATCACTTCGTCGATCTCACCGCTGTCGAGATACACTGTTTGATTGAGGTCGTCAAAGTACGCAACCACAATTCCGAGGAGTCTCCCGGTCCGGTCGAACACTGCTCCGCCTCGCATCGTCGACGTCGATAAGACGTCTACTTGTCCGTGAGAATGGTCGCCGGGCACGACATTCCAGAGCGCACTAATGCGCCCGAAGCTGACGATTGGAACGGTCCTTGAGACTTCAGGCACGAATCCGACTACGACGACTTCACTTCCTATAGGTGACTTGAACATCGATGGTGCAAGATGAAATCCTTGGTCTCCCTCGCCGCTGAACGTTAGAAGGGTAATGTTGCGTTCCATGTCGTAGCCCGTAACAGTCCCGAACTTCAACCCGACACCCACTACAGCAAGTTGAACCGATTCTCGGTCTTCCACAACGTGATATGCGGTAATCGCTTCGTTCTTTGTAATACGGACCCCAGAGCCGAGAATTTCGCCATCGGAATTCATTATCAGGACGACTGCATCCCGGTGATCGGCCAGAAAGTCGGAAAAATCCCTCCCCAAATCGCCTGATTGGCCCGGAGGTCCGGCTGGCCCTTCTTCTCCCTGCGGACCTGGGGGGCCGGCTGGCCCTCGTTCTCCCCGTAATCCTTGCGGACCTTGGAGGCCGTGGCATGCAACCAGTAACCCGCTGAGCAAGGCCGCAATTACGGCAGCCAGCACAATCCGTCTCTGCATCACTCCCTACCTATCTAAGCGGTTGTCCCCAGCGAATTCGGTCCTAGCGCTATCTCCCCCTGTGCTGCCGCCCCGCGTCTAGTCGACGGCCCCCACCGACTGGTAGATCTGATCGAGCCAATAGGTCATTTCGGCGGTCGCGTCGTTGGTGCCGATCACCGACTCCCAGCATCCATTCGCCTCCTGCTGGTCGACGATGTTGTCCGCGACCTTGATGACTATGTCGCGGTACTTGGTCATTCCGGTAACCGTGTAGAGGTTCGACGCCGCCCAGGCGACCTTTCCGGCGCGCAGCGAGGCGAACAGGTAGTCTGGCGCTTCGTCCACGAAGCTCAGGTAAGCCATCGCGAGGTCGAGCCACTTGCGCTTACCGGTTGCCAGGTACAGGCGCGTCAGCACGCCGGCCGAGATTCCCGGATTGAAGAAAAACTGGTCCTCGTGCGCGTCGCGGTTGCAAATGTACCGGATCTCGTCGTTGGGATCGGGCTCGGTTATCAGCCCCTTTTCCCGGCTGAAGACGCCGTATATCTGCTCCGGGAAGTTCGGCTGCTGCCTGAACACATCTTCCAGCCAGCGCCCCGTGCCTTCGGCCACGTCGACCCGCCCGACCATCAGCGCGGCGCGGGCGCTGCCGCAGACCACCCAGATGTCCTGAAGCGTGCTCGCCTCGCGCTCGGTCGGGCTGGAGTAGTAGCCCCCGCTCTCCGGGTCGTAGAAGTCGAGCAAAAATTCAAAGCCCCGCATCGCAAGGTCGTAATACCCGACGCGGTGCGACCCCCCGACCACCCACGAGTTGTAATAGGCGTGCGAGTACTGAAACGCGTCGGCGGGACGCGGCCCGAAGTCGCCCTCCGGCGTGATTCCGTTTTCCCGAATCCACTTGCACAGCCGGTTAGCGTGGAGCGTCTCGCCGCAGACGTTCAGCACCGAGATCATCTTGTAGTAGTCGGTCACGCCCCGCTCTTCCGGTCCGAACCCTCCGTCCGGACGCAGCTGCCCCATCAGGAAGTCAAGCCCCCGGTTGCGCGCGTCCAGATACTTTTCGGCGATGGCGGATTGCGGTTCTTTCACGGCGCTCATTTCGTACCTCTTTTCACCCCTGGGCCAATCGACTCCCGACTATGACTTTATACAGGGATGCGACCATAGCATCGACCGCTCCCGATGGCACTTTCGTGAAGGATCAGTGTCAGGAGAAGGCCAGTACTAGTCAGGCTACGAGGACGTAACGTTAACGAGCTGGCCGTCAGTTGCGGGCGGCGGCCTCCGCGACCTGCAGCTCGGGCAGCGGCGACTTCGTAACCAGCGACCTCGCCATGCCGAACCCGTCCCACGCCTTGCCGTCTTCCTGCCACACGGCGTCGCAGTTGCGGCAGAGCGAGTAGTCGTCCAGCCGGCCGGCCACCTGCTCGCGTCTGATCGCCTGGAACTGCGGGCCGTTCCATACCTCCATCAGGCTGTTCCGGTTCAGATCGCCGACTATCTGCTCGCTGGTGAAGTCGGCGCAGCACGCCGGCACCGTGCCGTCCCAGTAGATGGCCATCGATTTCCAGAGCCAGTTGCAGGGGAAGTAGTGCTGCCCGTGCGGCGCGGCCTGATAGCCGTCCTGCCCGGTACCCATGGTTCCGGCCCAGCCGTGCGCCCAGAATGTGTCCCACTCGTCGACCGGCAGCCCTTCGAATTGCCGCTTGAAGCTCTCGGGCACAGTCGCCGTGGTGCTGTGGTCCCCGCCGAATAGCTGTATCACCTGCATGACCACGTAAGGCTTGCTGGATTTACGGATCAGCTTCTCGTGCAGCAGCATCAGCGTATTGCGGAGCGTTCGTTCGTACTTCGCCCCCTTGCGCATCTTCTCGTAAAGCTCCTTCTGTCCGGCGTCGAAGCTGATGGTCAGCTTGCCGAGCCCGGAATCGAGGAGCTGCCGTATGTAGTCCTCCGTCAACATCGTCGCGTTAGTGCTTATGTGGGCCACGATGCCGGCGTCTTCGCATATGCGAATCATCTCGAATATGCGTTTGTGCAGGAACGACTCGCCCCTGAAGAACAGGTTGATTTCCCTAACGCTGCCCTTGGCCTGATCGATGATGCTTCGATAGAGGTCCATGTCCATGAATCCGGTCTCGGACATCTGGACCTCGTCGAGCGACTGCGGGCACATGATGCACCGCAGATTGCACAGGCTGGTCGGCTCGACGTGCAACTTGATCGGACCGTAGGGCAGCTCAATGGACCCGTTCATCCAGTGGTAGGCGAACTGCGCGGTTTTTGGATGCAGGATCGCGCGGTGACGCTTGAACTTGGTGACAAGCTCGGTCGCCGACTTGATCTTGTTCATTCGACCGGGCCGCCGGCCCTCTCGTTCTCGGGGATCGGCTCCGCCTCATCTATGAGCATTATCGGAATACCGTCCTGGATCGGATATCTCAACTGGCTCTTTTCGCAATACAGCCAGTTGCCGCGTTGTTCCAGCGGCCCGTGGCTCTTTGGACACACGAGAATTTCCATCAGCTCGGGGCTTATGGGTTCTACTGATTCGTCGGATTCGCTCATGTTCAGCAGCTCGAAAGTGGTGCTCGGCGACATTGTCCCAGTCTTGAAACCTAAAGCATGAAATGGAGAGTGTCAAAGGCTAGGAAAACGAGCGCCGCCCCCGCCAGCGTCACATTCCTTAACCCGCGCGACACGTTATCCGTTACGGGGAGCGACCGAAGCAACAAGCCGAGCGATACGAGGGCCACGATCTGGACCACGATCAGGGCGCCCATCACTATCCCGACCAGCACCTTGTGGTTGTAGTAATTCGCCCACATGGTCATGCTCCAGAAGTCGAGCCCCAGGCCGTCTTGCGGTCTTGCCGGGAACGCGTCGATGCCGAATCTGTTCCAGGGCGCCCGGCCGAGCGCGTCCTGCACCAGGTCGAGACGGTCGGGCAGCAGCAGTTCGGTGACATCGGCTCTGAGCAGCCACAGGTGTCCCAGAAGCGGCGTGAATTGCGGCGCGAACAGAACCGCCGCCAGGTCTCCTTCGGGCTGTTTCGCCGACCACCGCTGGTATTCGCTGCCGCCGTAAACGCCGCCGTTTTCGGGAAGCTGCCAAACGATCTGATCCGCGTACAAACCGAGGTATTGATCGAAGTCTTTTGAAATGCCGAGAATCTGCGGTACGACGCTGATCGCTATCAAGACTCCGGCGCCCAGCGCCGCCCAGCGCCGCCGCTGCGCCCCGATCCACTGGAACGCCGGCGCGGCCATGCAGACCAGCAGGGGTAGAGTCGGCACCAGATAGCGAGGCCCCCAGGCGTTGCCGCCGTACCAGACTTCCTTCTTCGAATAGAGCAGCAGGTACGCGATCGGGATCGCAAAGAACACGAGCGAGCGCCATCCGTGCCGTCTGGCGAACCAAATGCTCGCCGGAATCGAAATCAGCAAAATCGGGTTGTAGAGGAAGAGGCCCTTGCCCCAACTGATAAGGAGTCCTTTAACCCCAAGCGCCAGCGGCACCGCGAACCATCCCCGTTGAATTCCGCCTATCAACTCTTCCTCGTAAAGCAGCCTGAAATCCAGCACGACGGCGAGGAAAACGAGCGTCGGTACCACGACCAGCACAAAAGGAGCTGCGAAGGCGATGGCAGGTTTCCACGTCCGAGCGGGCAGTCGCGCCCACGAAGTACCGGTCCGCTTATGCGACATCACCAATTGCAGCAGGATCCCGGGCAGGGCGATAACGGCGACGTACTTCGCAAACACCGCGGCGAGCCCCCAAAGGCCCGTAAGCACGGCGTAGCGCAGCCGCAGAGCGTCGCCGTACCGGAGCGCCGCCCAAACGCCCCCCATTAGGAAGAACGTAACGCTGGGTTCCGAAAAGTCGAACTTGGCGTAAGGCCAGGCCATCGTCGCCAGCCCGTAGACGAGCGACAACGCCAAGGCCACCCCGCTGCCGTAGCCCAGTATCCTCACGACCTTAAACAGCAGGACCGCGGTTGCGGCCGTGAGGACCACGCTTAGCACCGGCGACCAGAATCGCAGGAAAAACTCCCGGTTTTGGCGCGCCGACCATACCCGCCCGCTGCCCGACACGTCCACGATCTCGCCCGAGTCCGCGTCTCGAAATCCGGCGGTCGCCAGGTAGAACCTGCCGGGCGGTCCGGTGTAGACGATCTCGGCGGACCGGACGTCGATCGGACTGTCGAATTCAAATCTGTGGAAGTAGAAGTTGGCGCGCGTGTTGCCGATGTGGTTGCCGGCCACTCGCACCCGCTCGTGTTGTATGACGTTGCGGACGTCCGCGCGCTCGTAGGCCCACTCGGCCGACTCGATTCCCGCCCGGACCGGTAGCGGCGTCATTCCGCCGTCGGCGTCCGTAATCCGAATCGATACGACCTCCACGCCCTGCGAAATTGCGGCACTCAGTCCCAGATGACTGATCAGGGTCATCTCCGAGTAGCGGCCTTGCGGAAAGTGCAACTTGATCGCGTGCCGTATCTCGGTTTCCGGATCTACTCCGATCTCGGGGAAATGCGAGACGACGTATTCGTGACCGTCCACCGTTAGCCGGTCGCGCTGGGGGGCCGCTTCCGCCAGCGGTCTCGCAAGCGCCACTATCGGAGTGAGCAGAGCCGGCATTGCCACGCCCCACCGCGAGAAGTTTCTGTAGTGCCGGCGCAGGTACTCGCGGTCGGGGTCCAGCGCTATGCTCTTGGCCATCTCGAACGCGAACTGCCCGTCGGGGCTGTAGCCAAAGCCGCCTCTGTTCACGCCCATCGTCAGCAGGTAGACGGCGGCCAAAAAGACGAAGATCAGCGGCGCCGGTCGGTTGACCAGCGAGGCGGCCCTGTCCGTCAGTTCCTTCACTCCAGCCAGACCCGCCTTACGGCAACTCCCAGATCGCGCGTATCGGCGCCTCCCAGCAGCTCCGCCGGTGACCACGATTGATCGAGGCCAAGCTCGACTTCCAGAATCCCCGGCTCGCCAGCCGGCGGAAGCTGAACCGAAACAGTCGCCCAGTTATCGGGTTCAACCTCGAACTCGGCCGACGCTCCATCCGCTGAAATCCGCCCCGTGACGGAACGGTTCAACTCCCTCGGTCCCGAATAGAAACGGACCGCCGCCCGCCCGTGGACTTTCCCGCGCCTCAGGCGGAACATGCAGTCGCGGCCGGTCCAGCGTATGGCCGGCGGCCAGACCTCCAGGCGGTGGATACCCCGGCCAAGCTGGGATTCGGGCGCGTTCTCCATATCCAGCGTTGACTCCCACACCCTGCCGTAGGCCTGGACGTCGAAAAACATATCCTCCGGATAGGAATATCCGGGACCTCCCGATTTTCTGGCGCGGACTTGAATGTCGTCCAGAAAAGCGGTACCCAGGCGGAGCCGTTCGAGCCGCCCGGTGATGCGTTTCAGGAACGGAGCGTAGTTGTAACCCGGGTCCATGTGGATGGATGCTACTTCGACCGAGAATCCGTTGGACTCCAGCAACCGGACCAGCTCGGACCTCGTAAATTCCCGGGCGTGACGGCTCGTTACGCCCCAGCCCGAATAGGGCGGATAGATGTTCCTGCCACGAGCGACTTTCCAGAAGTTTTCGAGCCGCACGGCATTCGGAGTGCTGAGAATGAAGTGCCCGCCCGGTTTGAGCACCCTGTTTATTTCGTGGATTGCGTGGACGGGATCGTACCCTAGATGCTCGATGACCTCGCATAGAAACACTACGTCGTAGGTCTCGTCGTCGTATGGAAACTCGTCGAATTCGATATTGAACCGGTCGTATTCAATCTCCAGTGGTTCGCCCACGTCCCGCCGCCGCAGCTCAAAGCGGCCGTCTTCACCGCCGCCGCGGTCGTCCTCGTTTACGCAGCGCACTTCCGCGGGAAAATGCTTCAGCAAGAGCGCGGTCATGAAATAGGGCTGGGCGCCTATCTCCAGTATCCGCGAGTCGGGTCCCAGCGGCGGCAGCAGCGACAGGCTTGTCAGTATTCGATCGACAGCCGTATCGAGAAATCCCTCCAGCCCCTCGCCTGTCACATGCTCGAACCCGTACAGATAGCGGCGCGCGGCGGCGGGAGATGGCAAAGGCGGTCGCATCGTCAGCTCAGGCTACCGAGTCGACCAGTTCCAGCAAGCGCCGTCGAAACCGGTCCTCGCTGAAACGCGCCGCCGATCCTACCGCCGCTCGCGAAAGGCGCTGGAGCATGTCGCGGTCTTCGATCAGCCCGACCGTCAGATCGATCAACTCCCGCCGCGAGTCCCACAGCAGACCGTCCGATCCGTGACTTACCAGCTCCGGCTGGCCTCCTTTATTGATAACTACCGGTACGCATCCCGACGCCATCGCTTCGACCGTGGTAATTCCGAAGTGCTCAAACTTGACCGGGTTCTTGTCTACATTCTCGCCGTAGCCGCTGGCGTGCCAGTAGATCGACGCTCGCTCGTACAGTTTCTTTAGCTCCTCGAACGAAAGATCGGGATGAAGAGTTACCGGCAATCCCTCGGCGGCTCGTTTCAAATTGTCGAAGTATTCCTGGTCTATCTTTCGCGGTCCCTTGTTGCCCGCCAGGTGAAGCTCCCACCCGACCGCCCCCCGCCGCAGCATTTTCGCAAAAGAGCGAATCATGAACTCATGGTTCTTCGAGTGTCCGCCCTCGCCAAAGAAACGGCCAACGCTCAATATAATCGGGTCCTTTCGACCCGGCTTGTAGTCGCTGACCGCCACGGGCGGGTACAGGATCGGGCCTTCACGATCCCAATAATGGCGCATCCAGCGCAGCGAAAACTCCGATATCGGGCAGAAAAGCTGGTAGCTGTCCAGGAAATCGAGCGACCCGTATTCGGGCAGCCCCTCAAGTCGGAGTCCAAGCCTCGGCAACAGTCGCCGGAAAACCAGATCGTAGACCTGGTGCCGCAGGCTTGCGACGGCCACGTCGGAAACGGCCAGCCCGATGTTGCGATTGTCGTCCTTCCCCAAGGCTGATTCGGGATTGTAGACGTCGCAACTCAGGTCCAGGTCCAGCGTCGAATTCCGCGCCATTCCCGCCGGCACTTTCATTTCCCATCGCACGAATTTGCCCTCTTCAGGCTCGATGGCGATGGTCCCGATGTCCTGACCGGCAACCCGGCAAGATGCCGAGATCGTTCCAAGCTTGGCCGGCCGGAAGTTGCCGCAGACCACCTCGACCTTAAGCTCCCGAGAATTTTGGGGAACCCCTATACGCACGGTCGATTCGTCCGAGGCGTATCTGAACCAGCCGCGTCCGAGCTCCTGTATGTCGTAGAACCCGTCGCGGTATTCGGCGAGCAGCATCTCCTTGATGAGGGACATGCCGACCTTCCTGCGAATCCGCGCCCAGACGCTGTTCTCGACCGGCGAGGGGAACAAGACCAGCATCATGCTCTTTCCCGCCGCCGACGGTTGAGACGACATGAAAGACGCATTGATGAACAGGTCGTAATCGCGGGTAAAGTCGACGAATCGATTGGGCGGCAGCGCCGGAATCACCTTCAGGTTGACGTTGCTCAAGTCAATGTTGAGCCTCGCCGCCAGCCTCTCCCGGTCGACCGCGCGATGAGTTACGAGATCGACCGGGCGGTCCTCGGCGAGCACCGCGGCGGCCATGCAGGAGTGTCTTTCGCCGCCGCCCATCGTGTGCAGCCAGCGGTTGTATACGGCGGTCCTCAACGGTCGGCCATCCACGGTTCGAACAGTTCCGGCCCGTGCGGACCGGCGCGCCGCTCCCCGGCTCGCCTGACCAGCCCCGCCGGCAGCATTCGAATGAACCAGAGCAGCGCCCCGAGCCGCGCCGCGAAGTTCGCGAGCTCGCCCGGCTTGCGGAACGGCTCTCTCAGGGCTTGCCGGGCCGATGCCGAGCCGGACCGGAGTGTTCCGACAACATCGCCCGCCAGCGCGCGAAACGCCACCATCGGTGGCCAGTGCTTGAGAATGACGTAGAGCCTGCTCCGGAATACGTGCGAGATGAAGAAAGGGGACCACTCGACCGCCACGCCGCTGTGGTGGTGTCTTATCGTCGAATCCGGCGTGTAGACAACGCGCCATCCCCGACGCCTGGCGCGGATGGCAAGATCGGTGTCTTCGTAATACATGAAGATACTTTCGTCGAAGTAGCCGATTTCCCTTAACATCGTCTTCCTCAGCAAGACCCCGGCCCCGTTGAACGAGAATACTTCCCGCTTGTCGGAGTAGGCCGGTCCGTCCCAGTCGTAGTAGACATTGCCGTGGGATATCACGGTACCCCGATCTCGTGAGGAGCCGTCCGGGAGCGGATAGCTGCCCGCATTCTGGACCACTGGCCGGGCCAGGTCGCGGCAGCCGGCCGGGAGGTCGAATTCGAATATCTCGGTTTTGTCGCCGGCATCTCCCTCGAACACCAATTCGTCCCCAACCCGAACCGAAAAGCGTACTTTGCCTCCGTCCGGCCGCGGAGCGGAAGCTCCCAGACGAAGACGGATCGCCCCGCCGTCCGGGCAGGCCAGCCCTAATTCCGCCTTTCCGAGCGACCATCTGAACCCGCGCCCGTGCTCGTCCAGCTCCGCCCCGCCGAAACCCGACCGGAACTCGACGGGCACGCATACGCCGTCGGAGCTGGCCTCGACGCATTGCACGCGCAGTCCGAGGCTGCGTTCGTCACCACCCACGCCCGCGTTTTTGGGCGTGAAGGTCGGCGATTGAATCACGACCGGAATACGGTCCTGAAAGAGAAGCAGCTTCGGCTGCGCCGCGCCCGCGGCGGGGTCCGCTTCCAGCGTCTCGACCAGCGGCCGCAGCCAGTCCGGTTCGACTTCAGTATCGGGATTGACGAGGGCGACGTACGGCCCCGGCGCTTGGCGCATCGCAAGGTTGTTGCCGGCCGAGAATCCGCAATTTGATCCGGCCTCGACTATGCGGACGCCCTGCGGAAACTCCGCCCGGACCAGATCCAGCGACCCGTCGGTGGAGGCGTTGTCGACGACTACTATTTCCATCGAGTCGTTCGGATATTCCGACGCGAGAAGCGACCTCAAACACGGTCCGATAAAGCGCTCCGCGTTGTAGTTCAGGACTACGACGGTGACGAAAGGTGCCTTAGACCCGGCGCGGCTCTCGGCCGGGGATGTCGTCATTCGACGCGGACGCTGCGGACCGCCAGACCCAGCTCTCGAGTGTCGGGATCGATGCCGACCACCGCCGGGACGAACGTCTCATGGATTTCCAGCTCGACCTCGATCGTGGTTGGTACGATAACCGGCTCCAGCGGCACCACTATGTCCTCGAAGTCCATCCCCACAAGCTGGAACCGGGTCACCTGCTCCCCGTTTATTTTTATGCCGCCGCTGGCAGGATTATCGGAATGAAAAGGCCGGCAGGCCGAGATCACCAGCGTTCCTTGCCCAACGTCCTGGGTGAGCGACAATGACGCGCGATCGCCTATCCATCTGATCGACGGCGGCCAGCTTTCCACCGGATGCCAGCCCTTGCCGAGATGTTCCTCCTCGCCTTGGCCCATCCGAATCTCGCCCGGCGGCTTCGACCATCTGACCATCGTGCCGGACGTCAGCATGTCCGGCTGCGCGGTCTCGCCGTTTCCGGAAGGCGACGCGGTGTCGGCCAGACCGGCCCGGAAACGCCACACGCTTGGAATGAAGGTCAGCCCCCGCTGGTGCACCGTAGCCTTTCCGACGAAGATCGTTACAGGGCTGCGCAGCAGGTGAAACGGCGATCCTTTCTCGTCAACCGGCCACGCGGCTACCGAGACGTGATATATCCCCGGTCCCAGCGAGATCGGCCCCAGCGAGCACTCCACCGTTCCGCCCCCGGGCTGCACCGATATCGGACCGTGGCTTACGGCCGACGACGCGTCGTGGATGTAGAGCCCGTCGCTGCGCCGGATGGAGCAACCGAACACCACGTCGTCCAGGTAGGCGTCTGACGCGTATTCGATTCGCAGGGTGAACGACTCTCCGGGAATTATCGAGTGCGACTTGCGGGAAGCGGCCCCGGAAACGTAAGCGTCGCTGATTTTCAACGGGCCGTCTCCGCCCACGTCGCCTTCGGTCGCCGCGGCAGCCGTGTCTGTCGCGATTGGCGCGAGCGTGGCTTGCAGGTACGCCTGAACGACGTCCCTGGTACTTCCAAAGCTGTGGACCCTGCCCTGGTCCAGCCATAGCACCGTGTCGCAGAACCGCCTTACCTGGATGGGATCGTGGGAAACGAAGAGCATCGTCCGACCCGACTTCTTTACTTCGCCGAGCGCCTCATAGCACTTGCGGGCGAATGCCGCGTCGCCCACGGCCAGCACTTCGTCTATGACCATCACCTCGGGGCGCACGGCGATTGCGATTGCGAAGCCGAGCCGCATGTACATACCCGATGAATAGTGTTTGACCGGCGTGTCGATGAACCGTTCCAATTCTGAAAACTCGACGATCCAGTCGTACAGGCGGGCCATTTCGTGACGCCCTATGCCAAGGAACGATCCGTTCAGGAACACGTTCTCCCGTCCGGTCAAATCAGGATGGAAGCCGGCTCCGAGCTCCAGCAGGCCGAAGACGTTTCCGTTGGTCTCGATGGTGCCTTCATCCGGCAGCAGCGTTCCTGTCAGCAGTTTGAGAATGGTGGACTTGCCGGAACCGTTGGGGCCGATAATTCCCAGGGTCTTGCCGGGATCGACCTCGAAACTTATGTCCCTGAGCGCCCAGAACTCTTCGATCTCCCGATTACGGACGCCCACCAGGCCGGCCAGACTTCCGAGCACCGAGCGCCGTTTTTCATGGGACAGCGAAAAACGCTTTGAAACTCCCGTGAACCGGACCGCCGTCAACTACTACACGACCTCGGCGAATCGGGGTGAGAAGCGGCGGATCAGCCACCAGCCGACGGTGATTGCAACCGCGGCAGTCGCCACGGTCACTGCCGTATGACGGATGGGCATAAAACCCTCCATCATGATATAGCGGTAGTCGGTCACCAGAGTGGCCATCGGGTTCAGTGAAAAAACCCACCTGTGTATGTCGAGTCCCAGGAACCGATCGTTCGGCACGATCGCCAGCGCGTAGAAGATGGGCGTGAGGAAGAACCACGCCAGAAGTCCCACGTCGACAAGCTGTTCCAGGTCGCGCATTATCACGTTGGCCGCGGCGAGGATCATGGCAAGTCCGGCGATTAGCACTAATTGAAGCAACATAATCACCGGAACCAGCAGCACGGTGGCGTGGAACTCCACCCCGAACGCCGTCATCCCGATCAGAAGCAGGACAAACGCCAGAACGAAGTGCACGAATGCCCCCAAAACCGTCGAAAGTGGGAGCAGTTCCCTGGGGAAGTAGACCTTGGTGATGAGCGCCGAGTTGCCTGTGATGCTCCGCAGCGCGGACGATAGCGCCGAGTGGGTGAAGTTCCAGGGCAGCAGGCCCGTCAGCAGAAACAGCGGATAGTTTGGAATCTCGGTTCGCGTAAGCACCTTGAACACTATCGTAAAGACCAGCATCATCAGCAATGGTTGCAGGAGCGACCACCCGAAACCCAGGGCGGAGTTCCGGTAGCGGACCTTCAGGTCGCGAACGACCATATTCCGAAGCAGCTCCGTGTGGGAAACCAGCTCGATGGCCGCCCGCCAGACGGAGATGGGGAATCGATCGCGAGAGTGTGTAGCTACAATCCGCATACAAGCATCGTCAGGGCGACCGCCATGTTATCACGCAGTCCGGACACGATCTAAAAGTGTAAATCGTCTGCGCAAGGTATGCGCGTTCGCGAAATGGGTAAGCCGCTCATTGTGCTAGAGTCTAGTAGCATTCGGTGGGTCGGATGCCATTTGCTTTTAGAGGCTGAATGGAGATTGCGTGGTACGGAGGCTCGTGCTTCCGGCTTCGAGACAGAAACACAATCGCACTGGCAGACCCCTATCTACCAGACTCGAAATTCCAGAATCTCCAGATCAAGACCGACCTCATAACCGTAAGCCAGCCAAACCTGGATCGCCGGAACATCGTTCCCAACGTCAGAAAGTCCCCGTACGTGATTGACGGACCGGGGGAATACGAAGTCGGGGGCATTTTCGTGAACGCCGTGTGGAACGGTTCGAACAACGGCCGGACGAACGGCGCCCCGCCAGGTCTGATCTGCACGTTTGCAATCGACGGCGTCGCCATCTGCCATCTCGGGCAGCTCGAAGCCCCGCTTTCGAAGGAGCTTCTTGAGTTGATCACGCCGGTCGACGTCCTCATAATTCCGCCCGGCGGACGGGGAAAGCTGGGCCGTGTGCAAGCGGCCAGGATCGTGTCGGCCACGTCGCCGAAGGTCGTCATTCCCATGGAATACGCCTCCGGCGAACATGAAGACGGCGGCGGGATCGACGCATTTATCAGGGAGGCAGGGTTGGAGGCGGGAGAACCCGTCAACGCTGTCAACCTGAGCCGCTCCAATCTTCCCGACGACAAGACCGAGACCGTGTTGCTCGAATCGCGCACCAGGCTCAAAAAGCCCGCCGGCGCAAGGTCGTTGGCGCAATAGAAAATCAGGTGCCGGGAAGCCCAACGTCCAACGGGTCAGACGGCGTCGCCGCCTCGGCTGACATGCCGGACCGCCAGACGAAATACATCTTCATAACCGGCGGCGTAGTTTCGGGGGTGGGAAAGGGCGTCACCAGCGCTTCCATCGGCCGCCTGCTTAAGAGCCGCGGTCTGAGCGTCGTGATCGTCAAGCTCGATCCCTACATAAACGTCGACCCCGGCACGATGAACCCCGGCCAGCACGGCGAGGTGTTCGTGACCGAAGACGGCGCCGAGACCGATCTCGATCTCGGGCATTACGAGCGATTCGTGGACGAGGATTTGACGAGGGGCAGCAACCTCACCAGCGGCCAGGTATACGAGTCGGTGATACAGAGCGAGCGGCGCGGCAAGTTCCTCGGAGGGACTATTCAGGTCATCCCCCACGTTACGGACGAAATTAAGCGCCGGCTAAAGGCTGTGCGGCAGCCCGGAAACCCGGATGTCGTAATAGTCGAGGTAGGCGGCACCGTCGGCGACATCGAAGGACTGCCTTTCCTGGAGGCGCTGCGGCAGTTGCGCCGCGAGATCGGCCTGGAGAACACGTTGTTCATCCATGTGACGTTCCTTCTCCACATCGGCGCCACGGGCGAGTTGAAAACCAAGCCCACGCAGCACAGCGTGGCCGAGTTGCGCAGCATAGGAATCCTTCCCGACATCATTGTCTGCCGTTCGGACCACCCCTTCCAGCGGGATACGCGCGAAAAGCTCGCTCTGTTCTGCGACGTGGAAGAGCGCGCGGTCATATCGTTGACGACCGTCGACAACATCTACAGAGTTCCCCTCACTCTCGAAGAAGCCGACGCCGGCGATCTGATAACCGAAAAGCTGGGGCTGGGTCGGCGCGAATCCGATCTCGTCGAATGGCGCCGGATGGTCCGGTCGATGGTGCAGCCGCGCCGCGAGGTCGAGATAGCAATCGTAGGAAAATACGTGGATGCGCCCGACGCCTACATAAGCGTCGAACACGCCCTTCTGCACGCCGTGGCGCACCAGGAGCGCCGGCTGCGAATCAGATGGGTCGATTCGGAAATCCTCGAAACCCGTACCGTCGAGGAGGAGTTCGAGGGCGTTGACGGACTGGTGATTCCGGGCGGATTCGGTCCGCGGGGAATCGAGGGCAAGATCGCCGCCGCCCGGTACGCGCGCGTGTACGGGCTTCCGTTCTTCGGCCTTTGCCTCGGAATGCAGGTCGCCCTCATTGAATTTGCGCGGAACGTGCTCGGCATCGACGGGGCCAACAGCTACGAGTTCGATCCCGAAGTCGACAATCCCGTCGTCGGACCCATGCCGGACTACTACAACCAGGTCAACATAGGCGGGACCATGCGGCTCGGCTCGCATCCTTGCCGGCTCGAACCCGGCACTCGCGCCGCGGCCGCTTACGCCGCCGACACCGTGGGTGAGCGCCATCGCCATCGCATGGAATTCAACAATGTATATAGGAAAATAATGCAGCGGAATGGCATGATCTTCAGTGGACTTTCGCCCGACGGAGAGCTGGCGGAAATTATCGAGCTTCGAGACCATCCGTGGTTCGTGGGCGTGCAATTCCATCCCGAATTCAGGTCGCGTCCATTTCGACCGCATCCGTTGTTCAACGGGTTTGCCAAAGCATGTGTAAGCCGCGAGGCCGCTCTTTTGCGGCAAAGCGTGATACGACAAGAGAGCCGGGTATCGTGAACCGGCTCGGCGCAGGCTGCGGCCCGCGCCACTAAACTCTCATCACGGTTGTGGACATGGACTTCGACTGCATTTTTACGGTTTTGAGGGACTCTAAATGAGCGTGGTTTGCGTTGTAGGGACACAGTGGGGTGACGAGGGCAAGGGCAAGATCGTTGATCTCCTGGCCGATCGGGCCGACTATGTAGTCCGCTTCCAGGGCGGCGACAACGCCGGTCACTCCGTCGTCAACGACTTGGGCGACTTTGGCCTGCATCTGGTGCCCGAGGGAATCTTCCGCGAGAACGTAATCAACGTCCTCGGGCCGGGGACCGTTGTCAACCCCGACGCTCTCCTCAACGAGATCGACGAGCTTCAAACCGAGGTCCCCAGCCTGGACTTCGAAGCCGGACTGCGCATAGCCGAGCGCGCGCACGTCATAATGCCTTACCACGTAGCCCTCGACGGCGCGCTCGAAACCAGCCGCGGCGCGATGGTCCAGGGCAGCACGCGGCGCGGCATCGGCCCGGTGTATTCGGACAAGGCCGCGCGGTCGGGCGTGCGTATCGGCGACCTGCTGGACTCCGACTACCTGCGCGGATATCTGCCGCATATCGTCGAAGCCAACAACCATCTGCTCGAGTCCGTCTACGGTCTGGAGCCTTTCGACCTCGACGTGCTTATCGAGAAATGCCGCGAATGGGGCGAGGCGCTGCGTCCCTACGTCGTCGACACCTTCCCGATGATTCAGGGCGCGCTGGCCGCCGACAAGAATGTCCTGCTCGTCGGCCAGCTTGGAATCATGCGCGACCTCGACTGGGGCCACTACCCCTACGTCACCTCCTCGACGCCCACGGCCGCCGGTGCCTGCGTAAGTCTCGGCATCGCGCCCAACCAGATGGGCGCCGTCATCGGAGTGGTGAAGGCTTTTACGTCGTCCGTCGGTGAAGGACCGTTCCCGACCGAGCAGGACAACGAGATCGGTGACACGCTCCGGACCGAGGGACAGGAGTTCGGCGTTTCCACCGGGCGCCCCCGCCGCTGCGGCTGGCTGGACCTGGTGGCCGTAAAGCACGCCGTGGCGATCAACGGCCCCGCCGGCCTCGCGCTCACCAAGATCGACATGCTCGACGGCTTCGATCCCGTGATGTTTGGCAAAGCCTACGAGCTGAACGGGACCACGTTCGACACCGTGCCCGACACGCGGATCCTGCAGGCCGTCGAGCCTGTCTACGAATCCGTCGCCGGTTGGGACGACGATACCGGCGGTGTGCAAGTCTGGGACGACCTGCCCGCCAACGCCCGCCGCTACGTCGAGCGCGTCGAGGAAATCACCGGAGTTCCCGTCTCCATCGTCGGTACCGGCCGACACCGCGACCACGCCATTGTCCGCAACCTCCCCGAAGGCTGGTAGCCGCCGCGGTTCCAGCGCGGCAATAGCGCACTGCTATAAAGGATTGCCGTAGTTAGCAGGGACATGTACGATCAGGTCATGGCCGTAACATTCGACACCCTCAAGGCTTCCCGGCGGCTCCAGGACGCGGGCTTCGACGAGGAAAAGGCCGATGCCCTGGTTTCCATCTTTGCCGGGGAGATCGGCGCAAGCCTGTCCACGAAGGATGATGTCGCTGCGGTGCGCACGGATTTGGGACGAGAGATCGCGGCGGTGCGAGTCGAGATGAAGCAGATGGAGGAGCGGCTCGATCAGAAGATCGCCGCGGTTCGCACAGACTCCGCGCATGAGACGGCGGTACTGCGAGCTGAGATGAGGGAAATGGAAGAGCGGCTGACGAACCGCATGTACAAAACGACCGCATGGTCCGCTGGGTTAATGCTCACTGCGCTCGGCATAGTTACCGCAATCATTCTCGCGGCGGGCTAGGCGACTCTACCTCCGCACAAGCGTCACCGCGAAGACTAGAAAACAACCTCAAAAACGCACAAGACACCGTCGCTAAACCAGCCCGACTGGTTTCCGAATCCACCCTTCGCCGCGTATAATCTGCTCGGTCCTTTAATCCGGCCCCGCGAGGCGGAAAGGAATCGCCGATGGCAATGCCCTATCTACCAATAGATTCATATTCGGCCTCCCGCACCTCGCTGGGAGGTTTTTCATTTGCCCGATAACCGGCGCGATCTGGAACGGCGGCTGCTGGACGCCGACGACGTGCGGCGGGCGCTAACCCGCATAGCCCACGAAGTCGTCGAGCGAAACGGCGGCGCCGATGAAGTCGTGCTCGTGGGCACCCACACTCGCGGCATTCCCCTCGCCAGCCGCATCGCCCGCACCATCGCCCAGATCGAGGGCCGCGAGCCGCCCCTGGGCGAGCTGGACGTCACCATGTACCGCGACGACCTGGACATGAAAATGGACTCTCCCGAAGTAACGCCGACTTCGATACCCGTCGACGTGGCCGGCCGCGACGTCGTTCTCGTCGACGACGTGCTCTACACGGGGCGGACCGTCCGCGCCGCGATGGACGCATTGAACGACCTGGGGAGACCCAACACCATCCAGCTCGCGGTGCTGGTCGACCGCGGTCACCGCGAGCTCCCTATCAGGGCCGACTACGTCGGCAAGAACCTGCCGACCGCGCGCGACGAGGAGGTGCGGGTGCGTATCAGGGAAGTAGACGGCGAAGACTCGGTCTCGCTCGCCAGGGTCGGCGCTGTGGAGGGACGTTAGGCCATGCCGCTACATCGCAAGCATCTTCTCGATCTCGACGACTTCTCGCGGGACGAGATCACGCAAGTCCTCGACACCGCCGAGTCCATGTCGGAGATTCTCGACAGACCAATTTCACGCGTGCCCACGCTGCGCGGAAAGACAATCGTCAACATCTTCTTCGAGGCGAGCACGCGCACCCGGGTCTCGTTCGAGCTTGCCGGCAAGTATCTGAGCGCCGATGTGATAAACGTCCAGGCCTCCGGCAGCAGCGTGCAAAAGGGAGAGTCGCTCGTCGATACGCTGCGTACTATCCAGGCGCTCGGCGCCGATATGGTCGTTATGCGGCACAGCAAGTCCGGAGCGCCCTATCTCGCCGTCGAGGAGCTCGAATGCTCGGTCATCAACGCCGGCGACGGCTGGCACGCGCATCCCAGTCAGGCGCTGCTCGACCTGTTCACAGTCCGGCGAAAGCTCGGTGATCTGGAGGGCAAGAAGCTGGTCATCGTCGGCGACATCATCCACAGCCGCGTCGCAAGATCGAACATCTGGGGATTTACCCGCATGGGGACGCGCGTCGTCTTGTGCGGTCCGGCGACGCTGCTGCCCCAGGGCTTCGAAAAAATGTCCGACGCCAACGGACTCGTCTCGATAGAGCTGGACGCCGACAAGGCTATCGACGGCGCCGACATGGTCATGGCGCTGCGCATACAGAAAGAGCGGATGGAAGGCGGCCTGCTGCCTGACCTCCGGGAGTACTCCGCCCTCTACGGAGTCAACCGCAAGCGCCTCGCCAATGCCAAGCCTGCCGTAATCGTCATGCATCCCGGACCGATGAACCAGGGCGTCGAGATATCCCCGGAAGTCGCTTACGGCCCTAACTCCATCATCGAGGAGCAGGTGGCCAGCGGACTCGCCATCCGAATGTCCATCTTCTATCTGCTGGCGGGCGGAAGATAGCTCCTGTGCGCGGCGAGACCCCCGACCTGCTCATTCGCGGCGGCAGGGTTATCGACCCCGCCTCCAACCGCGACGAAGTTTGCGACGTACTGATTCAGGACGGCCGGATCGAGTACGTCGGCTCCGGGATCGGGCTGCCCGACGGCGCTGCGGAGATTTCGGCCGAAGGTCTCGTCGTGGCTCCCGGCTTCGTCGACCCACACTGCCATTTGCGGCAACCCGGTTACGAGTACAAGGAGACCATAGCCACAGGCGCCGCCGCCGCCGCTGCGGGGGGATTCACCACGGTCTGCGCAATGGCCAACACCAAGCCCCCCGTCGATACCAGGGCGACGCTGGAGACCGTTCAGGAAGTCGCCTCCGCCGAAGCGGCGGTCCACGTCTACTCGCTCGCCGCGATCACCGTGGGACTCGGGGGAAAACAGCTTGTCCAGATGGGCGAGCTGAGCGAGGCCGGCGCGGTCGGATTTTCGGACGACGGAATAACGCTGGCGAGTCCGGCGGTGATGCGCCATGCGCTCGAATATGCCAAGCGGTTCGACCGCCCCGTCGCCAACCACTGCGAGGACCCCGCCCTGACGGGTGACGCCGCGATGAACGAAGGCCCGGTCTCAATGCGTCTCGGGCTGGCCGCGACCCCGGCCCAGGCCGAGGAAGTGATAATCGCGCGCGATCTGGCGCTCGCCGAGTTGACGGGCGGCTCGTATCACGCCCTGCATGTTAGCGCCGCGCGGTCGGTGGACCTGATACGCGGCGCGAAAGACCGGGGTGTAAACGTCACCGCCGAGGTGACTCCGCACCATCTCACGCTCACCGATGAGATAGTCGCCGGACGCTGGGAGCCCATCATCGCCTCCCTGCGGCCTTACGATCCGGTTACCAGGGTCAACCCGCCGCTCCGGTCGCAGGAAGATGTCCGGGCGTTGCGGGATGGACTTGCTTCCGGCGTCATCGACTGCATAGGCACCGATCACGCCCCGCACGCCGGCCACGAGAAGCACGTGGAATACGCCGAAGCCGCTCCCGGAATCTCCGGACTTGAGACCGCTTTCGGCGCGCTTATGCAGCTCGTTCACGGGGGCGAAATCAGTTTGCCGCAATTGATCGAGCGCCTGACTCAGGGAGCCACGGTCTACCGGCTGCCCCACGGCTCCCTCGCCGTCGGCGCGGCGGGCGACGTGGTCGTGCTCGATCCTGAACGTGAGTGGGTCGTCGATGCTGCGGCTTTCAGGTCGCGGGGCAAGAACTCTCCGTTCCACGGGCTGACTTTCCGTGGGAGGGTCCTCACGACGATCTGCGACGGTCGCGTGGTGTTCGACCTGAACGAAGAGTCGGTCGAGACGGTGGGCGCGCTTGGTATCTAAACGCCGGTCGGTCCTTTCCCTGGAGACCGGCGAGCACTTTTTCGGTTTTGGATTCGGAGCCGATTCCGACGCCGCCGGCGAGCTTGTGTTCAACACCAGCATGACCGGCTACCAGGAAATCTCGACCGACGCCTCCTACGAAGGTCAGATCGTCACCCTCACCTATCCGCTCATCAACAACTACGGGGCCAATCCGATTGACGTTGAGTCTCGGCGGCCCTGGATCGCCGGCTTGGTCGTCCGCGAGCTGTCGCCGACCATCAGCAACTGGCGGGCGAGCGAGAGTTTGGGCGCGACCCTGCGCCGCGCCGGCATCCCGGGACTCTCCGGAATCGATACACGCAAGCTCGTCCGAATCCTCCGTTCGGGGGGAGTCCGCCGGGCGGTGCTGACGAGCTTTGCTGACGATGACGTTCCCCATACCAGCGACTTTGAATGGATGACGGAACGCACCGAGGGCATCGAGTCGCTGCTCGACGAGCTTACGGCGCGCGCGAAATCCGTCCTGCCGCTCTCAAGTCAAAAGCTCGTCGAAAACGTGACCACCCCCGACCGCTACGTCTTCGAAAATAATGGTCTTTGGGCGCCCTGGCCCGCTCCCCGCGTGCGCGAGTCCCGACCCCGGATCGCGCTGCTCGACTGCGGCGTCAAGCAGAACATCCCCCGCTCACTCGCGATTCGCGGATGCGAGGTCTCGGTACTCCCGTACGCTTCGACGGCGAGCGACATAAACGCGCTCGATCCCGATGGAGTCCTGGTGGCGAACGGCCCCGGCGACCCCGAGCAGGCCGAAGCGGCCGTGACGACGATAGGCAAGCTCATCGGGCGCTACCCCTTGGCCGGGATTTGCCTGGGCCATCAGCTTCTGGGACTTGCCATCGGCGCCTCCACCAGCAGGCTCAAGTTCGGGCACCGGGGCGCGAATCACCCGGTGAAGGACCTGAAGACCGGGCGCGTCCACATCACGTCCCAAAACCACGGGTTCCAGGTCGACGCCGGCTCCATTCCCGCCGGTAGCGGATTTCACGTGAGCCACGTGAACATGAACGACGGCTCGGTCGAGGGACTCGCCCACGAGTCGCTTCCTGTGTTCTCGATCCAGTACCACCCGGAAGCCTCCCCCGGCCCCCAGGACAACCAGTATCTGTTCGAGCGATTTCTCGACATGGTCGACGGGAAACCGGTTTGAAATCCGGGGTGATTTCGTCCGTTGCGTGCGTGAATCGAACGAGAACGGAACTTCAGCCGGAACGGCTAGACCTCAATGCCTGACCTCGAAAAAGTACTGATCATCGGCTCCGGCCCCATCATCATCGGGCAGGCCGCCGAGTTCGACTACGCCGGCACACAGGCCTGCAAGGCCATGCGCGAGGAGGGCATCACCTCCGTCCTCGTCAACTCGAACCCGGCCACGATCATGACCGACGAGGACATCGCCGACATCGTCTACATCGAGCCGCTGACCGTCGAGGTTATCGAGCGGATCATCGACAAGGAGCGCCCGGACGGTCTATTGCCCACCCTCGGCGGCCAGACCGGACTCAACCTGGCCAAGGCGCTCAGCGACGCGGGCATCCTCGAAAAGTACGGCGTCCGCGTGCTTGGAACCTCCATCCATGCCATCGAGCGCGCCGAGGACAGGGACCTTTTCCGCAGCCTGATGCGGGAGATCGGTGAGCCGATCCCCGGCAGCGGCAGCGTCGGGTCGCTTCCCGAGGCTTGGGAGGTCGCGTCCGAGCTGGGCTTCCCGCTCATCATCCGTCCGGCGTACACGCTGGGCGGCACCGGTGGAGGCATCGCCCGCAACGCCGACCAGTTCGACGCGGTCGTAACGGTCGGCCTGGAAACCAGCCCCATCGGTCAGGTGCTCGTGGAGGAGTACCTCGACGGCTGGAAAGAGGTCGAATACGAGGTCATGCGCGACGCCGCCGACAACTGCATCACCGTCTGCAACATGGAAAACCTCGACCCAATGGGCGTTCACACCGGCGACTCGGTCGTCATCGCGCCCAGCCAGACGCTGAGCGACAAGGAGTACCAGATGCTCCGCTCGGCTTCCCTGAAGATCATCAGGTCGCTCGGGATCGAGGGCGGCTGCAACATCCAGTTCGGGTTGGACCCCAAATCGTTCGACTACCGCGTGATCGAGGTGAATCCCCGCGTCAGCCGGTCGTCGGCGCTGGCCTCGAAGGCCACTGGATACCCAATCGCCCGGATAGCGGCCAAGATCGCCGTCGGCAAACGGCTCGACGAGATAGCCAACCCGATCACCCGCGAGACGACCGCCGCCTTCGAGCCCGCGCTGGACTACGTCGTGCTCAAGATTCCGAGATGGCCCTTCGACAAGTTCCCTGCCGGCGACCGCGGTCTCGGCACTCAGATGAAGGCCACCGGCGAGGTCATGGCCATCGAGCGCACGGTCGAGGCCGCCCTCAACAAGGCCGTCCGGGGCATGGAGCTTGGCGGCCGCACCCTGCTCTGGCAGGACGCCTCCTGGTCCGACGAAATAACCGCGTGGCGGCTGGTCGAAAACCCCAACGACCAGCGTCTCTGGGCCATCATGGCCGTTCTGCGCCTCGGAGCGTCGCCGGAAGAGATATCCCGCCGCTCCGGCATAGACGTCTTCTTCCTCGAAAAAATGGCCAATATCTACCGGATGGAGCTGCGGCTTCTGGAAGAGCCGCTCGACGCCGGCCTGATGTGGGAGGCCAAGCGCCTCGGGTTCTCCGACGCGATGATCGGCGAGCTGAGCGGCGAGCTGCCGATGCGCGTCCGCAAGATGCGCGCCAACTGGGGACTGCGCCCCATTTACAAGATCGTGGACACCTGCGCCGCCGAGTTCGAAGCCTACACGCCCTACTACTACAGCGCATATGAGATGGAAAACGAGGCCGAGGCTTCGGACCGCCCAGCCGCCGTCGTCATCGGATCGGGACCCATCCGAATCGGCCAGGGCATCGAGTTCGACTACTGCAGCGTCCACTCTGCCTGGGCGCTGGAGGAAGCCGGATTCCGTAGCGTGATAATCAACAGCAATCCCGAGACCGTCAGCACCGATTTCGACACGTCCAGCCGCCTCTACTTCGAGGCGCTCGACGAGGAAAGCGTCGCCGACATCATCGAAAACGAGACCAACGGCCGCGCGCCGCAGGTCGTCGTCCAGTTCGGCGGCCAGACGGCCATCAACCTGGCCTCGCCCCTATACAACCTCGGCGCGGTGATAGCGGGCAGCGACTTCAGCTCCATAGACATGACCGAGGACCGGGAGAAGTTCGACGCGCTGCTGGAGCGGCTGGGCATCCTGCGCCCGCCCGGCGCCACCGTGCGGAGGATCGAGGACGCGCTGGAAGTCGCCGACCGGCTCGGATATCCGGTGCTGGCTCGCCCCTCTTACGTGCTCGGCGGCAGGGCGATGGAGATCGCCACCGACCGCGAGAGCCTGGAGCGTTACGTGACGCGGGTCACCCAGCCCTCCCCGCGGCACCCCGTGCTGATCGACAAGTACCTGGACGGCAAGGAGGTCGAGGTCGACGCCATCGCGGACGGCTCGGAAGCGCTGATTCCGGGCATCATGGAGCACATCGAGCGCGCCGGTGTCCACTCCGGCGACAGCATGGCGGTCTATCCGGCCATGGACATTAGCGAGTCGGCCCGGCAAAAAATCATCGAGCACACGCAGAACATCTGCCGCGCCATCGACGCCCGCGGGCTAGTCAACATCCAGTACGTCATCTGGCGCGACGAGGTCTATGTAATCGAAGTAAACCCCCGCGCAAGTCGCACGGTCCCCTTTCTGAGCAAGGTCACCGGCGTGCCCATGGTCCGGCTCGCCACCAACGTAATGCTTGGCAAGACGCTGCGAGATCTCGGCTACGAGGGCGGGCTGTTTCCAAGCCCCGACCTCGTCGCGATAAAGGCCCCCGTCTTCTCGATGTCCAAGCTCTCGGGAGTCGATACGTTTCTCGGCCCCGAGATGAAGTCGACCGGCGAGGTGATGGGCATAGACGTCGATTTCGCGCCCGCGCTGTTCAAGGCCATGGCCGCCGCCGGACTCGCGCTCGCCAGCAAAGGCTCCGTTCTGCTTTCCATCGCCGACCGCGACAAACCGGACTGCGGCGAAATGGCCGCGACGTTCTCGAAGTTGGGGTACTCGCTGCTCGCCACCGAGGGCACCGCCCGCTACCTCCGTGACCTGGGCATGGACGTGCAGACCGTAAGCAAGATCAGGACCGGCAAGCCATCCGTGATCGACGCAATTCGCGGCGGTTCGACCGCGCTCGTCGTCAACACCCTCACCGGCGAGCGGGACATCCTGCAAGACGGCTTCCACATGCGTCGCGCCGCCGCCGAGTCGCACGTGCCGTGCCTGACTTCCATCGACACCGCCCGCGCTCTGGCGAGCGCGCTCGCCAACGGCCGGCAGGGCTATCGAGTGCTGCCGCTCGCCGACTACACAAGCTCAGCCCGCGCGGCCAACGGCGGCTGATGCCCGTCCTTGCGCCCGCTCGCGTAACGAGCAACGCGCAAATCTCGGACATCCTCTACTGGATCACCTTCCAGTCGCCGGAGATAGTCTCGTCATCGCGCCCCGGCCAGTTCGTGCACATGATCAACTCGGACTCGCAAGACCCGCTCCTGCGGCGTCCCTACAGCCTCTCGGCCATTGATGCGGATTCGGCCCGCGCGTCGATTCTCTACCACGCGGTCGGTCGCGGTTCGGAGTGGCTGGCCCAGCGCCGGCCAGGCGATCTCATCGATTCGCTCGGACCGCTCGGCAGCGCGTTTGAGTTCGCCCCAGGCTCCCAGCGCGTCCTGATGGTCGGCGGGGGCATCGGCATGGGGCCGCTGATCGCGCTCGCCGGCGACGCCGAAACCGCGGGCATCGAGTGCGTGCTGCTGAACGGCGCCAGGAGCGCCGAGGGACTCGTCCCGCCGGAGTTCATTCCCGTCTCGACTGAGTTCCACGCCGCCACCGACGACGGCAGCTTCGGCGCCAAGGGCAGCGTCGTCGATCTCGTCGAGCGCTGGTTCGGATGGTGCGATCAGGTCTTCGCTTGCGGGCCTAACCCCATGCTGCGCGCGCTCGAAGTCAGCGTCAAACGCCTGAGCCCCGTCCACTCATCCGCGCGCAAGCCCGTCCAGATGGCCCTCGAAGCCCGCATGGCCTGTGGCGTGGGCGTCTGCTATAGCTGCGTGCACCCGACCCGCCGCGGACCTAAGCGCGTGTGCACCGAGGGACCCGTGTTCGACATGCGCGAGTTGCTATGGGACTGGGAATCCGGCATCTGAGCGGTCCGTACCGGTCGCGGGGCGGGATGGCTCGATGAAATCCGACGAGGCCCGGGGATTCGCTCTCATCGGCTCCGGCGCCGTCCTACTAGGGACCGCCTCCATACTCGTGCGCATAGCCTTCCCGATATCGGCGCTCGAAATCGCGTTCGGACGTCTCGCCGTCGCCGCTGTCTTCGTCGCCGCGATTGCCTTCTTCCGGTCGGAGCTGCGGGGTTGGGTCGGCGACGCCCGTCCCTATTCGCTTTTCGGGGCGATCATGGCGCTCCACTTCATCACGTTCGTCGGCTCGCTGGCGCTGACCTCCATCGCCCACTCGCTCTCCATCGTCTATCTGGCCCCGGCGATCATCGCGATCGCCTCGGTCCGCGTGCTCGGCGAGCGTCTCCGGCCCGCGCAGATAGCCGGGATCGGCCTCTCGATCATCGGCATAGCCGTGCTCACCGGATTCGAGCGCACGCTCACCCCGCGGATGGTCGCCGGCGACGCACTCGCGTTCGCCTCGGCGGTCTTCTTCGCCGCCTATTCGATCATCGGCCGCATTCGCCGCGCCTCGATGCCCGTTTTCGCGTACACGTCGCGGGTCTACGTCTGGGCCGCTATCTGGGCCTTGCCGTTCGCCCTGTACGGCGCTTTCTCGGACTTCGACCCCGGCGACTACACGTGGACGCGAGCGGGAGCCATCGCGCTCAGCGGCCTGCTTCCAATCGGGATCGGACACACCCTATACAACGCCTCGATGCGCTACATATCCGCTACCAAGACCAACCTCGTAGCCACCCAGGAGATCACCGGCGGCGTGATCCTGGCCGCCATCTTGCTCGCCGAAATCCCCAGCGTCACCTCGATAGTCGGCGCCGTCATCAACCTCGCGGGCATATTCCTGGTAATCCTCGGCGGCCGCTCCCTACGCCGCCCAACCCGCCGCCGCTAGTTCGGTGCGACAGCTGGTAGACGTTTATCCGCCTACGGCGTAAACGCCACCGTCGCGATGGTGCCCGAGTCGGACCGGATTTCGAACGCCCCGGCCATGTCTCTCGTCACAAGCTCCTGAATTATCTCCAGCCCAAGTCCGGCGTCGCGGTTCAGGTCGAAGCCCTCCGGCAGACCGGGGCCGTTGTCGCGCACGGTCATCCTGACCCGGCCGCCTTCCCGCCCGATGGCGATCTCTATCGAACCGCCTTTGCGACCGGCGAACGCGTGAATGATCGCGTTCCAGATCAGCTCGTTTACGACCAGCGCGATGACCATCGCCTTGTCGGCTTCGATCTCGACCCGGTCGCCGGCGACTTCCAATGAGACGTTCTCGCCCGCCGCGACCATGTCCGACCTCACCATGTCCATGATCGCCTGAACGATCTCGACGATGGTGGTCACGTTCAGCTTGCGGCCCGACAGCAGGTCGTGCACTGCGACCATGCCCGCGATCCGCCCGGCGCTCAGGTTCAGGAGTTCCGCGGCTTCCGTCGAGTCGGTGTGCCTGGCCTGCAGGGAGAGCAGCGACGCGACCGTCTGAAGGTTGTTCTTCACGCGATGGTGCAGCTCGCGCAGCAGCAGGCTGTTTCGCTCGAATCCGTCCCGGGTCTCCTGATACAGGCGCGAGTTCTCCATCGCTATCGCGGCTTGATCGGCGAACGCCTGCACCAGTCTCACCGCGTCGGGCGGGAACTCGTGGAATTCGTTTGTGTACAAGCTGATTCCGCCCAATGCCTTGCCGCGAACGATCAGCGGCACGCACAGCATCGACCGGTAGCCCTCCTGGTGGATCAGCTCCTTCGAAACCGCGAGCCGCGGGTCCTCCAGGGCGTTGGGTACGATGATCGGCTCCCGGGTCTCGAACACGGTCCCCATGACGCCTTCACCGATCCCGAGCGTCAGCTCCCGGTAGGGGTCGGAGAGCTGATGTGCGGCGACGATGGCAAGCCGCTCGGTCTCCTCGTCCAGCTCGAAGATGGCCGCTTTGTCGGCGTCCACGATGGCCGCCGCGCGCTGCACGATGGCGTCCAGCACCCTGCGGTAGTCCAGACTCGAGGTGATGGTCTGCCCAGTGCGTTGCAGCGTCGTCAGTTCGTCGATGCGCCGGTGCAGCTCCGCGTCCGTCTGCTCGTAGATGCGGGCGTTCCATATCGCCATAGCGAGTTGACCGGCCGCGGTCTCCACGAACTCGATTTCGCCCGACGTGAAGTCCCGGAATTCGCGGCTGTGCATGCTCAACACGCCCAGCAGCCGGTTCACCGTAAACAGGACTATCGGCACCACCAGGATGCTTCGATACTTCTCTTCGTGGAGGTCGGGAATGAAGTGGAACCTCGGATCGTTCCACGCGTCGCGGACCGCTATCGGCTTGCCCAGCTCGGCCGCTACTCCGGCCAGTCCCTCGCCGATAGCCAGCGACACCTTGTCGACAAGCTCCGGATTCATGCCGTAAGTCGCGTGCAGGACCAGCCGGTTGGTCTGCTCGTCGAGTATGAACACCGAGCATTCCTCCACCTGCATGACGTCTGTAATCGCCTGCGCGGTTAGCTGCGTCGTCTCCCTGAGATCGAGCGAGGAATTGGCGGCGGCGTTGATCTTCTTGATGGCGTCGAGGCTGGCCTCGACGTTGCTTCTGGATTGGTCGTCGCCGTTCAAGACGGGCTGATCGGTGCCGCTCCACGCTTCGGATATCGCCCCGAGCACCACCTTCGTCAGCCTCTCGTGCCGGTCTGCGAGCCCGTCCCCCGCATTTGCCGCGCCGTCGACCGCGAACGCCTCGCCGGGACCGGCGTTCAAGGCGGCGCAGGCATTCGACAGCATCGCGCTCAAAGGCGCTCCGGTCGCCGCCCGGTCCTTCGCCGCGAGCCTGAGTTGGGCGATGAAGCCGGTATCGTCGGCCTGATCGAGGGCTATGGCCAGTAGCTCCGCCGGAGCCTTGCCCGCGCCGTCGACGCCCCCTCCCGTCAGCCAGGCGCAGATTAGAGGATAGCTATCCCGTATCGCTTCGACGGAGACGCTGGCGCTTGAAGTCATTCTGAAGGTTTCTATCTATGGCTTCGCGAGCCTGCGGATCAGGCTGGTCGCGGTGCGGTGACCCTATCGAAAAGACTACACCACCGGCCAGCCTGTCCAAGCCCGCTTTCCTATTCACACGCCCGCCGCCCCCTCTCCCTTGACGGGAGAGGGTTGGGGTGAGGGTGTCCCCAATGCCACGCTATTGTCCCTGAGCCTACCTAAGGGGCGAGCACATGAGAACGGGCTTCTCCCCTCCAGTCTTCACTCTCCACGTTGATTGAAATGGGACTGGCTCTCAGTCGAGAGACTGGGGGCGCCTCCAGGCCGACATCTGGCGGCCCGAGGTAAAGCTGTCTCAACGCGTCCGACGGTCAAGTCCGTCCGGCCTGCGGTCAGTCCGGCGGCGTGCTCTTTCCCCACATATTGTCCCCCCAACAGATGATCGGGCCATTGGCCCGCACCCCGCAAGTGTGTGTCAGGCCGGAGCTGACTGACTGAAAGGTGGTGATCGGTGGGTCGGCTTGGCCGGCGGAGAAGGGGCGATGACTTCCGTCTGCCCCCCAACAGACGGCAGCCCCGCCGGTCCTCAGCCCGCACGTGTGGTAGTAACCGGCGCTAACCGAGCCGAACGCCCCACCCGGCGCCGCCACCGCACCGTATGCGTTCGATCCCCAGCAGACTAAGGAGCGATCGGTGCGAATGGCGCAGCTATGGAAACCCCCCGAGCTGACGGAGCGAAACGTGCCGGAGGGCGGCGTGGCCTGACCGCTCTCGTTCTCTCCCCAGCAGGCAAGCGTCCCGTCGGTCCCTATTGCACAGTTGTGAGCCGGGCCGCTGCTCATGGAAGTGAATGTGCCCGTCGGTGGTTTGTACACGTCCGCTGACAACCCGCCCCAGCAGGCTATTGTGCCGTTGGCGCGAAGCCCACAGGTATGGGTTCTGCCGGTGCCGACGGTTTGGAACGCCCCTGTGGGCGGCGCGGATTCGCCATAGGTGTTCTCTCCCCAGCAGGCGATAGCATCGTCCGTCCGAACGCCGCAGGTGTGGTAGCCTCCTGCGCTCACGGAACGGAATCTACCCGGGGGCGGCACGGTTTCGCCGTGAGTATTGGATCCCCAGCAGGCGATGCTGCCGTCCGTTCTGATCCCGCACGTGTGGTCCAGTCCCGCGCTGACCGACGACCACTCGGAAGCGGGATTCGGAGGGCGGCCGGCCCGGTGGCGCGTGATCCACTCGTCAACAGTCCGCCGCGTTCGATCGCCGTCGATCAGGAAATTCGCGCCTTCCACACCCTCCACGGCGCCGCCGCCCAGCTTCGCGGTTGTGACCCCGATCACGCCGCCCTGTAGGTTGAGACCCGGCCCGCCGCTGTTGCCGGGGTTGGCTGTGGCGTCCGTCTGAAGCCAGTCTGTATGGCGGGCGGACAGGATGCCGCGTGTGACCGTGAGCGTTTCCAGGCAGAGCGGATAGCCCAGGATTACCAGATCCTCGCCCAATTCCAGGCTGGCTGAACTGCCAAACGCCAAAAGTGGATGGCCATCGCCGGGCAGCTTGAGTAGCGCCAAATCTGCGTCGGAATCTTCGGCGACAACCGTCGCTTGCTGTTCCCGGCCGTCGTACGTCCCGACGACTACGCGGCGAGCGCCATCGAGCACGTGGCTGTTCGTCACCACGTAACCGTCCGCCGTCACCACGAACGCGCTCCCGCAGCCACCGTCTGATGTGCGGATGTATCGGACGGCTGCCTGCGATTGCTTGACCAGTTCCTTGATAGCCAGCGACGGCCCGCTGGCGCTGGACGTCGCGGCGCCGAATGCCCAGCCGAAGACCCCGCGCACGTCCTCGCGGTGATCGTTGCGGCAGGCCCCTTCCGCTTGGTCGCCGAACGTGCGCTGATAGATGCCGACGTTTCCATGATTTCCGAGGTGGTTCTCCACGATATCGTTGAGCGCCACGCAGTCGGTTGGCCAGGCCAGGTCCATCGGGTTCGGGCCCGTGGATAGCTCCGCTTGGTCAAAGGCCCAACCGAACACCCCGCGCACGTCGTCCCGGTGGTCACTCTGACAGCTCTCTTCGGCCTCATCGCCAAAGACGCGCTGATAGATGCCTACGTTTCCGTGGTTGCCCAGATGTGTCTCCACGATGTCGTTGAGCGCCACGCAGTCCATTGGCCACTGCGCCGCGACGGGAGAGGCCAGCCACAACGCCGCCGCCAGCAGCGCCAGGCCGACCAGCGCTGGAGCAAGGACGGAGAGCGCGCGTTTCAGGGCGCCGGTGCCTTCAATTGCGCCCATCGGCGGCATCTAGCTCGCGTATGAAGAGTGACGGGTGAGACAGCGCATAACGCTGATTCGTGTTTTTCGAGCCAGTCCGTCACCGCGCATCAACGATGCATCCTTTGATTCCAAAGGCGGAGGCAATCCAAACCGGGAGCTTGAGAATTCTATGACGCGGAAATGCGAACCGGTAGGAAGCCTACACCACCACGAAGCCGACCAAGTCCGATCACCGTTCGCCCTGAGCCTGCCGAAGGGTCGAAGGGGCGAACGGATGTTACGTGCGAAGCCGCCTGCGAATGAACGCCGGGACTCGTACGTCGTTCGAGTCGACCGGATTCCTGGTATCGAGCCTGCGCATTACGGGTTCGGGAGCGACCTGCGGCGCTGGCGCCGGCGCCCGATCAGTCTCCGGTGGGGCAGCAGGCGCTGGCTCCGGCGCGGCTGGCGCTGGCTCGGGCAAGGGTTCCTGACGCGGCGCCCGTTCTGGACGGCTCGACGCGGCCACCGGGCGCGGAGCGCCCAGCACCGGCCGTGTCCGCGGTCCGCTCAGCCCGGTTGCGATTAACGTCACGGTCAGCGTTTGAGTCGGCCTGGGATCGACCACGGCGCCGAAGACGATGCGTGCGTCGGGATGGGCCGTCTCGGAAAGTCCCTTTACGACCGCCTCGACTTCGTGAATTCCCAGGTCCTCGCCGGCCGTGATGTTGACCAGAATCGCCGCCGCCCCGTCGAGCGTCGTCTCGATCAGCGGTGACCGGATCGCCTCTTCCAGAGCCGTGGTGGCGCGCGATTCGCCCGAGGCCGATCCGACGCCGAGCAGCGCCGATCCGGCATTTTTGACGATGCTCCTTATGTCCGCGAAATCAACGTTGACCAGACCGACGTTCGTTATCAGGTCGGTCACTCCGCGCACGCCGCTCAGCAGCATGGCGTCGGCTTGAACGAACGCATCCGCCATGGTCGTCTTTCTGTGTACGGTGCCGAGAAGGCGGTCGTTGTTGACGACGACGATGGCGTCGACGTTCGCGGCCAGCGCTTCGACTCCCATCTCGGCGTTGGCGCGTCGGCGGGAGCCTTCGAACATAAAAGGCGTGGTCACGATGGCCACCGTCAAGGCCCCGGCTTCCATCGCGAGCTCTGCAAT
Source organism: Chloroflexota bacterium (assembly GCA_026707405.1). Classification (GTDB taxonomy): domain Bacteria; phylum Chloroflexota; class UBA11872; order UBA11872; family VXNJ01; genus JAPOVO01. The sequence goes on from JAPOWW010000020.1 coordinate 116,574, forward strand.
CACCGGCGCGGCGCCCGTGCCGGTCCCGCCCCCCATTCCGGCTGTGACGAAGACCATCTCCGCCCCGGCCACCGCCACTTCCAGATCTGACTGGCTTTCCATCGCCGCGCGTTCTCCGAGCGTGGGGTCGCCCCCCGCTCCGAGGCGGCGCACCGTGCGGTCGCCTATTGCCACCTTGTGAGTCGCGCTGCACCGGGCGAGGTCTTGCGCGTCGCTGTTCACAGCCACGAAATCCACGCCCGACAGCCCGGCGTCGACCATGCGGTTGATCGCGTTGTTACCGGCCCCGCCGACCCCGAAGACCCGGATTTCGGTAAATCCTTCCCTCGCTACGTGGTCCCCTCTGAACATCTTGCCCACTACGTTTTCCGGACGGCGACGGTCACCCAGCCGGCGCGGATCGAACGGAGCGCCTCTCTTCTCAGGCACGCGCTACGACCTCCTCTACCAATGCGTCGTATACACCTCTGGCCTTCTTGGCGCCCTTGTACGCGTACACCGAAACTCCGGCGCTGGACGCCTCCAGAATCTTGCTGTTCACCGGGACTGGAGTCTCGAAGACCGCCCGCCCCCACTTCTCACGTAGAAATCGATTCACGCTGCCCTCTTCACGCAGCCGCCGGTCGAACTTGCTCAAAACAATCCCAAGGATTTTCAGCTTCGGGTTGAGGTAGAGGACCTCGTTGATGCTCTCGTCCAGCATTTCTAGGCCCTGCAAGGAGAAGAACCGCGCCTCGGTCGGGATTATCACCCAGTCGGCTCCGACCAGGGCATTGACCGTCAGCAGTCCAAGCGAAGGCGGGGTATCTATGAGTATGAAGTCGTAATCCGAAACGACCTTGCTGAGTTGATCGCGAAGCCGGCTGTCGCGCCCCACCTTGTTGGCCAGGCTCGTCTCGATCGACGCCATGTTCAGGTCGGAGGGCATAACGTCGATCTCGACCCCGATGAGGTCCGCGACGCGCAGGATCGGCGGGTCGGCGCTTCGGTCCATCAAAGCGTCGCCTATGGTCTTCTCGACGTTGCGTTCGAGTCCGAACGTTGCCGTAAGGTTTGCTTGCGGGTCCATGTCGATGAGAAGTACGCGGTAGCCCCGCAAAGCCAGTCCCGCCCCGAGATTGGCGGTAGTTGTGGTCTTGCCAACACCCCCCTTTTGGTTGGCGACCGCTATGATTAAGCCCACCCTAAGCAACCTCTAGTGCTTAGTGCTTTTTGATCCCACGGAGGCTGATGTTAACATAACTTTGGTGCGTCAAACTTCCACCATGCCGTACACGCCCTACATATCGCTGCTGTTCCAGTCAACGTGCGTGTGCATACAACATATTGCGTACGCCCGCTAGAAACGCCTCGTCAGCGCATACTCCTCCCAAGCGTCCCGTGACTGGTCCAACGCCGCCGCCAATCCGATATCGCGAGGATCCTGACGATGTCCTTACCGCGGTAGACATAGCTCCCGGTCATCCGGCGGGGCTGAATCTAAGAAACCCTGTAATGACAGCCTCCGGCACTTCCGGTTTCGGAGCCGAATACGCACGGATCGTCGATCTCGCCAAGCTGGGAGCCATGGTCACCAAGACGGTCACGCCCCGTCCGCGCCGGGGAAACCTGACCCCCAGGACCGTAGAGACGCCGTCGGGGATGCTCAACTCGATAGGATTGCCCAACCCTGGAATCGAAGGCTTGCTGGCCCGCGAGGGCAGAGCCTGGGAGTCGCTGGGGATGCCGGTCATCGTCAGCATCGCGGGCGGCTCGGCCTCGGAGTTCAGAGACCTGGCCGCCGCGCTGGAGGGCTATCGCGGCGTCTCGGCAATCGAGGCCAACTTCTCATGTCCCAACGTCGAGGACGGCATGGAGTTCGCCACCGATCCCGAGCTGCTCGCCCTGGCCACCGGCGCCATTCTCGAAGTGTCTAGCCTCCCCTTGATCGTCAAGCTCTCCCCGAACGTCACCGATATCCGTCCGCTGGCCGTGGCGGCCCAGCAAGCCGGCGCTCACGCCCTAACGATCATGAACACGATCCTGGGAATGAAAATCGACGTTCACAACCGCCGCCCGTTCATCGGCGCTACGTTCGCCGGCCTCTCCGGCCCGGCGGTGCGCCCCGTTGGAGTTCGCCTCGTCTACCAGGCGTGGCCGGAAGTGGATATCCCCATAATCGGCGCGGGGGGTATCGCCTGCGCCGACGACGCGCTCGAATACATCCTCGCCGGAGCCTCCGCCGTGCAGGTTGGGACCGCCAGCTTCGTCAGACCGACCGCCGCGCTGGAAGTCGTCGAGGGAATCGAAGATTACTTGCGCAACAGCGAAGTCGGTTCCATCGACCGGCTCGTCGGACTGGCCCATCCGGAGCCCGCTTAGCCCGCCGACCCCTACCGCGAAAACAGGACCTGCACGATGTCGCCGTCCTTGACGACGTAGTCGCGGCCTTCTTTCCTCACCAGTCCGCGGCGTCTCGCCTCCGCGTACCCGCCCGCCTCTGTCAGCTCGTCGTACGAGACCGTCTCCGCGCTGATGAATCCCCGTGCGATGTCGCTGTGAATCATCTCGGCGAATCCAACCGCGTTAGTTCCCGCCGGAAAGGGCCACGCCTGCACCTGCGAGGCGTTCCATGTGTACGCGGTTGACGTTGACGTGGCTTCGTAGACAGCCCGGCTGACCCTTCCGACCGCGCTCCCGTCTATGTCGTACGACTCCAGCAGCTCGCGGCGGTCGTCGGAGTCGAGCTGCGCCGCCTCCGCCTCGATCTGCGCCGAGACCGCTGCGGCGGCCGTATGCGGATAAGGCCAGGTCTCGTTCACGACGTCCGCCAATCCGTCCCAATCCGCCGCCGCGTCTTCACCCGTGTTTATCAGGACGACCGCCGGTTTGAGAGTCAGGAAGCCGAACCCGGCCGTCAGCGGCCTGTCCTGATCGCTCACCTCCACCGCGCGCGCGTGCTTTCCCGCGTCGAGTCCCTCTTGCAGCGAGACCAGCAGCGCCTGCTCGCGCTCCAGCCCGCCGCGCTCGGCTCTCGGCGCGCGCCTGATTTCCGTCATCAGCCGCTTGAGCCGCGATTCGACCACCAGCAGGTCGGCGACGATCAACTCTGACGAGACCTCCTCCAGCCGCGCCCCGACCGCTTCGGGACCGTCGCCGTCGAGAAAGCACGGGATCACCGGCGCGAGCACGTCCGCCGTGCGCACCGCGCTTATCCATTCCGCCTGCCGGTCGCCCGCCTCGCCGAAACCCACTGACGCATAGTCGATCAGCGTGAACGCCGCCGGCGTGGTCTCCTTCACGTCCAGCAGCGAACCCAGGTTTTCCAGCCGCTCGTCGGGCGGCGTCACCTGGACGATAAGCTGTTCGATGCGTCCCCGGCTCGCCGAAAAGCTCGCGCCGGCTGCCAGAAGCTCTACAATCTCTGTCCGGCCCGACCCACGGATGCCAACAAGACCGACCGTAATCACGGTTGCGAGTCTACCGTTACCGGCGGTCTATCAGGCCATTCGTTACCCGACAGTCAGGCAGGTTCGCGGTGCACGACGTCGAACCGCCTGCGGCGGGCAACGTCGAGCCGTCCCAGGCTCGGAATGTGTTTGGACGCCGGGCCGTCACAATCGAACTACAGAGAGTCGGGAAGTAGAAATGCCCCATATTGCCCGCGGAATGGTTCGAAAAGCACAAGCTGCCGTTGTTCGGGCTTTTGCTCGTCACGATAATCGGGCTTCAGATCGCCCAGCTCGCAACCGGCCCGTCCGACCCTCCCGCCTACACCTCCACGCCTGAGCAGGAAGCCGCCCTCCCGCGCAAGGTCTATGTCTCCGGCGCGGTCAAGGAGCCGGGCGTATACGAGTTCCGGCAGGGTGACAGGGTGGAACAGGCCTTGGAGCTTGCTGGCGGCGTTGCCGCCAACGCGGACCTCGATCTGATAAATCTGGCCGTCCTGCTGGTCGACGAGCAGCAGGTGCATGTTCCAGAGCAGGGCGGAGTCTCGGGCGAATCAGCCAAGATCGACCTCAACCGGGCCGAGCTTGACGAGATTACGACACTCGATGGAATCGGCCCCGTCAGCGCCGAAAAGCTGATCGCCTATCGAAGGCTCAACGGCCCTTTCCGGTCGCTCGACGACCTGCTCGCCGCCGGCCTCAACCGAAGCCAGGTCGAAAAGATCAAAGACCACGTACTGTTTCGCTGACTCCGGTCCGAGCGACGATCGGTAGATCACAGGTGCCTTAATGCAACTGTTTCTGGCCGCTGGCCTGATGGCCGGAGTGGCCGCGATGCTCCGCTGGGGGCCGTCGCTGGGAATAGTGCCGGTCTTGGCCGTCGTCGCCCTCGCGCTCGGGCTGTGGCGGCGGCCCAAGGCAACAGTAGCTGGGCTGGTGCTGCTGGCTTTCGGGCTGGGTATGGTCCGAGCCGCAACCCACCAGTCTGTGCAGCCGCCCTCGATCGATTCCTTCGAACAAGGTATCGAGGTCCATCTCACCGGGCGCATAGTCCGTCCTCCCGATATCGAAAAGCGCCGGCCACTCACGCTCGATATCCGCTCAGCCGACCCTGTTTACGCTGGCTCCGACAGTTCGCGTGCCGTCGGCGGAAGGGTCGACGTTTATTCGTTTTCGCCCCTCTACTCCGAAGGCCAGGAACTGGATGTAAGCGGGATACTCCGGCTCTACGACCCGCCGCCCTCCGATCCCAGGCGATTCCCCATAGGCCGGATCGACCGCCCCGTGGTCGAAATCCGTCCCGGCTCCGGCGGCGGCGCGACCGGCCTGCTGGCCGAAGTCCGCAATCGCGTCGACCAAGCCATCAAGCTGGCGCTACCAGAACCTCACTCGGCGCTGCTCTCGGCGATCTTGCTCGGAATACGGTCCGAAATCCCGCGCCCGCTGATGAACGACATGAACGCCGCGGGCCTGACCCACCTGATCGCCATTTCGGGCTACAACGTCACGCTGCTGGCGATAGTGATCCGGCGTCTCGCCGGTGTATTGCTCGGCAGAAGGGCGATTTTCGTTGTAATGGCCCTGCTGCCGGTCTACGCCATCCTGGTAGGAGCCGACCCGCCCGTCGTGCGAGCGACGATCATGGCGGAGCTCGTCCTGTTCGCCTGGATCGTAGGACGCGAGAGCCATCTCCTGACCACCCTCATGCTCTCGGCCGCCGCGATGACGCTCGTCGACCCGGAAATCCTGGGACAGGCCAGCTTCCAGCTTTCGTTCGTCGCTACGCTCGGACTCGTTACGCTGGCCCCGCGCATATCCGCGGCCCTCGGTTTCATGCCCCGGCTCCTGGCGGAGGTGATCGCCGTGGCCGTCGCCGCGCAAATCCTGGTGTCGCCGCTGCTCGCCGTCCATTTCGGCAGGCTCAGCTTGCTCGCCGTGCCCGCGAACGTAATGGCCACCCCGGTATCGCCGCTCGTGATGTCGAGCGGGGCGTTAACGTCGTTCTGGTCGCTCACGGGACTGCCGGGCCGGGAGCTTGTGGGATTGTCGGCCTGGATGCCGTTGGAATACCTAATCTGGCTATCGCGCTTCTGGGGCAGCCTGCCGCTGTCCCAGGTCCGCATACCGCCGGTCCCCGAATGGACAGTCGCTTTGTCCTATGTAGCGATCGGCGGCCTTATCTGGTTCGCCTCCCGCCGCTCCGTTCGAGAGTCGCTTGAGCGGTTCAAGCCGCGGAAGTGGATTGCTGGCACCGTCGCTGTAGGAGCCCTGCTTGTTCTGCCTTCCACGTCGGCGATCGCGGCGGTGGTGCCCGACAACCCGGGGCTCCGGCTTACCGTCCTGCTCTACGGACCTGCGCCGACCATCTACGGCAGAACCGAGTCGGGAGCCAATTTCGTCATCGCCGGCTCGGCCCACAGCTCTTACCGGATCGACCGTCTCTTCCCATTCCATGATTCGGATATCGACGTCTTGATGCTTCGTGACACCGGCCCAAGCTCGACTAACCTCACCGCCGCCGTCGCCGAGCGCCGCAAAGTCTTCCGGGTCTGGGCGGTCCCTCTGGACATGCCGGACAAGGTGCGGCTGGAAGGCCCTCCGCCGAGCATCGGGATCGACCCGCGCACCACCGTTGAGGTGCTGTGGAGTCCGGGCCGGTCCGCCGACCCTGCTTTGCGGATCAACTCGAACGGCTTATCGATTCTCATACCGCCGCTCGGCGCGCCTCCCATCGACCCGCCGTCCGCTTGGCGGGCTACGGTCTTGCTGCTCCCACAGCGCTACCACCCCGGCTACACCGACCCTGACTTCCTGAAGCGCACGGGCATCGAAACCGTGGTCGCCGCCAACGGTCCTCGTGGACGAACGGTTGTCGTCTCCGCCCGGGCCCTGAGCCAGGGCACGGCGCCGATGTCCCTCGGTGTACGCTCCGAAACGACCGCTCCTGTAGCATTTACGTGGGACGGGACCGGTTACACGATCGAGTTCGCCGAGTAGAGCGCGGGCCTCAACGGAGGCTCGCCAGTCGCTGCGCGGCGCGGAGGAATCAGTGTCCTCGAAAATCTGTTTTGTCGGCGCGGGCGCGATGGGAAGCGCGGCGATCCGCGGCCTGCTTAAGAACGAGGTCTACGACCAGAGCCAGGTCGTCGCGTGCGACGTTTCGGGCGATATACGGGCGAGGGTCGAGTCTGACCTGGGCGTCTCGACCACCGGCAATCTGGATGAGGCCATAGAAGGCGTCGACACGGTGCTAGTCGCCGTAAAGCCTCAGGACCTCGCCGTCGCGGGCGCGTCGCTGCGCGTGGGCCTGTTGCCCGATCAGCTCGTCATCTCAATAGTCGCTGGGGCGAGTCTGAGTACCTTGCGCGCGGTCACCGGTACGGATCGCGTCGTCCGCGCCATGCCCAATACCCCCACGCAAATCGGACGCGGCGTCACGCTCTGGACCGCCGCCCATGGAGTTGAAGAGGACGATCTCAAGAGGACCATTCGCATACTCGGAGCGCTCGGCGCGGAGATATTCACCAAGGACGAGCGCCATCTCGACATGGCTACCGCCGTCAGCGCCAGCGGCCCCGCCTACGCGCTGCTCGTGCTTGAAGCGTGGATCGACGCCGCCGTCGGCATCGGGCTTCCCAGGGACCTCGCTTACCGCCTCGCCATCGAGACGATCCAGGGGACGATGGCGCTGGTCGAGAGCGGGGGGAGACACCCCGCCGACCTGCGCGGCGACGTCACCTCGCCCGGCGGCACCACGGCGGCGGCGCTGCACGAGATGGAGCGCGGAGCGCTCCGCGCCACGTTCTCCAACGCTATCGAGGCCGCCTACCGCCGGTCGCGGGAGCTTGGCAGCGGCTGAGCGGCTAAAGCAGTCCGATAGGGAAAAGGCGGTCAGACGTGCGCCCTCTCGCCCGTATCCGCCCGCGCCAATAGACTTTCCTATGAGAACATTTGCGAAAGCGGACTGAGCGCTTGTCCAAGTCAATCGAAGACCTGGCCGCCTCGATAACCGACGCCGTCGCTGGCCGGGAAGTGACCTCCGGTCCCGCCCTGGACGAATGGTCGGTGGACGGCCTGTCGCCGCAGGTCTGCGTCGAGCCGCATAGCGCCGAGGAGATGGCCGCCGTCCTAAAGGCCGCCGACGACGCCCGTGCCGCGGTCGTACCGCGCGGCTCCGGCACCAAGCTGGCGCTCGGCAACGTCCCTTCCGACTACCGGATAAGCGTCTCCACGGCTCGTCTCGACAAGGTCCTCGAATACACCCCCGCCGACATGACGGTCTCCGTGCAAGCCGGCATCACGCTCGCCGAGCTGCAAAAGATCCTCGCCCAGGAGAACCAGTTTCTGCCGCTCGACCCTCCCTACGGCGAGACCGCGACCATCGGTGGAGTCCTCGCCGCGAACAGCAGCGGACCGCTCCGCGCCGCCTACGGCACGGCCAGGGACCTGCTCATTGGTATCAGGGTGGCGCATCCCGACGGACTCGTAACCAAGGCCGGCGGCAAGGTCGTAAAGAACGTCACCGGCTACGACCTCAACAAGCTCTACACGGGCTCCCTGGGAACTCTGGGCGTGATCGTCGAGGCCAACTTCAAGCTCCAGCCTTTCCCGGCGGTGCAAAGGAGCGTTCTGGCGGTGATGCAGCCCGATGCCGCCTCGAACGCCGTCGACGCGCTGGTCGATTCTGTCCTCATGCCGAGCGCCGTGGATCTTTTCGACTCCCGCGCCCTGAGCCGCCTCTCCCCCAACGCGAACGGCGGGCGGGGACTGCTCGTAAAATTCGGCGGCAACGCCAAGGCGGTGGACAGGCAGATTCGCGACATCCGGTCGATCTGCTCCGAGGCCACCCACATAGACGTATTAAGTGGCGAGGAGCAGGAGTTGGTCTGGAACAACGCGCGCGAGTTGCAGGTCGCGGCGGCAGCCGCCGGAGCGGCTGTCTGCAAGATATCCGTGCTTTCCTCGGAAGTTCCCCAGGTGTTCGACGAGGTCCGGCCCGCTGCGGATTCGGCCGGTCTGGAAGCGATGGTCTGGGGCAGGGCTGTGAACGGAATCTGCCACGCCGCGATCTACGGGGCCGACTCCGACCCGGCGGCCGTAAGGTCGGCGATAGAACTGCTTCGCAGCCGGCTCGGCGGCGGGTCTAGGTCCGTCGTCGTGGAGTCCTGCCCGCCCGCCGTCAAGGATGGCCTCGACGTTTGGGGCGACACCGTCGATCCCGTCGCGCTGCGGATCATGAAGTCCATCAAGCAGAAGTTCGATCCGAACTACACCCTCAACCCCGGCCGCTTCGTGGGGGGAATTTGATTGGCCACGGAAACCCAAATGCCGCTTGAAGAAATGGTCGGCTTCACCGACATCGACGCGCCCGACCCCCGGCTCATTAACACGTGCATCCACTGCGGACTCTGCCTCAACGAGTGCCCCACCTACCGGCTGCTGCGGGTCGAGATGGACTCCCCCCGCGGCAGGATCCAGCTAATCAAGGCGGTGGACGAAAGCCGTCTGTCGCTCACGGAGGAATCGTTCGCCAAGCACATCTACCTCTGCCTCGACTGCCGCGGATGCGAGACCGCCTGCCCGTCCGGCGTCCAGTACGGCCCGCTCGTCGAGGCCGCGCGCAGCCAGTTGACCGCCGCCGGAAACGTGCCCAAGGGCATCCGCGTCGCCAACTTCGTTCTGCGTCACCTGTTTAGGACGCCCCGCCGGCTCAAGCTCGCCGCCCGCATGTTGCGGTTCTATCAGCGTTCGGGATTGCAGCGACTCGTCCGCGCCAGCGGCGTACTAAAGCTCCTGCCCGGCAAAATGGCCGACGCCGAAGCCCTTACTCCGGTGATCTCCGACCGGTTCGTCGACGCCGGCGCGGTAGAGCGCGTGCCCGCCCAGGGCGAGACGCGCCATCGCGTCGCCTTCCTGTCGGGATGCATCATGAGCGTCGCGTTCTCGGAAGTCCACGAAGCCTCGCTCCGTGTCCTGTCCCGCGCCGGCTGCGAGGTCGTCCTGCCTAGGGATCAGGTCTGCTGCGGCGCGCTGAGCTTCCACAACGGCGACCGTGAGACCGCCCGCGATCTGGCCCGCGTCAACGTCCGGGCGTTCGAGAAGATCGACGCCGAGGCGATAGTCGTCAACTCGGCCGGATGCGGCTCGACCATGAAAGAGTGGGGTGACATCCTCGCCGACGATCCCGACTATGCCGACCGGGCCGAGGCCGTCGCCCACAAGGTTAAGGACTTCAGCGAGTGGCTCGCCGAGACTGGCGTCGGCCCCGACCTCGGAACCGTCGACGCCCGCGTGACCTACCAGGAGGCCTGCCACCTGCGGCATGCGCAGAAGATCGTCGACGAGCCGCGCGACCTCATCAGGTCCATACCCGGAGTCGAGCTTGTCGAGATGCGCAACTCCGTCCTCTGCTGCGGCAACGCCGGAATCTACAGTGCGCTCAACACCGAGATATCCATGGGCATCCTCGACGACAAGCTCGACAACATCACCGCCACCGAAGCCACCACCGTCGTCACCACCAACCCCGGCTGCCAGATGCACATCAGCGGCGGCCTCAAGTCCCGCGGCGTCAACGCCCGCGTCCTCCACATCGCCCAGCTCCTCGACGAAGCCATGACAAAGGGCCAACCGTAAAACACTAGGCGACGACCGGCTAACGCACCGCCACTGCCCCACCCGTCATTCCGAGCGAAGCCGAGGAATCTGCCCCTACCATCCCACGCCTGATTCCCCGTGAAACAACCGGGAAAAAATCTTCGCGTTGGCTATAGACGATGGTGATATCGGGGTCCAATCTGAAAGTCGTAGCCGTTCAATTAAGCGAAGGGAATGAAATGGATAGTTCAAACGGCACCCAAAATGAGTCAGAACCCAAGCGAGCGCCGATCACGGTAAGAAGGCGACATGCGCTCGAGCTCCGCATGAAGGGATTGACCTTTGCGGCGATAGCCCGTCAGGTCGGCTACGAGTCGCCTTCAGGCGCCTTTCGAGCCGTGCGCGTAGCGCTCCATTCCAACGGGACCGTGGCCGCCAGCGACATCAGAGAGCTCCACATGGCGCGGTTGGACGTTCTGCTCGGGGCCGTGTGGGACGCCGCCTGCCGGGGCGAAGTGAAGGCCATTAACAGTGTGCTGCGAGTACTCGACCGGCAAGCGAAACTCCTGGGCCTCAACCTGCCCCCGCAGCCCGAAAACCCGCCCGAAGAGCTGCCCGTCAAGGCTTACATAAACTTCCCGATGGACGACATCTGAGTTCAGCGCTCCCGATACGCCGCTCAATTGGCCCTCGTTCTGAGTCGTCGCTAAGCCTTCACACCCCCTCTCCTGGAAGGGAGAGGGTTGGTGAGGGTGAACTACTCCGTGCACTCTGAGCTTGTCGAAGGGCGCACGAAGCATTCCATCATCCCGGACCTGATCCGGAATCCAGGGGCGGGTCGGCGCGCTGTGTCTGACAATCCGTTGGGGCTGTTCACAAGCCGCCCCGTGGATCCGCGCGATCCTACGCGGTCCGATTCAGCCGTACCGCTCCCGACCCTCGCGAACTATGGCCACGATCTCGTCTGTGGTCACGCCAAGCTCCACGCCCTCCACATCGAGCGGAGACTCCTCGGAAGGCTCCGGCTGCACCACGAAACATCGGCCGTCCCTGCGGCGAATTCGGACCGCGCCGTCCCGCTGAGCCGTCTCCAGTAACGACGCCAGGTTCTGCCGGGCTTCCGAATACGTATAGACCTTCA
>JAPOWW010000013.1 GCA_026707405.1 Chloroflexota bacterium
CGTCAGGCTCACCGAGAGAGGAGACGCCGGGGCCGGGTCGGCGGTGACGGTGAAGGAGGCTGAGCCTCCCTCGGTTATCCCGCTGCCGGCTGTCACGCTGATCTCCGGCACGTCGTCGTCGGAGACGGCCACGGTGGCCTCGTTGTTGCTGGACGAAACGGTGTAGCCGTCGCCCGCTTTCAGGGTGAGGGTGACCGATCCGTCGGCCTCGTCGGTATCGTCGTTGATGGTGGCGACGGTATGGCTCACGCTCCCGCTGGTGGGTATCGTTACCGTCTGCGCGCCCGTCGTCCCCGATGCGGCGTAGTCGCCGCTCTGCGCGACGCTCACCGAGACTGCCAGGGGCGACGCCGGGGCCGGGTCGGCGGTGATGGTGAAGGAGGCTGAGCCTCCCTCGGTCACTCCACTACCGGCGGTGACGCTGATCTCCGGCGTTGCCTGCTGCGCCTGCTGCTGGCGCAGCGCATCGAGCTTCTTCGCCACCTTCAGCACCAGCGCCCAGCGCTCCGTCGGCTTCCCAGCCTGGACGCTTGCCGCGTGCTCCTCCAGCTCCTCGATGGTGAACCCGCCCTCCTGGCTGAGGATCGTCCTGAGCGCCTCCTCCCAGTTGGCAAGGGCGCGCGCGTTGCCCGTCACGTTCCTGTGCCGCTCTATCATGGCCAGGATGAGACGCTCCGCCTCCGCCAACTCGGCGTCGGGGGCTGCGCCGTCCATGATCGCGAACTCCAGGCTCCGGTTGACCGGGATGTTCGTGGTGTCTGAGCCGTCGAAGTAGACCGTGCCGGTGACCGTCAGGGTGAGCCGCTCGTACTCCTCGACGTGGTCGCCGATGGCGCGCAGCCACAGCACGGCGCGTTCGGCGCCGGGCCCGAAGGTGATCCGCGACTCGGCCGCGTTGAGCGGATGGGTCCGGCTGACGCTCACGCCCGGGCTGGACGCGCTGTCCAGCGTCAGGGTGTAGTCGTCCAGCGGCGTGGCGCCGGATGAGCGCAACGTCGCCACCACCTCCTGGTTTTCCCCGAGGGCGCCGCCGCCGAGGCTGATCGTGATGATCTCGCTGTCGCCGCCCTCAGGCAGTTGGGCCAGACCGTGCGGCCAACCCGCCGGCTTCGGCGTGGGCGTGCTGGAGCCGCCGGAGCCGATGGCGTCGGAGGGCGGCGCGCCGGACCCATCGGAGTCCGTCGATGGCGGCGCGTTGGAGCCGATGGCGTCGGAGGGCGGCGCGTTGGAGCCACCGGGGCCGACCGGGTTGCCGTTCTCGTCGCCGGGGCCGCCCTGTATCTGCGGCTGGCCGTTCGTGTCCGGCTGCGGGGGCTGGGGCGGCGAGTTCATGCCGACCCGCCCGCCGCCGTCGGTCACCTGCACCGTGATCGAATTGGCAGTGGATATGTAGGCGCTGTCCGCCACCAGCCTCGCTGTGATCGACCCGTCGGGCTCGGTGACGTTGTCACCCTTGGTGGGGATGTCGAAGCTGACGGCCCCGCTGAAGTACGAACTGGCGGGAATCGTCACCGAGTGTTGGATGTGCGGGTTGAAGCGGGCGGTGTCGATCACGTCGCCCGTCTGGCTGACCGTGTACTTGACGGTCACCGGTTCGTAGATGTCGCCGATGTACCGGACGGTGAAGGTGGCGTACTGGCCCTCTCTGATGGGGTTCCCGCTCTCCCCATCGCGCTGGGCGACCCAGTACTGGCCGACGGCCAGGCGGACCGTTGGCGGCTGGACCGGGGCGTCGCGACTGCCCGTCAGGTCGATCGCGCGGGTCGTCCACGCGTAGCCCCCCTGCCGCCCCGTGGTGCGGAGCTCCGAGTCAAGGAGCCCGGGCGAGCCGCACGCCGTGTTGGTGCGGTCGGTTGGTCCCATTTCCCCCTGCGGCGACAGGTGCACCCGCATCGTCTCCACGGTGACCGAGCCGTAGCCGCCGCCGGAGAGGGTGTGGGTGATGTCCACGCACTCGTTGTACACCCGCGGATTCACGTATATCGCGAACCCGGGCCGGAAGTGGACGGCGCCGCCGCTGTGGCGGACCAGGTCCTCCGGGTTGAGCGTGACCGTGAGCTCGTCATCGGTGAAGGGGCCGTTCTCCCCATAGGGGGGCGCCGTCAGATCGAGATCCAGCGCGAAGGCCACCCGGCCCGTCTCCGCGTTGGCGTTGTTCTGGTGGTCCACCGCCTTGACGGTCAGCGTCACCGGCCCGGTGGGCTGGTAGCCGGGATGGAACCAGAAGTAGTAGTACATCGGGTTGTTCCGGTTGGGGTCATGCTGGACGTACAGGTCCCGGTGCCAGTAGTAGTCGTCGGTGTTGATCGAGCCGTCCGCCTTCCTCGTCGGGGGGTCCTCGTAGCTCGTGAGGGTGCGCCTGCCGTCCGCCAGGATTTTTGCCCGGGGCAGGTAGTAGAACGACGGCAGATGCCACTTGAGGTAGGGGAACTCGTACACCTCGGGCTTGGGGATGGACGCGCCGATCTCGTCGTCGGCGATGACCAGGCTCACCGAGTGCGGATCGCCCCGGCTGTACACGGCATCGTTCATCGGCAGCGTCCACGTCAGCGTGCCGTAGGCGGCGTCGGCGCTGTTGTCGGTGACGCTGATGTCGAAGTCCACGCTCGTGCTGCCGCTGGGGATCGTGGCGCTTGACGGGACGGCTCCCGCGTAGCCTGAGCTGTAGGAGGAGCCCGAGGCGAGGTTGCCGATCGCGATGCCGCCGGGCAGCGCCGTCTGGTCCGATTGGATGCGGATGCGGCGGGTGCCGCCCTCCGCAATGTGGCCATGGCCGCCCACCACCGACACGGTGAGCACCGGCAGCGCGCCGCCCTCGTCGTCGGTCAAGACCAGCGGCAACGAGAAGTCGCTGCCCCGGCCCACGCCGCCGCTGACCGTGGTGGCAAGACCCCGGCCGCTGAGCACCGAGTCAGACACCAAGGCCATGGTGATTATCTCGTGCCCGGTGTCGCCGTCGTCCAGCCCGGACACCGGGGTGATGGTGATGGTCGCCTCCTGCACCGTCTCGGATGCGGAGCCGGTGAAGAACAGCTTCGGCTCCGCCGAGGTGAGACCTTCGACGGTGACGCCGGTTCCCTGGGCCGCCACCGCGAAGTCGGGCGTGGCGTGGCCGGGCAGCCGCGCCCCCGTCGCGGTGGTCAGGGTCAGCCGGACCTCGATCATCTCCCGGACGTTGAGGGGGCGGGAGAGGGCGAGCTTCGCCACCGCCGTGTCGGTGGCGTCGCCCTCCGTCATCCGGGAGTCGTCGCTGGTCAGGGAGACCAGGGTGGCCTCGCCGTCCTTGATCAGCGCCTCATCTATCGGTTCTTCCGTCGAGACCGTGTAGCCCGTGCAGCCTGTCCCGCCGACCACGGTGGCGGTGATGGCGCCGTCGGGCTCGTCCACGGCGGTGTCGGTGAAGGGCACCGAGAGGGTGCCCGTCATGCTGTTGGCGAGGATGGTGACCGTCCTGCGGCCCTCGTTCGCCGCAGACACCCGGTTGCCGCCGGTCTCTACCACGTCCACGCAGACATCCTTGTTGGCGGACGGCGCAGGGTTCGCGGTGACGGTGAAGCTCAAGGGGCTCTGGTTCTCTTCGCGCACCTGCTGGTCGTAGTCGTTGCGGCTGATGCCCTCGATGACGGGCAGCCCTATCTTGACCAGCGGGTTGGCCGCCGTGTGGTCGCTGGGCTCGATCGTGAACCAGTCCTGAACCGCTGAGCCGGGCTGCAGGTTGTTATCGGCAATGTCGAGGAACAAAGCGGTCAACGGTTGGGCTTGCTCAGCGTTGTTGTCGTCCGGAATGACGAAGGTGAACCGGGCCTGCGTCGTGTTTCCGGCGATCCGGACGTTTAAGTTATCCCAGATCTGGGTGACGGACCCGGATACCGCCGTCACCGTCGTAACGCCGTGCGTGGATCTGAGCCCTGGGATATTGACCTGCACAATGATAGCGCTGGAGCGCGTCGATGACATGTCGACGGTGACGGTGACGGTGCCGCCCTCGGCCACCCGCTCCGGCGAGACCGTCAGGGTGATCGAACGGCCCGTCGCGCTGGTGCTCTTGATGAACAGGGCGGTCGCAAAGTTCTGGCCATCGTAGGTGGCGCCCGCGATGCCGCTCACGCCGGTGAAGTAGAGGGGTTTCGTTTCCGTGCCCGAGGTGGCCACCGAGTTGGCGCCGGCCGTGCCGATCAGGGTCACCGCGCGCGGCGCATTGGCACCGCTGAAGGTGATGGTCCAGTTGGTGGTGTTCAAGGTCACTCCGGCGGGCGTGCCGTCGAGGGCGAGGGTGTAATCGCCGCCCAGAAACAGACTGTGAGAGTGGAACGTGGCGGTGAGGGTCTCGCCCGGGGCCAGGGAGCGGCTCAGGCTGACCACCACGGTCGCCGTGTCCGTGCTGCTGCCCTCGGTCATGATGGCGTCGCTGGCGCTCAGCGAGACGTGGATCGGCCCGGCCACGATGAACTCCGGCGACATGGCGTACATGGACCGCGTCGCGGTGTTGGCGTCCTGTGTGTTGCTCAGGGGCCCGTAGAACCTCCCCGGCTCCCGGTGCCTGCCGATCTCTACCCTGGTCGCGCCAAGATAATTGCTGGTCCGTGTGGCGCAGGAGTTTTCGCTTCCCGTCCAGGGATGATTGCTGTCGGCGTGGGGCGCGCCGTTCTCGTTGCGGTGATCGGCCAGCGTCCCGGCGCGCCACCACTCCGCCGGCTGGGTGGAACTCCGCCACGGCTGCTCCTCGTTGCAGAAGTCCTGGTAGTCGTTGGCCACCAGCCCGCCGTCGCCCTCGTCGTCCATCCAGTAGATGGGCACGCCCGTGCGCCAGTTGCCGCCATGGCGGAAGTCCAGGTGGTCGCGAAGGTTCGCGGCCTGGGTTGAGCCGACCATCTTGAACCCTGATGCGTAGGGCTTGATGGCGGTCAGCGTGTTGGCGCTCTTGGTGAGCTCGCTCTGCACGTAGCCGTCGTAGGTGGCGATGTCGGTGGCGGTGGCAGCCCACCGCGACGTGGTGCGGAACATCAGCCGGAAGCGGTCTCCAGGCCCCAGGCTGCTGGGCTTGAGCGCCCAGTCGGCGGGCACCACGTGGACGTCGGCCTGCGGGACGGCCTGCGGCGTAGTCTGCGCCGAGGCGCCGGGCGCGGGGGCGATGACCAATAGCAGCCCGGCCAGAGCGGATAGGAGGGCGAGGGGGAGAAGGCGGTGAGCGGGGCTAGCGAGGCTCGGCATGGCAAGCCTCCCTCCGGCCCGGCGTTGCGTCAGATGCGGAAAGTCGGGGGGTAGAACTATTGATCATGTCTTATGCGCTTCTTATGCGCTCTCATTCTCCCATGATGCAGGGATTGAAATGGCATATTTTCTATCTGAAATGCGGCAGCCTCTCGGGCCTGACGTTCCTGCAATCGTCCCTCGCGTTCCGTGTCGGCGCGGGCTTGCAAAGTGTCGGCACGGGCCTCGGCTGCTAAGCGGGCCTCCCGCTCGGCCTGGGCCACGCCGCGCACGCTCTCAAGGCTGGCGATGGGTCGGTCAGTGGCAGGGTCATGGAATACCAACTCCCCGTCCTCCAAGCGCAGATTCAGGCTCAATGCAGCGCTGTAGCCCTGCAACACTCCGCCGGGCAGTTCCTCTATCTCTATCGGAACATAGACCCCGTTCGCCACCCAACTCGCCTTGTGGTACTCCACCGTCTTGTCGAACCACTAGTATACCGGTATGCCCAGACTATACCCAGACCGGCGTAGTCCTCACGCTTGGCTCCCGCGTCTATTGCCCCGGTGCTCTCCGACGCCACCTCCAACACGAGGTCCGGCGGCTTCCCCTGCTCCGAGATCACATAAGCCTTGCTCCGGTAGTACGCCTCAGGGTCCACCCCAAAAGCCACCAACAGGTCGGGATACCTCACCCCGGACAGGCTCCGGGTGGGAGCCAACGCAAGATAATGCTCTCCCGCCACCAGCGTCGTCTCTCGGTTCCCCAGGTGGTCGATGAGGCGGTAGGCATTCCCGGTGGCCGAAAGCTGGTCATCTTGCCGTCCGGGTCTTCCGGCGGGTCCGGAAACACGATGTGCTCCCGAACCTGCGGCGTCTTGGCGAATGTGTCTGGCGTCGTCATAGTTCACCCGACAGTCGGCCCGGAGCTTCCGCCGTCTTCCGCCCGCTCATCGGCAGTCCAAAGCGATGGCGTCTCCACTCCTCGGCCCCTCCAACATGGTATTCGTCTACTGGCGTCATTCCACTACATCTGTCCAGTTCGAGGAAAGCAAGTTTTCTGCCTACCCCTCGCCCTGCGAAAGCGCCCTGAGCTAGACCTCCAGCTTGAAGGAAATTGCGAAGGTTCTTGATTTTATCAAGTCTGGTGGGGAAGGAGAGACTCGAACTCTCACGGACGCTAGGCCCACATGATCCTAAATCATGCCCGTCTACCAATTCCGGCACTCCCCCAAACACCCGCGCGGAGTTTCAGCACACTCTCAGACGACTTCGATTTGTGCCAGCGTCTGAGCCGGCCGAACGACGGTCAAGAATTATATTGCGCCTCAATACAGCGACCGGACGTCCGCGAAGGCTTGGTTTGAGCTACTACCGCCTTGACGGCAAGGTGTTGATCGGTTCCCCGATCGCTTCCCACGCGGCCTCGCCGACAAGCTCTGAGAACGTCGGATGAGCGTGAATTACGTCGCGCAGATCGTCCAGAGTCGCTTCCAGTTTGATGGCCAGGACGCCTTCGGCGATGACGTCGGACGCGCCGGCGCCGATGATATGCATCCCCACGACCGCCCCGTACTGCGGATCGGCAACGACTTTCAAGAAACCCTCCGGCTCCCCGAAGGCCCGCGCCCTTCCGCTCGCCATATACGGAAACTTTCCGATCAGCGCGTCGCCGAACTGCTCCCGCGCTGCCGCCTCCGTAAGCCCGACGCTGGCGACCTCCGGTACGCAAAACGTAGCGCCTGGTACGGCGTCGTAGTCGATTTCCATTTCATTTCCGGCCATGTTCTCGGCCGCTACGATGCCCTGGTGCGAGGCCAGATGCGCCAGCAGCTTTTTCCCAGTCACGTCGCCTATGGCGTAGACGCCCGCGACGTTGGTCCGCATACGCTCGTCGACCTCGATGCCTGCCCTGCCGAACCTGACTCCAGCAGTCTCCAGGCCGATGTCCCTCGTGTTGGCGCTCCGGCCGGTTGCATTGAGAACGGCTTCGGTCTCGATCTCCTCGTCGCCGTCGGAACCGGTAACCGTTACGGAAAACTCCCCCGCCGAACCGCCAATCGTCTTTACAGCGGTCGACGTCTTGACGGATATCCGCTGCCTGGTGAACTCGCGTTTCAGCGCAGCGGAGATTTCCTCGTCCTCGACGGGTACCAGCCGCTCCAGCATCTCGACCAGCGTTACCTTGCACCCCAGAGCGGAGAAGAAGCTGGCCCACTCGACTCCGACGGCGCCTCCGCCGACGATGACCATCGAACCCGGCACCTCCTGGAGCTCAAGCGCATCGTCGCTGGTCATGACGCCGGGCAGGTCAAATCCGGGCACGGGCGGGACCGCCGGCGAGGAACCCGTCGAAATAACGACGTTGCGGGCGGTGACTAGCTCCGGTCCGCCAGCGTTCAGATCAACCTCGACAACACCCGGACTTACCAGTCTGCCGCGTCCGGCGACCACCTCGACGCCCGCCGAGGCCAGCAGCGCGCCGATCCCCCTGGAGAGCGTCGAAACGACCCTGTCCTTGCGCCTCGCTATTGCCGGCAGGTCGGCGGCTACGCCGTCTACACGCACTCCGTAAGTCTTGGCCGAGCTGGCCAGGTGATAGACCTCGGCGCTTCGCAGGAGCGCCTTGGTCGGAATGCAGCCGGTGTTGGTGCAAACGCCGCCAAGGTCGCCTTGCTCGACGACTACCGTTTTCAGCCCCAGCCGGCTTGCGCGAATGGCGCAAACGTAGCCCCCCGGGCCCGATCCGATAACGCATACGTCGGCTGTCAACGGCATTCGGCGGACTCCTTTTCTGGCAGGATCAGGTAATTATCGCGCCGCCGGCGCCGGTTGACTTGTCCCTCACGGTCTTGGCGGCCTTTTCAAGCCTGGTGATCGCCGCTCCCACATCCCCGCCGTCTGCGGTTGCGGCCGCAACCGCCTTGGCCGCCCGGTCGCACGCGGCTGTGAAGGGCACGCACAGCGCGCTTTTGACAAAGATTGCTTCCATCAGCGCTTGCAGGTCCCCACTTACGCCCTCCAACCGCTCCCGCGCATCCGCGTCAAGCGAGGCCTCGCCCGCTACGCCGGAGAGATGGCTCAACGCCGACGTGATCTGCTCCTGTCCTTTTGTCATGTCCTTCCTAACGCTTTACAACAGTCGCGCGCGAGCACGGGGACGCGAGATCGACCCTCAAACCCGGCGCGGCGCTCGCCGCGCCTACCCCTACGCGATTCTTGTTTCTACTAGCCCGCCGTTACGCGCGGTCCGGCCACCTTTACGAGGTCCACGTTCTCCAAACGATCGAACCCCGCGCCGTCGAACCGGTCTTCGGGGAATGGATTCTGCTTGGCGTACATTGGACCGTACTTGGCTCCGATAAGCCGCCGGTCGGCGGTGAAGGAAAAGTCGGCGCTTTCGCGAGTCTGGTCGATCTCGACCAGATCGTACTCGAGACTGCCCAGACCGATCTCGACGCCGGTGTGGAGCTGAATCTCCTCGCTGGATCCCGGAACGGTCGACGACGCCATCGAGAACTTGTGGTCTCCCTCATTCATAACGTCCCAGTCGTCGGCGGCCGATCCCGGCGTGCCCGCGACTTCGGTCGCGCGATCCAGGCAAGCCTTGTCGAGCGCGACGGGATCGCTGCCGGTGAATATGCCCAGGTGTGGCGTTATGGGAACATCGGCATGATCGACGCAGTCGCACTTGGGCGAAACATCCAGCGCCATGTTCAGGAACCCGACTTTCCCGTCGAGCGCCTTCATCGTCGCCAGACACGCATCCGCGACTGCGGCGTTGAACGCGCGGAAGTTCTCCTCCGGCCACGTCCACACTCCAGCCGTGGCCATCGCTCCCAGGCAGCCCAGGCAGGTTGGACACTTCGACTTGTCCCAATCGAGCGTCCCGTTGGATCGCGAAAGAGCGCCGTGCGGACACAGATCGGGAATCATGTCGAGGAGTGCGGGCGTCGCGTTTTCGGGGTGGAACTCCACTGTCGCGGGGATGCCGTAGTTGGGATGCCCGCCCATGTGCACGTTGTACTTACCGCGCTTGGACTGCGCGCCTATGCCCAGATTCTTGACCGACCCGCCGATTACACCCATCGGATGACCCTTGAAGTGGGTGAGCACGATCATCGAGTCGGCCAGCGCAATAGCGCTGGATACGTAGGCCTCGCGCAGAATGTAGCCCTCGGGCATCGGAATCCGTATATCGTCCGTGCCGTTGTAGCCGTCGGCAACGATAAACGGACAGCCCAGCGTCGAAGAGTTGTAGCCATTCCGCTCAGCCGTCACCATGAGGTCCGGCGCGATGGACCGCGCGGCCCTCGGTCCGTAGGTCAGCGTGGTCGTATCGCATACGAACGGCCTGCCGCCCAGCTCTTTGACCCTGTCGGCAACGGCCCGAGCGTAGACGGGCCGAAGATACGCCGTGTTGTTCCACTCGCCACAGTGCACTTTTATTGCAACCACGTCGCCGGGTCTTACAAGTTGCTCGAAGTCCGCCTCATCGAACAACGTGAGCATCTGCGCAACGAATCCCGTCTCCGTGGAGTGGCTGCGACGTTCCATCGTATAGACCTTGGATGCCATTTCGACCACCTCCTGGCGCTTAAGTCCTTCCACACACCAACATAACGCGCCTTGCCAACTTGACTGAGAACGCGGCGGGAATCCGCCCCCGTGCTCAAGTCAGGGTCGCTCAGTCTATCCGAGCAGTCGAACGGCTACCACGACATGCCTGCAAAGTGACTGAAAAGAGGTAAACGAACGCCGCTCCCAAAGCCACCCCAGTGTCGCGTGCGCCAGGCTAGATCAGCAGATAAGGCTGCTCGATGAGCTGGCTGATTCGCTGCAAGAACCTGGCCGCCGGAGCGCCGTCGTTGAGCCGATGATCGAAGGTGAGACTCAACGTCATCATCTGGCGGATCGCAATCTCACCGTCGACGACCGCTGGCTTGGCAATGATCCTGCCCACACCAAGAATCGCGCATTCGGGCGGGTTGATGACCGGCGTAAAAGCGTCGATCCCCAGGGCGCCGAGGTTCGTTATCGTGAATGTTCCGCCGCTCAGATCGTTGAGATCGAGGTTGCCGCCCGTGACACTCCCGATCAGCTTGCGGAACGCGGCTGCCAACTCTACCAGTTGCATGTTTTGAGCGTTCTTGACGTTCGGGACCACGAGACCATCGGGGACCTCGACGGCAAGTCCGATGTTGACATGCTCGTTATTGACGATTTCGTCTCCGCTGAGAGAGGCGTTCATGTGAGGATGCTCGACGAGCGCCCTGGTCACTATTCGCGCCAGCAGGTCGTTAAACGAAATTCTGAATCCGAGCGCGTCCTCGTGTTGCGAGGCAAGATCGGTCCGTAGCTCGACGAAACGGGTTGCATCGACCTCTGTGACGAGGGTCAGTTGCGCCATTGTGGATAGGCTCTGCATCATCCGGTCAGCGATAACCTTGCGCATTCCTGCAATCGGAACGGCGCCTGCTGCGGCCGGCGCGGCGGCGGGAACCGGAACGGGGGCCGGGGCCGCTACCCTGGCGCCGTCGGCGCTGGCGTGAACGTCTTTGGCAACGATCCTGCCGCCGGGGCCGGAGCCTTGTAGAAGTGCTATATCGACGCCAAACTCAGCCGCCAGCCTTCTCGCCAGCGGCGAAGCTTTAATGCGTCCGCCGACCGGCTGCACAACCTGGGCGGTTGCCGGTGCCGTCTGAGTGACGGCCTGTACAGGCTGCGCGGGCGGGGTTGCTACTGGCGGAGGCGCGACCGGCTGGGGCGCGGGGGCGACGGGCGGAGGCGGAGCGGCAGTCTCGCTGACCGGCTCCGCCACGGGCTCTGCGGCGGGAAGCTCCTCGCCCTCCGCAAGAACATAGGCGACGATTCCCTGGACCTTCACCGATTCACCGGCCCGGGCGGCGATGCCGCCGATAACGCCGTCGGCGGGGGCCTCTATCTCAGCGTTGATCTTATCGGTCTCGAACTCGACTATGACCTGGTCCTTGGTGACCGGGTCGCCTTCCTCGACGAGCCACTTCGAGATGATTCCCTCTTCCATCGTCATCCCGAGCAGCGGCATTTTTATGGGAGTTGCCAACGGCTACCTCACATTGCCCAAGGTCAAGCTAGTCAGAAATCCATCCGCAGGTCTTCGGATCGTCGGCAATTTCACACTCCGACAATCAGATCCCTTACGGCATCCACGATTCTGTCGACGCTCGGGAAGGAGCCGAACTCGAGCGGCTCTGAAAACGGCACCGGCGAGTGCAAGGCCCCCAGCCGCTCGACCGGCGCGTCGAGATAGTCGAACGCCTGCTGTTGAATCTGCGAGGCGATCTCCCCTCCGAATCCACCGAACTGGACTGCCTCGTGGACTACGAGCGCGCGGTTCGTTTTCTGAACCGAAGCGACAGCTTTGCTGATATCCATTGGGTACAGCGTTCGGAGATCAATGACCTCGACCTCGACCCCCTCTTGGGCGAGTTGCTCGGCGGCTTCGAGCGCGAACGTCACCTGACGGGCATACGTAACTATGGTGGCGTGCGTGCCCTCTCGCTTGACGTCGGACACGCCGAGCGGCACTACATAATCCCCTTCGGGAACGTTGCCGCGGCTTGCGTAGAGGGCCTTGTGCTCAAGGAACACCACTACGTTGTTGTCGCGAATTGCTGACTTGAGCAGCCCCTTGGCGTCGTAGGGTGTGGAAGGCGCTACCACTTTGAGGCCGGGTATGTGAGTGAACCAGGCTTCGAGGCTCTGCGTGTGCTGCGCGGCGTTTCCGATTCCAGCGCCGGTTGACGCGCGATAGACGATAGGCAGCGTCGCCTTGCCCCCGAACATGTATCGGTTCTTGGCCGCCTGATTGACGATCTGGTCCATGGCGATGCCCATGAAGTCGCTGTACATGAATTCGGCGATGGGTCGCAATCCGGTAATCGAAGCTCCCACGGCCGCTCCCGCTATCAGGGCCTCGGAAATGGGCGTGTCGATGATCCGGCTCTCTCCGTATTTCTCCAGCAGACCCTCGGTTACTTTGTAGGCTCCGCCCCAGATGCCGACTTCCTCGCCGATAACGAATACGGCCGGGTCGCGCTGCATCTCCTCATCTATAGCCTCGCGAAGCGCCTGATTGAAGAAAATCAGACGTTCCTGGGGAGCTTCCTGGCTAACGGCGGCGACGGCGGTTGTAGTAGTCACGAAATCATCCTAGTCGGCGTAGACGCCCTGCTCGATTGCTTCCAGCGGTGGAAATGGACTGGCTTCGGCGAACTCAATGGCCATCTCGACTTCCCGAACCACGTCCTCGTCAATTCGATCGAAATCTTCGGCCGTGAGCAGATTCTGCGATTCCACCACTCGCTTGAACCGCTCGATGGGGTCCCTCTTTAACCAAGCTTCCAACTCTTGCTTAGCCCGATAAGGGGCCATGTCGTGGACAGTATGTCCCTTGAACCTGTACGTCTCCGCCTCGATCAGCGTCGGCCCCTTGCCGCTCCTGGCCCTGTCGATCGCTTCCCTGGCGACCGCGTTGACGGCGAAAACGTCATTCCCGTCGACCTCCACACCGGGAATCCCGTAAGCAACCCCCCGGCCGGCAATCGACGGCCCGGCGTTTGCCTTGTCGGAGGTGGTAGCCATTCCGTAATTGTTGTTCTCGCAGACGAATATCACGGGGAGACTTTGCACGGCGGCAAAATTGACGCCTTCGTGAAACGCCCCGGTCGGACCGGCCCCATCGCCAAAGAAGCAAACTGTAACTCTGTCTTCGCCGCGCAACTTGGCCCCGAGCGCGGCGCCTGCGGCTATCGGAATCCCGGCGCCGACTATGCCGTTTGCGCCGAGTATTCCCAGGTCAAGATCGGCAATGTGCATCGAACCGCCCTTACCGCCGCAATAGCCCGTTGCGCGGCCATACAGCTCGGCCATCATCTTGCTTAGACGACCGCCCTTGGCGATGCAGTGTCCGTGACCTCGATGAGTGCTGGTGATGTAATCGTCAGTCCGCAGTTCCGCGCAGATCCCGGTGGCGGTCGCCTCTTCGCCGATGTAAAAGTGCAACGCGCCTCGCATTCGCGCGTTCCGAAACGCTTCCTCTGCAGCTTCTTCGAACCGGCGAATACGCATCATCGCCTGGTAAATCCAAAGGAGCTTGTCGCGGGATAGTGTTACCGCCCCGTTCTGCGAACCGGATTGTGACGCGTTTTCGGCCATGGCTATTATTCTTCGTCTTCCGTGTCCGTCCCAAGGGACGTTTTACTGACTCTCGCCATTATTGTGTCAGAAATCGATTCTGCGGGTAACTCGCCCGCACCTCGAGTTTGCAAAGCGCAACACGCCGGCAAGCTTCGTGTACGGCTGTGCGTAGCGCGGTATTATCAACGAACTGGATTTCTCCCGCAATCAGATGCCCCGCCGCAAAAAGAAAAGAAGAAGACGATCCGCAACGTTATCAAGCAGCCACGCAGCGACTCCAAAGCGGCGGCGAATATTCAGCGTTCAGAGTGCGTGGGCGTTCATAGGTCTTCTGGTAGCTATCGTTATGGTTATTTCGCTCGTGGCGCCGTTGCTGACCGCATCACGCTAGGCCGCGCCGTAGCAGCATCGCCAGATCCTAAAGTTCGACCGGCGTTGCCGCCGCACAAGGGGGCCGACGCTTGGCGCTAGACGTATTCCTGCTGATCGTCATGCTTCTTGTGATCCTCGCCGCAGCAATCGTCTTTACCAACGCCGTCGAGTGGTTCGGCCACCGGCTCGGCGTGGGTGAAGGGGTAACGGGCAGCATCTTCGCCGCGGTGGGAACGACTCTGCCGGAAACCGTGATTCCGCTTGTTGCGGTCTTCTCCGGCGGAGAGTCCGGCCACGAGGTGGCCGTAGGCTCGATACTCGGCGCGCCGCTGATCCTCGCAACTCTTGCCATGTTCATGATGGCGGTGGCCGTCATAGGCCTTGCGCTGCGAGGACGCCGTGACTCGCACTTCAACGTCAATCAGTCGATTGTGAGCAGGGACCTCTTTTTCTTCGTGATCGTCTACGTCCTGGCGATCGGCGCCGCGCTCATCGACTCACGATCCATCAAGATCGTCATCGCCGTGATCCTGGCGCTGTGCTACGTGCTCTACGTCTGGTTGCACGTCAAGGCGGGTGACGACTCGCACGGGGAGGCCCCCGAGTTGGGGCCGCTCTGGTTCCAGCGGGGTGCTGAAAGTCCAAAGCTTATATTCATAGCGCTCCAGCTAGTGTTCGCCCTCGGTTTGATCGTGGGCGGTGCTCACATATTCGTCCACTCTGTCCAGACCGTCTCTCACGCGCTGGGAATGTCCACCCTCATCCTGGCGCTCTTCATCGTGCCGCTGGCCTCCGAGCTTCCGGAGAAGTTCAACTCCGTGATATGGGTCTTTCAAAAGAAGGACACGCTGGCGTTTGGCAACATTTCGGGCGCAATGGTCTGGCAGAGCTCCGTGGTGCCGATTATCGGCATCGTGCTGACCGACTGGGCGCTTACCTCCGAAAGCGCCCCCGCGTTTATCAGCGCGGGCGTATCGCTGGCGGCGGCGGTCCTGATAGGCCTGGCGATGAGAATGTGGGGACGCCTTTCGGCGCTCTGGGTTCTGGCGGTAGGAGGAGTCGGCTACTTTGGATACTTGGCTTACATAATCGCTACCCAATTGTGATCCCGTACGTACCCGCATTGTGATTCAATAACGGTCAAATGAACGCTGACGAGTTTCGGAACGGACAGACTGTTGCCCTGTTGCTGGACATTGCCGCATTCGACGCCGCCCTGTCCGAGACTGATCGGTCCAATCGCTATTCGAACATCCTGACCACCGTGGCGGCCAAAAGGCGGCTCCGGCGGGCGACCGCCTACGTCGCTCTTGACTTGCCGTCTTCGGCGCAAAGCGAGCTTCTGTCAACCTTGCGAGACTCAGGATTTCGAATAATGGGTAAACCTCTTAGGCCGCTTTCTGACGGATCGATGCGCGGCTACGTGGGAGTTGAGATGGCGGTAGACGCCGTGCTGGCGGCGGAGACTTGCGACATTGTTACCGTCGTAACCGGCGACGCCGATTTTCTACCGGCCGTTCGCGCGGCGCAAAGTAAGGGCGCTCGGGTCGAAGTGATCGGATGTCCCGGGCAAAATCTCGATTCGTTGAGAGACGCCAGCGATTCGTTCACGGCAATCGGCGACATCTTCGATTCGACCAAGTCTGGCGACCATGGCAAGCGCAGCGCACGCCGTCCACCGGCACGCGCTGCCAGATTGAAACGCAATGAATGGCCGACCCCTCCACCGCCGCCCCCCGAACCGGCGGCCCGGCGCAGTGGGGCACGTCGGCCCCCGGCTTCGAAGACCCCGCGAATCCTTGAAGGGGAGCGTCTGTCGGGAATCACCGCCACCAAACCGGACGAATCGCGGTCCGGATAAAGGCGCGCCCGAAAGTGGCCGAACAGGCACGTTGCGCGTAGGAATCAGTCACTTGCAGTGGCCGGCGGACCGGCCACTAGACCAGATTCTCGCCGAGATGGCCGAAATCGGGTTTCTGGGCATCGAGGGCGCGCGCGACTACTTTGGGCAATCAGCGCAGCTTCGGGTCTTGCTCGCCGACGCCGGTATGGAAATGACTGCGGGAACATATGCCGCGAACTGGTTCGACAAGGAATGGCGCCCTCGCGAGCTTGAAGGTCTGAGACACTCGGCCGAGTTCTACGCGGGTGTCGGAGCCGATTACGTCGTAATCGGCTCGCTCGGCTCGCCCCAGCGGTTTCTCACGGCCGGCCATCCGCGGTCTTCCCTGACCGAGGGGCTGTCCGACTACCAATGGGAGTTTTTCGCTGAGACCATCAGCATGGCGGGCGAAATCTGCTTGGACGAATTTCAGTTGCAGCTCGTCTTCCTCAACCGGGCCGGTTCGTTCGTGGAGTCGCGTGAGGAAATCGACCGGTTCGTCTCACTAACCGATCCGCAAACCGTGTCTCTGGCCGCCGACACGGGACAGCTCTTCTACGGAGGCGTCGACCCCACGGAGTTCTTCGAGCGAAACGTCGAACGAATTCGGTACGTTCATCTAAAGGACGTAGACCCCGACATTTACGAGCAGAACATCGCCGACGGAGGCTCGTACAGGGACTTCGTAAGAATGGAAGGCTTTACCGAAGTGGGTTCCGGCGCCGTCGACTTCGAGGCGGTAATCGAAATCCTGAAGGGCGGCGGCTATGACGGGTGGCTGGTGATTGAGCAAGACTACACTTCAAGGGACCCTGCGGTAGCGGCAGGCGCAAGCCTGGAACACGTCAACTCCCTTCTGGGAGTATGAGATATAGCCCATGCGGAAGATTACGCGTCGTTCAATGCTGCGAGCGGCGGCCGTTGCCGCGCTGCTTCCCGCAGCCTGCGCGGACCCGAGCCTCCCGACAGGTGGCGAAACCGATGAAAACCGGTGGGGGGCCAACACGTTCCTGCACCTCGACTCCGACCGCTGGCGAAAGCAAAAAACGCTGGAAATGGCCGCGCGGGCCGGCCTTGGGTGGATTAAACAGCACTTTCCGTGGGAGGACATAGAGAGCCTCGACAAGGGGCAGTTCCTCAATCCCACCTGGAAGCACCCGACCTGGGACAAATACGACGAGATTGTCGACCTTGCCGAGGAGAACGGCCTAAAAATCATCGCGCGGGTCGACCGCACCCCGGCCTGGGCGAGACCCGAAGACTCTACGCCCACGGAGCCTCCAGCCGAGCTCGATGACTTTGGAGACTTCGTTACCGCAATAGTCCGCCGATATCGCGGCAGGGTCCGGCATTTTCAGATTTGGAACGAGCCGAACCTCGCGGCCGAATGGGGAGGGAAGCCGCCCAACGCCACCCACTACGTAAAGCTCCTGGAAACGGCGTTCTCGGCGGCCGTTGGAGTCGACCCGGAAACCGTGATTCTGGCAGCGCCTTTCGCGGCAACCCTGGAGATGAGCGACCGGGCGCGCAACGAACTCGTCTATCTACAACAAGTCTACGACGCCGGCGGAGGCGACTACTTCCACATACATTCGGCCAATGCTTTCGGTTTGGCCTTTCCACCCGAGGCGCCCCCTGAGCCCAAAGTATTGAACTTCCGCCGCGTGGAACTAAGCAGGGAGCTGATGGAACAAAACGGCGACCGGCACAAACCGATCTGGTTCAACGAGTACGGCTGGAACGCTTCGCCTCCCGACTTCTCGGCCAGCCAGCTAACGTGGGCGCGCGTAACGGAAGACCAGCAGGCGGAGTGGACAGTGCGCGGCGTGGAGTTCGCCCGGGAAAACTGGCCCTGGGCGGGGGTGTTCAATATCTGGTTTCTAAGGCGTCCGTTCACCGATGTCGATCCGTCCAAGTCCGAGTACTACTTCCGGATGATCGATCCCGACTTCACGCCTAGGAAGGTCTACAAGGCGGTCGCCGAAGCGGCGAACAAGCGTTGATCTACGGCGTGAAGCTCAAGTCCCGTGCTCGCGCCATCGTGCTCGTGCTGGCGGTCGCACTGCTCACCGGCGGTTCGACCGTCGCACTGGTCTTCTACAGGCAATTCCTTGAGCGTGGCGTCGCTTACCACGACCAAGGCGCCGTCACGATCAACCACGCCAGCGGACCGACGCTCGGCGCCAATACGTTTCTCACTCTGGAGCCGGATATCGAGAACATCCGGCGTGAGCTGGCGATCCTCAAATCGGCTGGCGTGGGGATCATTCGGCAGCAATTCCTGTGGGAGGAGATCGAGCCGGAAAAAGGAGTCTTCCGGAACCGGCAAACCGGTGTCAGCACGTGGACGAAGTATGACGCCATCGTCGAAGCCGCCCGGGATCAGGGAATCGAAGTCATGGCCCGGCTGGAACGTTCTCCGAGGTGGGCAACGCCCGGCTGGGAACCCAAGATACCAGCCAGTCAGAAGCCGCCCGACGACGTAGCGCTGTTCGCCGACTTCGTCCATGCCGTCGTCTCCAGATACGAGGGGCGTATCCGTTTCTTCCAAATCTGGAATGAGCCGAACCTCTGGGGAGAGTGGGGTGAATCAGAGCCTGACGCGGCTGAATACGTGGAGCTCCTCAGAGCCTCATATCAAGCCGCTAAAGCTGCCAATCCTCACGCGGTCGTGGTTGCCGCCGGACTTGCCCCCACGACTGA
This sequence comes from Chloroflexota bacterium, assembly GCA_026707405.1. GTDB lineage: Bacteria > Chloroflexota > UBA11872 > UBA11872 > VXNJ01 > JAPOVO01. Next base: position 18,328 of record JAPOWW010000013.1, read on the forward strand.
GCGCGGCCCCAACAACATAAGCGACGTTCTCTACCTTCAGCGCATGTACTTCCTCGGAGCCAAGGACTATTTCGACATTCTCTCCTCGATGTCCTACGGCTTGATAACCGGTCCGAGCGACGTTCGGATCGGAGAGCGCTGGACGAATTTCCCCCGCGCCGTGCTGCTCAGGGACGTGATGGAGACCTTTGGCGACGCGCACAAACCCGTTTGGGCCTCCGAGTACGGCTGGATGTCCTTGCCGGACGGATGGAGCGGCCGTCCAAGCATCTGGGGCAACCATTCAGTCGAAGACCAGGCGGCGTGGACGGTGGAAGGGATATTGCGCGCCCGCCGCGAGTGGCCCTGGATGCCCACGATATTCGTATGGGCCTCACGCTGGCCGGAGCAGACCAATCCCGACGACCCGACTTTCTGGTTCAGGCTGATGGACCCGGATTTCACGCCGCGGCCAGCGCTGCTAGCCCTGCAAGAACTCGCACTCGAACGACCGATCGCCGGAGCCGGATTGCATCAGGAGGATCATCCGGCATTTGCATACGCCGGTCCCTGGCCGCGGGAACCGAGCGACGAAGCTGCGGCAGGCTTCTGGTCCAGCACCGGCGTGGCCGGCGCGGTCGCCAGATTTCGTTTCGAAGGCCAAAACGTAGGCCTCGTCGCCCGACAAGGCCCCGATATGGGAATGCTGCGTGTCCGCATCGATGGCCTCGACGCGCTCGCCGACCTCGTTCCGAGAAGCGAGTTCGGTCAATCGATCGTGGACCTCTACTCGCCCGAAGTCCGGCCCGCCTCGACGATTCCGCTGGCTTCGCGGCTGCCTGCCGGTGTCCACGTGCTGGAAGTCGAGAGCCTTGGACGCGCCTCACCGCGTTCTACGGGCGGTAAAGTCGTCATCGACGGCATCGCGGTATCGAACTCCAGACCGTTCTGGCCTTACGCGGCCACCGGGATCGCCTGGGCCGTGGCGCTTGGCCTCATTGCGTGGCGGTTCGCTCGCCCGATTTGGGACGCCGTACCCGCGCGCATACGACGAGTTCCGCTAGCGGCTCCCTTGCTCCGCTCTCATACCGTGTATGGAATCTCAATCCCGGCGCTGCTGACAGCCTCCGTGGCCGCCATACTGCTCGCCGCGCTGCCCGGCAGCGACGCCCTTTCTCCGCTCACCATCCTGCGGCTCGTTATCCTGGCTTATCTGGCCGCCCTCGCGATCGCGCATCCGGATGCCGTAGCCGTCGTCACCGCCGGCGCGCAGTTCTTGCATCCGCTCAGACCGCAAACCGGCCCCGTGGCATTCTCCGTTCCAGAGCTTCTGCTTATAGCGCTCGCAACCGGCTGGGCGGCGCGAGGCTTCTACCGACGTAAGTTCGAGCTGCGGCGTTCGACCATCGGCTTCGTCGCCGCTTACTTTGTACTCGCCGCGCTGGCCTCAACAGCGTTCGCCGAGTACCCGAAATTCGCTCTCAGATCGTTCCGAACAACCGTCGTCGAACCCGTTGCGCTGTTCTTCCTGCTCACGGCTTTCCTGAGCGGACGGCGCGGCGGCGCGCTGATCCCGGCTGTCGCCGCGGGTGGGGCTATCGCCGCCGCTACGGTCGTCTTCGATCCCCTGCTGGACAGGGTTATCACGGCAGGCGTGCCGAGACTGCGCGGCATCTACGAGTCCCCGAACAACTTGGCGTTCGTCTTGGAGCGAACGATCCCGCTGCTCGTGGGCTTGGCCGTCGCCTGGAAGAGTTCGGCGCTAGGCCGCGCGGCGACCGCGGTCGCCGCCGGTGCGGGTGTGGTTCTGATTCTCACGTTCTCCAGAGGCGCATGGCTCGCGGCGGCGGTGACGACTGCTCTGCTGGGTATCCCGCGATTGCTTAGGCTGCCTGTTAAGCGCAGGCTGCTCGGTCTCGGGGCCGTCCTCATTCCCGTCGCAGCGCTCGCGGCGCTGGTTGGAACGGACCGGCTATCCATCTTTTTCAGAACCGGCGACCGCAGCGGTGTTTCAAGAGTTTGGCTATGGGACTCCGCCGTCGAGATGATTCGAGATTTCCCACTCTTTGGAGTCGGTCCTGACAACTTTCTCTATCACTACGCGGCCTACCTTAGGCCCGAGGCTTGGCGCGAGCCGCACATGTCCCATCCTCACAATCTGCTGCTCGACACCTGGTTGAGCATGGGAGTGTTTGGCGCATTAGCCATCATCGCGGCACTGGTGATCTTTTTCCTTTTTGTTAGACGGTCCTACCGCCTGCCGGAACGTCCAATACCGCGCCCGGTTCTGCTCGGCGCGGCAGCGTCGATGACTGCGGCCATTGCGCACGGGCTTGTCGACAACTTCTACTTTCTCCCGGAACTGGCCGGGTTCTTCTGGACGTTGATGGCGTTCGCCGCTTGCCTGGCTAACAGGCCGACTCGGCAGCCGAACAGCATCTCCGGGACGCGGGACGACCCAATCGCGGAAGGACAAGCAACCGGAGGACCCTAACCTAGCGCTGTTCCGTTAGAGCGGTAGATCGAAACCGCCTCTTACTTCCCGATGCAGAACTTGGAGAATATCGTCTCTAGAAGGTCTTCGGTCGCGTCTTCGCCGGTTATCAGTCCCAGTTCGGTAAGCGCCCCGTGCAGGCCAATAGAGACGAAGTCTGACGGGAGCGAGTCATCCACGGCCTCAAGCGATCTTCGCACGTGCTCCCGCGCCCGTATCAGCGCCTCACGGTGCCGCTCGTTGGAAACGAGTGGAATTTCGCCGGCGGTGAGCGACCCCGCTCCGATTTCGTGAATGATCGCTCGCCGTAACGACTCAACCCCACGATGCTCCAGAGCGCATGTGTGCACTATGCCAGCGTCAGGGAGCAGGTCAGCGGCGCGGGTAGCAGCGACCTGAGAGGGCAAGTCATCCTTGTTCATGACGATCAGCGCCGGTCGACGCGAGTTGCGGACGAGCCGGGCGACATCCTCGTCGGGTTTGGAAAGCGGCCTCGACGCGTCCAGCACGAGCAGGACCAGATCGGCCTCACCAAGCGCCCGCTTGCTTCGCTCGACGCCCTCCGCTTCGGCCGCGTCGGTCGTTCCACGGATTCCGGCCGTATCGACTACGACGACCGGCACTCCGTCGAGACTGAGCGACTCCTCCAGCACGTCGCGGGTGGTGCCGGGCAGCTCTGTAACGATGGCGCGGTCGGTGCGCAGCAGCGCATTCAAAAGGCTCGACTTGCCGACGTTGGGCGTGCCTACTATCGCCAGCCGCAGCCCGTGCCGCAGCAAGATTCCCTCCGACGCCCCCTCGACGGAGCGCTCGATAGCGCCCGCGATGTCGCAAAGCTGGCCGTGTAGCGCCGGTCGCGGCAGCGGGGGCACGTCGTCCTCGGTGAAATCGATCTCGGCCTCCATCTGCGCCAAGAGATCCAGGCACTTGTTGCGCACTTCACGCACTTCCTTCGAAAGCTCGCCCCGGAGCTGTTTTTCGGCGGCCTTAAGCGTCAAGTCGGTCGGCGCGCGCACCGCGTCCGCCACAGCTTCGGCCTGCGCAAGGTCTATGCGGCCGCTCAGGAACGCCCGCAGAGTGAACTCCCCGGGCCTCGCCTGCCGCGCGCCGGCGTTGATGACCGACCGCAGGGCCGATCTGACCGCCGCAAGCCCCCCGTGACAGCTCACCTCCACCACGTCCTCGCGGGTGTAGGAATGCGGGCCGCGCATGTAGGTGATGATCGCCTCGTCAATGTGCGAGCCGTCTTCCGAGTCGACAAGCCGACCCAGCGTCGCCACGCGGTTCCGCGGCGATAGCCCCGAATTGGTCCGGAAAGCTCTCAGGCAGATTTGCAGGGCGTCGGGACCGGAGACGCGAATGACGCCTATGCCCGCCGGACCGAGCGCCGTGGAAATCGCGGCGATAGTGTCGGACATGTCGCCCGTCATGGGCGGTTTACCCCGAAGCTAGGCCGGACAGGCGGCCCTGAAAGATGCTGTCGAAAGCCGCTCGCTAATTCCCTTCGCGGCGCGCAGCGCTCTCTCGTATTCCCACCTGAGCACCCAGCGCTTGGTATGGATACTTATGTGGTCCCAGGGGAAGACCTCGTTTGCGGGGCGGTCCCGGTGAACGAACCAATCGAGGTCCACGCCGGTCTCCCGGCAGGCCCGCTCCCAGCGCGCGAAGTCGAACCACTCGTTCCAAGAGTCGAGCCGGCTGCCGAGCTCCCACGCCCGCCTGATAGCCCGCCCGACTCTCCGGTCGCCGAGCGACAGCAGCGCCTCCACGGCGCTGTTATCGGGATCGTTCCAATTGAGCTTTATCGACCGGTCCCGAAGCGACGACTTCAACAATGCCTGCTTCTCCAGGATCGACTCCTTCGAGTCCTGCGGGAACCACTGAAACGGAGTGTGCGCTTTGGGCACGAAGGTCGACACGCCGACTCTCACCTTCGCTCGACCGCCGCGCAATCTCCGCCCGACGTCGAGAACACGCTTGGCTAGCCGGGCGATGTGCTTCACGTCCTCGAGCGTTTCGGTGGGCAGTCCGATCATGAAATACAGCTTTACGGTGTGCCAGCCCTGCGAGTAGGCAAGCTCGACCGTGCGCAGCAGTTCTTCCTCCGAGACTCCCTTCTGGATCACCTCCCGCATCCGCTCCGTCGCCGCCTCCGGTGCGAACGTCATGCTCCCCTTCCGCGAAGGCGCGAGCGCCTCGGCCAGCCCCACGTTGAAGGCGTCCACCCTGGTGGACGGTATGTTGATAGACAAACGCTCATCCGACTGCTGCTCGCGAATATCTCCGATTAGCGTGTGGATGTCCCTGTAGTCGGCGGCGCTCAGCGACAGCATCGTCAGATCACGGTGACCCGTCGCCTTAATGATCGCATCCGCCATTTCCTTTACTTTCTCGGGATCCCTGGACCGCACGGGCCTGTCGATGTAGCCGGCCTGACAGAACCGGCAGCCCCGCATACAGCCCCGATGGATTTCGATGGACGCGCGGTCGAAGACGGTCTCGGTGGAAGCGACCACGGGCATCTTCGGGTACAGATACTCATTGATGTCCACGTGAATCCGGCGGATCTCCGCCGGGACGGCGGCGTCCACCGGCTCGGTGGCGGTCAGAGAGTAGTCGGCGGTGTATCGCGGCTCGTAAAGTCGCGGGACGTAAACGCCTTCATAGCCCGCAACTTCCTTCAAATAACGTGCGCGCCAGCCTTCTCCCACGCCCTTCCACTTGGCCAAAGTCCGCATTAGCTGCGGGAGGATTTCCTCGCCCTCGCCTATGACTATCACGTCGAAGAAGTCGGCCATCGGCTCTGGATTAACGAGCGACGCGCCCCCGCCGACGACGATCGGGTCGCGCTCGCCCCGATCAACGGAATCGAGTGGAATCTTCCCAAGGTCGAGCACTTCGAGAACGCCTGTCGCTCCCATCTCGTACGGCAGTGTGAACCCCAGCATGTCGAACTGGGAGAGCGGACGCCGGGAGTCGAGTCCGAACAGCGGAGTGTCGGCCTCCCGAAGCGCGTCGGCCATGTCGGGCCAGGGGCAAAACGCCCGGTCGCACAGGAAGCGCGGCAGTTCGTTGACGAGCTCATACAAGATCTGGATCCCCAGATTCGACATGCCGATCTCATAAGAATCGGGGAAGATCATGCAGAGCTTGACGTCCGCGCCCTCCCACGGCTTGTAGCGGGCGTTCCACTCGCCGCCTGCGTAGTGCGCGGGCCTGCGCACACGCCCCAGTAGCGGTTCGACGTTAACCCTGGCGCTCAGTTTGACCGATCCTGTAAAAGCTCATGTTCCCCTTGCGGTTATGTGGACTCCAAGAATAACAACAAAGAAGCGAGAGCCGGGGCTTTTTGAAGCCAGCCGTAGCGCACGGCCTGTAGACGCAAAAGCGGGCGTCGATGCTATTCTTAACCAGATTAGTCAGGAATAGCCGGATTCGAGAATGCTGAACGTCAACTCCCGCACTCGCTATGGAATCCTGGCGCTGATCGACCTTGCCGAGAATGGCACGAACTATTACGTGACCGCCCAGCAAATAGCCGACCGAAAGAACATCCCGGCGAAATTCCTGGGACAAATCCTTGCTTCGCTGGTCCAAGCGGGACTCGTTATCGGCCGACGGGGAGCGAGCGGCGGCTACAGACTCGGAATCTCGCCGCACGCGCTGACGATGGACCGGGCTCTGACAATCCTTGGCGCCGACGGACCGTCAGCCCGCTGCATCTACGACGTGGACCGCTCGACGTGCACGCTTCCGGCGAGACAAGGCAAGTGCGACGGAATCGGCCCGGCGGAGGACGCCGCGATGAAAGTGCTGGCTTCCACCACGCTCGCCGACTTGTGTCCCGGCTACGCCGCGACCTCCGCTACATACCAGATCTAGAGACGAAGCGCGTCGACTGAGGAGCAGTCCATACCGCGGTCCCGCGGCTGAAAATCAGAAAAAGCGTTCCGCGAAGCCGCCGAAGAGCGTGAACAGCACGATGATCAAGCCGACGGAAATCAAGAAAGGCCCAGATGCCAGGTAAGTGAAGACCCGGCTGTCGGACTTGAGGTGCATGTACCACCCCACCACGCCCAGGGCCTTCAGCGCCATCATGATCAGGAGGATGGGGACCATGATGAGGTCGTTGATTGGAAGGAGCGCCCAGATCACCTCGGCGATCGTAACAATTAGCAGCCAGACCGCTACCGTGACATACGGCGGATGTTTATGGTGCGGCGCCGGCTGCCTGGAAACGCCCGCCCCTCGGGATGTGTGTTCGCCCTCCGTGCCAGCGCTCATGTTGTCAAAGCACCGTCAGATGGCTCACCGCGGACAGCGCCTCATGGGCCTCTCCGCAGGGATCATCCATCGGGAGCAGGTAGATCAGCGTGAAGATGAACACCCACACGAGATCGACAAAGTGCCAGTACAGGCCGCATAGCTCCACCGGAATTCCCGCGCCGCCATCGGTCGGTTCTCGATGCGTGCGCAACCCAGCCTGCCCACCGACAACGTATTCCAGCGGCCTCTTGACGTTATGCCCGACACGCAGGAATAGAAGGCTGAACAGCCAGATGACTCCAATCAAAACGTGAGTGCCGTGAAAGCCGGTGAGAGCAAAGAAGGCGGCTCCAAAGTTGTTGGAACTCATGCCCTTGCCGTGGAGGGCGAACTCCGTGAACTCATATATCTGAATGCAGAGGAACGACGTCCCCAGCAACGCGGTGGAGACTATCCAGGTTCGATACATGCGCCGGTTGCCGTCTCGCAGTGCGGCGAGCGCAAGCACCATCGTCAGGCTGCTCATCAAGAGAATGAAGGCGCCAACGCTGGTAAGGCCGATCGCTAGATCGGCATAGGTCAGCCCGTTGCAGTAGTCTGCGCGCTCGGAGCTGCGGTTGACGAAGAAATTGGTGATAAGAGTGGCGAAGAAGAGCGACTCCGATCCCAGGAACGCCCACATGCCCAGCTTGCGCATGTCCAGGCCGAGGCTGGTGGGAGGATGTGCCGCACCATGGCCGCGCGGCGTGAACGTCTGCGCCACTAGTGCGGTTGGCCGTTCGAGCCGTCGCTGGGTATGTCCACTGGCTCCTTGGCCCAGGCGAATGCCCCTGCGATCGTGGCAATTACCCCAATAGCCGCAAGCGGATACGAGTAGAGCAATCCGACCGCGGCCATCGACAGCGTGAACGCCACAACCACGGGCCAGTACGACGGCGGAGGCATGTGAATCCCGCCTTCTTCCGGCTCCGGCTGCTCTGGCGCTCCACCATACTTGGCGTCCCAGTGCGGGCGGTTGCTGCCGACCACCGGTATGGCGGCGAAGTTGTAGACGGGCGGCGGCGACGGAATGGACCATTCAAGCGTCTGCCCGTCCCACGGATCCGCTTCCGCCTTCTTGCCGCGCACCAGGCTAATGAAAACGTTGTACATGAAGACCAGTATCGAGACCGCGATGACGAACGAGCCTATCGTCGCTACCAGATTCCACTCGTCCCAGCCCTGATCCGACGGGAAGGTGTAAATCCTGCGTGGCATCCCGTCGTTGCCCAGGACGTGCATCGGACCGAACGTCACATTCATACCGATGAACATCGACCAGAAATGAAGCTGCCCCAGCTTTTCGTTCAGAATCCGGCCGCTCATCTTGGGAATCCAGTAGTACATGCCCGCAAAGAATCCCATAAGGGCGCCGCCAAAGAGCACGTAGTGCAGATGCGCCACGATCCAGTACGAGTCCGACTGCTGGGCGTCGACTGGGGGCGAGGCGTGCATCATCCCGCTCAAACCCCCGATGGTGAAAAGCACTAGAAAGCCCACCGCGAAGTAGAACGGCGTCTTGAGGCTGATGGAGCCTTCATACAGGGTGGCGGACCAGTTGAGCACCTTGACCCCCGTGGGGATCGCGATCAGCATCGTCGAAGCCGCAAAGACAGCATTCGGCAGCGCCCCCAGCCCAACCACGAACATGTGGTGCGCCCAAACCGTAAATCCGAGGAACCCGATCGACAGACCCGAGAAAACCACGGCCGTATAGCCGAACAGCGGTTTGCGCGCGAACGTCGGTAATACCTCCGAGACGATTCCCATCGCCGGAAGGATCAGGATATAGACCTCCGGATGTCCGAAGAACCAGAACATGTGCTGCCATAGAACCGGGTCACCGCCGCCGCCCGCCGTCTGAATGAAGAACTGGCTTCCGAGCAGCCGGTCGAAGAACAGCAGGATCGTGGCGACGGTGAACGGCGGGAAGGCGAACACGATCAGGAAGGACGTTATCAGCGTCATCCACACGAAGACAGGCAGACGCCGAAACGTCAGGCCCGGCGCGCGCATGTTGAGGATCGTCACGATGAAGTTCAGCGACGAGATGATCGACGCCAATCCAAGAATCGCCAGCCCGACGATCCAGAACTCCACTCCCTTGGTAGGCGCGTATCCCGACTCGGTCAGCGGCGCGTAGGCGAACCAGCCGACGTCCGGCGCGCCCCCGATGAAGCTGGCGTTCAGATACAGCCCGCCGAACAGGAACAGCCAATAGCTGAAAGCGTTCAGGCGAGGATAGGCCACGTCGCGCGCGCCGATCATGAGCGGGATCAGGAAGTTGAAGAACGACGCGTTCAGCGGCATTATCGCCAGGAAAATCATCGACGTGCCGTGCATGGTGAAAAGCTGGTTGAACGTGTCGCCGGCCGTAAGCTGACCGTCGGGGCCGGCAAGCTGCAAGCGCATGATCAGCGCCTCGATGCCGCCGCCGATGAAAAACGCGAACGCCGTGACCAGATAGAGAATGCCGATCCGCTTGTGATCGACGGTCGTCACCCAGCTCCAAATGCCGGACTCGGACTCCGGATAGGCGTGGGCCGCTAGTTCCGGTGCTCGGGTCGTCGTCGCCATCTAAGTCTTCCGCATAACTTTCATCAATCCGGCTTCAACTAGCTTACCGTCCGATCCGACCTGTGAGAATCCGAGACCATCGTACATTTCGAATCTCACCTCAGGCTTTGAAGGTAGGCCACCACGGCGGCTAGTTCGTCGGGAGCTAATCCGAGCGAGGGCATCAACACCCCAGGCTTGATGTTGTCGGCGTTCTCGATCCATTTCGTCAGGTTTTCGGTGTTGTTCTCAATGAGCGCGGCTCCGAGCATAGTCCGGTTCGCTACGTCGGTGAGGTTTGGTCCGACCTTGCCCTGCGCGGAGGTCCCGTCAATCGTGTGGCAGATAAAGCAGCCTGTGCTCTCGGACGGATAGATGGTATTGAACACTTCGGCTCCGCGCGCGGCTTCACCCTCCGGCTCGGACGGCGGCGTTTGCATCGTGGCCGTCCAGTCGTCGAACTCCTGCTCGGTGACCGCGAACAAGAGCATTTTCATCTGCGCGTGCGCAAACCCGCAGAATTCGGCGCACTGCCCCTGATACCTGCCCACGCCGTCCGGCGGCACCGTGAACCTCAATTCATTGGTACGGCCCGGAACGGCGTCGATTTTGCCCGCGATCCTCGGAAACCAGAAGGAATGTATTACGTCGGTTGCCTCTATTTTCAGATCGATCGTCCTTCCGACCGGCACGCGAAGCTCATTAGCCGTGGTTATACCGAGGTCGGGATACTCGAACTCCCACCACCACTGATGGCCGACCACGTTCACCTTAAGCGCGTCGGGGGGAGCGGCCTGAGCCTGCACGGCGATAGTCCGAAATGTCGCCACCGCCAGGGCTATGACGATTACCGTCGGCACCAGCGTCCACAGCACCTCCAGTCGGATATCGCCGTGCACCTGGTTCGGAATCGGGTCGCTGTCCGACCGCCTGCGAAACCTGATCATGCTATAGACAAGGAATCCAAGAACCAGCGCGAATATGGCGACCGCGCCCCAGAGGATCGGCATGAACAAGGTAAGGATCTGCCGCGCGTTGTCGCCTACCGGCTGCTGCGTCGACTGGGTTAGCTGACCGCACGCGGAAAGCGCGATCGCCGCAACCACAAATGGCGGAAGCAGTTTGGCCGCGCGGCTAGCGCCGGGGCCGTTACGTCCGGCGTTCAATCAAGCACCACGATCCAGACAGATTCGTCCAAGCCATCTCCATCGCTATATCAGATTACGAGCGTGCCGCCGCCCTTATTCAGGGCGGTCGGCTTGTACGGGCAAACGAGCGCGGACAGGGTATCAATAAGGCGAAAGGTGGACAATGACCGCCGTACGAAAATTGCCCAATTCCAACGATCGAGCCGACAGTTCAATTATTGCCGACCGGCGCTATGCTTGATCCGCGCACGAGGGCGCAATCATCTTATTGCTTCAACTGCGGGAGCCGGCAAGTTGGCGGCTGACAATGGCTGGAAACTAACCAAGATCGGTCACGTGATGCTTGGCTGCGCCGATATGCGCCGCTCGCTGGATTTCTACAACGGTCTCCTGGGTCTGGAGATCAAGGCCGAAATCCCGGGCTTCGCGTTTCTCGACACCGGAGACGTTACCTTGTGCCTCAGCGAGCCTTTGGCGAGATTCTCCGAGAACCTTGAGGGAGCTACGGAAGTGGTGTTCACGGTCGACGACATTGACCAAACCTGCGAGGGTCTGCGCGAGAGAGGTATCAAGTTCATTGCTGGGCCGCACCAAGCGACCGTCACGGATTGGTCTGCCATCTTTCGGGACCCGGACGGCCACAAGCTGTCGATTTTCGGGCCGAAAGCAAACCCGTGCGCCGGACAGAGACCGCCGTGACCACCGCCTACTATCGATTCCTTCTCAAGGTGACCCTCATCACCATCGCGGCTTCCATCGTCCTCGTAGCGCTCGGTGGGGTTGTCAGAGTGACCGGTTCGGGTTTGGCCTGTCCCGACTGGCCATTGTGCCAAGGACAGGTGCTTCCTCCTGCGGAACGCGGCACCACGCTCGAATTCGCGCATCGGCTGACGGCCACCGCCGTCGGCTCGCTGGTGCTTGGGATCGCGCTCTATTCGTTGCGAGTCCGCCACGAAGCCGCGAGCATCTTCTACGCCGCGGTGATTTCAGGCGTGCTGGTGCTCGCGCAGATCATTCTTGGAGCAATTGTTATCTTCGCCAAACTGTCCGCCATTGTCGTCACCGCCCATCTTGGTCTGGCCACGGCTTTCGTCGGTGCGCTTGCCGTTATCGCCGGCCAGGCTTTGCTCAGGCTCCGGGGCGGCGAGCAATCGCCGGACGCCCGGAGAACGACGCGGGCCACGCTGGTGGCGGCGGCGCTCACTTACGCGACGCTCTTGCTCGGAGCGTACGTCGCAACCAGCGGGTCGTCGCTGGCGTGCCCGCAATGGCCACTATGCAACGACACGGTAATTCCCACCGGGGACTGGCGGCAATGGATCGGTCTCATACATCGGATTCTGGCGGCGGCGATGACCATAGCCGTGATATGGGCCACGTGGACGGCCTATACGGCAAAGGCTCCCAGGCAGGTTCGCGGTCTTCTGCACGGGGCGGCAGCCCTCACGGTGATCGAAATCATCGTCGGTGCCCTGAATCCCATCTTGCTGGTTCCGCCCGCGGTCGCCGTGGCGCACCTCACAGTCGCAACCGTCATCTGGATCCTCTTGACCGGCGCCGCGACGATTTCGATGTCCGCAAATCGCCACGGCATACCGGCGAAAACCTAGGCAACAGGCCCCTTCGACCCCTTCGGTAAGGCTCTCGTGAGATTGTCGAACGACTCAGGATGGACAGGCTCGATCGGGGCGAACTGATAGCTCGTAGCCGCGCCGACGAACCGCCGCCCGCGTCGGCCTAATCGGAAGTCCGCCCTCCCAACATGGTCGCGGCGTGGCGCGCCAGCGCACCCGTGACCTCAGCCGCCGCCTCCGGGGGCCAGTCAAATACGCCACGCCCCGATTTCGCTCCAAGACGCCCCGACGCAACCAGCTTGCGCAGTCCGTCCGCTGGCGCATCTGCGTTACTCAACAGGGGAAACACGTTGTGGCATATCGCTTCGTACACGTCCAGTCCCGCAAGGTCTGCGATCCTGAAGGGACCGTAAACGCCCAGCCTGTTCCCGATGCTGCTCACGACCAGATTGTCCAGGTCCTCCGGTTTGACGATTCCCTCTTCAACCAGGAACAGGGCCTCGCGGTACAGAGCGAACTGAAGCCTGTTGACCACAAAGCCGGCGATCTCGGTCTCCAGAACAGCGGGCGATTTACCGATTGACCGGCAAATCTCGACGGTCGTACGGACGGTTTCCGGTGAGGTCTGCCTGCCTGGAACGACCTCGACGGCAGGAAGCAGGTAAGGGGGATTGAAATAATGCGTGACGATAACCCGGTCGGGCCGCCTGGTCGCTTCTCCAAGAGCTGTCGGACTTATGGCCGAGGTGTTGCTGGCCAGAATCACATTGTCCGCGCAATACCTGTCCAAGTCGGAAAACACCTCGCGCTTGACCGCCAGGTTCTCCGCCACGGCCTCGACCACGAATTGCGACGCCTCGGCCAGGACTTTCAGATCGGATGTGCGGGAAATGAGTTCGAGTACCGGGACAGCGTCGTCGGTCTCGGCAAGTCCAACCTCCGCCAGGACGGAAACCGCTTTGCGGATTCGCTCCGGGGCAGAGTCGAGCTGTGACTTCGACTCGTCGTGCAACCAGACCTCATATCCGGCCCGCGCGAATTCCAGGGCCAGCGCGTGCCCCATCAGACCGGCGCCCACCACGCCGACGGCAGATACGTCTATAGTGCGCAACCTCCGCCTCCACTTCCGCGTTTTCGTTCGGGTGTCGAGTCGAAGTCATATTACGTGCGATAAGTACCCCGCGCGAACATTGTCAAACGACGGGGACTGATAACATCGGTTCAAGCAGACGAACTCATTCGGAGCGCTGTGGCACCAAACTGACATGACAGTTACCGATGCTGAAAACGAAGGGAAGTTCGCCGCTCCTTCCGGCTCCGACCAACCCCTGCAAGCGAAGCTCAAGCAGCTCGGGGACCGGCTCGTCCAGGCGGCCCTTCTGAAAGGCGACTTTCTCCTGAGCTCCGGGACGAGGAGTGAATACTACCTCGACAAGTACCTCTTCGAGACAAGACCCGACCTGCTGCGCGACGTCACGACCGAGCTGCTCAACCTCGTTCCGGACAACATGGACCGGTTGGCCGGTCCCGAGCTTGGCGCGGTCCCGCTGGTGGCGTGCATGTCACTTGTCGGCAATTTGCCCTTCGTGATCGTTCGGCGGAAGCCAAAGGCTTACGGCACCGGTCGACACTTCGAGGGGCAGATCGCTGTAGGTGAGCGCGTGGTCCTGGTCGAAGACGTAATCACGTCGGGCAACCAGGCGCTCACGGCGGCGGATCACCTCAGAAAATTTGGCGTCGAGCTCGACGTGGTCATTTGCGTGCTCGACCGCGAGGAAGGCGCGCAACTCAAATTCTCCGAGCAGGACCTCGAGCTGCGACCGCTCTTCACCAGCTCGCAGCTTGGAATAACTCCTTGAAACGGAAGCTTCGCGTCGGCGTTCTATTCGGCGGGAGATCGGGCGAGCACGAGATATCGCTGCTGTCGGCCAAGTCGGTCCTGGCCGCGCTCGACCGCGACAAGTACGACGTAACCGAGATCGGGATAGATCGGGACGGTCGATGGCTGCTTTCCGAAAACCCGATGAAAGAGCTCTCCGACGACGCGGCGAATCAGGACTCCGAAGAAAGCCTTGTGCAGAGCGAGCGGCATGGGCTCCTCTCGGTGCGCGGCGACTCGCATCCGGACGCCGTTTCCAAGCTGGACATTGTCTTTCCGGTGCTGCACGGCCCTTACGGGGAAGACGGGACCGTGCAGGGCTTGCTCGAAATGGCCGGCATTCCCTACGTGGGAGCCGGTGTGCTGGGATCGGCCGTAGGCATGGACAAGGCGGTGATGAAGGCGCTTTTATCGCAGGCGGGCCTGAACGTCTCGCCCTACCGTCTAATGCTCGCCATCGACTGGCGTTCCCGACCCCAGGCTGTCGCCGCCCAGATCACCGGCGAGTTCGGCTATCCGGTGTTCGTAAAGCCGGCAAACCTCGGTTCCAGCGTCGGCATCTCCAAAGTCCATAACGGCTCCGAGTTCGCCCCGGCGATGGACTTGGCGGCCCAGTACGACCGTCGCATCCTTGTCGAGCAGGCTGTCGAAGACGCGCGCGAAATCGAATGCTCGGTGCTCGGCAACGACCGGCCCGAGGCTTCGATTTGCGGCGAGATATTCCCCGCCGGCGAGTTCTACGATTACGAGTCCAAGTACTTCGACGACCGTTCCCGCACGGTCATACCGGCTGACCTGCCCGACGACTTGCACAATCGAATCAGGGCCATGGCGGTCAAAGTGTTCACCACCCTCGACTTGTCCGGGATGGCCCGCGTGGATTTCCTGCTCCGGCGGGCGGACGAGAAAATCTTCGTCCTGGAGGCCAATTCCATTCCCGGCTTCACCCAGATAAGCATGTACGCCAAGCTATGGGAAGCGTCCGGGATTCCCTACGCCGAGCTGGTCGACAGGCTTATCGAGCTCGGACTGGAACGCTTTCGCGAACGCTCCGAATTGCGGATCACGCCGTAGCCGCGCACGCGTAGACGCGTAAGCCGGGCTAACCCGGATCTAACCTAACCGGCTCTAAAGATCCTCGTATCGGGGCGGAATGCTGCCCACGAGAACCAGAAATGGTCCCCGTGGACGACAGGCTCCAGGCGTTTGCCCTCAAGCGGTCCGGCCATGGCGAAACCAAGCACGTTCCATTCGCTGCCGGTCTCCTCGTCGACGAAGCGGCCGTCCATCCATTTCAGCGTGACGCGCTTTCCGTCAGCCAGCGGAACGAAAACCCCGGTGCCTCCAACGTCCCTTGATTCCACGATAATGCTGCTGTCCATCGCCGATACCGTCCCCGGCGCCCACAAGACCACGATCTCCTTGCCGCCGACGGTGTCGTAGACGACGCTTTGCTTTTCGAGTTCGAGGTAGGGATAGGCCGCGTCGCTCCCTCCGACGCTGACCGTCACAACCCGCTCAACGGGCTTCAGGCGCTCGTCCAGCTTTCGGTCAAACAGAAACGGCGTGTCTTCGATGGAGTCGTAGCCGCTGTACGGATTCCTGCCATAGGGCCGGTTGAATCCAGTGTTCTGGCTCAGCACGGCGCCGGTCGGGAAGGTCGACTTGAAGTCCCCCCAGGAAACGATCGCCGACGGCAGGAACGTAAGCTCGGATCCGGCCATATCGCCCGCAATCGCGTCGCCGGTAACCTGCTGCCACCACGACTCCGTTTCCTCGTCCCACATGATCAGATTGCTGGCTCGGAGCTTGCCCGTCGTCCCAAACGTGAAAATCCGGCCGTCCACTTGCCGCAAGAACGACAACGCGGTGTTGCACAACGGGCAGAAGGTAATCAGCACTGGCTCGCCCCCCACCTCGTCGTTGACGATTTCATGCCATGTGAGGACTTGCAGCGGGTAAGCTCTGGCCTCGCCGTTCAGATCGAACGCTATGACCGGCTCCAGGTCGTTGTAGACCCGGTCTCCCCGCTCAAGCGAAACGAACCGAGGGTCGCGTATCGGCGGAATGCCGTTCCGGGTAACGCCGCCCGATAGGACTTCGTGAAGGTCGATGGTCTTCTTTGAAAACGCCGTCGTCCATCCTTCGCGGTTCCATTGCTCGGCGAACCCTCGTTCTGCGCTCGAAAGGGGCACCAACTCCACAGCAGACGGCGTCGCCGTAACCTGAGCGACCGCCTTGGTGGTCGGGCGGGGAGTGGGGTCGGCCTCTGCCTCTTGCGTGGATGTCTTTCCCGGCTCGGGACTGGAAGCTACGGTCACCGTGGGTTGCGTCTTCGCTGGTTCCGGCGTGGAGGCTTTGGCGGCGCTGGTCGCAGCCTGCGTCGCGGTGCCCTCCACCGCTACTGGTTCGGACGCGGATTGCCCGTTGCAAGCCGCGATAGCGGACGCCGCCGCGCCCGCCGCCATAGCGAGCGCCCTGCGGCGCGTTATGAATCGCATTTCGTCTCAATCATCTTGTAACTCATGAAATTGGAAAGGTCGCAAAAAGTCGGACTCCGAAGCCTCAATCAACGATATCCCGATCAGAGCCACAGCCGACCGGGGTTCTCGAACTAATACGGCTCGGACTTGCCCGCGGTTCTCCCGAAAACCGTTAGAGGCCTCGGGCCTCCGCACCGTGGAATACGTCCACGCCGCCGCGCAGGACTCGCTGGTCTTCGTCCCACAAGATAGCCGTCGGACTCGCGAAAAGCGCGAACCCCGCCGAAAACGCTTGGGTCAGCAGGCGGATCACGTGGCCCCGTCGTCGCAGGTCCTCGATGATCTCCGGCGAAAACCTGTCGTCCACCGATATCCAATCGGTGCTGCAATCGACTCTCGGGGCGGCGATAGCCTCCTGAACTCCCATTCCGTGGTCGATTACGTTTGACACTATCTGCGTTACCGCGTTCGTGATTCTCCGCCCTCCCGACGCTCCGACGGCCAAGTACGGCTCTCCGCCCCGCGTAACTACTGCGGGAGTCATGTTGTTGAGGCCCTGCTTGAACGGGGCAATCGAGTTCGGTCGGCCAGGCACTGGATCGAACCACATCATCCCGTTATTCATCACCACGCCGGTGCCTTCGGGAACGACGCCGGACCCGAAGCCAGCCATGAGCGTATTGGTAAGGGAGACGAAGTTCCCCTGGTCGTCGGCGGCGCAGAGATGCGTGGTGCTGCCCGACGCCCCGGCGCCCTTGCCCCCGCCCATCGCGCCAATGCCAGCCTGAAAGCGCAATGGATCACCCGGTACGAATTCGGGAGGCGTTACCAGCCCGGCGGCTATGGCCTCGGACCGCTCGGCGGCATAGTCCGGCGAAACCAGCCCCTCCCACGGAACGTCCACGAAGTCAGGATCGGCCATGTACTCAAACCGGTCGGCGAACGCCAGCTTCGCGGCGCAAATGTACGCATGCAGCCGTTCCGACGACATGTGGCCCATACCCGCGACGTCGAAGCGGTCGTACACGTTCAACGTCTGTACGGTCGTCGGTCCGGCGCAGGCAAACGGTGGCACGTTTACTGTCACGTCGCGATACGAAGCGGATAACGGCTCCCGGACTCTCGCCTCGTATCGCGCAAAGTCCTCTAGGGTCAGGATGCCGCCAACACGCTCGATCCCGGTGATGATCTCGCGTCCCACGTCGCCTTTGTAGAAATCGGCCGGCCCAGCGTCGGCCAGGGTTTGAAGCGTTGCGGCGAGTTGCGGTTGTTTGAACCATCCGGGGTTTACGCCGTCGCCTTTAGGCGTTTGTCCGTTGGGCAGGAAGATGCTCGCGGCCTCTTCGTTGCCGGCGACGCGCTCGGCGTTCATGGCAAAAACGAACGCGTCATGCCAGTCGATCAGAAATCCATCGCGGGCGAGCGCTATCGCGGGAGCGCAGACCTCGGCCCACGACATCGTTCCAAACTCCGCCAGCGCGAGCGACAGCCCGGCCACCGCGCCGGGAACGGCAATCGAGAGCGGACCCATCAAGTTTGCGTCGCCTTCGACCTCGTCCCAGCCAAAATTACCCACGGCGCCTCGGCCGGTAAGACGGTACATTTCGGCGCTGGCGGAACCGGAGGCCCGCATCGGAAACGCGACCGCCTTCACGGCGCCGCCACTCGCAATCGTCATGTAACCGCCGCCGCCATTCCCGCTCATTGCGGGCTCGACCACGCTCACCGCTAGACACGCGGCCACCGCCGCGTCTACGGCGTTGCCGCCGGCCTCCAGCATTTCGACGCCCGCCGCGCTGGCCAGAGGATGTTTTGTCGCAAGCATTCCTCTTGCCGCGACGGCTTCGGTCTTATACGTGCGCCAGACCGAGGATTTGGCAAGGTCTTCCGGCATGGGTTCAGACACGCTCAAACTAGCGGATCATACGAGGCCAGCACGCGGCATGGAGCGTGCTGCAACACGTAAGTAGCGGTCGGTCCCAATTCAAGCGCGTCGTCTCCGAGGTGATGGGGGGTGCCGATCACCACCAGATCGGCCTCGATTTGCCGCGCCAGCTCGACTATCCCCCCACCGGCCGACCGCGCCTGCACAATCTTCGCTTCCGCGCTTTTTCGGCCGCAGGAGAGCTTGAGATACTCTTCCGCGCTCGCGACGATCTCGTCGCACCGCAGTAGAGCGGAAGCTTCCGACTGATCCAGTCCACGGTCCCAGCCCACTACGATTACGTATAGGAGCGTGAGATCCTTATGTATTCGCGTCGCTTCCTCGGCGGCCAAGGCCAGCACCTGATGGTCGTTGTGGCCTCCGTTGATCGTCGCCACGACTCCGCCGTTGGGCATTTAGCTCACACGGCTCCCCGCGTCGCATTGCAAGTCCCCGACGCCGCGTTCCCGGGACGACGGTCCCATAGCTCAACGCCCTCGAGCCACCGGCGCGGCCTCTAGCCCGTTGTCGACGGCCGCTTCGCGTATCTCCGCTTCCAGCTTGTCGGCGATATCGACGTTCTCACGCAGGAATCTTCTGGCCGCCTCGCGTCCCTGTCCGAAGCGGATCTCACCATAAGACAGAAAGGCGCCCCGCTTGGTGAGGATGCCGTTCTGCAAGCCCAGGTCGATCAGTCCGCCTTGGTGCGAAATCCCGCCGTCGTACATCAGGTCGAACTCGCAGACTTTGAAGGGCGGGGCGACCTTGTTTTTCACGACTCTAACGCGGGTCTTGTTGCCGATGACCTCCGACCCGCGTTTTAGCTGACCTACGCGGCGGATATCGAGACGTACCGACGAATAGAACTTGAGGGCGCGTCCGCCGGGGGTCGTCTCGGGATTGCCGAACATGACGCCGATCTTCTCGCGGAGCTGGTTTAGAAATAGCACAACGCACCGCGACCTGCTGATGCTGCTGGTCAGCTTGCGCAACGCTTGCGACATCAGGCGCGCCTGAAGCCCTACGTGCGAATCACCCATGTCGCCCTCGATCTCGGCGCGCGGAACGAGCGCCGCCACCGAGTCGATCGCAACCACGTCGACTGCGTCGCTTCGGACCAGGACCTCGGCGATCTCCAGGGCCTCCTCGCCCATGCCCGGCTGGGAAACGAGCAGTTCGTCGATATTTACGCCGCAGTTGGCGGCATAGGTCGGGTCGAAGGCATGTTCGGCGTCGATCAGGGCGGTAGTCCCCCCGAGTTTCTGGGCCTGGGCGATGATGTGCTGCGCGAGGGTCGTCTTGCCCGATGACTCCGGTCCGAATATCTCTATGATCCGGCCCCGTGGCACGCCGCCAACCCCAAGCGCGAGATCGAGAGCTATGGAACCGGTGGGGACTACGTCGACCTCAGGCAGGGAATTGGCGTCCATCTTGAGAATCGAGCCTTTGCCGAAACGTTTTTCGATTTGGGCTATTGCCGAATCGATCGCTCTGTCTTTTTGATCGCCCATAAACGGCCGCGCCTTCCCTTAGCGGCGACTCACCCAATCGCGCTCGTCTAAGAATTGTGTGCCAGAAGATAATAGTAGTGTTCACGCGGCGCCGTGTCGCAGAAAGCACCGCCGGATCCAAACATTATCACCGCCGCCCAGATCACGAGTGAACGGGAAGAGCGAAAACCGAATCAGGTACGATGCACGGCAACCGATCAATCGCACGTTAGTTGGACAGGCGCAGTTAAATGACTGATACCACGCAAATGCGAGCAGCGCTCCTATACGGCGTCGGCGACATCCGCGTTGAGGACCGGCCCATCCCGACGCCGGGGCCCGAAGACGTCCAGGTCGCAGTGAAATACACGGGCGTCTGCGGGACCGACTTGCACCATTTCGACGGCTGGGATTTCGGCGACGTGATCTCCAGGCCCACGCCGCCGTCGATCCTGGGCCACGAGTTCTCAGGCATTATCAGCGCCATCGGCGAGTCGGTCACGGGATTCGAGGTGGGCGACCGGGTCAGCGCGCAACCCCAGGTCTACTGCGGCAACTGCGATTTATGCCGGCGCGGCAGTCCGAATATGTGCCTGAACAAGATCAAGTTGGATCGGGGCGGTTCGTGGGCCGAGTTCATCGTCGTGAATCAGCGCTCGTTGTTCAAGGTTCCCGATCAGGTCTCGCTGAAGCTCGCCGCTCTCAGCGAGCCCTTGGGTTGCTCGCTCCGCGCGGTCGACAGGTCCGAAGTAGAACCCGGCGACAACATCTTCATAGCCGGCGGCGGCAGCATCGGCCTCATGATCGCCCGCTTGTGCCGGCAGATGGGGGCGGCCAAGATCTTCGTCTCCGAACCGCAAGAGGCACGGCGCAGACTCGCCGAACAGCTCGGCGCCGACCGCGGTCTCGATCCGTTCACCGACGACATCCGCGAGATTCTCTACGCCGAAACCGGCGGCGTCGGACCGGACATCTGCTTCGAGGCGGCGGGAATCCCGCAAACCGCGAGGCAGTGCGTGGACCTGGTCCGCAGAGGCGGAACTGTCGCAATGATGGGAGTGGCGAATCCGGAAGTGAGCCTGGAGCTGAATCAGTTCGACTTCTTCGCCAAGGAGCTGACCGTGAAAGGCAGCTTCCTCCTGGTAAACACGTTCCCGCGTTGTCTCGATTTGATGGCCCACCTCGGCCTCGATCCCCTGATCACGCATACGTTCCCGCTTGAGGAAGCGGAGAAGGCCGTGCTGACCGCCAAGTCAGGCGAAGGCACTAAGGTGATGCTTAAGGCGGGCTGAGTCCAAGCCGCGCATCCTGAGCCTCTCGTAGGGGAGCGTCAATCAGCGGGTGGATGGGAACAGCTGTATACCCGGTGCGACCGGCTGCGCGCCATCTCGCGTACTTGGCCGAACCATTTCCGCAAGACACCCTCGTGCGACTGGGCCGAACTCTGAACGACAACGAACTCACCGGTCGACTTGAGCAGCCGGGCGGCTTCGCGGATCAGGCGTCTTGCGGCGTCATGTGAAACGCTGGGGCCAACGTGAAACGGCGGGTAGCAGCCGATGACGTCGAAGCTCTCGGAGCGCAACTCTTCTCCGAAATAGCTCGGACGTACGCTCACGTTAGTTAGGCCGTTCAGTTCCGCCGTCCTCGTGCACACTTCGACCGCCGCCACGTTCGAGTCCACGGCCATGATTCGAGATTCAGGCGACATACGCGCCATCGCGGCGGCTAACAGGCCCGAGCCGCAGCCGAGATCGAGCTGCCGCCCGGTCGATTCGTGCAGGCAGTCGATCAGCATTCGCGTGGCGTCATCGACCCTCCCATCGGCGAAAACCGCCGGATGCCGCGCAACTCGCAACTCCCATCCATTGACCATCGCGCCATACTCGCCGAATTCGCTCGCAAAAATCGGTCCCTGGGTGAGTTGCCTCGTTGTCCGTCGCGCCCGGACAACCTTGATTCGACCGGGAACCACGACCCGTTCAAATCCACCGAAAGCGTCGTCGAACAGTCGTGCAAACGTATCGAATCCTCGGCTGCGTTCTCCGGCCAGGTACACCTCGCCGCCCTCCTGTAGAGAAAGCAACGCGGCATGGACAAGCGTGCGCACAGCGCGGTTTCCCAACCAGTACGGCGCTCGAATGAAGGCCACGTCGAAGCGCTCAGTCTGCGCAGGCTCAATTCCAAAGGCGGGCCGGACTTCGCAACTGGTTCCCTTCAGATTCGCCCGCGCCGACCTGACCGACCCGATGAGATGCGAGTTACACACTCCGACGGCGTCGTCCGCGCTTGCCGCGACCGCCGCCAGCGAGCCGTCCCAGCCGCACACGTCTATAAACCGGCCGCGCAGCGGCCCCGCCGCCTCTAACAGTGGACCGATATATCGGTCCAGGCTGCGCCCCGGACAATCGCCCGCCGCCACTACCGAAAGCCGCGTATTGCGGGAGGCTACGCGCCTTGTTGCGGACTGCCAGAGATCTGCCACGGTACGTTCCTCAGAGGGCTATAAGCCGCCGTTACACGTGAATCGGCCTGAACTGCGCGACGCACGACCGAGTTTCAGAGCAGGTCTTGCAGGTCTTCCGCACCTAGCCTCTCGACGAGTCTTCCCACAAGCTCGGACTTGTCCCGCGTGCACACAAGCAGCGCGTCCGGCGTGTCGATTATCACGACGTCCTCCAGGCCCGCGACCGCGACTAGGCGGTCTCGACTATCGACGAGGCATCCCCGGCTCTCTTCGAAAACCACCCGCCCTTCCAGGTCCCCCGTCCGGAAGTTGTCGCCTTCGGGTGTCGCCGCCACGTACGCCCCCGACCAGCTTCCAACGTCGGCCCAGGGGAACTTCCCGGGCACGGTCAATACGTTGTCTGAGCGCTCCAGGATCGCCGTGTCTATCGCAACCGCCTCGGCCTCTTCATACTCCCGTTCGATTGTGATCGTCCTGGCATCCGCCCGAATTCGGGCAATCGACCCGGCAATTCGAGGCGCGTGCTCCTCGAAGGCCCGGAATATGGACTCAACATTCCAAGCGAAGTAGTTGCAGTTCCACAGGTATTCGCCCGAGGCCAGATATGCTTCGGCCGTGGACGCGTCGGGTTTTTCTTCGAAGTCCTCCACGTCGAAGACCTCGACACCCGCGAAGCTGCCGACCAGCGCCCCTCGATGTATATAGCCGTATCCCGTGCTCGCCTCTGTGGGATTTACGCCGATAGTCACGAGGTGGTCGCCGCTGCGAGCGGCGGCGGCGGCGGCGAGCAGGGTTTGCCGGAACGCGTCTTCATCTCCCACGAAATGATCCGACCCAAGGCTGAGCATCACCGCGTCGTCGTCCCGCGCCGCAATGACTGCGGCGGCAAGACCTATCGCCATCGCCGTGTTCCGACCGTGGGGCTCGCCAATGACATTCTCCGGCTGCAGCTCTGGAAGCTGTCTGAGAACGGTTTCTCGCTGTTCGCGGAGGCAGATGACAAACGTGCGGTCCGGCGACGTGAGCGGCGCGATGCGGTCGTACGTCCGATGAATCAGGCTCGCCCCCGGACCTATCTGCAAGAACTGCTTGGGCGACGATCGTCTCGACTTCGGCCAAAGCCTGGTGCCCACGCCCCCGGCGATAATCGAAACGTACAGGTTTTCGGGCGGCTCGGTCACGAACGCGGGTCCATCATGCGATCCCTCAACGGCTAACGACGCGGCGTCTACCTATTCCATCACAACAGCACGGACGCGCGCCCGCCCACGATACCTACCAAGGCAACGCGCATCGCTTCGGTGTGGGTGGGTATCATTCGCCCTATCTTCTCAATGGAGGTTGGGGCTTGTACGACCTTGCGGTGACGGGTGGAACAGTAGTCGATCCGGCGCAACGTCTCAACGAGCGCATGGACGTTGCGATCACCGGCGGCAGCGTGAGCGAGGTCGCGCCGCGTCTGGATGCCGGTCGGGCCGCGCGCGCGATCGACGCGACCGGCATGGTCGTCTGTCCGGGTCTGGTGGACCTTCACGTGCATATCTACGAGGGAGTCAGCCACTACGGCATCAACGCCGACGAGCACGTGTTGCGCAGCGGCGTCACCACTGCCGTCGACGCAGGCTCGGCCGGAGCGTCCACTTTCTCCGGCCTCCGGCGCTACGTGATCGATGTCTCCGACACGCGCCTTTTCGCCTTCCTCAACATCTCCGGAATGGGCATGATCTCCGAATCGGTCGGAGAGCTCGAGGAGATTCGCTGGGCCGACCCCGCGGCGGCAATCAAAGTATGCGAAGCGAACCGCGACTTAATCCTCGGCATCAAGATACGCATCTCTCGAAAGCTCGCCGGCCCCAACGTCGCGCCGGCGCTGCGGAACGCGCGCGAGGCGGCGGATGCCACCGGTCTGCCGGTGATGGTCCATCCCAATGATGCTCAGGACTTCTCGCTGGATGACGTGCTCGCCTACCTGAAAGCCGGCGACATCGTCACGCACTGCTTTCACGGCATGGCGGGCGGGATACTCACGAGCGATGGGCACGTGCGAGAAAGCGTCCGGCGGGCCGTCGACAATGGCGTGCTGCTCGACGTGGGACACGGTCAGGGCAGCTTCGACTTCGACGTTGCCGAACGCGCCATGGCCGAGGGCGTGGTTCCTCACACCATCAGCAGCGACCTGCACGTTTACAACCTGCACGGCCCAGTATTCGACCTCGCCACGACGGTCAGCAAGTTCCTGCTGCTCGGTCTCGATCTGCCCGACGCCCTGCGCCGCTGCACGGCCTCTCCGGCTGAGGTCATGGGTATGAAAGGCCAGATCGGAACTCTGGCGCCCGGAGCCGCGGGCGACCTGACGATCTTACGCATCGAAGAGACGCCGTACGCGTTCGTGGATTCCTACGGGAAGGAGCGCCGCGGCGAACTAAGGCTGGTCCCGGCCACGGTTATCAAGGCCGGCAAAGAGGTCCCGGCGGTCGTCAGAGGTTAGTTTCGGTTCAGTTCAGCGTGTAATCGATCACCGTCGGTCTACGCCGTCGGTAAGCCGCCCGTATCGCCCGGCAGAGGTCTGAAGGACTGCCTACCCTCACGGCTGAAACGCCGAAAGCTCTTCCAAGCCTGACGAAGTCGGGTGTCTCCAGACTGCACCCGATAGTGCGGCCATAGGTCCGCCGGAAAGCGACCTCCAGCTCCATGTAACCGCCGTCGTTGAGGACGACGATCGGCAATGGAAGTTCAAGCGCCAGGGCGGTGGACAGTTCCTGGCTGGTGAACATGAAGCCGCCGTCGCCCACCAGGGCGACCACTTTCCTCTCCGGCATGGCGACCTTCGCGCCGATGGCCGCAGGCACCGAGAATCCGAGCGTTCCGAAGTAGACGGGAGAAAAGAACGTGCGCGGCAGGTAGACCGGGAAATGCCTCGGTCCTTGATAGCAGACGGTCGTCATGTCGTTGAACAGAAGCCCATCCCGCGGCAGCGCCTCGCGGACCGCTGCGAGGATCCCGACGGCGGGTTCCTCACCGGAGGCACGGGTAGAGCGTCGAATGGCCTCGATTTCGCGTATGCGGTTTCGATGCAGCTCCACCGGTCTGGTCGGCATGTTCCGAGCCATCTTCTCGAGGGTTGGCCTGGCGTGCGCATGAATGCCCTTGACCGCCGGATAATGCCGACCGATGATCCGCGAGTCGATGTCGATCTGAATGATGTTCCGCGGAAGCGGCAGACGCCAGTTGTCCGTGTTCCTGGCGCTCAGACGCGACCCAACGACCAGCATGGCGTCGGCGGACGACAGCAGATTGTCGAACGACTGGTCGCCCCGCCACCGGCAACCCACCGACAAAGGATGATCTTCAGGAACCGCCCCTTTGCCGTTGACGGTGGTAAACACGGGCGCGGACAGCTTTTCGGCCACCTCGATCAACGGCTTCGAAGCATCGGCCGCAACCACTCCGCCGCCCGCCAGGATTACGGGATTCGCCGAGGCGACGAGAAGCCTAATAGCCTGTCGAAGGACCTCGGCGACGGGTTCCAGGGGTTCCGGCGTGACCATGCGTGGAATCTTGACCTCACTCCGTTTGTCCACGAGGTCGAGAGGGACTTCTATCGACGCCGGCCCTGGGCGGCCGGCCCGCATGTGATGCAGCGCGTCGGCGACCACACCCGGAATATCGGAGACCCGCCGCACCCTCCGGTGCCAGCCCACTATCGAACCGACCAGACCCGATTGGTCGCGCAACTCGTGCAGGTAGCCGACGTCGCGCCCCACCATCGAGGATTCGAGCGTGGTGCATACGTGTAGAACCGGCGAAGACTCCGCCTGCGCTTCGCCGAGCGGAGTGGCGATATTCGTCACGCCCGGCCCTGTGATGGTAAGTGCGCAGGCTATCTTCCCAGACGCCCGCGCGTAGCCGTCGGCCATGAATCCCGCGCCCTGCTCGTGCCTGCACATAACGTGCCGGATGTTGGGACGATCCAGAAGCGCATCGTAGATTCCAGCCGTGTGGACGCCTGGAATGCCGAATATCGTGTCAACGCCCCCGGCCTCGATAGACGCGAGAACGGCCTGCCCACCTGTCATCACGGGCATCGCACGATTCCTTAGAGAGCGAGTCCTGCTGACGAGTTTATAAGACCGCCCAACCTGCCAGGGCGCCGACGGCGGCGCTGCAGGCCACCACCAGCGAACCCGCGATCCAGCCGCGCGCGCCATCCCGCCACAGTCTGAACGGGAGCGGCGTCGACGCCAGCAGCAAGGCCGCCGCGGCAGCGTTCGCTCCTCCCTTCAGCAATAGCAACGACGCCAGCGGCAGCTCCATGCCAGTTCCGCGCCTGGTCAGCGTTCCGACTACCGCCCCCAACAGGGCGCCTATCCAGACTGTTCGGCCGAACAGGTCGAATCCAATCTGGTAGGGAACGAAAACCGCGATCACGCCCGCCGTCGCGCACGCGCCCAAAAACCACAACCCAACCTCATCCAACCGCTCCGTCATCGCGCTCCAAAGGCGTTTGGCTTGATCCTTCAAACGGGCCTCCGGAAGTTGCGGCCCGGCGGCGCCCAGCCATCGCTCGATGACAACTGATCTCTCGCTTCCAGTTGCGATCTTCGATCCGGCCGCCAGCACGATGGCGACGAACGCAGCCCGAACCAACGCGAGCCATAGTCCAAATCCGAGCGTCCCCAAGATCGAGGGCGCCGCGAAAGCCAGCCCCGCTCCAACAAGCAACGATCTGCGACCTCGCGGGTCGTCAGACGCTCGACCGCGCAGCGTTTCCATCATCCCCGCGCCCGCGATCAGGGCCAGGATTACCCACGGCGCGAGCGTAACGAGGAAATCGCGAAACTTGATGAATACCGCGAGCGCGTCGGCCGGCACTATGGATTGCTGACTATCTGGCCCGCTCTTCGAGCAGGCGTTCGATGCGCGATTCCATCTGCGTGCGATTCAGGATTCCAGGTCGAATCTCGTCGACCAGCCCTTCGGAATCGATGAAGACGTGGGTCGGCAGCATACGCACACCATAAGGACCGCTGACTGTGCGGTTCGGGTCCAGTAGCGAACCGAACGTGTACGGTTCGAGAAACGCGCGAACGGCTTCAAGGTCTTCCCCTACGTTTATAGCCAGATAGTTCCAATCCCGGTCCTCCAGGTTGCGGACTATGGCTTCCGTATCCGGCGCTTCCGCCCGGCAGGGTCCGCACCAGGTCGCCCAAAATGTGATCCACGTGGGACCGCTCCCCCCAACTTCCGAGAGGCGGACTGAAACGCCGTCCAGGTTAGTCAACTCGAAGTCGGGCGCGGCATGTCCCACGCGCAGCGCCGGGCCGTCGGCAGTGAGTGGACCGGCGACCTCCTGCGACGAGACGAAGCCGAGGCTTGGATCCACCTGAAGCGCCATCGCGGACAGCGCCAGCGCGACGGCCGTCACCGTCACGGCCATCAGGAACGCTAGAGGAGTGGCGCGTAACGTCGCGAGCATGACCCCCATTTTCCGTGAAGCGGTCAGTCAAAAGAGCTTACCAACCAAAATCCCGTCCCCGGAGGGCGCCGCCAGCCCAGTGAGCCGCATTAAAATCGGACGAGATGCCGCTACGCAGATCCCTCAGGGGTAGGTACCGCCGAAAAAACGGCAAGGCCGGGAAACTGCTCGCCCTTGCCGGTCTCCCATTGATGGCCGTGCTGATCGCGGCCATGTCCGTCGCGCTCGCCCTCGTCGCCGGATCCGCTATCGCGTTTGCAGCCGCAGCCGCGCTGTTCGACGATCTGCCGTCGATCGAGAGCGTTTCGGGCGTCCAGAGCCGGTTTTTCGAGAACTCCACCGTCTACGCACGCGACGGGACCCCTATAGGCGAGCTGATCGACGAAGGGAGACGCACCGTCATAACCCACGACGACATCCCCCAGGTAGTGAAAGACGCCACCATAGCAGCTGAGGACGCAACCTTTTACGACAACCCCGGCGTCGATCTGCGCGCCGTGCTCAGAGCGGCCTGGCTCAACCTTCAGGCCGGAACGATCGTTTCCGGGTTCAGCACCATAACCCAGCAGGTCGTCAAGAACACGCTTCTGAGTCCCGAAGAGACTCTGGAGCGGAAGCTCCGCGAGGTGGCCCTCGCCTATCAGCTCTCCCAGCGGTTTTCGAAGGACGAAATCCTTGCGATCTACCTCAATCAGAACTTCTACGGAAACAGGGCCTATGGCATAGCGGCCGCGGCGCTGACCTATTTCGACAAAGACCTCCACGAGTTGACGCTCGCCGAGGCGGCAATGCTGGTCGGCATACCCCGCGCGCCATCTACGGAGAACCCGCTCGTCAACGAGGAAGCCGCCATTCGCAATCAGCGCAATGTGCTCGACCTCATGGTCAAGAACCGCTTCGTCACCCGCCTGCAGGCCGACGAGGCCGCCGCCCAGAAGCTGGTCTATACGCCGCCTCAGGCGAACATCGGGCCTTCGCCGCACTTCTTCAACTACATCGTCGACTACCTGCAGGAGCAGTACGGCCCCGAAATCAGCCGCAAGGGCTGGTCTATCACGACCACGCTCGACCCTGCCCTTCAGGCAAAGGCCGAGACCGCGGCCAGGGAGCATGTAGCCACGCTCGCCGACCGGGACGTTGGAAACGGCGCGGTGGTAGTGCTCGATCCCGCGAGCGGCGAGATTCTCGCGATGGTAGGGAGCGTCGACTTCACCAGCGAGGAGATCGACGGACAGGTCAACATGGCCCTGGCTCCAAGGCAGCCCGGTTCGGCGTTCAAGCCCTTCACGTACATTACGGCGCTCGGCAAGGGCTACAACGCGGCAACGATGCTGATGGACATTAAGACCGTCATTCCGATACCCGACCAGGAGCCTTACGAGCCCGAAAACTATGACGAAAAGTTCCACGGACCGGTACGCATGCGGGTAGCGCTGGGAAGCTCTTACAACATCCCCGCCGTAAAGGCCCAGCTGTTCGCGGGAGTGCCGGACGTTCTGGACACGGCCCGGCGAATGGGTCTGCCAATTTCGGGCGGGACCGAGCGCTTCGGTCCTTCGCTCGCGTTGGGAGCCGCGGAGGTCCCGCTGCTCGATCTCGCCGCCGCCTACGGCGTGTTCGCCAACGGCGGAATCTACGTCCGCCCCAATCCCATCCTCCACATAGAGGACAGCCAGGGCAACGTCATCGAATCCCGAAAACCACCAGAGGGGGTCAGTGTGCTCAGTCCGCAACTCGCCTACCTGATGACCGACATCCTCTCGGACTCTGAAGCGCGGATACCGGGCTTCGGTCGGGGCAACGTCCTGACCCTGGAAAGCCGGTCCGCAGCCGTCAAGACGGGCACCACAAACGACTTCAGAGACGCTCTCACCGTCGGCTACACTCCCCAGCTTGTAACCGCTGTGTGGGTCGGAAATGCCGACAACTCGGAGATGGACAAAGTGCCGGGCTCCAAGGGCGCCGGCCCGATATGGAACCGGGTTATGACGGAGGTCCACGAGGGTCTGCCGGTCGAAGAGTTCGTGCGTCCTGAGGGGCTTACCGAGCTCGAAGTGGACGCCGTTTCCGGCCTGTTGCCGAGCCGCTACACCCCGGATAAGGTCAAAGAACTGTTCATCCCGGGTACTGAGCCTACCCAGATGGACTTCATTCACCAGCCCATCCGAACCCACGCCCTCACCGGCAAGAGGGCCGGACCGTCCATACCCCCCGACGAGGTGGAACTGAAAATTTATCCAGTGCTGCCGCCCGAAGCCGAAGCATGGCAGCGGGAACAAGACGAAGACTCACCTTTCCACTTGCCGTCGAGCGAACTGGCCACTGCGCTCGACTCGCCCACCGAGCTCGGCGACGTCGCGATTGCCATTCCGTCCCACAGGCAGAACATTCGCAGCATCCTCGAAATTCACGGAAACGCCCGCGGCCCAGGCTTCCTCGACTACACGCTCGAATACGGCTTGGGAACCGCGCCCGGCGGCTGGGTCAAAATCGGCGATGTCGTTACCGAACAGAAATCGCGCGACCAGCTCGCCGCCGTGGACACCGCACAGCTACCCGATGGCATCTACACGCTAAGGCTCAGCGTTCGGCGGGAAGGCAATGTCACCGAAAGCGCTTATCGCCAGCTCGTGGTGGATAATGAGTCGCCCCAGATCGCCGTAAAGGATCTTGAACCTGGCGCCACCCTGCCGCGCGGTCACATCGCGTTCAGAGTAGAGGCGGCGGACAACGTCGCCGTGCTCTCCGTGACGTACTTCATCGACGGGGAGTTCATCGCCGAATCGCTGACGCCGCCCTACGGGATAACCTGGAACGCGGTCCCCGGCGAGCACACCCTAAAGGTCATGGCTAGGGACGGGGCTGGCAATTTCACCGAGATCGAGCCGGTGCCATTCCATATCCCATAACCTTGTCTCTCGCGGGGTCTTCTGCCGCCCGATCTCGCGTGATTTCGTCATCTTCGACATAGAGCTGGAGATTGGAAATGATCGTCGACTCACACGTTCACGTCTTCTCGGCAAATTCGGTCAAATATCCGCTCTCGCCCTCGGCCCCGTACGACCCGGACCCCGCCCCGCTGGAGCAGTTGATCATCACCATGGGCATGAGCGGTGTGGACGTTGCCGTGGTCGTCCAGCCCCAACCCTACGAGTGGGACAACTCATACCTCTCCGACTCCCTGGCGGAGCAACCTGAACGGCTCATTGGAATAGGGCTGGTCGATCCGAGGTCGCCCGATGCCGCCGACAATCTCCTGGCTCTTGCGAAACCAGGCCGAATCCAGGGATTCCGACTCAATTTGGACAGCGACGACGAGGGTCTTTGGCTGACGGACGGGACGGTGGACCCGCTGTGGAAATTGGCCGCGGACGAAGGTCTGGTCGTGTGTCTGCAAATCGAGCCGCAACACGCCCGCCACGTTCAAACTTTGGCCGCCCGCTTCAAAGCCACGCGCTTTGTGGTCGACCATCTGGGCAAGCCCGATGTCACGGAAGGCGCGCCGTATCCGAGCTTTCGCCCGATTCTCGACCTAGCCGAGCTGGAGGGCGCACATATCAAGCTCTCGGGCCTCTTTTATGCTTCCCGGCAGGATTTCCCATACGAGGACACGATCCCGATCGTTGAATTGGTCTGGGAAGCCTTCGGCGCCCGGCGCATGTTGTGGGGGACCGATTTCCCCAACATATTCAAGGCGTGCGGCTACCAGGCCGCGCTCGATCACGTAAATCAAAACCTGCCGTTCTTGTCTGATGACGACAAGGCATGGATACTTGGTAAGACGGCCGCGTCGCTTTGGGACCTGCCCGACGGCACGGCGCCTGAACTCGAACCCGATCTGGAATAGAAGATGGTAAGAAGCTTGTTCGGCTCAAGACGAGCGAGACGCAAGAAAGCCGACGAGATGTATGGCGAGAGGCTTCCGGCCGGCCAGCACACCGTGACCAACTGGCCCGTCCTCACTTACGGCTACACCCCCGATATCGCTCCGGAGGACTGGGGGTTTTCGATAACCGGGCTGGTGGAGCGGGAATTCACCATGGACTTCCGGACCTTTCTGGCCGCCGGATCGGTGGTGATTCACGCCGACTTCCACTGCGTGACGACCTTCAGCGTCATGGACAACGACTGGGGCGGGATTCCTGTCCAGGCCATTCTCGAAAAGGCCAGGCCCCTGCCTGAGGCCGTCGCGGTTATGGTTCATTGCTACGGCGGATACACCACCAACCTTCTCCTGGACGACCTGGATCGCCCCGAAAACCTTTTCGCGCTGCGGCGCAACGGGGAACCGCTCCCGCGCGAGCACGGCGGTCCCATGCGGCTTATAGTCCCCCATCTATATGCGTGGAAGAGCGCCAAGTGGGTCAACGGCCTTCAGTTCCTGCCGAGAGACAGACCGGGCTTTTGGGAGGTCAACGGCTATCACATGCGCGGCGACCCGTTCAAGGAAGAGCGCTTCAGTTAGCCGGACTGCGTTTGTGACGAAACCGCCTGCCCCCCGCTTTGTCACGGCATATCAGTGGGATAACATTTGCGCAGAACGCTGCGATGCATGAGTTAGGAGCGTAGTGGGCGAGCTGGCGCGCTATCGACTTTTCTTAAGTTTCCTTGCCGTCCCAGTCGTAGTAATCGTTCTCATCGTCGTCTTGCTGGTCAACGCCTTCGGCGGCGACGACAACGAGACTCCGCCGACCGAACAGCAAACGGCCGTTGCGCAGGTTGAGCCTACCTTGGCGATATCGGTGGTGACCGTCGCTCCCGCCCAAACTTCACCGCCGGCGGATGCTAGCGCCACCGTCACGCCTACCGTGACGCCTCTGGCCATCGCTACGAACACACCCGTACCGCCGCCTGTCGAACCTACGCCTACAATCGGGGCGGCCGCTACCCCCGCTAGCGCGCCTAGGGGGACGGCGCAAGAGTACGAGGTTCAACCCAACGACACGCTCTCGGAAATCGCCGACAGCTTCGGACTTACCAGCGCGGAGCTCGCCGAAGCCAACGAGATCGAGAATCCCGACGAAATCCAGGTTGGCGACATTCTCATCATCCCCGCAACGGCGTCGGGTGATGAGAGAACTCCGGCCGCTACCCCGACGCCCACGCCGACACCGATTTCCGCCACGGTCGATCCCGAAGAAGGTCTCAACGTTCGGGAAGAGCCGACCACCGACAGCGACGTACTCGAAGTCCTCCTTGGCGGTGCCGAGATTCTGTTGACGGGTACGAGGCAGACCATCGACGACATCGAGTGGGTCGAGTTGGTCGACGGCGGCTGGGTGCAGAGTCAGTATCTGACGATAGAGGGCGAATAGCCTCAAAACACGTCGGCGCGCCAGAAGGCGAATCCGCGCTCCCGGAATAGCGTTTTGAGCACTCCGGCCTCCTTGCCCGGCGCGCCGCGCGGCGCGGCTCCTTTTAGGACGAGAGCCCAAAGCTCAGCCTCCGAAACGTCTATGGACGGCGTGCCCGCCTCGCCGACATAAACCGCGCGGTCGCGGTAACCAAGCTCGGCCGACTGCCGTCCGACCCGGATGCCGACCGACTCCGAGCCGCCGGAAGAAGACTGCCAGAGCGCCGCGCTGAATTCCGGCCAAAGCCCCTCCAGCAGCGATTTCAAGTCGACGAGTTTCACCTTCAATCTCGTATCACTCTTCACGCGCGCCGTGGTTCCTATTGCTTCCAGGAGAGCCACAGCCCTGCGCGCGACCGGCGCCTGGCCTGCGAGATGTCGAAAGCCCCTTGATCTAGCATCTTGAACCATCGTCGCGAGCAGCGCCTTCTCGCTATCCTCGTCCTGGGCGGCAAGATCGCTTATCGAATAGAAGTCCCCAACTCCGATACCGTGCTCGGTAACGGGATGCCTGGCCCGCGCATACCCGACAATTCGCCCACTGCGCTCCAGCACGAACGATGATTCAGGATTCTCTCGCATCCATTTCATGTTTCCCGACCACCACCCGAGCGACCGCACGAGCGGGCCTGAACATGAAGAGCCGTAGCCGCCGTGGACAGCCGCGACCCAAGCGAGATCGTTCTCCGGGTCCATCCGGCGAACACCCGGCGGCGCTGTCCCCACTTGGCCAGCCCAATCCAAACGGGCGACATAGGTGTCTACAGGCAGCGTCTCCCACCCAAATTCGCCATACGGCGCATCGTCCGCGGCGAAGACCATCGCAAGGTGATAGCCGCCGCGCATGACCTGACGGAGTGCGGCCTCAATGAGCGCTCTTTCGTGGCCCTTGCCGCGCTCAGCCGGATCGACTGCCAGACACGCCAGACCGGCCACTCGCAGGATCGCGCGTCCAACTCGCATCTCGCGAGGCAGCACTTGTAGATGGCCGACGACCCTTCCGTCAACCACCGCGACCAGCGAGTCGCGGCGCTCTACGAGCGGGTCGAGCTCCCGTACGTCGCGGTGGTAGGACCGGCTTTCGCCAAAGACCCGTTCGAGCAACCCCAGCGACCGCTCGAAGAGATCGTCATCCTCGGTATTCCGGATCGTCCGGGCAGTCATTTCTGAAGCCCCGAGCGTCCGCAGCAGCCCCGCCAGGTCAACTTCAGCGCTCGTATCCGGGAAGTCACTGGCTGTCGCGATCCTCGCGTAGCAGCGACACGCTATCCTCCAGCGGACCGGGCGCCATGGCCCGAACGCGATCGGCTTCAGCGATCAGTTCTGGACGCCGCGCGCGCGACCGCAAGGATGCGCTGTCGCCTTTCGTCCCCATTAGGCATCTCACGCCGATCCTTCCAGCACGTGGCTGGAGCGCCGGTGCGTGTGCGAAATGATTGGTTGCACTTGTCAATTCTGCTGTGACCGCCTCGTTAGGTGCATGTCCTGCACCGTCTACGACCACGAGCTTCGCCCGAGGCCATACGCGGCTCAACGTCCATGCGTTGGCGAGTGGTGCCTGAAAATCGAACCGCCCGTTGATCATAAAGCCGGGTATATCACCCAATGCATCCGCACCTTGCAACAGCCATCCGTCGTCAAGCCAAGCATTGTGCCGAACGTAATGCGTTACCAAGCGGGCGAACGCCATCGCAAAGTCTGAGTCCTCAAACCTTGGTGACAACTTCGCAGTCGGTGGCCACTTAACCGTCGCCGACTCCCACATGCACCATTCGTAGGCCGCTCGCTCTCGGATCACGGGATCTGGGTCGTGCAGCAACTGGTGGTACGCCTCGACCAAGTCCCGGTCCTTATCGGCGACTGGCACTGCAGCGCGTAGCCGCTCCCACTGCGCCGGGAATAGGGCAGCCACTCCCCCACGGAAGAGCCAGTCAAACTCCGCGTGCCGTCCGGTCGTGACCCCGAACAAGACCAACTCCGTAATACGGTCTGGGTGGAGCTCGGCGTAAGCGAGTGCCAATGTGCTACCCCACGAGCCGCCGAGCACTAACCAGCGTTCAATACCCAAATGCTCGCGCAGCGTTTCGATGTCTTCGACGAGTTTCCAAGTGGTGTTGCTTCGCAGGCTCGTCGTTAGGGCACTCGCGTGGGGAGTGCTCCGCCCGCAGCCCCGTTGGTCAAACTGCACGACTCGATAGACGTCCGGATTGAACAACCTGCGTTGGCTTAGCGACCGTCCAGAACCCGGGCCACCGTGCAGGACGACTGCGGGCTTGCCGTTCGGAGTTCCCGAAGTCTCCCAATAAACAAGGTTGCCATCTCCAACAGGCAACATCCCGCGTTTATGCGGTTCGATTTCTGGATACAGTCCTGCCATAGCCTATGTTCCGTCAGGCTGGAACGGAGAAAGTAGCCGATGATGTCTTCGACATCGCCGCGTGTCTGCATCCAGGAGCCACCAAGTTGCTCCGGCAATACCTTCCCAATCGCATCTGCCTAGGACAGAATCTCCTAACACGGCAGCCTGACACCAGAACACAATCACCCCTTCCACCTACCAAAGGAAGCTAGAGATGACTGCGCATTACGCCGATCCGAACGCAGCCTCACGCAGTCATCCGTGCGCTAACGAAAGAAGGCCCCTACAGCCACTTGTCCACAAAATCGAACGCCAGGCGCCCGCTGAACTCGTGTCCTGCGTCGAACTCGTCTCTGGCCAGTCGGTCCGACGCCCCGGCCACCGCGTAGACTCGTTCCAGCACGGCATGGGCCTCTCGGGAGGTCTCGATGGGAAAGCCGTCGTCGCGGATTCCCGCCTCGATCAATAGTGGCCGCGGCGCGATCGCGCCGACGATGTCGGGAACGTCGGCATATCGATAGACGCCCGGAAGGAACTGCGAGCCGCAAAAGTTGCCCATCTCAATGGCGTATTTGGCAAACGTAGTCAGATATCCGCTGATTACCGCCACCTTGATTCGTGGATCGATCGCGGCCAGATACATGGTCCTGGTCCCGCCGAAGGACAGGCCCAGGCAGCCGACCCGGTCGGCGTTCACGGCGGGATGGGCCGAAAGTACCTCAACGGCCTTAAGGTCGTCCCAGATATTTCGCGACATCAGGCTGACGCCGTAGAGCATCGTCTTGAGGAAGCTGACGTTACAGCCGTCCCGACGCCCGAATATGCCGGTCGTCTCGCCCGGCGCCGGATGGCCGAACCCCTCGCTTCGCTCGCCGAACCCGCGGGCGTCGGGCGCCAGCACCACGTTGCCTCGCTTGCCGAACCGCAAGGCGTAGTCGTTGTGAACGTCGGAGGCCTCCCCGCTCACGCCGTCCTTGCCCACGCCGTGACCATGCACCGCCAAGAGGCCCGGCAAGCTCTTACTCTCACCCGCGCCCTCCGGAACGAAGAGGAACGCCGGAACGTCCACTCCGGCTTCGGTGGAATAGACCACCTTGTGCCGGGTCGTTCCTTCAAGCTCAACGGTCTCCAGGGTTCTCAGATTGAGCGGGACCGGCTCCGGCCAGGGCTGCATAAGCTCGTACAGCTTGGCCCGAAGCCGCGACCTCCACAGAATCCACTCGTGCTGGGTTTCAGCGCTAAACGCGAGCGGCCTCGAAGTCTGACGCTCGAGCTCGTCGATAAAGTCGTCGATAGAAAACTGCAGGTTCGCGCTCATCAGTCCCACTCGCCCTTTATGTACTCCAAGGCCCGCTTCGGCTCGGTTGAATAATCCTCGAATCTGCCGCCGTTGTCCTCGATGCTGATTCGATCCGCGTAGCCGGCTGACTGCAAGGCGTCGAGAAACTCGACGTAAATCCCATCCCACGGGCGCGGCGGCATCCCCGCCAGCTGCGGCACGGGTACGTGGACGTGCCGCAAATCGGCTCCAGCCTCAGAGAGACTTTGAAATTCGTCATCCTCATAAGTCATGTGGAAAAGGTCTGCAAGCACCTTGATTCGCGGATGATCAACACGCCGCGCCATCTCCAGCGCTTCTGGGACAGTGTTTATGTTGTCGCAAGCGGTCTTGTAAAGGGGCTCGATCGCCAGGGTCATGCCGACACGGTCGAGCTTCTCCGCAACCAGGTGCAAAAACATCGCGATCTGGTCCGCCGCTCGGTCTCGGTCGAATCCGTCGGGAGTCGACCGCGCCCCACCGCTGCCAAACACGATGATCTCGGCGCCGACCTCGGACATGCGCGCCAGCGCCGTATCCAGATACGCGTCTAGCCTCTCCCGGTCGACCCGGTCGCCGACGACCGGCAGTACCCCCGGGATGAACACGTTGAAGGCCTCAACCGGCAGACCGGAGTCGGCGATTCGCCGGCGTACTTCCGCGAACTCGGACTCGGCGCCCTCTGGGTCCAGGGCGGCTACTTGTAGCTCGGCGTAGTCAAACCCGGCCTTTCGGGTTGCCTCCAATCCTTCCACCGTGGTGCAGCATCCAAATCGCATTGAATCGACTCCTCAACGGACGCACTACCGGCCAAATGCCCGATCATTCTGTCCGATTCGACAATCCTTGTCAGGCTGGTCGTGGAACGAACTGGCGACTCCGACGACGACGGGGGATAATCACTCTCGCGACTGCCCCAATCACGCCATCGACCAAGCCCGACGGAGTACAGGATTTAAGATGTCGTCGACCGAAGACGAGTTGCTACAGGTCTACTTCCCGTCGGGCCTGCCCACTGGCCATGCGTGCACGCGGTCGCGGATTCACGAGATCGGCCTCTGGCACCTCACTCTGCAATTCTGGATCGTGCGGCGCTCCCGAGACGGATCACACCGACTGCTCTTCCAGCAGAGACACCTTTCCCAGCAGGCCTGGCCGGGCAAGCTGGACACGACGTCCGCCGGCCACGTGCGCATGGGCGAGACCGATCTGGTCCGCGAGCTCGAAGAGGAGCTTGGAGTGCGCCCCACCACGAAGGACGTGAGCTTCGTAGGAGTGCGTCGCTGGGATGACGCCGCGGATCCGAATATGATCGACCGTGAGCTTCACCAGACCTATATCTGGATCAACGATCTGCCGTTGGACACCTATCGCCTTCAGCCTGACGAGGTCACCGCGCTGGTTGAGCTAACGCTATCGGACGCCGAAGCGCTGGTCACCGGCAAAAGCCAAGCCGTTCCCGGAGTTCGGTACGAAACGGCCAAGGCGCTACGGGATGTGACCATAAGCAAGGATATGCTTGTCCCGGTTGCGGACGGCTTCTACCTGAAGGTGATCGACGCGGTCAGGCGTCGAATTGCCGGCGAATCAGAAACAGAGACGATCCATGGCTGGTTGCCCAACCCGATTCTGTAAGCGGCGGCGAACCCCCCGCGCGCTTGGATAGACGGCTGCGTGACTTCACGTATTAATTTCGAGACGCTCGTCGACCAAGCGCTCGATTCGATTCCCGATTGGCTGCTCGAACGCCTAGAAAACGTCGCGATCGTCGTCGAAGACGCCCCGGACCCCGAAGACCTCGCCGAGATGGACATTCCGCCTGGGTCGGAGCTTTACGGCCTGTACGTTGGAATCCCTCTGACCCAGCGAAACAGCGCTTACAGCATGGTTCTTCCCGACAGGATAGTCATCTACCGCAACGCGCTTCGGCGGAATTTTCGCGACATTAACGAGCTTCGCGAGCAGGTCCGCCAAACTGTTCTTCACGAAGTCGGACACGCCCTCGGGATGGACCATGAGAAACTTGCCGAGCTTGGACTGATATAGCGAGCTACTCGCCCCCGCCGTTTGTCATGCGCGGCGCAGCGATACGTCCAGATCGGTGTGTCCTTCGAACGACCCCAGATCCCAAACGTCACGGCCACCATCCACGTCCACGGTCAGCCGGCCCACGTGTCCTTCCGCCACATGCTCCAGCTCGACGCCGTCGACCGGGCATCCACCCCGCCACGGGCAGAAAACCGCGATGAACAAGCCTCGACTCGCGCGCATCCGCCGCACGATCGCCGTCCTCGACTCGGACGCCGGATTGGATGGCCCCTCCGCCGAATACAATTCGCCCCCTCTACTCAACGGAAATACGGTCATACCGGCGTCGCCCCCGACTCTCCACTGCAGTGCGCTTGCGTCACGAATTCGCGTCCAGCCGGACAACTCTGGATGCGGTGCAACCCCTTCGGCACGGCCAGTCGCTACCAATTCCCCACGAGCATCAAACGAACCTTCATTGTGGTAAATCCAGTCGAACCGCCGGGGCACGGGCGCTGAAACCGAAAACAAGTCGATGAAGTAGGGTTGCCGAATTAGCACCGCCCGCCTGAACCGGACCCCGGCGTGGGGTCGCATTGTCCACCCCACCGCGGCGTCCACGAGTTCAAATCCCCCAGTGGTCTCGAATCTCAAAAGCGAACCCCAGCCAGCCGGCTGGAGATTGCCGTCGACCATCACGGTGTTATGACTCGCGGTATGGGCATACCAGCGATCGCTCAGCCCGACGCCGAACCCGGGTGTTCCGAGATCCGGGGAAAGGACGGCATCTTCCCCGTAAACCGACAGGCCGAGCTTGTCGTAGTGGCCGTGCACGCCGCCGTGCCTCCCGTATTTCAAAAGCAGCTGGAAGGAGCCGTCTCGAAGCAGCGCAAGCCCGGAATTTTCAAATACTGCGCTCCGTCGTTTGCGGACAAGACCGCCTGCGGGAAGCGTTCGCTGTCCTTCCAGCAGGAGCCAAATCGAGTCTCTAGGCCGAAGCCTGTAGGCCCGCTGGAGCACCGCCGCAAATTCTCTGTGCCGGTACCAGGACCAGCCGGTCTCGTAAAAGCCGGGCGGCTCGGGTATGGCGTGACCGCAACGGTCGGTGAGGTCGATGGGACTCCAGCAGTCATTGATCGATGGCAGCGAGCCGTCCGCAGTCGCGAGGTCTATGGCGGCCAGAAGCATCCGCTCCACCTCCGGAAACCGGGCCAGATCCGGTCTCGCCGCTTCTAATGCTCGCGAAGTCCACATGAGGGCCGCGAGCGTATAGAAATGGTAGCTCAGGCTGCCTTCATACCAGAGACCGTCCTTAAGAACTCCCCGGCTGACCTGCTCCCGTAACCGGTACGGCCCGTCGATGGCCGTTTCGACGAGATCGTCCCTTCCGCATACTGCTCCCGCCGTTACCAGCGCAGCATTCAGCCAGCATTCGATATTGTGGATCCGGCGGCGGCGGCGGCCCGCTATCCAGTCGGCGGCGGGTTCGAGCAAACTCGTGCGTACATATCCGGCATCCCGGCGCGAACCGCCGCCCAAAACCAGATCACACGCCCAGGCCAGGTTAATGAGCCAGACCGCTTCGTCCAGCGCGTGGTAGCAGGCTCGTCCCGAAAAGTGCCAGTCGGGGTCGGGTTCATAGTTCGAATACTTCCGTGCGTATTGGGTCAATATCGCCCACGCGGCCTCCAGATGCTCACCGACACCCGTTGCAACGCCCAACACCGCTGACTCGAAGGCAAGCGTGCT
This sequence comes from Chloroflexota bacterium, assembly GCA_026707405.1. GTDB lineage: Bacteria > Chloroflexota > UBA11872 > UBA11872 > VXNJ01 > JAPOVO01. The sequence continues at coordinate 58,910 of JAPOWW010000013.1, forward strand.
CAGGCGGTTGTTTACGAACCACCGCCAGGCTGCATCGAGCTTCTCCCCACCGAAGGACCGCCCGTCGATCGGACACCTGTGAACGTCGGGACTTTCAGGATCGAATTCGAACTGCTTGGCGTGATCGGGACAGAAATAATCGTGGTAGTACCCGGCCCGTCTGTCCGGCACGCTCATCCGGCGCCTTGCCGTGCCCATCACTCTCCCGGCCAGACTCGTCACCGCGGCCGAGAATTCGGGCTGACCACCTCGTAGCCGCAACGCGTCTCGGGCTTCCTCCGAGAATAGGAGCACTTAAACCGCCTGGCCCCTCGACGGGCCGGCCATCAGAGGGCTACCGACGAGGCTTTTCCTCGGGCCGTTCGCTGCGCCCGTTCCCGTCGCCGGCCGGCCGTCAGCTCCCGGTGCTTGATCAGATACTCCCGGAACAGCGCCACAAAGGTTGCGTGGCTCCAGGTAAGCGGCGAAACGCTCAAGGGCGCATTTGAGTACGGGTCGACTTGCTCGGCGAGCGTCCCCGACGGCAAGGCGCGGTCCACTACCCAGTTCATCAAGTCCTTGGCCGGTGCCAGATCGGACGGTTTCATAGCCGTTGCGACATGCCATTGAGCAAGCCACATGGTGCAAATGAACCACGGATTGCCCGGCACGCGCTCGACGTCCGTGCTGACCTGGTGGTAATAATCGTTCTCATAGCGGGCGATGCCGCCCACGTCGGTGCGCACCCACAGCCGTTCGCTTATCCGGTTCATGGTCGCGACTATCCGCGGGTCGGCGGCTGAGAACATTCCGAAGTAGAACAACCCATACAGACTGGCGTCCAACACCATGTCCTTCTCATATCCGCCTGAACCGTTTGGAATCAGCCGCCGAAGGAACCGACCCTCCGCCTCGTCGTACAGATGCCGCTGGGCCGCATCCCGCATTGAGTTCGCCGCGGCACGATAGCGGGCCTCGAACTCGGTCTCGCCGAATCCGCGCGCGAACGCCGCGGCCGCGCGCAAGCCGGCCCAAACCGAAGCGACCGTCCAGGCGTGGACTCCATGCCGCTCCTCCCAGAGATCGTATGAGGGAAGCGGCAGACCAGTCTCGGGATCTCTAAATTCGCAGAGGAAGTTGGCGGCCTTCTTTATCAACTCCGCATACAGAGGCTTGATGGCCTCGACGTTCAGGTCACGGTCGAACTGCCGTCCCAACGCCCAGAGAACGAGCGCCGTCTCGTCCTCCTGGATCGGAAGTTGCTGCTCTCCCCTGTCCGTGGCCCAGGGATGCCACGAGCTGCCCTCCGAACCGTCCGGAGCGTACTTGTGGGCCATGAATCCCTCGTCCCGAATCACGCTGGCGCAGAATCTGTAGAACTGCCGGGTCAGACTCCCGAAGTTGGCCTGGCCGAGCGCGTCCGCCACCAGAGCGCCGTCACGAGGCCACATGTAGCTGTACACATCCCGGTTGAACTGAAGATTGTCTGTGTCGTTCGCCGCAATGATCGCTCCACCGTTGTCTACCTGGGTCCTCACGATCAGAAGGCTCCGGTGGTACAGATCGGTAAGCCGCTGGTCCAGGTCCGCCGTGCCCGTCTTCGATCCGGTAACCCAGTAGCGCCAATAGTGCTTCGTACGGTTGACCAGCGTTTCCGCCCCGCGCTCCCTTAGCGAATCGTTGTGGTTTCTGAGGCTCTTGTAATCGTGGCCGGCCGATATCCAGTAATAGATTTCTTGGGACCCGTCGCCCTCGATATCCAGATGCACCCCTCCGGTGCTATCAATCGAACCCTGCGACACGAGGTTGCCGCCGAGTTCCCCGTTTTCGGCGTCCCGCCAGGTGCCCTCGAGTCCACGAACCGAGCTCTCGCCAATGGCAAAGGCGTCCCATCCCGAGCTAAGGCGCGTCTGAACATCCACCCAGAACCAGAGCTTGCGCTTGTAGTGGATCAACGACCTCGGCGCCGGGTCGAAGTACGCGGTATCTCCGATGTCATCGCCGTAGATGCTGAAGTCTTGGTGGAAGAAGACCCGCAACTCACGCTGCGTGCTCCGCAGGTTCTTGATCGATACCTTCCGAACATATACCGGTCTGTGGAAATCCACGCAGTCCGAGCACGTCATCTCAAGGCCGAGGTGGTCGTTTCGCAACCGGACGTCCGTGACCAAGGTGGATTTCTCGTACCGCAGATCGCGCTGCCAGTCCGAGTCTTCGATCCAACTGAACTCGCCATCGGCCCACACGCCGAAATGGCATTTCCCGCCCGCAATGTGATTGTGCAGGCCGACGTGCGGGTAGTAGATATCTCGGATCAAATAGTCGTGGTCGAAGTTGACCAGCATCGAGCCATTGCCCACTACAAGATCTCGCGGCATTTCAACCACCTCCTACGTCCCCGACTGAGCCTAACCGTAGCGTCAAGCCCCGGGCGGCGCCTAAAGCATCCTAGTCGTCGTTGCCAAACTACCGCCGCGCCTCCATGACCAGTGTGACCAACAAGCCCCTGATCCATTACCGATTGGTCCGAAACGTGACTCGATCTCGCTTCCCTTTCCCCACCCCAAAAAGCGACTGAATGTAGTATCACCCAGCTCATCATCCCACCGTCGGCCAAGCCTCTCACACTTATATCCACAACGTATCGTTTCCCGTCAATACACACCTTTCCGCACGCTATCCACATCCATGCTTCAGATTCACATTTGTCGGCATATTGCCGCCGGCCGATCCGACATAAGCTTCACCATTACGCCTGATCCATATAGCCGCAGTTACCAGCGTTACATTCCTCTTTACAATTAGCATCGCCTGCGAAACTCTGGCCTCCCGTCGACCGGAGTCACCGCATCAGCCCCCATCACGGACGTATCAACGCCTCGCTACCTCACCTCCGGTGCCGACTCTCCGTCCCTCGGCGCTTCGCCAAGCATACGATGGGGCCCCTACCCTGTGACTTGGTGCGGCCACAGGAGTCGGGCACCGGTATTCTTCGATCTGCGGGTGCCTTTTCTGGACAAAAATATCGTCGACGAGTTTTCTGCTTTTTTGTAATTCACACGTATAGCGACCATTGAAATCCTCGTCATCAGTTAATTATCATAAATGCCCACCAAATGTTACGACTCCACATTGAACACGCTCCGAGAGTTCGGTCTTCGTGATCGATCAAGGTACCTGGGCAGCCGCGCTGGGCCGTCTGCAAGTCGAGATGAGCAGCGGTCAGTTCGCCGCTTGGCTCCAGCAAAGCACCTTTGTCGAGGGGGGTAATGCCTCCCTTGTAGTGGGTTTCCCAAACGCGTTCGCGAAGGAGACCGTCGACCGCAACTTCCGCCCCATGGTCAAAGGAGTGGTCGACCAAATTGCCGATTGTGATGTAGACCTTACGTTTGTAATCAATACCGAAGGCGGACCGGTGTTCCCTTTGGGGACCGGTGCCTCACAGCCGCGCCCGCCCGCAAGAGACCGTCTCACGGCCACTCCGGTTTCCAGTCAACCAGCCCCGCTCCAGCCGCGCTACACCTTCGACAACTTCGTCGCTGGCGAGGGCAGCAAGCTGGCTTACGCCGCAGCCAAGCGGGCTTGTGAGGCCCCCGGTGGGTCATGTAATCCACTCTTCATCCACGGCGGCGTTGGTCTGGGTAAGACGCACCTGCTCAGGGCCGTCGGCCATGGGATCCACGAGCGGTTCCCTTCGCTGGCGGTCCGATTCGTCACATCAGAGGACTTCACTCACGAACTGGTTACAGCCATCCGAGCTGGCAGCACGTCCGCTTTCCGGGCGCGTTACCGGTCTACCGATGTACTGCTCATGGACGACGTTCAGCTCATAGCGGGGCGCGAATCGACACAGCAGGAAGTGTTCCACACGTTCGACTCGTTATATTCGGCCGGCAAACAAATCGTGCTGACAAGCGACCGGCCGCCGCAGACTATTCGCCCCCTGTCCGACCGGCTCATTACACGTTTCGCCTGGGGCCTCGTCGCCGACATTCAGCCGCCTGACTTTGAGACCCGCTTGGCCATACTCCGATCGAAGGCAGCGGCAGTGCAAGCAGACGTTCCATCGCCAGTCATCGAGTTCCTGGCTTCGTCCGTTACCGATAATGTCAGAAATCTCGAAGGGTCTCTTACCCGTGTCCTCTTTTTCGCACAATGCAACAACCTTGAGCTTTCCGTAGCCACCACACAGAAGGCATTACGCCACACTGGCTATCAAGCATCTCCACAACCGGCAACGCTACTGTCCGTGACGAACGCGGTCTGCAGGCACTTCAACCTCACCAGGGAGGAGATAGCCGGGCGCAGCCGTTCTGCCCGCCTCACCCGGCCCCGCCATATCGCCATGTACCTTATGCGTGAGGAAACCAACCACTCTCTACCGGCGATCGGTGCCGAACTAGGCGGCAGGGACCACACAACAGTCCTCCACGGCATACGCAAGATCACACGCGAACTCCCCAAAGACTCCGCGCTCCAACTCGCAGTTGATTCAATTCGCACTCTGCTTCAGCAAGCGGCGCCTCACTTCAACTAGTCGGTTTCCCCACCCACCCAAGCCTCTCAACAGCATTATTCTGGACATATCAACCGACGCTCACGGCGCACGTCCAGGCTTCGCACACGTGTTTTCTACATATCAACAGGACCAACTGCTACTCCGACTAGTCTTTTTGAGATATACATACAGGAGCAGGAGGCGCCAGTGAGTAACTTCCTAGCCTTGTGGCGCGGTGGGGCAGGACGCTAGCAAGCAATCCATCCACGTATTGCCGGCAGGCTCTGATGGGCCGCTGGAAACCACGGTATTGGCCGTCGCAAATCAAAAAGGCGGTGTAGGCAAGACGGCGACAGCTGTGAATGTCGCCGCGGGGCTTGCCAAAATGGCAAGGCGGACGTTGCTGGTCGACTTGGACCCTCAGGGTAATGCGACTAGCGCTTTAGGTTTGCCGCTACGGAGGCTTGGAGCGTACCAGCTACTAATCGGAATGAGCTCGCTCGGAGAGGTTACGGCCGAATCCGGCCGCGAGAGGCTCAATCTGATGCCGGCATGTGAGGACATGGCAGCGCTGGAACTGGAGGTTGGGGGGGAGCCGGACCGGAACGAGCGCTTGCTCAAATGTCTGGCCACCGCAAGGGGCGCCTATCACTACGTCGTACTCGACTGTCCGCCAACTCTCGGACTCCTGACGATTAACGGGCTAATGGCAGCTAACGAGGTGCTGGTGCCCGTGCAATGCGAGTATCTGGCGCTGGAGGGGCTGGTGCGGTTCGTAACGACCTTGGATACGGTTAGTGAGATCCGCGGTGAAGGGCCGTTGAGGCGGCGTTATCTTATGACCATGTACGACCGTCGGACTAGATTGTCGCGAGAAGTAGTACAGGACATGCGGGCACATTTTGGGGCTGAGGTAGTACGATCTGTCATCCCCAGGTCGGTGCGGCTGGCGGAGGCCCCGGGATTCGGAAGAACCATCTTCGAGCACGATCCTGGTGGGGCGGCCGCTTCAGCATACAGAACGTTGTGTCAGGAGATTAGTGGTGCGACCAAGGCATAGCGGTGCTTTGGGCAGGGGTCTGGAGGCTCTGCTGCCTAAGCGTGGGGTCAGGCTGGTCGAGGCAAAGCTGTCGAGCATCAGACGCGGCCGTCATCAGCCGAGGGTGGAGATGAACGCGGCGCGGTTGGACGAACTCACCGACTCAATTCGTCGGCACGGGGTTCTACAGCCGCTTGTCGTGACTGAGGAGAGTGACGGATCCGGGAGTTGGTACGAGTTAGTGGCCGGTGAGCGCCGCTGGCGGGCCGCCAAGGCCGCCGCACTCGAAACGGTTCCAGTGATCGTGAAGACCGTCGACGAGGTATCGCGGCTGCAAATAGGACTGGTGGAGAACCTGCAACGAGAAGACTTGGGAGCAACGGAGCGCGCGAATGCGTACTCGGTACTAATCAGAGAGTTCGGCATGACCCAAGAGGAGATTGCACGGGCTGTTGGAAAGAGCAGACCGTCGGTTGCTAACACGCTGCGGCTTCTTGAGCTTACTGATGAAGCCCGTAAAGCGCTGCAGCAGCGACGAATATCTGAGGGCCACGCTCGGGCTCTGCTGTCCATTCGGAACCCCAAAAGGCAAATCGAGCTCCTTAGGGCGATTTTGGAGGGTGGACTGACCGTGCGAGAGGCGGAGGAAGCTGCCAAGGCGAGCGGCACCGCGATAGGCGACGAGACGAATGTTGACCGTGCGGACCTGGAAGGTCGGTTGCGGAGCAAGCTCGGAACAAAAGTGCAGTTGATGGGGAGTCGTGGAAGCGGGCGGATGGTGATTCACTACTACAGTCAGGAGGAACTAGAGACTCTTGTGGATGTTCTGCTTGGCGAGGACGTTGTTTCACGTGAAACAACCTGACGTAACCGGTTAACGAGCATGGCCCACGCTGGTCGCAGGAAACTCTCCCGGAGGCAGCGCAAGCGGGCGGGCCTAGGTCGCGATCGGTCGCGGCCTAGGTCTGACGAGGCCATCGCCCGAGCTCTGCGGCGGGCTCCCGAAACGAACCGCGCGACCGGAGATACCCCTATCTCGCCCCCCGAAGCTCCGGCAGCCACGTCCGCCGAGTCACAGGCCCTCGGTGACCTGTCATACGTGCCGGCGGATATGCGCCGCATCGCCGTACTGGCGGTCGTAATGTTTGTGCTGTTAGCGGTCGTTGCGGTGGTGTTGGGCGCTGGCTCCCAATGGATCAGCTTCTAGACGTCGGATCTGATGGGTGGCACGGACTTGGAAATCCGCAACCGGATAGCCCGAAACTACGACCGCAGGGCGCAAGACTTCGGCGGCAGGAGTGACGACGACTTCCCACAACTTGGCCGGTTTATGAACGCGCGGGAGACCCTGCTGGACGTCGGCTGCGGCGCTGGCGGATCGCTACGGAGGTTCATGCAACACCACGGCGCTGCCTCTACTGCTGTAGGCCTCGATATTTCTCCGGGCATGTTGCGGCGGGCCGCGAAGGATGACGATCTGGCTCTGAATGCGGGCGGGGTTCGCTGGATTCTCGGAGATGCGGAAAGCCTGCCTTTCACTTCCGGGTTCTTCGACGTGGTGATCAGCGTTAACTCCCTCAGCCACTTGAGCAGCCTGGATCGGGCTCTGCGGAATCAGCACCGTGTTTTGCGGCGTGGCGGCCGTCTTGCGATGAAGTTTCGGGGCGATCTGACCCTTGATCGACCAGTCGAACGAGCGATGCGTGATGCGCTCGCGCAGGAGTTGTCGACCGACCGACTTCGACCCATTCTCGACATGTATCGACCTTCGTCCGCCTTGGGCGCCCGGCAGTCGACTGTGGATGTGGGCTTCGACGATGTTGAGATATTCACCAGCCGGCGAGACTGGGTGTCCGACCCGCAGGAATTGATCCAGCGATTTCCCGAGATAGCAGGCTATATGCTCGAGCCGCTCACTGATGGTGAGCGCGAGCGTGTTCTGGGGAAATTCCGGCGAAACGTGCTCGAAGCGTCTGGGAGCGACGGACTGCCGGATTTCGGCTACAGCGTGACTGTTTTGGCGACTAAGCCCAGCTAAAGCCAATCGAGCCTGGTCCGTCCGCCGGCTAGGCGCTGCGGGAATGCCGTGTTGTATACCATCAGAGTGCTCATCCTAGGTGTGGCGGATTAGGGGTTTCATCTCCAGTTTCGACTGCATGATTGTTGGGATTCGCGGCGAGAATTGCCCTTGACCGGTGTCCGGGGAACTCGTTCAGCGCGTTAGTTCGAAAGTGAGGCGGCAAACGGGCGCTATAAGCGAGATGCTGGTCGATTTTGCGGTCGCGTGCCTGCGGGCCATGCCGTTCCGGCCGAAGATGATTTTTGCCTCGCTGGTTGGTCGCATGCTGTTCCTCCTCTGGCGCTCGCGACGGGCTGATGCGGTCTACTGGTCGTCGCGCGCCATTGGATTGCCCCTGGATGACCCGGAGACGGTGGCGACGGCTCGGCGTAGCTTCGCCAACTTCGCCAAATTCTCAATGGACTTCGTTGACAGTGCGGTCTTGCCTCGCCGGCAGCGTGTCGCTGCCAAGTTGCGACAGATGGAAAACAAGGAGGTGCTAGAGAACGCTGCCAAAGATCCCCGAGGCTGTCTGCTGGTTAGCGCCCATATTGGCAACTGGGAGCTCCTTGGCTCGTGGGTCTCCCTGCTCGGACGCGACCTTTATGTCGTTGCGCTGCCGCTGCCCGCCAACAGCCTGAACAAGCTGGCTATAGAGGTCCGGGAAAATGCGGGAATGGGCCTCATTGACACAAGCGGTGCGGCGTCCGGCATTCTCCGGGCGCTCACGCGTGGCGATTGGGTAGCGATTCTCGCCGACCGCCCCGTGAGCGAGCGTGGCGAGCGCGTGGAGTTTCTTGGCCGCCGGGACCATCATCCTATCGGAGCCGTTCGGCTCGCCAAACGCGCGCGCGTACCGATAGTCGTGGGGGCCTGCTGGTCAGACGGATCGGGCGGCTACTATGGCAAGCTTTTCGATGCAATCGAGACCGATGACCCTGCGGTCACCGCGGAAGACGCGATGTCGGCCGCGTTGAGACACGTCGAATCTGTAATCAGGCAGTTGCCCGATCAGTGGTACATCGCTTATACGTCCAACCCCTCAGAGGATGACGCAAACTAGCCCTGGCCGAGCTTCGGCGTCACCCTCGCCGTCAGTCTCTGCCGACGCCGATTTAAGACGGTACGAGGCGGCGTCGAGCTACATGCTGTCACTGATCAAGGGACCCGGGGAGCTGACTCGCCCCTTGGGCAGAAGCGACTCACGCCAGCGAGGACGCGAGCGGGTCGCCCGCATGGCGGCCCTTTTGCTGGAATTGGGCGACCCACATCTCGCGTACCCGGTCGTCCACGTGGCAGGAACTTCTGGAAAAGGGTCAGTCTGCACCTTCATCGCGGGTATTTGCAGGGCGTCCGGACTCGAAACAGGCTCGCATCTCACCCCATATTTGCAAACTCCTCTTGAGAAACTCGTGGTGGACGATCAGCTTGCGTCTCGTGAGGAGCTGGTCGAGCTGGTTGAGTGGTTCGAGCAGCGGCGAGACTCGGCGCGCACGCCCGGCTTGTTATCCGAACCGCGTTATGGGCCGACTTGGGTAGCGCTTACGTTCGAGTACTTCCGTCGCCGCAACGTGGATATCGCGGTCATCGAAGCGGGCGCGGGTGGACGTTACGATTTGACGAATGTCGTGGTTCCCGTGGTCGCCGCCGTAACGTCGGTTGGTCTGGACCACGTGCTTTCGCTGGGGCCGACCGTCCTCGACATCGCCCGCCACAAGGCCGGCGTGTTCAAGCGGGGCGCCCCCGCCATCTCGATCGACACGGGCGACGACGTGCTGGCCTCTCTCAAGAGGCATGCCAAGGGGGCTGGCGCGGTTTTCCAGCCAATTCGTCCTGGCGTTCACTTTTGGCCGGAAGGCGTCACGGACGGCCGCGACCGGCTGACGTATCTCGGACGTAATTTCAGTGTCCGGAAAGCCGAGCTCGGACTCCGGGGTGCCCATCAGGTAGAAAACGCTGCGGTTGCCTGTGCCATCGCCGACGCAATGGCAGACGCGGGATATCCAATAACGCAGGGGTCGGTTGAGCAAGGACTAGCCGCTGCCCGCCTGCAGGGGCGTTGGGAGACTGTTTCCGATACTCCCAACGTCGTTCTCGACGGCGCCCACAACCCCGACAAGGCCGCCGCGCTGGCAGCGGTTCTTAGGGCGCAAAAGCGCGGACGCAGGCTGGCGGTGGTGGTGGGAGTGCTCGGTTACAAAGCCGCCGACGTGATTGTCGACGAGTTGGCGTCGGCCGCGGACTTGCTTATCGCGACCGAACCTGCCGTATATCGGAAAGCCTCGCTACCTGCCGTTGACCTCGGGCGGATGGCCCGTTCGACCGGGGTCGAGACTCTCGTTCGCACCGACCCGCTTGAGGCCTTGGCAGCCGCGGTCGACTGGGCGGGACCCGACGGAATGGTTTGTGTCACCGGCTCGTTGTATCTGGTGGGTCAGGTGCGTGAACGCTGGTATCCAGCTCGGGAAATCGACTCACAGCGGACCCCCTATCCGGATTGTGTCGATGAAGCCAACCGCTATTCCGCGCGGCCGGTCGGCGATCGTCTCGGCTAGAATCGTCCTCCCTTCTCTTTGTGGAGGCGAAACCGAGAATGGGATTTTCAGACGCCGTCAAAATGGCCAGGGAACAGCGTCGGCTCTCCAAGGCGGAGCTCGCCAAGAAGTGCGGCATAGCCCCTTCATATCTTTCCCGGCTCGAATCGGGCGCCTACAAAAGCCCGTCGATAAAGACGATGGTCGCGATTGCCCGGGGTCTGCAGATGGATCCGAGGGACATGCTCGTTCTCAGCGGCTACGTGCCCGAAGACTTGGCAGACGCGAAGAGGGAGCTCGCCGAGGATCAGATAGTCAGAATTACGCAGGAATCGATACGCAAGCTGCAGGAAGTTGCGCGGGAGGCCTTGACGGGGCCGGACAATGGCCCCGTAGGTCTGGAGAATAGTGGCTTTGACGCGGCCTCCCTCATGGGAAAGTTAGTCGACCGGCGCGACCTCGTGGGGCTTACGGTAAATCAGGTTGCGCGTCGATCGCGCGTGCCTCTCAGTCTCGTGAACCAGCTCGAAAGCGGCGAGCTCGAGTACGAACCTCCCGAATTTCAACAAATCTTGCGTAACGGCTACGGTCTGAGCGATCAGGAAGTAGACCTCCTCCGGGTGGAGATGTCGTTACACAGCGTGCTCCGCCGCCAGGGCACGCTCTCCGACGCCCGGCGGCTGATGATAGTTGATGTCGCGGTGGCCGCGATCCGCCGGGATGCGTCGGCTTAGCCGCTTACTATCGTCTAGCGGCGAGGCACGATCGCAATTGCCAGCGTGTCGTTCTCGGCAAGCCCGTCCGTGGTCCGAAAATCGTCCCATCTGTTTGACTTCGTGTCGAATTTACTGACCCCGTCGCCTGTGGCTATCCAGATGTTCCCTTGCGAATCTTCCGCCAAGTCCCTGGTTTCGTTATGCGGGAGACCGGAGTTCAGGGCGTTGAACGTGCGAAACGTGAAGTCGGTGCGCGACTTGCGACTTAAGCCACCGTCCGTGGCAGCCCACAGCGTTCCCGTCGACGACACGAGTACTTTGCGTATGGAATCATCGCCGAGGCCATCCGCGGTCGTGTAGGTCGTCCATGAACCCTCAACGCCGCTCGGCGTCGAGCTGATCCCGGAGCCGTCCGTCCCAAACCAGAGCACTCCGTCGCCCCCGATGGCGACCGCCGTCACGTCGTCACTAGCCAACCCATCGGTAGTGGTCAACCGTCTCCACGAGTCTGTGGCGCCGTCGTACTGGGCTGCGCCCGCCCCGGTTGCAAACCACACCCGGTTTTGACCTACGTCTAGCATGAATAGATCGCGCACGCTGTTGCTGGGGATGCTGCTGCTGTCCGTGCGGTGCCAAGTCCACGGATCGTCGGTGCTGGCGGCGGTATATGAAGATGCGCCTCGCCCTGCGAGACCGATCCAGATGATCGCCGAGCCGTCGCCGGATAGAGCTGCTATGTCGTTCGCTCCCAGACCGGAGTTGTTCTGCGTGAAAGTCGCCTCGATATTCAGGTCGGCGTTTAGTCGAAATAGCCCGCTGTCCGTTCCCACCCAAATCCTGCGTTGATCGTCAACGAACAGTGCGTTGATGCGGTTGCTGCCGAGCGTGGAGTTTTCAACGTTGATGGTCTTCCATACGAACCCGTCGTAGACGGAAAGACCATTCCTCCGACTCCCAACCACGATCAGTTCGTTGTTCGAGTTGAATTGGGGTAGAGGTGTCGCGGTAGGCGTGCCTGCTGGACTGGGGGTTGGCGGAGGTCCGCGGTCGACCGCGACCAGCGTCATGATGCCTCCCGTCCGCAGTTCGGCCGCCGCAAGGAACGGCGTCAACGAGGCCCATCGGTTGTTGGGATAGGCGAGGTTGCGGAGGAAGTCTCCCAGAAGAGTTAGCTGCACCCGGTACTGCGGAGGGTTGTCCGGAAAGTGCTCGAATACGGCAGCCTGAAAATACTGCCGCACTATTCCCGGTGTAGCTCCTTGCGCCAGCAACATGCCGGCCGCCCCTGTGTCTTCCCGAGCGTCGGTTTTGGGGAAGCCAAAGCTCTGGACTCCGCCCAGCCGGTCGAAAAAGTCTCGAAATCCGGTCCTCTTGCCTGTGATGTCGACATTCGAAATCTTGTGTCCCCACGGTCCGACGAGCACTCCCGCGTGCGGATTGGTTACGTGGGGTTCGACACCCATGTCAACGCTGCCGCCCAGGCCGCCGCCCATGTAGTCCCAGGTGAGCCGCCGTTCCAGAACCCAGCTGCCGCCGAGGTCCTGCCGTATGTGGAAGTCGACAGCCCCGCGCTGGTAATACTGTGTAAGCGCCCCCGACTCTTCCTCGAAGACCTCCGAAATTGGCAGTCCCCACCGCTCGAGGCCGCCGGTGCTCTCGAAGTGGCTCTTGAAGTCCGCGTTACGCTGTTGCCCCCCAGCGAAGACTTGGAGATTTGGGATGTTGTGCCGCAGGGACGTATTTACTTCGTCAGCCATAAACAGGTTGTCGGTCACGGTGGCCGTGCCGAAAGATGGGGTTGCCGCCGAGGAACTGGCGGGGCGGCCGATGGCGACGGCCGTCAGTAAGGCGAGCCCCAGCAGACTCAAGAAGGCGGGCGATCTTAGAAACCTCGCCGAAAGCATCCGGACCTCCAAACAGTTGTCCAATGCGCCCCCGGCCCCCAAGCCCCCCGGCCGTAGCATCTCCCTAAAGACGCGCGCAACAATCGCATTATAGACACGTTAGCGCCTAATGATCGTTAGGAGCTACTACTTATAGTAGGCCAGTCTGTTTTTTTCGTAGCTTTTTTCTATATCTAGCGGTTACCCACGAAACCTGCTCCAGAACCCGAGAATGGCGTTCTCGACTTCCGCCCTTACGTCCACTGCTTCCCGGAGCCTGGCGAAGTCGAATCCCGATTCGGTCCATCCCTCTGAGTTGAGCAGACTCCTGACGTTCGCCGCTGCCCTGTCCCACTGCCGGAGCAGGCTTCGAAGTTCGTTTCGCTCAGCCTGCGTCAACTTAGGGGGCGCCACGATCCTGAGGCTTTCCAAACACGATAAGAGTGTCTCGCTTGCTTGCACCGGAGCTGCGGCGCTGAACGAATGTCTGCTGCCTTACCGCGTATGAGCTGTGCGCGCTGATCTCGTCGAACCCAGCCCGCCTTAGTGCGCCTAGCAGCACCGGCCATGTGCCTTGCCTGGGGTCGTCGTACGTGAGCGCCACCCTGCTTCCGGGTTTGAGTACTCTGAAGACCTCGGCGGCCACGAGACTAATCTGGTTCTCCCACTCGACGAGCGTTCTGCCTCTTGCGCGATTTAGAACAATCTCTTGATCTCCCCAATCTTCTACCAGCCCGAGCCAACTCTCCCAGACGAAGTTGAGCTCCGAGAATTGAATCTTGTCCGAGTACGGAGGATCGAGGAATACGAAGTCGATCGTCTCGTCGCCAATGTGGCTTAGGTCCGTCGCCGACCCTACGCCCACCCAGGTGTTGCTGCTGCGGAAACTGCTATGCGAGTGCATCTCGTCCGCTCCGTGCGCCACTTGGCCCACTATCCGGCGAAACGAGAACAGTGGATTGCGTTCCTTGCGCACCGGAGGAATGTAGTACATCCCGGGCAGGTACCCGCCACCGCCCTCAACGTGCTGCGACTTGAGGGTGAGACTGGTGAGAGCTGCCGTGAAGCAGAAAAGCATTGGAGTCCGGTGCTCAGGCGGCAGCTCGTCGATCGCTTCCCGAAGCATGGCGAGCGCTTTCAGGTTCCGCCGCGTGAATAGCGCGTCGATCCTCTCTATGCCTCTGCCGAAGAGTTCTGCGGTCTTAAGCCCTTGGGGAAATCTGTCGGTCGGCCGCCACGCCGAAACCTGCATCGCGTCGACCTCGCGGATCTTCGACAGGTCGTATTTGTCGAAATATGAAGCTGCCCCAGGGTCGTAATCGTCACGACGGCGCTTGAAGGCGCGGGGCTTGCATTCGGCCTCACATTCCGCGGATGTTTCGACCGCGACCGCGCCGGTCCTTTCAGGGCTGCGGGCTAGCTTCGTCTCGCATTCGGGACAATGCCTGATGCCTCCGATCCGCGGTGCCCGATCGGCTGCAAACTCGGACCTGCAAATCGAACATCTGAAATTATCGGCTATCACCGTGTACCTGATGACCGCCCGACCGTTGCACCGGTGGCACACCGTCGTGTACAGCGGCTTGATTTCGGGTTCGACTCGTTCCAGCAAAGCCGACCAGGCCACGCGGATTGCCGCGGCCGAAGGCAGACTCAAAGCGCTTTGCGAAATGAATGCGGCTGCGGGTGACCTATCCACCCCGATCGCCCGCCGCCCCAGCATCGCCGCTACTATCAGCGTTCCGCCAGACCCGCAGAACGGATCGAGCACCACTTCCCCCGGTCGGGTCAGTGACTCGATACATTCCCTCAGGACCTCGTGAGGTTTTTTCGACCAGTAGGCATGAAGTCGGTAAGTTCGAGTGTGGCGCGACCCCGCCGGTAGCTCGACCCGACTCGGTCGTTTCACGCGGTTCCCGGAACGCCCGCCCGTCAACCGCCTGATGGCCGCCCGCGATCCGTCGTCCAAACGGTTTATGATTGGATTTCGCGGTGATCTGTGCGACGAATTGTCCATGGGCCTCGCCGGATCGAGTGCGGACGTGCTCATGTAAGTGAGATACTCCGGAGGCGTCCGGAGCCTGCGGAATCCGGCGCGATCTTTGACCGCAAGCTACCGCGGTTCGCCTACAGGCAGTTTCGCCGCATCGTTCATACTGGGAATCATGCTATAACTTTCCGCCCGTTTGCGGAGTTGATACCGAGACGATCCGACTTGCAGGAGCTCTAGATGACACAAGCCACGGGGCCGGTGGAACAAACTCAGGCCGACCAATCTACCGTTCTCGAGAGCCTGCGGACTAGACTTGCCGACCTGAAGGACGAGCCGGGATCGCTGCTCGAGGCGCTATACATAGCTCAGGAAATGCTCGGGTACGTCGCTCCGGAGTCCATTGAAATTATCTCCGAAGAGCTGGGGTACCCTGAGGCCCACGTGTTTGGCGTGGTCACGTTCTATACGCTGTTCTATACCGAGCCGCAGCCCAAGCACATAGTCCGAGTGTGCAGGGACTTGTCCTGCCACATCGCCGGTGCGACGAAGATTGCGGCCCGCGCGCGCCAGGAGATAGGCGCCCATCCCGGCCATGCCTCCGCTGACGGCCTGCTGAAGCTGGAGTTGGTCTCCTGCCTTGGACAATGTGAGAAGCAACCGGCCCTCATGGTCAACCTTGACGTCCATGGGCCGGTAACGGAAGAGGAAGTAACCGATCTGATACGCAGCCTGCGGGAAGAGGACCAGTAATGCCCGAATTGCTCGCGGTTAACAAGAACCTGTTCGTCGAAGACGCTTGGCAGTTGGACGTGTTCAAGGGTACCGGCGGCTACGAGCGCGCCAGGCGCGCGCTCACGGAAATGTCGCCCGAGGACCTGATAGCCATGATGGAGGCTTCCGGGCTGAAGGGCCGGGGAGGCGCGTTCTTTCCGACAGGCATGAAGTGGAAGTTCGTGCGCGCCGACCCCAACACGCCCCGCTATGTAATAGCCAACGGCGACGAAAGCGAGCCGGGAACGTTCTGCAACCGGTTCAACATGGAGCTGGACCCCCATCTCTTCATCGAGGGGATGATTATCGCCGCCTACGCCGTGGACTCCCATTTCGGCTACATCTATATCCGGGGCGAATACGGACGCGCGATCGAACGCGTTGAACAGGCGCTTGCCGATTGCTACGCGGACGGCATTCTCGGCGACGACGTCTTGGGTTCCGGTTACAAGCTGGACCTGCGACTGCGCCGCGGAGCGGGAGCATACATCTGCGGCGAAGAGACGGCGCTGTTCAACTCGCTCGAAGGCAAGCGCGGCAACCCCCGGTTCAAGCCGCCGTTTCCCACGAACTCCGGCGTCTGGAGAAAGCCCACCGTAATCAACAACATCGAGACGTTCGCCTGCGTTCCGTTGATCGTCGAAAACGGCGCCGAGTGGTTTCAGGAGCTTGGTGAAGGCGACGAGAACGCCGGGACGAAAATCTACTGTCTCTCCGGCGTTATCAACAACCCTGGCGTTTATGAATTGCCGATGGGCGTGACCGCCCGCGAACTTATCTATGAGTACGGCGGCGGCCTTCCCGAAGGCCGGACGCTCAAGGGCTTCAAGCCCGGTGGCGCGTCCGCGGCCATCCTCACTTCCGAGCAGCTCGACGTTCGCCTCGATCCCAGCATCGCCCAATACGACACCATCATGGGCACCGGCGGCGTGATCGTGATGGACGAGACCGTCTGCATGGTGGACGCGGCCTACAGGGACGCGCTGTTCTTTGAGGAAGAAAGCTGCGGGTTCTGCATCCCCTGCCGGGAAGGCACCCCTAACCTCGTGCAGATTCTCGAGCGTCTCATGCACGGGCAGGGCGTGATGGCCGACTTGCAGCTAATGGAAGAAATAGGCGATTCGATGGCCTCGTCGTTTTGCGGACTGGGCCAGTTCGCCTATCGGCCGGTTGTGGGCGCGGCCCAGAAGTATCGCGACGAGTTCGTCGCGCACGTGGAAGGCTCCTGCCCCGCCGGCTCCTGTGCTATAGCCAACAACTAGATATCTCCGCGAGCGCTCTGGGGTGGAGCTTTGCTATGCACCGGCCGGCAGCCGGCCCGCTACGGCGAGATAGATGCTCAGGCTCGGCGACTCGTTCAGAGTGGTGATCAGCGCCCCGCCGTCGCGCCGCTCGGCTATCACCCCAAAGTCGGCTCCCCCTCATTCGACCCACGCGCCGGGGCCGCTGTCACGAAGCGCCGGGCGGAGTTCCGGCGTTGTGTGTTCTCGGCCAGCCGTCGGACTCAATCCATGCCTGTCCAAAGCTGCAAGACCTGAGGTAGTCGCATTGTCGGCAATGAGGACCCGTTCGGGGGTTGAACGCCTCGCCGCGAATGTGCTGCGCGGTCGCCGTGACTCTCTGCCTTGCCTCATCGATATCCGATTCGGTCACCGCCCACGAGTGAACGGAGTTGGTGGCCAGATAGTGGAGGCTCACGCGTTCGGGCCGGAGCGACCAGACCTCCCTGCACGCAAGGGCGTAGATCAGCAGTTGGAGGTTGCGCTCGGCCGTGTTGCGGTCGGGGGCGGAACCTGATTTGTAGTCGATCACCTCGACGCTGCCGGGCGACCTGTCTTCGACCCGGTCGACCACGCCCTCGAGCCTTACGTCGCCCATGTCGATCATGAACCGTTTTTCCAGAAACATGGGCTTTCCGAAGTCCGGTCCGCACGTCTCCCAGAAGCCGCGAATGAGGCGCAGCGCTTCTTGACGCAGCCTGTCGTTCTCCGGTTCGCTGACCGGCGCGTCCCGCCAGCGGCGATCGAATATTTGCCGCATGTGCCGCCACTCGACGTCGAGCCCATCTCGAACTCTCGCTAGGAACTCGCTTATGACGCCGTGGACGTTCGCGCCGTACAGGAGCCGGGGACGGAAGATCGGCCGGACTCGGTCGACGTATCGAAGCTTATATGCCCATCCGCAAAAGCCGTGAAGCTGAATCTTGGTATGGCTTAGCCGGATAACGCTCTTCATGCGGCTGCCCGCTCGCGGCCCGTCTCCGACTCTATTGCTCTTCGATCGTGACCTTCTGCACGATGATTTCTTCAACCGGCCGTGACTTCTCGGAGCCTCCGGCGGGTACCATCACCTCGACCTCCGCTATCGCATCGATCACCCCGAACCCCGTGTCGTCGACCTGACCGAATATCGTGTAGTCCTTGGGCAGGCGGCCACGCAGATCGTCCAGAACCACGAAGAACTGGCTGCCGTTGGTGTTGGGGCCGCTGTTCGCCATCGCGAGGGTGCCCTTCAGGTATTCGCCCACGACCTCTTCGTCGTGGAAGCGATAGCCCGGCCCGCCACTGCCCGTGCCCGTCGGATCGCCCGTCTGCAACACGAATCCCTTGAGGACCCGATGAACAATCACGCCGTCGAAGTAACCTTCGCGAGCTAGAAAGACGAAGCTGTTGACGGTCACCGGCGCGTCCATCGCGTGCAGCTCTCCGGTCATCGTCCCCAGCGTGGTCTCGATAGTGAACTTGTAGACCTTGTTCACGTCGATCATCATTTCCGGAGCCTTGCTCCACTGTTTCATTGCGCCCCCTTCCTCTTCCGAACCGTCGCAAGCGCTGACGGTAACGAGGATGGCGAGCGCAACCGGGATAATCAGTCGTAGGCTGCGCACGGTATTCCTCATCTGTTCTCTCGATGTGGCTTTTGCCGCTGTACCGGACTAAGTATGCACGACTTGGCGGGCGATGGCTTACGTCAAGCCCCCAAATGTCCCGGCCCACCGCCAGTACGGGGCCGGCGTGTCGGCGCTGTCGTCAGTCCCGAGCGATTCGGCGTGTTGCCCTTACTTGTTTACGACTATCACGGATCTGGCCAGAAGGTCTCCGTTGTCCGCGACCGTGCCGCTGACGATTACTAACGCCCCCGCGACCGGCTGACCGTTCTGCGTGTAATGGTCGACTTCATGCGGCGCGATACGGACGACGTGGTCTCCCAGATCGAGCTTTACGTACCCGCTGCCCAGAATCACCGATTCCACCTCGCCGCTCAGCCTGAACCGCTCGTCGTCGACGAATTTGCCGAGGTCCGCGCTTGGCCTGTTAGCGAGCCGTCCCCGACGCACTGCTCGGGCTACCCGCTCGCCGTCCTCGCCTTCGCGCAGCGAGCCGATCACGGTCACGGTGTCGCCAACCTCCAGGCCGTCAGGCATCTCGGTGGCTTCCGTCAACGCTATTTCTTCGCCGCCCACGGTTATCGAGGAGTCGGTTATCCGTTCAACCTCGCCGTGGACTCGGAACGAACCCGAGAAGGATCTCCAGGGAATTGAGCCTTGGGGAAATAGCTCCCGCGGGAACGAGTCCCACTCTCGGGCGAAGGTATCCCAGGGGAACGCGCGCTGGGGAAACGCCTCCCGGAATTGCTCCGGAAGGCCCAGGCTGGTGACGCTTCTTGCGACCGGTTCGCCGTCGACCCACTCGCCTCGCACGAGAACAATGTCGCCTGCTTCGAGATCGGCCGGAATACGCGCCCCGTCGTTGATGCGGAAGGTCTTCCTGTCCACGGTTATGGACGAGTCCGTGACCGACTCGACAGGTCCTACGGCAATTGCGATCCGTTGGAGCGTCCCGGTCGAAAACCCGTCAAAGAATTCCTCCTCGAATGAGTCGGCGCCGGTGTCAAATGGCCCTGGCAAGATGGTGATCCCCGCGTTCCCCCCGAAATACCCCCGAAACCGCTCTATCAGCTCCTTGGCTTCTTCTCCGATCCGTTCGATACTCACCCAGGGAGTCTCATCCTGCTCGTTTTCTCCCTCTTGGGCCAGCGCTGCCGGCACGGCAATCAACGCGGCCAACAGGAGTGCGCCAAGTACGATCATCAATCGCGGCATCGTTATCACCCTCCGCGTGGATCCTCGCCGGTTTGCCAAAGCTAACGGAGTACCGTTCCGCTGCGTTACGAAAGCCCGCTTGGCCTCGTAGCTCTTACCGCCCCTCACGGTTGCGGTGCTATTCTGCGTTTCGGCAAGCCAGTTCGGGAAAGAGCCGACGGTTCGTCGAGGAGGTGTGAAATCGACCTCAGTAGTCTGAAGGCGCGTGCCGGCAGCGTCGTCGAGTCGCGGTCGGATGAAATCGTGGACCTTGGCGACCGGATACTCCACGCGCCGGAGTTGGGGTTCAAGGAGTTCAGGACGTCGGACTCCGTTGCGGCGTTCCTTGAAGGCCTCGGCTTTACCGTCAAGAGAGACATCGCTATCACGGGTCTCAGCGCCACCCTCGATACCGGCCGAAAGGGTCCCACGCTCGCGCTGATGGGCGAGCTCGACGCACTGCTCGTATCGACTCACCCACTCGCCGACCCGGTCACCCATGCCGCCCACGCGTGCGGTCATAACGCCCAGC
The DNA here is from genome assembly GCA_026707405.1 of Chloroflexota bacterium. Lineage (GTDB taxonomy): Bacteria > Chloroflexota > UBA11872 > UBA11872 > VXNJ01 > JAPOVO01. Next base: position 78,995 of record JAPOWW010000013.1, read on the forward strand.
TCGCCGGACTCATGGGCGCCGCGATTGCTCTGAGCGACGCCCAAGTGCTGCGGTCGCTCTCGGGCCGGGTTGTATTCATGGCCGTACCGGCCGAGGAATACGTTGAAATCGAATACAGGAACAATCTGGTCCGAGAGGGCAAGCTTGAGTTTCTGGCTGGTAAGGCGGAGTTCATCGCGCTCGGCGAGCTGGACGACGTCGACCTCGCGATGATGGTCCACTCTTCGTCGGAACCGGAGACGGCGGGCGTCGTGGACTCGAATAACGGCTGCGTCGCCAAGCTCGTGCGCTACATAGGCCGCGCCGCGCACGCCGGCGGGTCGCCCGACAAGGGTATCAATGCGCTCAGCGCCGCTCTCGTGGCGATGAATGCCATAAACGCGCTGCGCGAGACGTTTCGCGACGAGGACTCGATTCGCGTCCATCCGATCATCACCCGAGGCGGTGAGCTCGTGAACGTGATTCCGTCCGAAGTCACTATCGAGACCTACGTCCGCGGAAAGACGGTAGAGGCTATCGTCTCAGCCGAGCGCAAGGTGGACCGCGCCCTCAAGGCGGGCGCACTCGCGCTGGGCGCTCAAGTCGAGATTCGCACCCTTCCGGGATACCTGCCCCTCAATAATTTCCCCGAACTCGGTCGCCTGTTCGGCGACAACGTCGACGGTATGTTCGGCGAGGGTTCCGTGACTTATGGCGGACACCGGGCCGGCTCCACCGATATGGGCGACGTGAGCCACATTCTGCCCACGGTCCACCCCTACATGGGAGGCATGAGCGGCACCGGTCACTCGGCTGACTGGAAAGTCATAGATGAGCGGTTGGCCTACGTCGCGCCCGGCATCGCGATGGCCAGGACCGCTATCGATCTTCTGGCGAACGGCGCGGAAGCCGCCGGGAAGATCGTCGACGATTTTCGGCCGAGAATGTCCCGCAAAGAGTATTTGAAGTATCAGCGCGGCATGTTCCGCACGGAGCTGTACTCGGGAGACCAGTTCTAGCCTTCAGGCACTTCGACGGGCTTTCGAAGCCTCGACGACTCTTCCCCCGCTAGGACCACGTCCACCGTGTATTTGCCCCATTCCCCATCCACCGGGACTTTGGAATCGTGCTCGATGCTTTGCCGAAACGCCTCCAACTCTCGTTCGATCGGGGGCCAGTCGCCGCATTCGACCGTTCGCCACGATCCCTCCACGCCGATCTCCACCGTCCCGTCAACGAACCGGGCGGCCCCGTCGCTTCCCCACACCGCGATCTCGTGGCGGTCGACGCCCCTGGCGAAACCGAAGCATGAAATCGACGCGAATGCCCCGCCGGCGAACCGTACGGCTGCCATCGTCATGTCGTCGGCATCCTGCGCGTGCTGAAACGTACCTGACTTGGCGTCGATGCTGGTAATCCGGTCTCCCATGATCCACGACAACCGGTCGATCTGGTGAATCCCGTTCGTCACCCACATTCCGCCGCCCTGAGCGCGCGCCTTGAACCAGTCCGGCCGCCTGGCGAGGTTCCAGTTCTTCGCGATGATGTCTTCCGCGAACAGGGGGTGCCCGATCCGCCCCGACGAGACGATTTGTCGCAGTGCCGTGGTGGCCGGGTTGAAGTGCCAGGTCATGCCCACCATCAGCTTCTTCCCCGCCCGCACGGCCGCCGCGTTCATCGACTCGCATTCGGCGGATGTTATCGCCATTGGCTTCTCGCACAGCACGTGTTTTCCGGCTGCCAGCGCCTCTATCGTCATCGTTGCGTGCAGATCGTGCGGCATTGCGATGATGGCGATTTCCACGTCATTCTGTTGCAGCGCCTCGGACGGTCGTTCGAACGAGGGTACGTCGAAATCGGTCGAGAACTTGCTTCTGGCCGTTTCGCTCGGATCGGCCCCGCAGACCACGCTCAGCCCCGATATGTTGGCTATCGCTCTGGCGTGACTGCTTCCCATGCCGCCGCAACCGATGACCGCGACGCCTAGCATCGCGAACGCCTTTTTGTGCTCATCCGCTTGTTCCTTCCGACTGTTGGCGGCAATCGCCGATGCCGCGGTTGACGGCTCACCATACCGCAGCGCCGCTTTGAGCGGCGTGAATGCTCGGCCGTGCCTCTGAGCGGTCCTGAATGGTCAGGCGCCGTTTCCCATCCGCGCCGCTCAGGCCTTATCGTTGCCGTGCAGTCCGCCGGTTATAGCGACGACCGGCTGTTTGCATTCAACTCCCTGTGAGCTGTCGGAATAACGGATAATCAGGCTGGTTCGACCAGCGAGGTGAGAAATCATGCTTGAGGATGAATTTGGCGACTTGATCGGAAAAGCTCGAAGAGGGCTGGGAATCTCGGCGGAGGAGCTGAGCCGCCGGTCGGGCGTTGATGGAGCGGACATCGCCGCTTTCGAGGGTTATCGAAGAGACCCGTCCCGCGAGCAGTCGGACGCTTTGGCGGCGGTTGTCGGACTCGAACCCTCCAGGCTTTGGGATATCGCCAACGAGTCGTGGGAGCCTGCCCCAGCGACTGGGATGATCTCAGGAACTTACCCCGTCGAAACCGTATGGTACGAAGGCTTCAGGGTCTGGACCTATCTCGTCGGCGATCCCGAATCGAACGTCTGTCTCGTCGTCGACCCAGGCGGCGACGCCGACGACACGCTGGCCGCCGTCCAGAGCAAAGGCTGGGACATTTGCGGGGTGCTCGCCACCCACACTCACGCCGATCACGTTGGGGTATTGAGCGCGGTGGTCAAGGACTCCGACGTACCCGTATATGTTGGGGCCGGCGAAGTCTCCGCCATTTCCGCGAAGGCGCGTAACGTCGTCGGCGTATCGCATCGGCAGGGCTTTTCCGTCGGCCCCTGGACCATCGAGCCACGGCTGACCGCCGGCCACACCGCCGCCAGCACGAGCTATTTGATCGATGACACGATTTTCGTGGGCGACGCAATGTTCGCGGGTTCGCTCGGAGGTACCAACATCGCCGGCGCGTACGGTGGGCACATCGAGGCGGTCCGCAAAGAGGTCCTGTCGCTTCCTCCCGCTACTGCGATATACGCTGGCCACGGGGCGCAGACCACCGTGGCCGAAGAACTGGCCCACAACCCGTTCTTCTAGCCGCGCGGGCCGGGCGACCGCTCAGTTAATGGGCCACCCCGTGATTGTGCATTCGCTGATGGATCGCCTGCTTGCCTGCTTCGAGGATCTTCACGTGCCTTTCGCGTTTTGCGGGATCGCGGTAGGCGGCGATTTCGCTCAGATAGGTGATGCCCCCGTCTATTAGCGTCAGCATGTAAGCCGCGTCCGAGGGTGAGAAGACGTGCTTGCCGCCCACGTTCACGTACACCGGCGACGTGTGTGCAGCCACCTTGTTGATCCAGGCGTGCAGCAAATCGATCTCTCCGTAGCACCGCGCCGCCAGCCAGCAGCTCCCGGTGACTTCGTGGCGGAAGCTGAGCGATGCCTCTCGGCCTGTTGCGTCCGTATCCGTGTCGGCTATCACGTGTCCGTTGGCGACGACCTCCAGCCGCGTGAACGGCAGAGCGCTCCGCGCGCGCGCCGAGATTTCCACCGTCCCGCCGTCGGCGAACGACAGCGAACCTCCGGGCGGAAGCCCCTCCACTGTGAACTCCATCAACGGGCCTGACGTCGTGAAGGTGTGCCCGCCCTTTATGGCCGCGCGCCAGTTCTCGTGCGTGAATGCCTGTTCTTTTCCGACGTAGGCGTAGGTTCGCACGCCCCCTACGGGTATTGTGTTCAGCATCTTGTCCGTGCCGCCGACCGCCGGTAGCCGGTAGCCACAGTTGAGATAACGGTACCATGCGGCGATGCTCGATCCGCGCAGTCTCGCCGGGAAGTATTTGATCTCCGCCGCGTCGATCTTGCCGAGCGCGATGTCCGCTGCTATCTCGCAGTGTGGCGATGGGAAATGGGGCGTTACGACGAGCGCGCCCTGCTCATGGGCAGCGTCCGCCCATTCGGCCATGAGCACCTCTTCCGAGCCGCCCAGGTAGTCCTCGGCCGGCCCGCCGCTGCTTAGCGGATATATAGGCTCCGTTATCCCCAACAGGCTCATGTGCCCGAGCATGTGATGCCGGTTCTCGCTCCCGACCCACACGAGTGTGTCCTCCGTCGAGGCGGGCGCAAGACCGCCCGTAAACCGCTCGGTGTCGGTGAACAAGCGCCCCCACTGAGCGGCCAGCACGTTGACCACGTTCAGGTCCTCTCCCTCGGCTTCGAGCGTCGCTGTGGAGGGATCGAGGAAGTGCACGTGCGTGTCCCCGCTGAAGTACCCCGCCCCCGCCTGGTTTGCCCATCGCGAGACTTCAAGGGTCAGCTCCCGCTGGCCCGGCTCCACCCGTACCTTCTGCCTGATCGGCTCGTACTCGAATCCTTTCAGCACCTCGACGAATACGTCGCCGACCGGAAGATCGATCTGGAACTCGCCGTTCACGTAGGCGTAGCCCGTGTCGCCCAGCTTCAGATCGCCCCCTTGGTCTTCGCACCAGTTGGTGTTGATCTCCCGCTGATGGCCGTGAGGCGCCAGGTACTCTCCATGAGGCCCGCTGAAGTGGACGCGCGCCGGGGTGGACGTGCCGGTTTCCTGGTCTCGCACCTTCACGTGGACCCAGGACCGTTCATCGTGAATCAGCCTCAGGCGAACATGGCCGGCGGTGAGGTCTTTTTCCTTGAGCAAGGCGCCCCAGCGTGCGCTCGATTGTTCCGAGTCGGAGCCGACTGTCAACGTCGCCGATTCCGCTCCGTAGGCTTCGATCAGCGTGGCGCCCGCCGACTCGTCGTTGTTGACTCCCGCGCCCTTGGCCGGGTCGTCGACCCAGCCTTCCGATAACCCGCCGGATACGGGATAGGTGCCCGCAACCTGTCCGAGGTCGATCTCCGCATGAGTCAGCGCTCCGCCGCCTTGCACGTCGGCCCGGATTCTCGCCAGCGGGCTGCGCTTGAGTGGGTTGTGCGGATGCTCGCAAAGGGTAATGGCGGCGATTGACACCACGCGGTCGCTGGCGGCCTTCAGCTCTATCGACTCGATTTCGGAGTCCGGCCTCGGGTTCTCCAGCGCCGCTATCAGGTAGTTCCCGCTGCCCGTCTTGTCTAGAAGGCCCGTCAGGCCTTGCCGGTCCGCGCCGACCGTGGCGTATGGCAGATACTCGTTATGCTCCACCGACCTGAACGCCTCGCGCCCCCACGGCCGCCAGTACGGATTTATTTCGAAGCGGCTGCGAATCTGGTGCGCGTGCCCGTCCCCGTCGCCGTACCGAAGCGTATAGGTAGCCACGTGCGCGCCTGGATCGTCGAGCGTATCGAGTTCGGTGTCATGCTCCATAACGGGATCAGGGACCGTGTCCAGGAAGTGGCAGACCAGCACGTACCGCGCCGTCGCGCCTACTGGAACGGATGTCGATTCGGGCAGCTCCGGCCACGTTTCGTTTCCGAGGACGACCCACGTCGCGCCGTCTTTCTCGGCATCCTCGGTGATGTCGAACGGAATCCCCCACAGGCGCTGCTCGCCGGTGGGAAGTCCGGCCAGTCCCGTGACCTCCGTCGCGCGGTCGATGTCCTCCGGCTCCGTGTCGCCCGCCTGGGCCCATAGCCAGCGCTCGCCGATCCGTGCGTTCCTGCAGCTGTGATTCCGAAGCCCCGCAAGCGGGACAGTCTGAAAGCCGTTCATCGGAGACCTCCTCGGGTTCGCACGATTTCTGTAGGTTGGAATATGGCGATTCGGCCCGCGTCGGCGGTCAGAGCACCTCTCCGGCGCGGATCGTGTGCGCGGCGCGGATGGTGTGCTTGCCGGCCCACGCGGTCCCGTAGGAATCCAGGTACTCCACCGGCTCATCCTGGACGGCCAGCACGGCAATGTCGGCCTCTCGACCGGATTGCAGGCTGCCGATCGAGTCCTCCATCCCGATGGCTTTCGCGGCCTCCCAGGTCGAACGCCGGATCACGTCCTCGAGACTCATGCCCAGGTCCAGCATCTTTCCCATCGTCGTCGGCATGTCATGGACCGGACTGTTGACGCTTTGAACGTGCAGGTCGGTGCTTATCGTGTCGGGGTCGAATCCCTGATCGAGCGCCGCCCGTCCGCGAGCAACCTCGAAGCTGCCCGCTCCGTGTCCGAGGTCGAAAAGGACGCCCCGCTCTCTCGCCTCCCAAGCGGCCGGAATGATCCTGTTGTCGTCGTCGAATAGGTTGTTCTCGCCGGTCCGAAAGCAGTGAGTCACCATGTCTCCGGGCCGCAGCATCGCAAGCCACTCGGACATTGGAATCGGGGGATCCGAGATATGCGTCATCAGGAAAGTGTCGCTGCGCTCGGCGATTTCGACCGCCATCTCGCTGTGGCGGCGACCCTGCTCGCCCTCGCCGATGATGTGCCCCCCGTTCCGGATTTTGGCCCCGATGAAGACCTCCGGGAAGTCTTGCAGTACTCGTACGCTGCCCTCTACGTCTGCGTTGGTGGGATCGAGCAGCTCGCCGTGCTGTGCGATCAGACCTATCGAGCTCAGGTTGACCAGTCCGAGGACCCTGATTTTCGACGGCGCGGCGATAAATTCGACGAATCCTGCGGCGCTGTACGATCCGGCGCTGCCCGCGTCGAGCATGGTGGTCGTTCCGCTCCTGGAGCCGATCTCGTAGGGCCGGATGCCGAAATACGTTGCTCCGTAATAGACATGCACGTGCAGGTCGATCAGGCCGGGCGTCACTATCAGCCCGCCTACGTTGAGCGAATCGGCGCCTTCCGCATCGATATCATCGGCGATCTCGGCTACCTTCCCGCCGGCAATCGCGACATCCTTGACCGCGTCCAGACCCGACGCCGGGTCCATTACCCGACCGCCTTTGAGTACCAGATCGTAGTGAGAACCCTCGCCGCTCATGCCGCGCCTCCGCTGGTCGTTCAACGCGTCGCCGGTAAATAACAATCGCCCGACGCCGACGTTGAATATCTTAGGGCGGCAGGCCTTGCGAGGGGTGGACCTCGATCCTCCCGGTGGTCCTGAGCAGGGTGTCTGCCGCCCTAGGGCGTTCTAAGCTCGTCCAGGGTGAAGTCGGGAGCGTTATAGCGAGCCATGCGCTCTGCCTCGTTCTCGTAAACCCGCGCGGCCGCCTCGATAAGGTCCCCGGCCCTGCTAGCCGGAAATACGGCGACGCCGTTCTCGTCGGCGTGGATGATGTCGCCCGTGTTTACCACGGCCCCGCTGACGGTTATTTCCAGACCCACGTCTACGATTTCGTTGTTCCCGTGGGCGGGAGTCACGCCGGCGGCGAAATAGTGGAAACCCAGCTCTTCAACCGTCCGAACGTCCCGAACGCCCCCGTCCGTCACCAGCCCGATTGCCCCCAGGCGCTTGGAAAGGGTCGCCATCATGTCGCCGTAGTGGCACGACCTGGTCCTGTCGGGGCCGATGGTTTCAAGGACGATTACGCACGGTTTCGGCGATCTCTCCACCGCCTCCCACAGCCGCACGGCTCCGGCGCGGTCTCCGGGCGGTCCGGGCACCGTGCTGCGCCCCGTGCAGGTGATGGCGTATCCCGTCATCGTGCCGAGCGCGGGGAACAGACACTTGATGTCGAATCCCATGAACCCCTCGGTGCGGTCCCGAACCCGGAACTCCTCGATGGCGTTGCACAGAGTCGGCGTGTCGATGCCTTTTAGGGCGTCCAGCGTTTCACTTGGGATCATCGGTTCGCTCGCATTGCTTTGCGGCCCGACCGCGGCCGCTGATTCGTAGGTCACTCCCAGGCCGCCGCCCCGGCTGTCGGTCTCAAATCGCCGTGCCGAGTGCAACGGCGGCCAGCAGGGATTCTAGCCCGTTTGGTCTTGTCGCCGGTCAGATGGCCCGGCTGCGAATATCGGCTTTCCGGCTTCGGTATACTCGAAAATTGTCGATCCCCTTCTGTTTTGTACACGGTTCGACACGTTTCAGACGTTGACGACCTTGGCTTGAGTCCGGGGCCGCATTGATCTCGACTGCCAAACGCATTGTTTTGAATTCAAACGGTCACGTTGCTTTAGCCGGTTTCCCGACCCGCTCGCGAGATGCAATTTCGGCGGCGACCTGCGACGGATTTGGGCAGAGTGAGAGTTTCGGCGAAATATCAGATCTGAACGTCTCCCCAAATGACTGAATTTTTCGCGAGCCTGCGCGAGACTCTGCAAGCCTTCCTCGAAGCGCATCAATACAAGGCGCTGGCCGTTCTGATAGGCGTGGAAGAAGCAGGCGTGCCGCTTCCGCTGCCGGGCGATCTCGCCATCGTTTTCATGGGATATCAGGTGTCCTTGGGCCGGGCCAACCCATTTTGGGTTGTAGCGTCTACTATCGCCTCCGCGACGACAGGCGCGAGCGTTCTGTATTGGATAGCCCGGTATCTCGGCGGACGGATAGTCGACCGTTTCGGCCGTTTCATACGGCTTGACGCCGAGCGTCTGGAACAGGTCGAACGCTGGTTCGAGCGCTACGGCGCGCCCGTCATCATCATCGGCCGGCTCATTCCCGGACTCAGGATCGCGGTGGCGGTGGCGTCGGGCGTCGTACACGTTCCCTTCTGGAAGTTTGTCCTCTACACGAGCATCTCTGCCGCGATATGGGCTGGCATCTACATGGGCATCGGCTGGGCCTTGGGGGCCCAGTACCAAAAGGTGTCGGAGGCTGTTCACCGCATAACGGGCGACCCCATATTAGTGAGCGGGATCGTGGCGGCTGTTGCTGTTCTCGTAGGGCTGGTGGTCTTTTGGCGGGTTAGGCGTAGGCGGTCGCGGCAGGGCCGTTCCGAGACTTAACCCTCTTCTTCGCCAGGCTCCAATTCCATCATGTAATGGACCTGATTCGCGACCTGCCGGAACCCAAAACGGGGATAGAGGCTTCGCCCCGCCTCGTTTTGCTCCAGCGTCTCGATCTTGGCAATCGCCATTTTCTTGGTTTGGAAGTGTTCCAAACTATGTTGGATCAGCCGCGCCCCGATCCCTTTGCGCCGGTAGCCCTGCTCCACGGCTAGATCCTGGATCCGGCCGACCCGCGTCACCGGTGAGACCGTGCAGCTAACGAACCCGATGACCCTGCCCTCCGACTCCGCGACGAACGAGTTTTCCGATGAGTTGCGCAGCACCTCAACGCTGGCGGCCCACTTCCGCTCTTCCCAGCCAGGCGACCGATGCCAGCCGGTGAGGTTGTCGAAATTCTGGTCGATACTCACTCCGTCGAACGAGTCAATAGTGAGTTTGCGGACCTGCTGCTCGTCGGCTGCCTGATATTTGCGTATTGTCACTGTGCCGTCGTCTTTCATAAGCCCCTTGACACTCAATGGCGGTCGCCCTGTCGCAGAGTTTCCCGCTTAAGCTCCTCCGGTTCCTTCGACGCGGGTCATGACCTCGGCGTCGGTACCGTCTTCTCTGGAATCTTCAGCCTTGTTCCCACGAAGAGCTGCGATTGGTCCTCGATGTCATTTGCCTCGGCCAGCGCTTCTACCGACAGGCCAAATTCCTGAGCTATGGCGTACAGGGTGTCGCCTTCTTGAACCACGTACTCGTCCTCCGCCTGCCCTCCGCCGTCTACGGGCGTGAAAGTCTCGTCGGGTTGAGGGAGGGTAAGGCGCTGTCCCGCCAGAATCGCGTTGGGATCGTCGAGCCTGTTCTTGGCGGCGATTGCTTCCGGCGTCAGTCCGTACAGTCCCGCTATCTGCGACAGCGTCTCGCCCGCTTGCACGACGTGGAACTGTGGCGGTGGAGTTGGGGTTGGCGTCGCTTCTTCTTCGATTGCGTCGTCGGTGTTAGGCGTGGACGCGTCCGGTGACCTTTCCGTCGCGGGCTCGGTCTGCGACACGCCCGGCTCCACTGTCGCAACTTCCCCGTTCGCCTGCTCGCCGCCGCCCAGACCGACCTGAGTGATCAGTATCCACACGACGATGCCCAATATGACAATTCCGGCAAGTCCGAAATAGGCATCACGAGTGATGGATTGCATCTCGGTGTCCCTCTACCTCGCCCCGCGCCGGGACTCTGACAACCGCGACTTTGTGAATTATAGGTCTCAAGGGAATTGTGCAATCGGAGTCCCCTTCCCGGCGCTGGCGGTTGCGGGTGATACGATTCACGAATGCGACACACCCCGTCACGATGACCTCGATCTTCTCTTGCGCGCCCTGATCCTCGCCGGTGGGTATGGCACGCGGCTCGGCGTCCTGGGCAAGAACCGTGCCAAGGTACTGCTGCCCGTCGCTGGTCGACCGGTCCTGGACTACGTGCTTGATCGGGTTCGTGAGATTGATGAGATCGACAATGCGCTGGTCGTCACGAACGACCGCTTCTACGGGCAGTTCGTCGAGTGGTCGGAACGCGCCGGCCGTTCTTCGCTGGCGGTGTCCATCCTTGACGATGGGACGACCGGGCCTGAAAACCGGTTGGGTGCGGTCGGCGACGTGCTGTTTGGCATTGAGCACGAGGGCATCGACGACGATTTGCTGGTGATGGCCGGCGACAACCTGTGCGACTTTTCGCTCCCGAGCATGGTGAAAGTCCTCCGCCAGAAAGGAACTTGCCTGGCGGCTTACGACATCGGCCGGGTCGAAGAGGCGTCGAAATACGGAAATCCCGAAATCTCCGCTGACGGCCGCGTCGTGGGTTTTGAGGAGAAGCCGGCCTTTCCCAAAAACAGTCTGATAGCCGTCGCCATCTACATGTTCCGGCGGGCGGACCTTGGGCTGTTCGGCGAGTTCAAGCGCCAGGGGCACGATCTCGATCTCATCGGCGGCTTCGTACAGTGGGCCCGGGAGCAGACTCCCATTTACGCGTGCATATACGGTTCTCGCTACAGGTGGTGGGACATCGGCGATCCCCAGATATACCGCGATGCGGATGTCTATTACGGCGGATCGGGGGTGTAAGGACCCGTTCGAGGCGAGAAGATCTCCCGCAGCGTTGAAATGCGGTCGATAGTGCGCCTTCTGTCGGGGCTTTTCCGGCTGTGATAACTCTCTTGATTCTGGCCGTAGCGGTGGGTCTGAGTCCGTACATTCCGCTTCTGATTTACTCCGGCGCGGCGCGTTTGGAGTCGGGTCCGGAGATCCGCCCGGAGTTTGACTTCATGATGAGTTGGGAGTTCCTCGGGATACTGCTTGTAGTCATTGGACTCGACATCATTCTCGGCAAGCTGCCGGCGACCGCCGCGTACGTGACCCGGCTTGGCTGGTTTACCAAGCCTGCGGCCGCCGCGCTCATAGCAGCGTCGTACGTGGATGCATCGGCCCCTCATCTCATAGTTGCCATCGCGGTGGCCATAGGCCTGGCCGTTTTGGTTCACGGCGGGCAAGTCTGGCTTATCGGACGCCTGCGTAAGGTGCTCAAGGGATTCGAACGCGTCGCCGTGGGCGCATACAGCGAGTTGGGCACGGTGCTGGTAGCCGTGTTTGCATTTCTCGCCCCCGCGTTGGGAGCGGCCCTTGCGGCCATCATGGTCGCTGGCGGCTTGTTTCTTGGCTTCAGACGCTGGAATTCCGAAACATGAGCTCCTCTGTCGACGCGAACGGCGAAAAACCTCTGGAAACTCCCGCCCCTAAGCGCCTTAAGGCCGGAAAGCTGCCCGTCGAGCTGCTAGAACCCCTTCTGGCCCGCATTCCGGCGTCTCCCCGCGTTTTGATCGCGGGAGGCATCGGCAGGGACGCGGCCGTAATAGAGTTCTCCGAGGACTCCGACCGGTTGCTCGTTGCCAAGACCGACCCCATCACCTTTGCCACCGACCGGATCGGCTGGTACGCGGTCAACATCAACGCCAATGACATCGTGTGCATGGGCGCCGATCCGGTTTGGTTCCTCGCTACCCTGCTCCTCCCCGAAGACTGCGAAGAGACTTTGCCAGCCGCAATTTTCGGTCAGATCCAGCAGGCGTGCGATGCGCTGGGAGTAGCCCTCGTCGGAGGCCACACCGAAGTTACTCTGGGGATCGACCGCCCGCTCATCGCCGGAGTCATGCTCGGCGAAGTGCCGCGCTCCGGCCTGATACGGCCAGAATCCGCCGAGATCGGCGATCTGCTCTTGCTCACTCAAGGCATCGCGGTCGAGGGTACCGCCGTTCTTGCTCTCGAAGCGCCGAGGCAGCTTCGGGATGCGGGCGTCGATCGGGAGACCGTCGAGGGCGCCGGACGAATGCTGGACGATCCTGGAATAAGCGTCGTTCCGGCGGCAAAAGCCCTTCGCGGCGTCGAAGCGGTACATGCCCTTCACGATCCGACCGAGGGCGGACTTGCGACCGCCGTCCGCGAGCTGGCGACCGCGGCCGGCCTCGGCCTGAGGCTCTGGTCCGAGAAAATCCCGGTCTTTCCCGAGTCCGCCTCCATCTGCCGGGCGTTGGGGCTCGATCCCCTCGGCCTGCTCGCCTCCGGCTCGCTGCTGGCCGTCGTGAGTCCGTCCGGAATCGAAGCTGCGATGGCCAAACTTGACGCCGTCGGCATTCCTGGCGGCGTCATCGGGGAGCTTGTATCTTCCGACGAGGGCTTGCTCAGCACCTCCCCAGCCGGAACACAACCTGTGGAAATCTTTGAACGGGATGAGTTGGCGCGCTATCTTGAGGATTAGACAGCCGCCCCGCGACACCGGCCGGCCTTGGTTCGCCTCCGAGTGACCTGACAGGCGAATAGAACGGGAGGATTCAAGTGTCCGAGAAAATCATCGACATGCGAAGCGATACGGTCACGCTGCCCACTGACTCCATGCGCCGGGCGATGGCCGAGGCCGAAGTCGGCGATGACGTCCACCAGGAAGACCCCACGATCAACCGTCTGCAAGACATGTCCGCCGAGATGTTCGGCAAGGAAGCCGCCGTGCTCGTGGCCAGCGGTACGCAGGGAAATGCCTGCGCGATGCTCGCGCACACACATCCCGGCGAGCTTGCCTTTTGCGACGCCAACGCGCACGTCAGCCGTTATGAGGGAGGCGGTTACGCCGCTTTGGCTGGAGTGTCGCTCGAAAAGCTCAACGGCAATCGCGGGATCATCGACAGCGAGATGGTCGAGCAGGCCATCATGCCGTACAACGAGCACCTTGCCGATCCCACCCTGATTTGGGTCGAAAACACCAGCAATCAGGGCGGCGGTACTGCAACCTCCGTCGAGGTCATGCGCGGGCTTCGCGAAGTGGCCGACAGATACGGTCTCAGCATCCACGTAGACGGAGCGCGCATATTCAACGCTGCCGCTAGTCTCGGCGTTTCGGTTGCCGATCTCGCCCAATACGCCGACACCGTGCAATTCTGCCTCTCCAAGGGACTTGGCGCGCCGGTCGGTTCGCTTGTCGTCGGCGACGCCGATCTTTGCACCGTCGTCCGCAAGAAAAGGAAGATGCTCGGCGGTGGTTGGCGGCAGGCCGGGGTATTCGCTGCAGCTGGCATAGTGGCCCTCACGGAGATTGCGCCCAGGCTCCACGAAGACCACGAAAACGCCCGCCGGCTGGCCGAGGGCATAGCCGATATACCCGGACTGCTCATCAATCCTGAGGCGGTCGAGACCAACCTCGTTTTCTTTGGCTACGACACGAAGGTTGTCGATCCGGCCAGGTTTGTCGGCGAGCTTGCCGACAGAGGTGTGCTGATCGGCGGCGCTTCCGAGATCGTCGATCCGGTAAGGGTCGTCGGCGAGCTTGCCGATCGGGGAGTCATGGTCGGCGGCATCATGAAAGCCACGATATCTCGCGTCTGCCTGCACCATCAGGTGTCGGCGGACGATGTCGAAACGGTTCTTGACGCGATGCGCGAGGTTGTGGGGGAGCCGGTACTCGTCTAGATACCGCGCCCGATAGATCGAATGCCGACACTGGTAACCGGAGCGACCGGCATCGCAGGCCCTCCGCTCGTCCGCGCTCTCATCAAGCGCGGCGACTCCGTGCGTGTCTTTGCCCGTGAGAGTAGCGACGTCAGCCGGTTCGATGACTCTGTCGAGGTCGTTCGCGGAGACATCGTCGATATCGATGCCGTCAGCGATGCTGTGGCTGGTTGCTCGCGCGTATTTCATCTCGCCGGCTATTTCGACTCATGGGCGGTAAACCCGGCTACTTACTTTGATGTCAATGTAGGCGGTGCCGTCAACGTCCTTGAGGCGGCCTACGAGCACGAAGTTGAAAAGGTCGTCCACGCCAGCAGCGCGTCGACCATTGGGGAGCAAAAAGGAGAGACCGGCTCGGAGATGACCGAGCACCGCGGATACTTCCTCACCAAGTACGAGCGCTCTAAATGGGAGGCCGAGCAGTTCGTTTTCGAGTACGTCGACAAGGGCGTCCCGGCGGTCATCGTTAATCCGAGTAGCGTCTATGGACCGGGCGACCTCAGCGGCAACGGGTTGACGATCCAGCGGATGATAAGCGGCCAGATGACCGCCAGCACCAACAGCATGGCCGCGTATCTCTATCTGGACGATTTCGTCAGAGGGCTCGTCGCCGCCGACGAGCAAGGCCAGGTCGGCGAGCGCTACATTCTCAGCGGCTCCAACGTGACTCGACTGGAGTTCCTGCGCACGGCCGGCGAAGTCGCCGGCGTGGTTCCCGCCGTAGCTTCCACGCCGGCGTGGGTCATACGCACGCTCACCATGTTCAACTCCATCCGGCGGAAGATCACCGGAAGGCGTCCCGCTATATCCGAGGATGCCGCCGCGATCGCGCTCCACGGCTTTCGCTACGATTCGTCCAAGGCGACCAATGAGCTTGGAATCGAGTTCACTAGTCTTGAAGATGGACTGGACGCCACCATCGATTGGCTCTATCGCGAGGGGCACGTCGACTTGCCCGAGGAAGTCCTCGAGGATGACGACGAAGATGACGACAGATGAATTGAACGCCGTCCTGCATGGCGGTACAGGCGCGTGACTCCACCGGATCCGACCGCTTGAGTTCGCGTACCCGCCGCACCGACCTCCAGTCTGTTTTGCGGCTGGTGGCAACCCCCTTTAGGAAGGATCGCGCCGACCGTCGCCACGTTAGGGACTTGGTCATTACCAGCGCGTGGTCGCGCCGCACCAAATGGATCGTCGCGATCGCCACAGTGCTCGTCGGAATTGCCATCCTTTGGGGCGCCCGCGACATGCTCGCTCCCTTCATCTGGGCCGCCATCATCGCCTACCTCTTCACCCCGCTCGTGTCGTTCGCCAAGCGCCGCATAGGAGTACCCCGGCCCGTGCTGGTGCTCATCGTCTACGCCATCGGGATCAACGTCATTTTCTGGACCTTCTGGATAATCAGCCGTCCACTCGCCGGCGAACTGGAACGGTTCGCGGACGGCGTTACCAGATTGGCCAGTTGGGTCGAGGTACAGATAACCGGGACCGACGCTATCCAAGTCTTCGGACAGACGTTACAGGTGGACGACGTTGTTCAGGAGCTCTCCGATCCTGTGCGCGCGCTTGCCCAGCAGTTGTCGGGCCGCCTTGTCGAGTTGACATTCGGCATCATCGAGACCCTGTTCAACGTCATCCTCACGCTCGTCGCGGCGTTCTATCTGCTGCTCGCCGGCCCGCGGCTGTTGCGGCGCGTCATCTCTCTGGTTCCCGAACCGAATCGTGTCGAAGTCGAGTCGGTAGTTGGCCGTCTCGACGACGTGCTCCACGGCTTCATCCGCGGCCAGCTCATCGTAATCCTCATCATGAGCACCATCATTTATGTCGGGTTGGCGATTATCGGCATCCCGTTCGCGCTCGTGTTTGGAATCGCCGCCGGTTTTCTCGAAGTGATCCCGGTCTTCGGGCCGATCGTCGCCGCGATTCCTCCTATCGCGCTCGCCTTCTTCGGCGCCAACGCTTTCGGCTGGCCGGGATGGCTCGCCGCGCTGGTCGTCGCCTCCATGTACTTCGTGCTCACCCACCTAGAGGATTACCTGTTGACCCCCAACGTCATCGGCAGGATCGTCAACATCCACCCGTTCGTCGCTCTGTTCGCCCTGTTCGCGGGAGCCACCATCTGGGGTGTCAACGGCGTCATCCTCGCGCTCCCCGCAGCCGCCATGGGCCGGGTCGTTCTCACCTACGTCTACCGCAAGCTCATCGCCTCGTCCCTGCCGGAAGCCCGCGCCGACAACGCGCCCCCGGCTATGGGAAATCCCGCCGAATGACCTAAACTGGCGCGCGAAGTCTCCGCTTCAGGGCTGGGCGGCCGCGGTCTTCCGAGTAAGCGGGATAGGCGTCTCTGACGTACGATTCCGCTGGCGACTCCTCGAACCGTGGCCCGGGAATTACCGTCAGGAACCGCTAATCGAATTGGACCGAAACCGTGCTCCCGTTCGTGTGGGGATGTTGGGGCTGGGCACCGTTGGTGCCGGTGTCGCCGACGTCCTGCAAGGTAAGGACTCGTCCCTGGGCCGCCGCCTGGGCAGACCCATCGTGCTCGGCAAGGTGCTTGTCAGGGACCTCAACAAGACTCGTGCGGTCCCCTCCCGGTTGCTTACCGCCTCCGCTGCCGAGGTGATCGATTCGCCCGACATCGATCTCGTCGTCGAGGTCCTGGGCGGAGTCGATCCCGCCTTCGACTACGTCCGCCGGTCGCTCGAAAACGGCAAGCACGTTATCACCGCCAACAAGGAGCTTATGGCCCATCACGGCCTGGAGCTTCTCAGAGTCTCCCAGGAGCACGGCTGCGACCTCTTCTTCGAAGCCAGCGTCGGCGGCGGAATCCCGCTGATCGGTCCCTTCCGTCAGGACCTCGCCGCCAACGAGATCACCGAAATCCACGCCATCATCAACGGCACCACCAATTACATTCTCACCCGCATGACCGAGGACGGCGCGAGCTTTGACCAGGCTCTCGAAGAGGCCACGGCGAAGGGTTACGCCGAGCCGGACCCGACCAACGACGTCGACGGCCACGACTCCGCCTACAAGCTGGCCATTCTGGCAAGCCTCGCGTTCGGCGGGCCTGTCCCGCCCGAAGCCGTCTACAAGGAGGGCATACGTCATCTCTCCCCGGTCGACTTCGACTACGCTCGGGAGCTCGGCTACACCATAAAGCTGCTCGCGACTTCCAAGCGGGATGCCGCCGGCGTCGAGGTCCGGGTGCATCCCGCGCTCGTGACGCGCGACTACCTGCTCAGCCAGGTGAGCGGTGTCGAGAACGCCGTGCGCATAAAAGGTGACCTTCTCGGCCATGCTCTCTTCGCGGGACGGGGCGCCGGACCGGGGCCTACGTCCAGCGCGATAGTCGCCGATCTGATCGACCTCGTCCACAACATCAACTCCGGTGCTCACGCAAGGGTCCCGGCTCGATTCGACGAAAACCTGGTCATCAAGCCGATGAGCCAGGTATTCAGCCGGTACTACTTCCGGGTGTGGGTCGCCGACCGCGCCGGAGTGCTCGCGCGGATCGGCCAGGTGTGCGCGACCACGGGCATCAGCATCGCGGCCCTGGTCCAGAAAGAGGCCGACCCGTCCTCCGGCACCGCCGAGATTGTCATTCTCACTCACGCCGCCAGGGAAGCCGACATGCAGGCTGCCGTCGCCGGGATCGCCGGCCTCGAAGTCGTCGACCGCGTCGCCACGCTCCTGCGAGTCGAAGACCTGACCGACCAGGACTGAAGTTGCCGATGCCCGCCCCCGCCGCCGGAAAAGGCGTAATCGAGCGATACAGGTCGCTCCTGCCCGTCACCGACGCCACGCCGGCAATCACCCTGGGTGAGGGCGGCACGCCCCTGGTCCGAATGCCCGCTCTCGAAGAGCGCGTGGGAGCCGCCGAAGTCTGGCTCAAGCTCGAGGGTTGCAATCCGACCGGCTCGTTCAAGGATCGTGGCATGGTCGTGGCCGTCGCCAAGGCGCTCGAAGAGGGCGCGCACACTGTCGTATGTGCCTCCACCGGCAACACGTCCGCCTCCGCGGCCGCCTACGCCGCCCGCGCGGGCATCGAGTGCGTCATCATCGTTGCGGCCGCGAAGGTGGCTCTCGGCAAGCTCGCCCAGACGCGCGCCTACAGCGCCAGGGTGATCGATATAGGCTCTGACTTCGACACCGGGCTGCGGCTCGCCAGGGACCTTTCCGAGCATCCTGGAGTTACGCTGGTCAACTCGATCAACGAAAACCGCCTGCAAGGTCAGAAAACGGCGGCTTTCGAGATCGTCGACGAGCTCGGTTTCGCCCCCGACGAGTTATTCATTCCGGTCGGCAACGCCGGCAACATTTCCGCCTACTGGGCCGGATTCCGGCAATACAAGGAAACCGGCGAGGCCTGCGGCGCGCCCGCTATGAGGGGGTTTCAGGCCGCCGGCGCCGCGCCCATCGTCCTCGACCGGCCCGTGACCAATCCGCGGACAATCGCCTCCGCTCTTCGCATAGGCAACCCCGCCAGTTGGGCTAAGGCTGTGCGGGCCAGCCGGGAATCGGCCGGAAGTATCGAAAAAGTGACTGACGATCAGATTCTCGACGCCTACCGGCTTCTCGGTAGCCTGGGCGTGTTCTGCGAGCCTGCCTCGGCGGCCTCGGTTGCGGGACTGATCGACCGCGGCGAGCGGGGCTTGATGGACGCAGGCTCTCGCGCCGTCTGCATAATCACCGGGCACGGGCTCAAGGACCCCGAAATCGCCGACCGGGAATCCGTGGGCGCCTTGAAATGCTCCGCCGACCCCTCCGCCGTGGCACGGCTGCTCGGCTGGTAGAGGTCAGTCCGTGAGCTGCCGGAAAGCCTCCTCGATGTCCTGTTGCAGCTTGCGGTTGTTCTGTTCGATGGCGTGAGCCACCGCCTCGGATACCGCCGCCACCTGCATCCGGTTTAGGCCGGACTTGGTCCGCAGCACTCTCTCGGTATGTTCCAGCAGCTGATCGAACGTCAGTCCGATGTCCGCCGGCTGCGACAGGTCCTCGGTTTTGCCGGGGGCGGCCGGCTCGAACTCGATGTTCATGCAGGTCGGACAGGGCCTTACGATTGACCCCGCGCGCACGATAGTCATGTGACCGCAGCGGCTGCACACGAGCCGCGTATCAACGTCAACTCTTCGGCCGATACTTGCCATTAGGCACCTCGCGCCTAGAATTTAACACCTTTGACGTCGGTCACTTTGCCGCCGCGCCAGAAACCGCCTGGCCCTGGACAAGCGCCCGCTCGGGAAGCCACGTCAGCGAGGCTGTCTAGCTGCTCTTTTCCCTCACCGCCACACCCGCCACGCTTGAAAGCTGCTCTGCGGAGACCGCTCCCGACCGCAAGATAGTCAGGTGTCCCTTGCTGATGTCGATCACCGTGGAAGCCACTCCGCCGACCGGGCCGCCGTCGAGAACGTAGTCCACTGAGCCGCCAAGGCTGTCATAAGCTTCCATGGCCGTTACGGCGGGCGGGCGGCCGCTTCGGTTCGCGCTCGTTCCAATCAGAAACGACCCCGCCAGCTCGACCAGCCGTCTGGTCAGTTCCCACCCGGGCACGCGAAGTCCCAGCGTCCCGCCAGGCCCCAGCAGTAGTTCGTCGACCGACTCTCTCGCCTTCACGACGATAGTCAGTGCGCCGGGCCAAAATGCGGAAGCCAGGTCGTCCATTAAGGAATTCGGTTCCACCAGCAATTCCGCATCCCCCGCGTGGGCCAGCAGCACCGGCAGCCCTTTGCCTTCGTCGCGTTCTTTGGTCGCCACGAGCCGTCTTACGGGCCCCGGCTGGCGGGGGTCCGCTCCCAGTCCGTAGAGAGTGTCGGTCGGAAAGACGATTACCCCGCCATTGCGCACCGTCTCGGCGGCCCGTTCGATGTCGCCGCCGAAATTGTCCGGGGGAGCGTCCGACCGGCTCAAGCTCTCTCGTCCAGGATGAATCTCTCTATCGCCGCCGCCACGCCGTCTTCCTCCACCGTCCCGGTGACAAACTGCGCGTTGCTGATGACCTCCGGCGCGGAGTTTCGCATCGCGACGCCCATGCCGGCTGCGGCGACCATGTCGATGTCGTTCAAATCGTCGCCGATGGCCATTACGTTTTCGAGTGGTATGTCCAGCCGCTTCGCCAGGTATTTGAGAGCCTTGCCCTTCGAGACGTACGGGTTGATTGTCTCTGCGAAGGTGGGATATGAGCGCGTTACGTACAAACGCTCCCCAAACCGCTCCGAGAGTTCCGCGATTATCTTCAACGTCGTCGACTCGTCGGTGACCAGTACGAGCTTTAGAACGTCTCGGTCCAGCCAATCGGTCAGATCGCCCACTATGTTCGGTTCGACGTTGGCTCGGTCTAGGTAGAACTTCCCCTCTGGCGTCAGCTCGGCCATGTACACCTCGTCGCCCGCGAAGGCGTTGACGTGATAGTCGTTTTCCCGAGCGTAGTGCAGCACTTCGAGCGCGATTTCCCGGTCGATTCCGGTTTCCGATATGACCTCCCCGCTCACGGGTTCTCGAATCTGCGCTCCCTGGTAGCAGATGAGCGGAGTGACGATCCCCAGTTGATCGGCGTAGGGCTTGGCGGCGGGGTACATGCGTCCCGTCGCCAGCGTCACTTTGACGCCGAGCTTCACCGCCGCTTGCACGGCCCGCGCCGACCTTGCCGAGATTTCCGGCGACTCCCCGATGAGAGTGCCGTCGAGGTCCAGCGCGACTAGCTTGTATTCGACCGCCTGGTTGGTTTGTAGCTTCATTTACGTACCCTTGCTGGTACGCGCTTCGCCACGCGCACCTTGGATCGCTTCCCGGCGGCGGCCTGCTCGGCGCGTCGGGCGATGGCCTGCGGACTCTCGTCCAGTCTGCCGACCAGCGAGCGCATTATGTCCATGTTCGCCTCGTCCGGTCCGTTCCCGTCGAATCCGGGAGTCTCCAGGATGGCCGGGATGCCAGCCAGCCGAGGCTCCAGCAGCACGTGCGCGATCCCCTCGTACCCGATGTGTCCCTGTCCCAGGTTTTCGTGCCGGTCCAGATTTCGGCCGCATTCGACCTTGGAGTCGTTGATGTGCAGGGCCATGACACGCCCCAGGCCCACCGCCGATTCGATCTCCCGGAGCATCAGGTTCAGGCCCGCCTCCTCCCTCAAGTCGTAGCCGAACGCGAACGCGTGGGCGGTATCGATGCACACTCCCAGCATCCGGTCGTCGTCGACCGCGTCGAATATCGCCGCGAAATCGCTGAACCTCCCGCCGATCAGGCGGCTGTTGCCCGCCGTGTTTTCCAGGAGCAGCGGCGTGCTGCTTCCGGAGTGTTCGCGCGCCCGCGTCAGACCCTCCACGACCGAGTCGATCACTCCTTCGAGTCCCAGTCCGTAGTTGCTGCCGAGATGCACCACCAGACCGTCCAGCCCCAGCAGATCGCATATCTTCAGCCCGTCGCTCAGTGAGCGGATCGATTTCTCGTAGATTTCGGGCTTCGTATGCTTTGCGCCGAGATTGATCAGGTAGATAGCGTGAGAAAATATCGGACCCAGCCCGGCCTTTTCCCGCGCCTCTCTGAACGACTCGATCTCCTTGTCGGCGTAGCTCTTCGGTTTCCATTGGATCTTGTTGCTGCCGAATATCTGGGCGGTCTCACAGCCAAGCTCTACAGCTCTGTCTATGCCGAAGTTGTTTTTCTTGGTGGCGCTGCAATGCGCTCCGAGCAGCATCGTCTTGGATTGCTCCTCCGCTGGCAATCGAGTCCCTCGCGTCGCGTGTGTACGCTACCAGGGTTGCGCTGCTCCGGCAGTCAGCCGGTCATCGCATTTGGGTAGGCAGATTCTATACGTGCGGCAAGACAGCTTCTCACTCGCCGTTCCGCCTCGTGCGACTGTCCGGGCTAAAATCTCCCTGGTTCCGGAGAGATCGCTGGGACGAATATCGGTGTCGCACTACGAGAGGATTTGACGGTTGTCTTCATCTGACGCTATTCGGATTGGATTCATCGGAGTTGGCGGTCGGGCGCGGTCTCATCTGCGGGCGGTATCGGCTGTCGACGGAGCGGAAATTGTCGCTGTCGCCGACATAGACGGCGCCCGCGCCCGCGCCGTTGCGGAAGACCACGGCGTGTCGGCGTACGAGAGCGCGGCGGAAATGCTCGATGCCCAGACTCTCGACGCCGTGTGGATAGTCACCCCGCCAGCGTTCCACAGAGAGCCCTTTGTCGAAGCCGCCGAGCGCGGCGTGCACGTCTACGTGGAGAAACCCGTTGCGCTCAATATGACCGACGCGCTGGCGATGGAAGAAGCCGCCGACCGGGCCGGGATCCTGGCCGCCGTCAGTTATCAGATTCGTTATCTCGACACAGTGGCCGAGGTCAACCGGACGTTCGAGTCCAAAGACCTCGCCCTGCTCAATGCTCACTACTACTGGCAATCGCCCGGCCGGTGGGCGCTCGATACGGCCTTGTCCGGCGGTCAGATAGTCGAGCAGGCCACCCATCTCGCCGACCTGATGCGGTACTGGGCCGGCGATGTCGAGACCGTTCACGCGGCATACGCCCTGCGGGCCCACAAGGGTGATGAAGACTTCCGGACCTGGGACGCCAATACCGTAAATCTCGTTTTCGCCTCGGGCGCGGTTGGCTCCCTCGCGAGCACGTACGCTTTGTTTGCTGGCGTCCCCCAGAACGTGCGGATAGACCTCATAGCAGGCGGGCTGTACGCCCGGTTCACTTACCAGGACCTCCACGTTTATGCGCAAGGTCAATCGAGAAGCATGGACGCCGCCGTACAACCGGATGTAGCAGCGTCGACGGCGTTCATACACGCAATCAGGACAGGTGACTCAACCGGGATTCTCACCCCCCTCGCCGACTCCAACCGGACGCTCGCCGTCACGCTTGCCGCAAACGAGTCGGCAGTCACCGGTCAGCCCGTCAACGTCAACGACTTCATCGACATGCATTCCCCGTCCGGAGATTAGGAGCGACAACGTTGGGCAAGAAGGTGACGCTCGTGCACACGACGCCCGTGGCCATGGGGCCTGTCAACGACGCCTTTCGGGAAATCTATCCCGAAGCTGAAGTCCGCAACGTTCTCGACGACCGGCTGCTCGCCGACTTGCAGGATGCCGACGGCCGGTTCAGTCCTGGCCTGAGACGCCGTCTGGCCAAGCTGATCGACTACGGCGAGTCCTCGGGTACGGACGCGATCCTTCTGACCTGCAACAGCTATAGTCAGGTCGCGCCGCCGATTGGCGAGCTGGTCGACGTCCCGTTCTTTCGCGCCGATGACGCGCTTCTGGACAAGGCCGTCGACTCCGGTAACGTCATAGGCCTCATCGCAACGGTGCCCACGGCGCTGGAATACGCCTCCGGCGAGCTGTCCGCGCGTGCCGAGGCCCTGGGCCGGACCGCCACGGTCGTGGGCCGTTTGCGGGAAGACGCCTTCCAGGCGCTGGGGCGCGGCGAGACCGGCGAGCATGATCGCATTCTCGTCGAGACGATCCGCGAATTGGAGCCTCAGGTGGACGTTATCGCGCTCGCGCAATACTCGATGGCGCGCGTTATGCCGCTCATTCCGGCAGACCTGACAGTACCGGTTCTCTCGAGCCCGCATACGGGCGTGGAGCGAATCAAGGCGGCGCTCGGAGACTGAGCCGGTCGCCACATATTTCCGCTTTTCTCGTTATCCTGAGAAGACCAAGCACACATATTCGACGTCGGAGGGTCTGATCTTGCAGATGCGCAGTAAGGGCTGGTTACTAGTTTTGTTGCTTACTGGCGCGCTGGTCGTCCTGACGGCGTGCGAAGAGCAAGCTCAACCGCAGGTGCAGGATGACCTCGAAGCTCGCGTAAGCAGGATTGAGGCGACCTTGCAGGGCATTCAGGCCCAGCTCGAAGTGCCGACTCCCACGCCGCTTCCTACCGCCACTCCCGCCCCCACGGCCACGCCTCAACCTACCGCTACGCCCTATCCGACCCCCACGCCCCCTGACGTACCGGTCGTGACGGCGGTTCCAACGGCGTCGTCAGCCGGCGCGACCGTCAACGCCGACAACGGTCTCAACGTCCGGGCCGAGCCGACCACCGAGGCCGAAGTCCTGCGAGTGCTCGATCACGAGTCGGAAGTCTCGCTCACGGGACGCTCCGCCACATCCGGCGACGCCGATTGGGTCGAGCTTGAGGACGGCGGCTGGGTTCAGTCGCAGTACTTGATATTCAATTGATGCCCGGAACGGTTCTCGGCGCCAGCTAATTGCGCGCTTGCAAGACTCAAAAAGCGGAAGGTGAGTAGTCATGGCCGTGGATCAAGCAACGACAGCCGCTGAAATCGCCGAGCTCAACAAGCAATACACCTTCTTCGATTGGACCAAGCAATCGGCCGTCAGTCCAGTGTGTGTCGACAGAGCCGAGGGCATCTACCTGTACAACCACGACGGCCGCCGCTACATGGACTTCAACGCGCAGTTGATGAACGTAAACGTCGGTTACCAGCATCCGGCCGTCGTTGAGGCGATCAAGGAGCAGGCCGACCGCCTGTGCTACGTCAGCCCGCGCATGGCCACTCTACCCAGGGGCGAGCTTGGCAGGCTCCTGGCCGAAGTCACTCCCGGCAACCTTTCCAAGGCGTTCTTCACGCTGGGCGGTGCCGAGGCCACCGACCATGCCATCAAGGTCGCCCGCTTGGTGACCGGAAAGCAGAAAATCGTCGCTCGCTACCGCTCCTATCACGGCGCGACGTACGGCGCGCTCTCCCTCACCGGGGAGCCGCGGCGCTGGGCCACCGAGCCGGGAATCCCCGGGATCGTCCGTGTGCTCGATCCCTACCGTTACAGATGCGGCTATTGCGGTGCCCAGGAAGCCTGCGACCTGCGTTGCGCCGACAACCTTGAGGAAGTAGTTCGATTCGAGGGTCCCGACAACATCGCCGCCGTGATAATGGAGCCGATCACCGGAGCCAACGGCATCATCATTCCTCCCGACGGCTACCTGCAACAGGTTCGTGAGATTTGCGACCGGTACGGAATTCTGTTTATCGCCGACGAGGTGATGAGCGGGTTCTGCCGCACCGGACGGTGGTTCGCGGTTGATCACTGGGACGTCGAGCCCGACATCATGACGATTTCGAAGGGCCTCACGTCCGGTTACGTCCCTCTCGGAGCCGTCATGGTTTCCGACGAGATCGCCGGCCATTTCGACGACGAGCCGT
Source organism: Chloroflexota bacterium (assembly GCA_026707405.1). Classification (GTDB taxonomy): domain Bacteria; phylum Chloroflexota; class UBA11872; order UBA11872; family VXNJ01; genus JAPOVO01. The sequence goes on from JAPOWW010000013.1 coordinate 103,964, forward strand.
TTTGGGCGGGGCTGACTTACGGCGCGCACACTCTCGCCTGCGCCGCGGCGATCGCGACCATCGGCGTATACATCGACGAGGATATCCCTCGGCGCGCCGCTGGTCTGGGAGAGGTCCTCGCGGCCGAGTACCGCTCCATCATGGAGCGGCATCCGAGCATCGGTGAGACTCGCAGCATTGGCCTGTTTTCGGCCATCGAGCTTGTAAAAGACAGGCAGACCCGCGAGCCGATCGTCCCCGTGCTCGATCCCAAGTACGAGAACTACGGCGTTATCAAAGACATCAACGCCTACCTGCTCGATCATGGGCTGTCCACGCTTTTGCGTTGGAACTGGATTTTCGTCAACCCGCCGCTCACGATCACCGAAAAACAGCTGCGGGAAGGTCTCGAGATAATCGACGGCGCCCTGGAGCTTGCCGACCGGGCGATTGCCTGATCCTGGACAGCCCCAGGTCCCGTCGTTGGAGGGGTCAAGGCCGAGGATGCTCGTGGTGAAGCTTGCGGCCTCGCGCACAGCGGTCGGACTCGCCCCGTGACCGTGCAGCCGAATGCGCGCGCCCTCATCACCGGCCTTGGCGGCTTCGTGGGCCCCCACTTGGCGCGGGAGCTTGCCGCGCGCGGCAATCAGGAGCTGTTCGGTAGCGTTTGCGGCAGCGGCCTTCCCGCTGGCTTGCCGTTGCCGCGAGAACAAATATCGGTTTGCGACATCCTCGACCGCTCCGCCGTCGAGGACCTCGTTGCGCGCATAAAGCCGCATTGCATCTACCACCTTGCCGGCAAGTCCGACCTGGGAGCATCGTGGGACGAACCCGAGGAAACGATGCAAACGAACGTTCTCGGCGCGCTAAACCTGATACGCGCAGTCTTGAAATTCTCGCCTGACTGTCGGCTGCTGTTCGTGAGCACGGCGGGCGTATACGGGCCTATGACTGTGGAGGAGGATTCGCTTGGGGAAGACCGTCCCATTGCGCCTCCGGATCCGTATTCTGTGAGCAAAGCTTCGGCCGAGCTTTTGTGCCTACAATATTTCGGTAGCCACGGACTTCAAGTGGTCGTCGCGCGGCCTTTCAATCACATCGGCCCTGGACAATCGGCTCGTTTCCTGGTCGGCCGCGTGGTAAAGCTGATAGCTGAGATCGAGTCGAATGTCCGCCTGCCGGTTCTAACTCTCGGCAACCTCTCCGCGCGACGGGACTTCACCGACGTGCGCGACGTGGTACGCGCCTATCGCGCGATCATGGGCAATGGGACGGCGGGCCAGATCTACAACATCTCCTCTGGACAGGACGTCGAGATTCGCCGGGTAGTGGAGATTGCGGCAGGACTCTGCAAGGTCCCGGTCCGGCTCGAGTTGGACGAGGACCGCAAGCGCCCGCTCGATTCGTCGCGTTTGGTCGGCGACTCCTCAAGGCTGCGGCGGCTCGCCGGCTGGGAACCTAAAATCTCCATCGAGCAGAGCATTGGCGACGCCCTCGATCACGCGCGAGCTTCGACAGGACGCGGGACATGATTAGGATTTTTGATCGGATTGACCCCGATATGACGATGTTTTGCGGGGCGAGTGCCGCCGTGGTTGCGAGCCACCCCTCCACTGACTGCGTGGGTTGCGATTGACCGCGTCCGCCGCAATCCCTCACTTCGGCACCGACGGATGGCGCGCCGCCATCGCCGGGGAGTACACCTTCGACAACGTTCGGCTTGTAACGCAGGCCATTGCCGACTTCGCCAAAGCCAACTGGAGTTGCGAGCGTGGAATCGTAGTCGGCTATGACACTCGGTTCGGCTCGGAGCGGTTCGCTGCGACGGTATGCGAAGTTCTCGCGGCTAACGGCATTCGCGCGCACGTTTCGAGCGATCCTGTCCCAACGCCGGCTTGTGCGTACAGTATCTCGCGAAGGTCCGCCGCCGGCGGAATAATCGTCACCGCCAGCCACAACCCGCCCTCCGACAACGGCATCAAAGTGCGGGACCGCACGGGCGCCGCCGCGCCTCCCGACGACCTGGACAAAATCGAACGCGCCATACAGGACCGGGCAGGTTCCGAAATAGCCTCCATGCCGTACTCCGAAGCGCTGGCCGCAGGTCTGGTCGAAGAGTTCGATCCAAAGTCCGACTACCTGGAGGGGCTTCGCGCCGCGGTCGACGTCGAGCGTCTCGCGGTGGCTACATATCCGGTCGTCATCGACTCCATGTGGGGAGCTGGCGCGGAATATGCGACCGCATTGCTTGACGAATCTGGACTGGATATTCGAGCTATTCGCAGCGACCGCAATCCGGCGTTTCCAGGTATTGCCCGTCCCGAGCCCATACCGCCTCATACCAATGCTCTCTCGGATGCCGTACTCGCGACCGGTGCCCGCGTGGGAATCGCCAATGACGGCGACGCCGACCGGCTGGGTATCGTCGACGAAAAAGGCCGGTTCGTCGACCAGCTGCGGACCATGTCGCTGTTGGCCTATTACATGATCGAGCACTGCGGAGCCCGTTCGCCGATCGTCAAGACGGTGACAACAAGCTCCATGCTTGACCGTATCGGCGAGATGTACGGAATCCAAATCATCGAGACGGGCGTCGGCATGAAATACGTCGCTCCGGAGATGGCCAAAAGCGGGGCCTGCATGGGCGGCGAAGAGAGCGGAGGGTACGTGTTCGCGCATCACATGCCCGAGCGCGACGGCATCCTCGCGGGCCTGCTGTTTCTCGACCTCATGGTGCGTGAGGGTAAAACGCCGTCCGAGCTTGTGGCGCTCCTGTTCGAAAAGCTGGGACGCGAGTTCCACTACGCCAGACGCGATCTGACCTATCCCGAATCCGATCGCGAGCGAATTCAAAATCGAATAACAGGCTACCGCCCCGACGTGATGGACGGCTCGCAAGTTGTCGACTTCTCAGCCGCCGACGGCTTCAAGTATTCGCTGGAAGACGGAAGCTGGTTCCTGATCCGGTTCTCCGGCACCGAGCCTCTTCTGCGCATTTACACCGAAACTACCTCGGCCGCCCGTGCCGAGAGAATTCTGACAGCAGCCGCCGGAGCCGCCGGACTGTAATGGACGCGCCGCCCGCGTCTGGCCCGGCCGGTATCGATCTGGACGATCCGCAGGTCGTTCGCGCCTTGGAAGACGATGGAATGCTCGCCCTGGCGTGCTCGCTGCCCGATCAGGTTTTGACAGGTTGGGAGAGCGGGGTCGCCGTTGAGCTCCCTACTGGTTACGCCGAACCATCTTCATTCGTCGTCGCTGGAGTCGGCGGGTCCGCAATGGGCGCCGATCTCGTCGGAGGTATCACGCGGCGGAGCCTGTCCGTGCCTCTCGTCGTAAGCCGGGACTACACGCTGCCCGCGTTTGTCGGACCTGATTCGCTGGTCGTGTGTTCCAGCTATTCGGGAGGCACCGAGGAAACGCTGAGCGCATTCAGGCAGGCCGAAAAGGCCGGCGCTAGGATCGTTCTGCTGGGAAGCGGAGGCGAGTTGTTCGAAGCCGGGGCCTCTTATCCGAAGATCCGGCTTCGCACTCGCGGAATGCCGAGAGCCGCTGTGGGCGAATCGGTGATGGCGCTGCTCGGTCTTCTCGACCAGCTTGATCTGGTCACCGACCTCGAACACGATCTACCCGGCGCTCTGTTGTCGTTGCGGACGACGGTTGGTGCTCTCGACCTTCATGTCGCGGAGCGAAACAACCCCGCCAAGTCTCTCGCCCGCCGCCTCCACGGTCGAATGCCGGTGGTCATCGGCGTCGGA
>JAPOWW010000003.1 GCA_026707405.1 Chloroflexota bacterium
CAAGTCTCTCGCCCGCCGCCTCCACGGTCGAATGCCGGTGGTCATCGGCGTCGGACATCTGGGCCCCGTGGCGCGCCGCTGGAAGAGCCAGTTCAACGAAAACCCCGATCAGTTCGCATTTTGGGACGAGTTGCCGGAGTTCAATCACAATTCCATTCAGGGGCTCAACCTTCCCCCAGTCGCGCGCGAAACGCTCCACGCGGTATTCCTGCTTCCGGCGGGTCGCTACGCACGCACTGTCCGTCAGGGCAAGATCGCCGCCAAGCTGCTCGAGCGTTCGGGTGTCGCCGTCTCGATCCTGGATATCAAAGGCGACACCTCGCTGGCGCAGGTTCTAATCTCCATGGTTTGGGGGGACTTCGTTTCGCTGTATCTGGCCGCGCTTAACGGTGTTCGGCCTACCCCAATCGACAACATCGGGCTGTTGAAGCGTGAGATGGCGCGCGGCGAGACTGTCTAGGACGACGCCTGCGCCGCGTCGAGGAAGGCCACCACGTCGTCGCCCAGCCGTCGAAGGTTGTAACCGCCCTCCTGAATGACCAGCGTCGGCACGTTCATCTCGGCCACCTTCTCGCCGCTCTTCTCGAACGACTCCTTGCTCAGGCTCCAGGTTCCGACCGGATCGCCCATGGCCCCATCGAGGCCCAAGCTTACTACCAGATAGTCGGGATCGAAGCCCCACACGCTCTCCATCGCGCGGGGAAGCGCTTCCAGATACGTCCGGTCGTCCGTGTTCAGCGGCAGCGGAAAGTTGAAGTTATAGCCCTCTCCCGCTCCCTCGCCGGTCTCGTTCGTGAATCCGCTTATTTGCGGGTACGCCATCGTGGGATCGGCGTGCGTCGAAACGTATAGAACGTCGCGGCGTTCATAGAAGATCTGCTGCGTTCCGTTACCGTGGTGATAGTCGAGGTCCAGGATGGCTACGGTGCCGTGCTTGGAAAGTACGTCGGCGGCCAGCGCCGCGTTGTTGAAAAAGCAGAACCCGCCGAAGAAGTCGGTCCCCGCGTGGTGCCCCGGCGGCCGGCATAGTGCGTAAACGAACCTCGTCCCCGCCTGGATTCTGGACGCCCCTTCCAGCGCCAGTCCCGCCGCCGCCATCGCCGCCTCCGGCGTGCGGGGCGCGAGCGGCGTCGAAAGGTCGAAGCAATACGTCTGCGAGCGCGGATGACCGCTCCCGTCGCGAACCGTGCCCGGCAGGACGGGCGGGTATGCCGCGCTGCCTTTCATCGACGAGCAGAATCGATCAATGTAAGTCAGCATGTCGTGGGAGTGCAGGCTGACGATGGCCTCCCGCGGCTCCGAGTGAAACTCTTCGACCTCGTAGCCGGTCCGCTCCAGCGAAGCCAGTATCGAGTCCACTCTTGCGGGTATTTCTGGATATCCGTAGCCGAACGCGCCGTCGTGGGCCTTGTGCGCGTGATCGACGATGAAGCTACTGTTGGAAGCCAACTACCCGCTCCCGCACCCGGCCCCGGCGGTACCGGTTACTGCGCGTCGATATCGGAGTCGAGGCCGTTTTCATCGAAGGTGATCGCGCTCTCCCGGGCTTGAACCGCCACCCGCTGCCCCTGCGTGAGATTCAGCGGAGACCAGGCTCGCACTCGCAACTCTATACCCGATTCGAGTCTCACCTTAACGATTTGATCGTGCCCGTAAAACTCGCGGTCGACTACTCTGGCGGCGCCACCGGAGTCCTCGGTGACGCTAAGCCATTCTGGGCGCAGCATCACTTCCACTGGCCCGTTTACCGGTTGAGCCACTTGCAGAGTTCCAATTTCGGTCGCGACGCGTTCGCCTAGACCATCGCCGCGTATGAAATTCGCGTCGCCGAGCGATCTCGCGATCCGCTTGCTCGCGGGACGGCTGTAAAGCTCCTCCGGCTCGGCGGTTTGCACCAGCCGGCCCTCGAACATTATCGCCACCCGGTCGGAGATGCTTAGCGCTTCTTCGATGTCATGCGTCACGAATATCGCCGTGGCTCCGGCGGCCCGCAGCACTTCGCGAACGTCCATCCGAAGCCGCGCTCGAAGGCTCGCGTCAAGATTCGAGAATGGCTCGTCCAGCAGCACAACGTCAGGCTCGGCGGCCAGCGACCGCGCTAGCGCCGCGCGCTGCTGCTCTCCGCCTGAGAGCTCGTAAGGCATCCGGTCGGCCATCCCGGTCAGGCCTACCATTTCGAGCAGTTCGTCGGTCGATCTCTCGTTACGCCTTGCGCGCTTTTTTGCGTATGCGACGTTGGCTCTCACGTCGAGATGCGGAAATAGCGAGTAGTCCTGAAACACGATTCCTACTCTGCGTCTTTCGGGTGGAACGCTCACGCCCGGCCCCGCAACGGTGGTTCCGCCAATCGCGATGGTTCCCGAATCGGGTGATTCGAAACCCGCGATCAGTCTGAGCGTCGTGGTCTTTCCGCATCCGCTCGGACCCAGCAGCGTCATAAGCTCGCCCCTGCCGGCGCTCAGGCTCACGCCGTCAACCGCCGGGTGTGGACCGAACCGCTTGTTAATGTCCACGCACTCCACTACTGAACGGCTCAACGGAGCGGCCGCCAGAGTCTGGAGAGTCTCCCGGGACGGGCGCTGAACAGCATTATCGCCAGCGGGATGGAGGACACCAGGATCGTCAGGATCGCCGGGGCCGCGGCTCTGGCGAAGAACGCCTCCGATGCCGCTCCCCATGCCGACGTTGCCAGCGTCTTGAATCCTAGCGGCCCGAGTATGAGCGTTGCCGGTAGCTCCTTGATGGCTAGCAGGAAAACAAGCGCCGCGCCCGCCATAAGGCCGTGGCGCATAAGCGGTATCGTTACCGTCGCTGCGGTACCTGCGGCCGTGCGGCCAAGGCTTCGCGCTGCCTCCTCGTAGCGTGGATTCACCTGCAACAAGGCCGTGCGCACAGCCCCCAGCGCCGCCGGAAAGAACAACACTACGTACGCGAACACCAACAGCCAGAGCGTCTGGTAGAGCGGTCGGACGATCATAGCGCCGAAGAATACCAGCGAGAGAGCGACCACGACACCCGGCAGTGCAAAGCCGATGAAGCTCACCCGTTCCACAAACCAGGCAAACCGGCCGCGATGCCGGACTATGGTTACGGCCAGCGGGATCGCCAGGACAGTCGTTGCGACCGCCGCTAGACCCGACGCCAGCATTGAGTTCGCCAGCGAGTCCCAAAGCTGAACCAGTTCGGCCCCGGCCAGTAGTCCGCGAACCAGCCATATCATCAAGATGAGGGTTGGCACTCCAAGCGCCAGCGATGTCGCCGCCGCGCAGAATGTCCACGCAGGCCACTTCCACCGTCCGAGCCGCGCTGGGTTGGGTGCGCGCGGCGATCCGCCTCCTGTCCGGTGATGGACGCCGCGTCCGCGAGTTACCGATTCCACAACCAGTATGCTTGCCGCCAAAGCTACTAGAACGAGCGAGTATGCCGCCGCTACCGACCGGTCGAAAGCCGATTCGTATTGTACGTAAATCGCCCACGTCATCGTCTCGTATCGAAGCATCGATACCGCGCCGAAGTCGCTCAGCGTGTACAACGCGACCAGCAGTGCACCCGCCGCGATTGCGGGGCGAAGCTGGGGCAGCGTTACTCGGCGAAACGCCGTCCACGGGCCGTCGCCCAGCGTCCTGGCGTTCTCCTCGAAGGTCCGATCGATGCCTGTCAGGGCGGCGCGCACCGGCAGGAGCATGTAGGGATAGCTGAGCAACGCGATAGTCATCATGGCGCCCGGAAATCCGTAAATCGACGGAATACGCTCGATGCCGAAGGCGGTTTCGAGTACTTGCTGGAACATGCCGCGTGGACCCAGCGCTACCATTACCACGAACGCCGCGACGTAGCTGGGGATTACCAGTGGAAGCGCCGTGATTACCGACCACATCCGGCGGTGCGGTAAGTCGGTGCGGGCCGTTAGCCAGGCCAAGGGGACCGCGATCACCATCGACACGGTCGTCACGGCTCCGGTAAGAAGCACCGTTCGTCCCAGCGTCTGCCACGAACGCTCGCGCAGCAGTAGTCCCCAAACCTCGTCACCGGCGCCCGCCGCGCGGTACACGAGGTACGCGAGCGGCAGCAGCATGGCGCCTGCGACTAGCGCTGTGGGAATCCAGACCGCCGGCGGAGCGGTTCCTATCGTAAGGCCCTGCCGCCACACGTTGACCGCGGCAGAGCCTCTTGAGGCTTGTGAGCCTCCGAGCATCGCTAGGCCAGTGCGCCGACGTCCCGTAGAAGCGCCTGGGTGCCCTTGAGGTCCGAAAGCTGGTCGAGCGGGATGCTCGGCTTGTTGATGTCGGCGAGCGGCGTCAAGAGACGTTGGATCTTCACGCCTTCCACCAGCGGGTATTCAAACGTCTGCCCCGCAAAGTACTGCTGCCCGACCGTCGATAGCGCGAAGTCGAGGAACTTCGTCGCCTGCTCCTTGTTCTTCGCCGAATTCAAAATGCCCGCGCCCGCCACCATCACCAGCGAGCCGGGGCCTCCGGCCGGCAAATGGTAGTTCCTCGCCGCAAACGCGTCGCCCTCCTCGGCCAGGAACCGGTACAGGTAGTAGTGGTTGACCAGCCCGACGTCGACCTCGCCCGCTCCCGCAGCCGCGACGATCGGCGTGTTCTTCGGGTAGATGCCTGGCTCGTTGGCCATCAGGCCGCTCAGCCACTCCTTGGTCTGATCCTCACCCCATACCGACCGCATCCCCGTCACCATCGTTTGAAACGACGAGTTGGTCGGCGGAATTCCGATCCGCCCCTTCCACTCCGGGTCCACGAATCCCCACAAGTCGTCGGGCAGGTCGGCTTCCGTAAGTCTGTCGGTGTTGTAGACCACCACGCGGGCGCGGCCGGATATGCCGACCCATAGACCATCGCCCGAGCGAGCCCATTCCGGCACCCGTCCGAAAACTTCACCCGGCAACGGTGACAGCAACGACTCGACCGAGCCCAGACCGCCCGGGTCCTGCGCGAAGAAGACATCCGCGGGGCTCGCGTCGCCCTCTTCCAGAAGCGTCGCCGCAAGCTCGCCCGTCTTTGCGTACTTGACCCCGACGTCTATGCCGGTGGCGTCGGCGAACTGCCTGATTATCGGATCGACCAGGCTCTCGCTCCGTCCCGAGTAGATCGTCAGTGAGCCGGGATCCATGGGAGGCGCCGTGACGACCTTTTCGACGATTTGCGTGACGACCTTTTCCTGGACGACCGGCACTTCCTTGACAACTTCGACTATCTGAGTCTCGCCACATGCGGCCGCGATCGGCGCCGTCGCTGCTCCCACGGCCAGCGCGCCGAGTATCCGTCGCCGGGACACGCGATTCATGTATGTTTCCCCTCTGATCTGCGCAACCTAGATAATTGCCGGACGATTTTAGTCGATCCTAATGATCTATGTTAGGTCGCCCTAACGCGCGAAATTAGCATCGCTTAAATTTCTTAGCAAATTCAGCGCGCGGTCCCAAAAACTTTTTTGGGGCGGTTGGATCAGGACGTTCGGTAGCGGGGCTCCGGAGTATTCAGGACGTCGTCGCGGCCGGGGTTACGCCGGACAGTTTCAGCATCAGCTGTCGAATCGGCAGATCGTAGGGGCACTTGCTCTCGCAGATCGGTTCCGTCTTGCACGGCTCGTGTCCGTAGCACTTGTCGACGCTCGCCGTGGACTCGTTCCACAGCTTTTCGCCCGCCTCCGAGAGAGCGCCCGCTTCGAAGACCTTCTCCGAGAGCATCGTTTCCGGCACGTCGATTCCAACCGGACAGGAGCAGTAGTTGCAGCGGCGGCAGTCGTTGCCCACCAGAGACGCTGCCCATTCGGAAAGGCGGCGCGCCTCCTCTTGTCCCACTGGCTCCGCCACGGCCTCGACGTTGGCGTCGACTATCTCCGGACTTGTCAGCCCGGCTACTATTACGTCCACTGGGTGTTCGTACACGTAACGAATCGCGTCGCGGGCGTGCTCGCTGCTCAGCAGGCCGGAGCCGACCGGCCGCATTGCCATCGTTCCAACCCCCAGCTCCGATGTCGCGGGTAAAAGGTCGAGCGCCGCCCACGGCTGCAACGGGTTGAGGTGAAACAGCACGGTCTCGTAGGGCCACTCCCGCAGCCACACGGCCAGCTTCTCGGGCCGGTGGCCCGTTATGCCGATGTGCCGCACCTTGCCGTCGTCCCTGGCCTTGATTGCCGCCTCGAGCGCCCCGCCCGACCCCATTATCTCGTCGAACTCGTGCTGATGGTTGACGTAGTGGAGCTGGATTAGATCGATGTAGTCCATTCCCAGTCGCGCAAGACTCTCGTCGATCTGCCGCCCGGCCGTGGCCGCGTCGCGGCCCGCCGCTTTCGTGGCCATGAACATCTCGTCGCGCCGTTTGCCGAGCGCTTTGCCGACCTTTATTTCCGCGTCGCCGTACCCGCGTGCGCAGTCATAGTATGTGACCCCCGAATCGAGCGCGTAGTTGAGCGCCCGGTCGGTTTCCTTCTGGCTCTTGCGGGCGAACCACATCGTCCCGCAGCCTAGGACGGAAACCTTCTCGCCAGTGTTGCCGAGGGTCGTGTACTTCATATCGATCACCGGTCCGCTAGGGGATCGCGGCAACGGCCTCCACTTCCACTTTCCATTCGGGCATCACCAGCGCGATGTCTGCCACCAGAGTGGACGCCGGATAGATCCCGGACAAAAATTCCTTCCTGACCTCCGTGAACTCGGCAAAGTCGCCGATGTCCGTCAGGAAGACCACTAGCTTCACAACGTCTTTCCAGTCGCAGTTGTGCGCTCGAAGCGCCGTCTCCAGGTTCTCGAATACCTGCCGGGTCTGCTCGGCGATGGTCGTCGCCGCCAGATTGCCGTGTTCGTCCACAGGCCCCTGGCCGGAGATGAACAGAAGGTCCGCGCATCGCACGGCCACCGTCTGCGAATAGGGGCCGACCGGACCCGCCAGGCCGCCGGGATTGGATCTTGTTACCCGACCGCTCAATGCGCTGCCCGTCGCGGTCTGCTAACCCGGGGAAGATGGACGAGGTCGATACGACGAGACATAACCTTGCGCGCTAGGTGGGCGTGAGCTGTTCCAGGGTCTCCTCGTACAGCGGCAGCCGGCGTCTGGCGGTTTCCAGAGCAAGCTTGGCTGCCTCCAGTTCGTTCGCGGCTCGGCTCAGACGCGCGCTCGCCTCCTGCTTGTCGGCTGGGGTGGCGCCGTCCTGACCCATGGCCAGCGTCTGAAACCACGCCTCGGTGTAGCGGCGTTCCAGCGCGCGCGCTTCGTCCTCCAGTTCGACGACCCGCTTGCGCTGCCGCTCTACGAAATCCCAAAAGACGCCGAACGCCCGTCCGTCCATGTCGAATCCGCTCCCTTAGTCAAGGGCTGGATTATAGCCGGGTGTGAAGCCTGCTTGGTCGAGCGCCCTAGCTACACTGCGAATGGCCGCAGACGACGCAGGTCGCGCAGCCTTCCGAGAAGTACATCTGGCTGGAGCCGCAGTTAACGCACGCGCCCTGTTCTTGGGCCGAGTCGTAAACCGGCACGAATTCCTGCTGGAACATCGCCCCCTGCAGCGCGGTCACCTTGGGCCGGGCTGGTTGTGCGCTCGTGGCTGGAGTCTGCAATTCCTCGACCGGTCCACTTTCCGTGTACGTGCCCTCGCCCTGCAGGTCGACGTAGGGCTTGTAGGCCCCGTCCTCTTTCAGGTATTTCGAGGAGATCGCGCGTCCTATCGCGTCGGCGCATGAGAGTGTTCGGTTGGGTCCCATTCCGACCGGCCGGTGGCACGTGATGCCTCTTAGCTGCTTGTGGACCTGCTCGACGGCCACGCCGCTGCGCAATGCTAGAGATATCAGCCGCCCTATGGCCTCGGTTTGCGCGGCGGCGCAGCCGCCCGCTTTGCCCAGGGTTGAGAACAGCTCGAACGGGTGCCCGTCGTCGTCGTCGTTCATCGTCACGTAGAGGTCGCCGCAACCCGTGTCCACTGTTGAGGTCGTGCCCGAGACCGTCTTGGGTCGGGGACGGGGTACGGCTTCCGCCTGCGACCGGGGCGCGACCTCGACGTGTCCGTTGGATTGCGTCGGCTCGTGCCGTCCGTTTGCGCTGGCCTCCGGCTCCGCGCCGTCGTCTTTTTCCGCCGAGGTCGTCATTACCTGCATCGCCCGGCTTCCGTCCCGATAGACGGTCACCCCTTTGCATCCCAGCTTGTAGGCCAGCCAGTACCCCTCGTTTATGTCGTTCGGCTTGGCCTCGTTGGGGAAGTTGATCGTCTTCGACACGGCGTTCTCGGTATGGTTCTGGAAAGCGGCCTGCATACGGATGTGAGCTTCGGGCGTCACATCGTGCGCGGTTATGAAAATGCGGCGCGCTTCCTCGGGAATTCGCTCCAGCACCGCCCGAGCCTTGTCTGGGGTGTCCGTTCGGATGCTCACGCTGCCGTGGTTCGCTTCGATGGCCTCGATAAGGTCCTCGCCGTAGAACCCGTTGTCCCGCGCGTACTTCTCGAAGATGCCGTTCAGGTAACGCAGCGACGTGGCCTTGTTGTTCTCGTCGCGCATCACGTTCTTCCAGTAGACGAGCGCGAACTGCGGCTCTACCCCGCCTGATGCGTCGGCGATCATCGCGATCGTCCCCGTCGGGGCGATGGTGGTCACGGTTGCGTTGCGCCGCGGAGCGTCGCCGTTCCGGCGCCAGATCGACTGCCCCCAGTTCGGGAAGGGCCCGCGCTGTTTGGCCAGCTCTTCGCTTGCCTTGCGGGCTTCCACGTTTACGAAGCGCATCACCTCTTCGGCGAGCTCGTACGCCTCTTCTCCGTTATAGGGGATGCCGAGCATGTACAGCATGTCGGCCCATCCCATTATTCCCAGACCGACGCGCCTGTTGCCGTGCTTGACGATGGCCTCGATCGCCTCGATGGGGAAGTTGCTCGACTCCACCATGTCGTCCAGGAACCGGACCGAGAGATGAATGTCGTCACGCAGGGCGTCCCATTCGATTTGCCCGTCCCGCACGAATGCGCTCAGCTTCATGCTGCCCAGAACGCAGGCTTCATAGGGGAGCAACGGCTGCTCGCCGCACGGGTTGGTCGTGTCTTGCACGCCTACGGCCGGCGTCGGGTTCGTTTCCTTGATCCGGTCGAGGAAGATCATGCCCGGCTCGCCGTTCAGCCAGGCGCTTTCGACCAGCTTGTTCCACAGCCACCGCGCGTTAAGTTGCTTTTCCTCGCCGGTCTTCGGATCGACGTGAACCTCTCCCGTTCGAGGGTTTACCAGGTCATAATCTTCGTCGGCCTCGACCGCCTTCATAAACGCGTCGGTGACTCCCACCGATATGTTGAAGTTGGCGATCTTCCCATCCTGGTTCTTGCAGGTGATGAATTCCAGGATGTCGGGGTGGTCGACGTTCAGAATCCCCATATTTGCGCCGCGCCGGGTGCCGCCTTGCTTGACCTCGCCGCACGAGTAGTCGATAACCGACATGAAGCTCACCGGACCGCTGGCCACCCCGCCCGAGCCGCGCACGAAGTCGCCGCGCGGCCGGATGTTCGAGAAGTTGAAGCCGGTCCCGCCGCCGCTCTGATGGATGATGGCCGCGTCGTAGTCGGCCTGCTTGATGCTTCGCAAACTGTCCTCTACCGGCAGCACGAAGCAGGCGGCAAGCTGTGCGTATCCCTCGGGTTTGCCGGAGTTCATCAGACATGGGCTGTTCGGGAGAAAGCGAAGCCCGCGCAGCAGCTCATAGGCCTGGTTCTCGAACTCTCTGGTCTCCTCGGGACTCGTCCAACCTCTCTCCGCCTCCACCGCAACAACCCCGTGCGCGACGCGGCGGAAGAACCCCTCCACGTCCTCTGTCGGATGGTCCACCGCATCCTTCAGGAAATAGCGCTGTCTGAGTACCGCGAGCGCGTTATCGGTTATCTCAGCCGGCTTTTCCCGTGTTTTGCGGCTTTCCATTCCCCTTCTCCCGTGCCCCTGGCTCTTGTGGGGTTGTGTAACCGATGCGTATCCCATTGATAAGTCGGCTGAACTTCGCCGCTATTAAGCCTGGTAGCGGCGGCGCCCGGCGGCGCCGATTTGAATAGGTGGTCTTCCGTACAACCGGGACTCGAAGACTCGCCCGTCCTCTTCGACTCCAACGTCCAGTTGCTCGCGCAACTGTGCCAGTCCGTGCTCCATGAGCGATCTGCTGCCGTTTAGGTTGAGACCCATGGACGCCAGTTGGCTGACAAGCTGCTTGGAAAAGGCGATGCCCATCGAGAACGTCGTCTTCGTCTTGCTAATGTCGAAGAGCATCACGTCGTACTCGCCGTCAAGCGGCAGTACTTGGCAAGCCTCGATGTAGTAGGACCGCCCATCCGCCGTTTGGTGTGTTTGCCCCAGTAGACGGATCATGCGCGCTCAAGTCCCCCGAACTCTTCATTGAATGGCCTGAAGACGGCCTGGATGGGAGCATCCCGCCCCCCTGCCTACAAGATATTGTAGGTGAGGCGTATCATCCCGCTATATCTGGTGGGTTGTCAAGATAATTCTACCCTGTGAAGGGTTGATATCCGCGCGTCTTCTGGGAGATTTCACGGCGGTTTCCGCCGCGTTTGGAGGCTCTCCCCGTCTAGGCGGATTCGGGCGTTACGGTCTGAAATTATCCAGTTCGGCTATCGCGGAGTCCCGCCCTATCACGACCAGAACGTCCCCCGCCCGCAGGGTTTCGGTGAGGTCTGGCGTGATGAGCAGTTGCGATCCCCGCTTTATAACGAGGATGCTCACGTTGAGCCTGTCCGCCAGATTTACGCTGGTCAGGGTCTGCCCCACAAATCCCTCCGGGACCTTGACCTCGCCAATGCCGTAGTCCGCCAGCAGCTCGAAATAGTCGACCACGTTTGGGGCCGCCAGATTGTGTGCTACCCGAATAGCCATCTCACGCTCGGGGAATACCACTTGGTCCGCGCCCACGCGCTCCAGGATCTCCCGGTGCAGCGAGTTTCGGGCCTTGGCATGTACTCGCTTCAGACCAAGCTGCTTGAGCAGCGTGGTCATAAGGATGCTGCCTTCGATGTCGCCGAACGCCACGAACGCCAGGTCGTATTCCGTGATCCCTAGTTCGACAAGCGTCGCTTCGTCAGTGCCGTCGGCCTGCACCGCATGGGTGACGCTCTCCGCGATTTGCTGCACGGCTCGCTCGTCGCTGTCGATCGCGAGCACCTCGTGACCAAGCTCGCTCAGCGATGTCGCCAGGTTGCTGCCGAATCTTCCCAACCCGATGACTGCAATGTTCATTTGGTGCAACGTCCAGCGCTGGTCCTGCTCCAGAGCGCCATGTTACTTGACTCAGAGACCGAAGCCGAAGGCTTTATCGTCCATCCTGCTACCCTATCCTTCCGCTTGGCTTGGACTGCCCGGGCCAACACAAATCTCGATGTGCTCATACGCGAAGGATCGTCTCAATTGTCTGTAAGAATTGGCTTCATCGGCACCGGCGGCATAGCTACTCCCCACCTCATCAACCTGCAGCGGATTGACGACGCCGAAGTTGTGGGCTTGTGCGACGTTTCAATCGATCGCTGCGAGGCTGCCGCCAGGCGTGTAAACGGAGCGCTCAATGCGCTTTCCCGTCCCGACGGCCCGCCCGTTTCCGAGCTTTCGGCGGAGATGTTCACGAGCGCCGGGGACATGATCGCTTCGGTGAACCCCGACGCCGTCTATATCGCCGTGCCGCCTTTCGTACACGGCGATCTGGAGCGCGCTGTCATCGACGCCGGCAAGCACATCTTCGTCGAAAAGCCCGTGGCTCTGACGATGGAGCTTGCGCGTGAGATCGAGTCGCGAATTCTCGACGCCGGGATCATTTCCGCCGTCGGTTATCAGTCGCGTTGCAGCGACGCGGTCTTGAAAGCCAAGAAGGCGTTGGAAGGTCGGGAAATAGGCTTGCTTCAAGGCACCTACTACGGTTCGCTGCCGCAGGTGGCCTGGTGGAGAGTTCAGGAACAGTCCGGTGGTCAGGTCGTCGAGCAGGCAACGCATACGGTCGACCTCATGCGGTTTCTCGGCGGCGAGATTTCAACCGTGTACGCGGCCGGCGCTACCAGGATTCTCACCGAGGTGGAAAACCTCGACGTCTATGACGTCAACGCGGTAACGCTCACGTTCGAATCCGGCGCCGTCGGCGCACTGCTGACCACTTGCGCGCTCGACGGATGGGGCGGTCCAAATTGGTTCCACGGCGTAACCGTGTTCGCCTCCGGTCTGTCGCTCTCGGCGTGGCTCGATCAAGTCACGATTCGAACGTCTGAGTCCGAGGAGGTGGTCGGCGCCCAGACCGACGCGATGTTCGAGACCGACAAGAGCTTCGTGGCTGCCGTTATGTCCGGCGACGGATCGATGGTCGGCTCGGACTATTCCAACGGCGTTCGCACGCTGGAGGTCACTCTGGCCGCGGTCGAGTCGGCCCGGTCCGGACAGCCCGTCGAGCTGTAGCTCTACCTACTCGTAGGCGAAGTTCGCGACAACTCTCGCCGTTACCGTAAGCTGCCCGACTTGCAGCGCTACAAGCGGTGCCACGCTTGCCTCGGCAAATGCTGCGGCTTGTCTCGCGACCGGGAAGGAGCCTCCAAAACTCGAGGTGTCCTCGACTATCCAGATCAGCCCTCCAACCTCGCCGCCCAGCGCCGCGGCCATGGCCTCCGCCTTGTTGGCGGCGTCGCGGGTAGCCATGTCCAGGGCCTGTCGCTCGAACTCAGCCGTTTCCATGACGCCAAACCTGACGGAGTTCACTACGTTTGCGCCCGCGGACAGCGCCGTGTCGAGAATCTCGGAAGCTCTGTCAATTTCGTTCACGGTAACCAGAACGGTGGTCGAAGCCCGGTAGCCGTCGATTTTGGGCGGCGTGTCGCGCCTTTGACCGGGAGGCGGTTCGGCGTAGATAGGCGTGAGCGCGAGGCTCTGTGTCGCGATGTTGTTTTCATCGATGCCCGCCTCCTTGACCGCCTCGACTACTGAGTTCGAATCGGTCGAAAGTGCGGTGGTGGCTTCGGCCGCCGTTTCCGCGACTACCTGCACGCCCAGCGACAGGAACGCCGTGTCCGGATCGATTCGTACCTCTCCGATCCCTTCGACGGTAATGCCGGTTTGCTCCGGCCCGGAACCCGCGACCGCCGCTGCTATGCCGAGAGGTTCGGCAACTTCGCCGCCGTTGCGCTGTTGACTGAAAAACAGGAATCCGGCGACTCCCAGCGCCACAATCGCTGTGAATAGGACGATTACTCTTACAAGCGGTGGAATTCGCATAGGTGCCCGGTTCCTCGTCGGTTCGGCGTCAAGCGCTGGTCATGTATCTCGTCATTCCCGCGAAAGCGGGAATCCAAGTGCTGCACTTGGTCTCGGTCTAGTTTAAGAGTTTATCTCGCTCAAGCGGCAGCCGGACGCGCGAGGCCGCCGGTTGCTGGCTTGAGACCGCCGTCTTCATAGAACCTCTCCTGCCGAATGGCGTGTCTCGGTTACGATTGTTTAACGATGACCTCTTCAATTAACCACCGATCTCGCGTGACTCCCGAGGAGTTGGTCGATCTGCTGCGGCGTGGCTCGCTTTTCGACGGCCCTCAGGGCACGATGCTCGGCGCTGCCACCAACAAAGACTGGGAGACGCCCGAGGAGTTAAACCTCCGGGAACCGGACCGCGTCCGGGCAATGCATCGCGCTTACGTCGAGGCGGGATGCGACGTCATAACCACCAACAGCTTCGGCGGCAACCGTATCCGCTTGACCCGAGCCGAGCTGGCCGACCAGCTTCAGGACTTCAACGTCACCGCTGCCCAGTTGGCCCGCGAAATCGCGGGTGATGATGTCCTCGTCGCTGGCGACATCGGGCCTACCGGCGAGTTTTTGGAGCCGCTGGGCGAGCATCCGTACAGCAGGTTTGTGGACGCCTTCGCCGAGCAGTCCGCCGCGCTCGCCGCCGGAGGCGTTGACTTTCTTCTGATAGAGACGATGAGCGACCTGGGCGAGGTGCGCACCGCGATAGAAGGCGCCAAGTCGACCGGCCTGGGGGTTGTGGCGGCGATGAGCTTCTGCACCAACCTGCGGACGATGATGGGCGTCACCCCCGCCGACGCCGCCCGCGCGATGATCGAGTACGGGGCCGACGCGGTCGGCGCCAATTGCGGCAACGGCCCCGACGAGATGACCGTTATTCTCCGTGAAATGCGCGAGGCGGTGCCCGACGCCGTTCTCTTGGCAGAGTCCAACGCCGGCATTCCCGAGATAAGAGGCGGGCAGGTTGTCTACGACTGCTCCCCCGAAGAGATGGCCGGCTACGCGGCGCAGTGGGCCGATTTTGGCGTTCAGGCCATAGGCGCGTGCTGCGGCAGCACTGTGGAGACGATTACGTTAATACGCGAAGTGGTCGACCGCTTCCGGCAAAGCGCTTAACTTCTCCTACTAGGCCCCGTCCCCTCTTGCTCGTCATACCCGCGAAAAGCCTCCCCTGAGCCTGTGACGAAGAGAAATCAGCCATTCTGTCCCCTCTCCCCTCCGAGGGAGAGGGTTAGGGTGAGGGGGCGCGCACTGCCACCCCACCCCCACTCGTCATTCCCGCGAAAGCGGGAATCCATCCACCCAAGCCTCCCCCACTCCACGACCATCGCCGAACATCCCATTTTTCAATCTTCACAGGGTAGTTTTCAACAAGTTGATGAGTTCCGACGTTTTCGACGAGAGCATGTAGGGGCGGTTCGCGAACCGCTCTCCCTCATCGATCGCAACTAGGACCGCCGGGGCAAGGCCCCAGACTCAACCGCCGCGGAAGACCTTCCAGACCTTTCCCACCAGCATCTTCCGCGTCACCGCTCCGAATCCGCGGCTGTCGCTGCTGGCCTTCTCGTTGTCCCCCCGTAGCACGTAGCGGTCCGGCTCTACCTTGGCGACCCGCTTGACGATGAGCCGCCCCGTGCGCGGATGTTTGACCACGACCACGTCGCCGCTGCGCGGCTCGCCCAGCAGGTAGCTGAGCTTGTTAACCAATACGTAGTCCGACTCCCCGATGCCCGGGGCCATGCTCTGCCCCGTCACCCGGTAGACCGCGAACGGGAGCATGAATCGCCGGTCCTATTAGAGGTCGGGCAGCACCACCTCGTGCCCGCTGGGCCACGCCGACTTGACCTTCTTGGTTGCGACGTCCTTGGTCGCCCAGAAGATCTCCGCGAATATGTGCACGTTGTCCAGCAGTTCCTCTGCGTGCTCGATGTCGATATCCTGCTTGGCGACCGAGCCGAGTCGCATGATTTCCCATACGATCGCGTGGACTTCCGGGTGCTCCTCGACCATGTCGGGCTTGATGTAGTCGCCCCACATGATGCGAATCTCGTGCTTGCACAGCTCGGCGTGCTCTTCCTTCACCAGCATGTAGCGCGCGATGCCGTGCGTGTAGTCGCGAATCTGCTCAGGCGTTGCGTCCTCACCCGGGGGCACCTGCTCCTCTATAAGGTCGATCATTCGGATAACGGTATGCGCCGCAAGCTGCGCCAGGTGCGGATCGTAAATTCCGCAGGGAATGTCGCAGTGGGCCGATACTTCGTCCAGAGCGCCGAGCATCTCGGCCGACTTCATGATCCTGCCTGAAAGCTTCATGGATCCCTCCCAGTTTGAGAACCTGGCTATTTCACTGACTGACGCGGTGTGCGGCACCGCGATGGTGGGGCAGATTGTATCAGTCTGGCGGCCCCGCGATTCTTGCGCCTCCCGCCCGCGCTGGACCCGGCAATTCGCATACTCGGTAACCGGCGTATCTACACGCAGCCGCCGATCCAGTGTGTATAATTCAGGTGATTTACTCTCAATATCCGTTAGTAGCGCAACACCGCAAGGTGTTGCGTTTTGAACCTTAACAACTGAAGAGTGGTCGAGAGGAGTGCGGGTAGAAGTGCCCGTGACTTCCGTTGAATCGGTCTTTTACCGAGTTAGAGAGCGAGACAAATTCTCATTCGCTATTCATCGACCGGAGCTTCTTCGGAAAGCCGGTCGATTGTTAGGGAGAGTTTGATCCTGGCTCAGGATTAACGCTGGCGGCGTGCCTTATCAATGCGAGTCGAACGGTACGGACGGCTTCGGCCGTCACGACGGTGGCATCTGGGTGAGTAACACGTAGGTGACCTGCCTCTTGGTGGGGGATAACCCCGGGAAACCGGGGACAATACCGCATAAGATCCTCCGGATGCGTCCGGGGGATGAAAGATTTATCGCCGAGAGAGGGGCCTGCGGCCGATTAGCTTGTTGGTGGGGTAATGGCTCACCAAGGCGATGATCGGTAGCTGGTCTGAGAGGATGATCAGCCACACTGGGACTGAAACATGGTCCAGAGCCCTACGGGGTTTAGCATGAAGGAATATTGCGCAATGGGGGCAACCCTGACGCAGCAACGCCGCGTGGGCGAAGAAGGCCTTCGGGTCGTAAAGCCCTTTTCCGGGTGATGAAACTGACAGTAGCCCGGGAATAAGCCACGGCCAACTACGTGCCAGCAGCCGCGGCAATACGTAGGTGGCGAGCGTTATCCGGAATTACTGGGCGTAAAGCGCGTGTAGGCGGACCGGTAGGTTGTTCGTGAAATGTCAAGGCCCAACCTTGTCACGCCGTACAAAACCGCCGGTCTTGAGGCTGGGAGAGGGAAGTGGAACTTCCGGTGTAGTGGTGGAATGCGTAGATATCGGAAGGAACACCAGTGGCGAAGGCGGCTTCCTGGCTTAGTCCTGACGCTGAGACGCGAAAGCGTGGGGAGCGAACCGGATTAGATACCCGGGTAGTCCACGCCGTAAACGATGGATGCTGGGTGTGAGGGGTATCGACCCCCTTCGTGCCGTAGCTAACGCGTTAAGCATCCCGCCTGGGGACTACGGTCGCAAGACTAAAACTCAAAGGAATTGACGGGGGCCCGCACAAGCAGCGGAGCGTGTGGTTCAATTCGAGGCTACGCGAAGAACCTTACCGGGGTTTGACATAGCCTGGACCTCCCGCGAAATCGGGATTTCCTTCGGGACTGGGTTACAGGTGCTGCATGGCTGTCGTCAGCTCGTGCCGTGAGGTGTTGGGTTAAGTCCCGCAACGAGCGCAACCCTCGTCGTTAGTTGTACTTTTCTAGCGAGACTGCCGAGAGAAACTCGGAGGAAGGTGAGGATGATGTCAAGTCAGCATGGCCCTTACGTCCCGGGCTACAAACACGCTACAATGGCTGGTACAGAGGGCGGCGAGCCGGCGACGGTTAGCGAATCCCAAAAAGCCAGTCCCAGTTCGGATTGCAGGCTGCAATTCGCCTGCATGAAGTTGGAGTTGCTAGTAACCGCAGGTCAGCATACTGCGGTGAATACGTTCTCGGGCCTTGTACACACCGCCCGTCATGCCATGGGAGTCTGTAATACCTGAAGACGGTGAGCTAACCCTTCTTGGGAGGCAGCTGTCTAAGGTGGGACAGGCGACTGGGGCAAAGTCGTAACAAGGTAGCCGTACCGGAAGGTGCGGCTGGATCACCTCCTTTCAAGGATTCACTCCGCCCCCAACAGGGCGGACATCCTAGGTCGATCGCCTCTATCGCGGTCAGGCCGATCCGAAGTCCCACGAGCGTTTATACCCGCACCCTTTCGGTCACTCCTCAGATGTTGAGGATTCAATTTCCTTGGCGCTGAGATCAAGCAGACTAGGCTGTCGCGCCACGTGCGAGGAAAGTCCGCACTCCGTAGAGCTGGATAGCGGGTAACCCCCGTCCGCCGCGAGGCGAGGACCAGTGGCACAGAGACCATCGCCGGCCTCGGCCGGAGTGAAAAGAGCTAAACTCTATCCGGAGCAAGCCCAAGCAGGGGACGTTCGCAGGCTGCTCGCCAAGTCCCGGGTAGGGCGCGAAGAGGGTCGGGGCAACCCGACGCCAAGATAGATGACAGCCCCCGACAGAATGCGGCTTACAGGTCTGCTTGGTCTATCGACGCGGGGTGGAGCAGTGGAAGCTCGTCGGGCTCATAACCCGGAGGTCGTCGGTTCGAATCCGACCCCCGCAACCAATCCCCTTCTAGGATCTCGCCTCTCTCCGCTACCCGCTCACCATAGTTGAATCCGCTTTGGGGCCCGGCATCGCTGTGTTAGATGGAGACGCGTGTCCGATCGCTACGCGCCTATATCGACGACCGCGAACGTATCCGAGTCAACCCACCCGAATTTACTTACTCGTATTCCTTGGTCAGATCGGTCAGTTCGTCAATATGAACCAGTGCCCCTGGCGGCAGACAAATCCAGGTAGACCAGAGGTGGTCGTCACACTTCATGGGCCATACTTCCCATTCATCGCTGAGGGTTTCGACCACAAAAATCTCATCCGGCGAGTCGGTTCGGTCCTTCAGGAGAGGTGCAAGCTGCTCCGCTACGGCACCGGCGTCCGTCAAGATATCTTCAGCCTCCAACACCAGCACGGTTCGTGCCCCTTCCTCCTTGCAGAGTTGAAGTTTGGGGCATTTGCGATCAAGGTCTCGCCGAAGCGACTCGTAGCGCAGTTGTTCCAGATTCTCAGGTGGAACACGCGCAATTTTCAGGACACCGTAATCGCACGGTGAGAGAGATGAATGCGCCCGACGAAGCAACGTAACCTCGAATGGGAAGCCAGGCGGTACTCCGCGGTGGCAGGATAGTCCCTGCGGAGGATCATCCGTGGCCCCATCGTGGAGCCGCTGTGCATTCTCACGCACCCATGCTACGAGATCCCTTCGCTTCTCACTTAACTCCCCCGTCAGGACACCGAGATGAGTATTAGTCGGCAAAACGAGGCGGTATCTTGCTGATCCCGGTAATGCTCCAGAAACCTCGCTCTCAACGGACTCGATAAGCTCATTGAACTGAGCGTCCGAACGGACTCGCTCCCGAAACGGCTGAATCTGCGTATGTTCGAGCGCATACTCACGCGAACCGAGTCGGAGGCATAAATCCACGGTTCGAGGATCACTATGGTCTTGCTCGGGGCGTCGAACGTCTCTGCGATTCTCGCCGTCGCGCTGTTCGATTAGCCTCACAACTGCGTCGAGCGTTTTCCCCTCGTTGCTCACCGTGCCCACGACCTCATGCCGCTCTGAAATCCACCGTGTTGTCCGTTTGACGAGTGTATGAAGCAATCCTACTTCTCGACCCACATCATTATTGGAAACTGATGGGACGCTGATGGATGTCGCTCGGATTAGACTGGTTGTTCAGGACAAGCGCTCAATCGCCGTGATGGCATGAGTCCCTTGCGCTTTATCTGCTGAATACCGTTATCGACGACTCTCATATCAGTCACGGGGAAGTAGGCACATGACACTCCACATTTCCGAAGACGAGGTCAACCGGCTCCTCGACATGCCGGCGGCGATTGACGCGGTCGAGCAGGTCTTTCGCTTTCAGGGCGAGGGGCTTGTCCACAACGTGCCCCGCCGCCGCGCGGTCGGCAAGTCGATGGTGCTCCACCTCATGGGCGCCGCCGTCTCGCCGCTCGACCGCGTCGGCTTCAAGGCCTACACCACCGGACCCTCCGGCGTGCGTTTCGTCATCAACCTCTACCGCGAGAGCACCGGCGAGCTCGACGCCGTGATAGACGCCGGGCGGCTCGGCCAGTTGCGCACAGGCGCCGCCAGCGGCGTATCGGCCAGGTGCATGGCGCGGGAGGACGCGAAGGTAGCCGCCATCATCGGCAGCGGCTATCAGGCCCGAACTCAGCTTGAGGCCATCGCCCACGTCCGGCAGCTATCCGAGGTATACGTGTTCAGCCGCAGCCCCGAGAACCGCGCCGCGTTCGCGGCCGAAATGTCCCAAAGCCTCGATCTCGAAGTCGAGCCGGTCGGCGATGCCGAGACTGCCTGTGAGCAGGCCGACATCATCGTCGCCGCGACCGACAGCGCGACCCCCGTCGTAAAGGGAGACTGGATCGCGCCCGGCGCTCACGTCGCCGCCATGGGAGCCAACCGTATCAGCGCCCGCGAGCTGGACGACGCGGCCATGGGCGGCTTCGATCTCATCGCCGTGGACGATATCGAGCAGACTCGGATCGAGTCCGGCGATCTATCTGGAGCGGTCGACAACGACGTCATCTCTTGGGACGAGGTAGTCCATCTGGGCGATATCGTCGCCGGGCGCGTGCCGGGCCGCAGCTATCGCAGCCAGATGACGCTCTTCAAGTCGCTGGGCATCGCCCTGTGGGACGTTGCCGCCGCTCACTATGTGTACGAACGCGCCGTTCAGGACGGCGCCGGGACCGAGCTGGCCTCCTTCGGAAGCTGACCCCGCCCTGACCGTCGCAAGGTAATATGCGTACTTGGGCCGCGCCCGGTTCCGGGATCGAGCCAGCCCCCATCGTCTAGAGGCCTAGGACAGCACCCTTTCAAGGTGCAGACAGGGATTCGAATTCCCTTGGGGGCGCCCCGAAAGAGCCTAAAATCAACCATGGCCGAACAAATTCAATGCGCATCGCGCGGCAGCCGACCTAAGTGACGACCGTCTATAAAGCTCGTCGCCTGCTGGCCGGTCTGGCTGTGGTCGCGGTCCTTGCGCCGGCCATCGTCGCCTTCATCGCCGTGCAAATAGGTGTGCACACGCCATCCGGCCACCTCCATCACCGCCACGTCCACTTC
This sequence comes from Chloroflexota bacterium, assembly GCA_026707405.1. Classification (GTDB taxonomy): domain Bacteria; phylum Chloroflexota; class UBA11872; order UBA11872; family VXNJ01; genus JAPOVO01. The sequence goes on from JAPOWW010000003.1 coordinate 20,572, forward strand.
GCCCCCGATGCAAGCGGGTCGCCGGAAACAGCCCATGCGGCGCATAACCACGAGTCTGCGCCCTACTCCAGCAGTCAAGACAAACAGTCAGGCGAGATCCCCGGATTTGGGTTGGGGCTGTTCGCGCTTGCGCCTTACGCGATTTTGATAGCCGCCGTATTCGTGTTCGCGGGCAATCTCACCCTCCGCAGCCGTTCGAGCTACAGACTCACGCTTCCGCTTCCGCATCCACCGCCTCGGGCCCAGCCAATCTCCAACACTTAACGGCCGCGGCCATCCGTCGCAAGGCGGCGGCTCCGGTCTTGTGACGACCCCCACTTGTCGGGAGGCCGTCACCGAAACTCAATCCAGTTATTCAGGAGGTTTTATCCACCAATGAGTGTCTTGCACTCGAAACGGCCTATGTTGCTGGCAGTCGTCCTGCTGGCGACTCTGGCAATTGCTCCGGCGGCCCTCGCCCATGAGGGCCGGGAAGTAGGCGAGATCGACTTCGTCGTTGGATTCGCCGAAGAACCGGCGCTCGAAGGCCAGCCCAACGCAGTCTTTCTGCGAGTGACGGAAAAAGGCGGCCAGGACATGTCGGACGGTCACGCCGACGACTCCCACGAAGACGCGCACGACGCCCAGATAGCCGCCGAGGGTCACATGAGCGTCTCCATCAGCTTGGAGCAGGACGCACTGACGGGCGCCAACTTGACCATCGTCACCGACGGCTTCATCTTCACGGCGGAGAACGTCAACAAGCCGCACGTATCCGGCGAAGGACACGCTCACGTCTACGTCAACGGGATCAAGGTCGGCAGGCTCTACGGACCGTCCATTCACCTGGACAAGATGAAGGCCGGTATGAACGAGGTCCGCGTCACCCTCAACGCCAACACCCACGAGGAATACACCTGGAATGGCCAGCCAGTCACAGCCACGGCCACCATCCACGTCGAGAAGGGCGGAGAGGGGTACGGCGAGCCTGAAGGCATGTCGATGGCCGGAGACGAGGGCGGCCACGTGGTGGCGGTCCCCGTCGAGGGACTGGAGAGTTCGCTCCAGGTCGAGGTCACGCATCTTGCCTCCAACAGCTCGACCACCCTTCAGCTCACCCCCAAATTCGGCGAGCCGGGGTCCTACGAGGCGGTCTTGATCCCGACCGCGCCCGGCAAGTACCGCTTCAGGTTCTTCGGCGAAATCATGGGTCAGCCGGTCGACGAGGCGTTCGAGTCGGGCGAAGGCACGTTCGACGAAGTCGTGGCCGCCGCGGACGTCCAGTTTCCGTTGAAGGTCGCCTCGCTTAGAGAGCTGGAAGGCGTAACCCGCTCGGCTCAGGCCGCCGCGGTCAGCGCCGGCGACGACGCGTCGCTGGCGAGCACGCTCGCGATCGTCGGGATCGTCGTCGGAGCGATTGGCACCGTCGCGGGCGCGGCGGGACTGGCCGCCGCAGTGCGTACCCGGTCTCGCGGCTGATCGGAAGGCCCTTGTGAGAGGTCGGTCATGAAGGCGGTTGTCCGCCCGGCGTGCGCCGCCGTGGCGGCCGTTGTTGCATTGCTTTTGGCGTGGGCGTCGGCGGGCGCCCACGCCAATCTACTCAACGCCTTCCCCGGTCCGGGCGAGGTCCTGGAGCGGCCCACCGACACCGTCTACATCGAGTTCTCCGAGACTCTGGTGGAATCGTTCAGCAGCATCGACGTGCTCGACGCCAGCGGCGTTAGCGTCATCGCCGCCCCGAGCGAGGTCGATCCCGCCAATCCGATCGCCATGCGGGTAACCCTGAACGACCTGCCCAACGGCACTTATGTCGTCGTCTGGCGAACTCTCTCCACCGTCGACGGCCATCTCATCAGGGGATCGTATCTGTTCAGCGTCGGCGATCCGATCCGGCAGATCGAGCAGCCCGCCGAGACCCCGTCGGATACGTCGCCGGCGGAAGCGCCGCTGCGATGGCTGTTGCTGATCGGCGCGGTCCTGCTCGTCGGAGTCCCCGTGCACTTCGTGGCGGTGTCGGGACTCCGCGCCGTGGAGCTTGGAGGACCTGGAAGGGCAACTCTGGTGTGGTCTGGGGTGGGAAGCCTGTCCATCGCTCAGCTTGGACTCCTGGCCGTTCAGGCGGCCACGCTCGCCGAAGGAGGACCGCTCGACTGGATAAGCACGGGCATCCCGCGGGCATTCGAGCTCGGGCTTTGGGGCCGTCTCTGGGTTTCACGGCTAATTCTGCTCGGCGCGTGGGTGGTCATCACCCTGGCGGCCATTCGAGGCACTGGCCGCGGCGCGCGATGGGCTTGGATCGGCGCCGCGGTCGTCGGCGCCGAGATCATTCTGACGGTCTCGCTAGGCAGTCACAGCGCCGCGCTGGTCGACTTTTCGATAAGGGGAGTAGCGCTCGATTTCGGCCACCTGCTGGCGGCGGCTCTATGGGTCGGCGGTCTGCCCGCGCTGCTGTTCACGGTTCGCGGCGCGCGCCGGATCAAGTCGTTGGGCGAGCGCCGCCGGGCGATTGTCCGGATCGTCGAGCGTTTCTCCGCGCTGGCCTCGATATCCGTCGCCGTGATCATCTTCACCGGACTGCTCAGCGCTTGGCTTCACGTCGTCGAGCCGGGCCGTCTGCTCTCCACCGCATACGGTCGCACGCTCCTCGTCAAGATCGGTCTCGTATCTCCCCTGCTGTTGATGGGAGCGGTGAATCTGACCTGGGTGCGCCGCCGGCTCCGAACGCCGGCTGATGGTGAGTTGGATCGGTCGCTGGCGTGGCTCGTCAAGATCGTGCGAGTCGAAGCCGTGTTTGCCGCCGGCATCCTGCTTGCGTCGGGCTTCCTCACGACGTTGGAACCGGGCAGGCAGGTTGCATTGCGCGGTGACCAGGGAGTTCGGGCCGAGGCCGGGGTGGACGATCTCGATCTCAAGCTCAGACTCACTCCCGGCGTACCCGGTAACAACCGGCTTGAGGTGACCACCCATTCCTCCCGCGGTCCGCTGCCGCCGGGCTCCTCGGTCGAGCTTAGGGTCAAGTCTCTTGATCGCGATATCGGTTCGGAGCGCGTCGTCCTCGAATACGAGGGAGAGGACGTATTCGCTGCCGAGACCGACGCCATTGGAATCGCCGGCGGCTGGCAGGCGGACTTTCTGATTCAGAGGCCCGGGGAGTTCGATTCCCGCACGGCGGTTCGCTTTGAAGTCGCCGCGGCGGCGGGCGCCCGGTCGGGCGTGCGGCCCGACCCCGTACTGCGGGACATATTCTTTGCCCTGGTGCTCACGGCGATTGGGATCGCCATCCTCGTGACCGGCTTGAGACATCGCGGTTTCACTCGGGACGGAGGCCTTCGGGTTGGCGGTGCCGGGGTTCTCGGCGCGGCCGTCGGTCTGGCGATTCTGTTCCCGGCGTTCCTGCGCGTCGGACCGGCCGTGCCGGAGATAAACCCCATTCTGCCCGATCCCCAGTCGATCTCCATCGGCCGTTCTTTGTTTGCCGACAATTGTGTTAGCTGCCACGGGACCGGCGGGCGTGGCGACGGACCGCTCGCCGCGCAGCTCGATCCCCCGCCGCTCGACCTGGCCGTTCACGTGCCGCTGCATCCCGATGGCGAGCTGTTCTCGTTTATCAAATGGGGCATCGACGGGACCCCCATGGTCGGCTTCGGCGAGCAGTTCGACGACACCGAGATCTGGCACCTCGTCAACTTCCTCCAGACCATTCCACCGTGATGATCGCCGCCGGACACTGGGGCGTATGATCGTTGTAATCGGGGGACTCAGGTCAAACGAGCGGGCTTTGCCCTCAATCGGGTCTGGAGATCAGGTGTGAGACCGCGACTGCGTTCGTTTGTAAGAGCTGCGGCGCTGCTGGTGAGCTTGGTCGCGTGGGCGACGGTCCCGCAATCCGCCCTCGCTCACGGCATCCACATCGCCGGCAGCCAGAACGAGATCATCGCCCTCCTGATTCCCGTTCTCATATTCGTCATCGTCACGGGGGGCGGCGTGCTCCTGGTTCATCTTTACTTCAGACGCGACCCCCGGACCGAGGAGGACGAGCTCTAGCTCCGCCTTCCGCCTATCGTCATCCCGGCCCGGATTCCAGTTTCCCATCCGTCATTCCGGCGCAGGCCGGAATCCAGACTTCCACGGAGCGGGCCGTTTGCGCTAGCCGGCCGCACTCCGCTCGAGCTGGTCCAGCGCCTTGTAGGAGCGCACCATTTCTCTTGCTGAGGTTGACGGCTCACGGCCTTCTTGCACCGCCTCGATGAACTCGCGATTCTGTCTCGGAATGGCGTCCTCGTTCGATTCGTTCGCCAGTTCGTTGCCGTCCTTGTCGATCAGCCGCCCGTCCACGAACGTCAGGAAATCCTCTTCCCCGACGAACGTGATTCGCTGCGTCACTTTGGGGACCATCGCGTTATAGGAGAGCATCAACGTCGCCAGTCCCCCGCCCGGAAATCGAAGCTGGGCCGAAAGGTCCAATGGAACGCCCAACGACTCGCTCAGCGGCCCGAAGTGCGCCCTCGCCGAGTCCGGCGCCTCTCCGAAGAGCCAGATCGAGTGGTCGACCACGTGCCCGCCGTGATGCCACAGGATGCTGTCCGTCCAGCTTCGCAGCCGCCCTTTCCAGTTGATGTTCTCTCGCCGGAAGAAGTGCCACTCGACGTGGTAGTGATGGAGCTTGAACTCTCCCGCGTCGATCCGGCGCTTGACTTCACTGCTGGCCGCCCAGAAGCGCTGGGTGTGGCAGATCATCACCGTAAGGTCCTTTTCGTCGGCCAGGTCGGCGATGGCGGTCGCCTCTGCCACGGACAGGCCCATCGGAATCTCTAGCAAAACGTGCTTCCCGGCGTTCAATGCCGCGACGGTCTGCTCGTAGTGCGCCTGGCTGGGTGAAGTGATGAGCACCGCGTCCAGTCCCGGCCTGTCGAGCGCCTCCTGAAGATCGGTCGTGGCCAGCGAAGCGCCGCAGCTTTCGGCGAATTGCTGGGTAGGTTCCAGCAGCCGGCCCATGACCGAATCGATCGAAACGCCGTCCATCTGCATCAGCGCGTCCCGGTGAAATCCTGCGATGCTTCCGTATCCGACCATGCAAAACTTCACTGTTGGATCCTTTCCCCCCGCCGGCGTTCGTGTAATCTCAGATTGGCGAAGGCGAGTCTACGCATATTAGACAGGTGCAATGGTTTGAGCGAAAAGAACCCAATCGAAAAGGCCGTGCAGGTTGTAGTTGCGGCGTGGTCCGACCCGGCCTTCAAATCGGAGCTGCTCGCGGATCCCAGGCGGGCGCTCGCCGGGCTGGGAATCGAGATTCCGCAAGGAATCGACCTTGACGTGCGCGACAACGATGGCGATGTTCACCACGTAATCGTCTGCACGCAATGCTCCTGCTGGCCAACTTTCTTGTCCCCCATGCCTCCGTTCTGGAAGAACTCGGAGTACATAGCCCGCGTGGTCGCCGATCCTCGGACCGCCCTGATTGAGATGGGTCTGACGCTCGACCCCGACGAGCCGGTGAACGTCGTCGACACCACGCCTCGCCGCCGGGCGATGGTGATCCCAAGACGGCCGTCGGCTAGTGAAGGTCAAACCGCCGCCGCCCTGGCGCCTTACGTCAACAACCTGAACATCGCGGGCTACGCCAGGTAAAAGACAGCCTTCATCCGTACCCCGGCGGTTCCAGGCGAGCGGCGCTTCGAGCGGCTAGTAGGTCCGCCGTCCGCCTTGCGGTACCTCGCGTCCTTCGTCCAGGTCCAGCCTGTCAAATTGGCGGGTAATGTCCGTCCGGTGCGACTGGCCGATTTCCGCGAGGAAACTCCGGTAGCGCTCCCACTCCTCCTCGTTTTGCGGAGTGCGGTCGATGAACGCCCGGTTGAATTCCTCGATCTCGTCGGCGCTCCTTGCGGTCATGTTTGACGAGACCCATTCCAGGACCTGCTCGTCGGTTTCGCGTTCGCGCAGTGCGTCCAGGAAGCCGTCGACAGACAGCCCTAGGAAGTCGAGCAAAACCTCGGAGAAGCCGGTCCTCGAAAGATAGTCGCCGAGCTTCCCTTGAAGATCGGCCCTGCCCTTGTCGATGGCCCGGGGAAGGAAGACGATCCCTCCAAGCCTCTCGTAGGGACTGCGCGGAACGTCTTTCGTCAGATCCATATGGAAGCCCCTTCCATGAAGTGACTCGCCGCCGCTGTAGGTCTCAACCCCGAACCGGCACGCCTTCCAGCAGACCGGCTTCGTGCATCTTCTCCCACTCGGTCTTGAACGTGTGGTTCCACTGGTCTGTGAGGGGATGCAGCATCATCTCTTTAAGTATCGGCCAGAAGATGATTATTCCGTCGGCTCCGTCCCGCAAAGCCCGGTAGGCGACGTCAACCGACCTGACCAGCGCCGCCGTGACGAACGGGCGCTCGGACCACCCGGAAAAGGTCTCGATGCACTCCCGGACGAGCTTCGTGGGATCTCCCCCCAATTCCTTGACCGGTTCGCAGAACGGCAGAATGTGCGTCGCTCCCGCCTGAGCTACCGCGCAAGCCTGTCCCAGGGAGAACACAGTCGTGCACATCGTATCCACGTTCTGGCGGCGCAGTTCGGTAAACGCGCCCAGCGCGTGCGGAGTGCAGGGCAGCTTGATCATGACCTGCTCCGACATGTCCGTAAACACCGACGACACCTCAAGCAGTTCGTCGGTGGACTCCCCGTCTACTTCCACGACCACCGGTAGGTCCGTCATGTCCAGATAGCGCCGGACCACGTCGGTAAGCTGGCCGTACTTCTTGACCATGTCGTTCAGCACGACCGTATTGGTCACGATTCCCGCCGCGCCGTAGCTCAGCCACTCGCCGAGGTCGGCGGGATCGCCCGCCAGCCATATTGCGGGACCTCTGCCGTCCTTCTCGGCTGCGGTCGCCCCTGTTGCCGTCTCCTCGAGCGCGCTAACTGCCATTTTCGTGCTTCCCGTCCACTAGCTGAAGACCGACTCCAAGCGTCGTATCTTCATCGAAGAAGTTGATCCTCCATCCCGACGAACTGACCATGGGTTCCGTCCCCGTTATCCCCTTGTCCTCCATTTGTTCGATCAGCTCGTCCATCGAGTCGCTGCGAAACGCGATGTGATGAACGCTCGCGCCGTGCCGGTCGAGATGGTCCGCGAACCGGCTGATTTCCTTGTTGACGGGGCAGATTAGCTCCAGATAATTGCCGCCGTCGGCCAGCTCCACCGCGGCATATCTGTTGCCCTCCGCCTCGGAGCTCCACTCCATGATGACTTTCAGCCCCATCTTGTCTCTGAAAAGCTCTAGTGCCTCGTCCAATTCGGGCACCACCACCGCAACATGGTGAAAGGCGTTGAACATGTCGGTTTCTCCCCACTGGAGTTAGGAAAATGTCGATCAGTCTAGACGGGCTTTCCAGCCGGGGTAAAGACGTTGACCTCTATCTGAACTAGAGGAAGCGGGAATGAATGCCCTATGACGCTCTGCGTGCCGCGCCGGTCGCAAGCCCGGTATTATGATTTCACTGCCCCAACCGCCCCGTTGCGCCGGAGAGCCATATTCCAAAGTTGCAACAGGACTTTCAAAACTGTCCCGCACCGTGTTTCCGTCTCGAACGAAACCGCCGTCCATCGGAGCTTCGATAATGCTCTTCGGTGTTCGACCGGCGTTTGAACGGTGATGCCGCCGCCGGAAGGATCCCCTTCGGACAGCGCCGTCAGCCGTCTGTCCCGTCAGATTGAATTCAGCCTCGAGATCGACAAGCTGAAGGGCGTCCTGCGGCAGACGGTGCTGCTTGACAGCTCCAGACAGGAAAACGTCGCCGAACACTCGTGGCACATTGCGGTGATGGCTGGATTGCTGCGTGAATACGCTATTGAACCGGTGGATATCGATCACGCCATCAGAATGCTGCTCGTTCACGATCTGGTCGAAATTGACGCCGGCGACGTGATGATCTACGACCGGTCCCGCCGCGAGGAGATGAAGAAGCGCGAGGAAGCGGCGGCCCGCAGAATCTTCGGCCTCCTTCCCGCCGACCAGGCGCAGGAGATGCGTAGTCTGTGGGACGAGTACGAGGCCCGCGAAACGCCGGAGGCTCGTTTCGCGTTTGCGCTGGACCGTATCCAACCGCTCCTGCACAACCTCAATACACAGGGGCTGATGTGGCGCAAACATGGCATTTCCCGCGATCAGGTTATCGAAATCAACAGCCCGATCTGCGATGCCGCGCCGGCGCTTTGGGAGTACGTTTCGGCGCTGATCGACGAGGCCGCCGACAAGGGCTATCTGCGTCGCTAGGGCAGTCGCGCGTCTTCCGATCCCACGCCGGGGGTGCCGAAGACCGGCCTCGTGTTGGACGCTACTTCGTCCGTTCAAGCCGCCGCGTGTACATTAGGCGGCGGAAAACGACTTGATCTCCAGGGTCTGACTTCATGTCCGAAAGCGTCGCCATCATAGGTTCCGGGTCGTGGGGAACTACCCTGGCTGTTCTCTTGGCCGAGCGTGGGATCGATACACGCCTTTGGGTGCATCGCGCTGCCGACGCAGAGCGCATGATCGCGGACCGTGAAAACGTCCGCTTCTTGCCCGGGATCGAGTTTCCAGTCGGCCTGTCGGTGACAGCCGATGCCGCTCAGGCGATCGCCGGGGCCGGGATCGTGCTGATTGTCATGCCCATGCGTAGCCTCGTCGAAAACCTTCTCAAAATAGAGGCGCTGCTTCCGAGGCAGGTCGTCTTGGTCAGCGGCGTCAAGGGACTGGATATCCGCGCCGGCAAGCGGGTATCTCAGATCGTCGAGGAGACGCTCGGAGTGCAGGCCGCACGCGGATTCGCCACCATGTCCGGACCGAACCTGGCTCTCGAGATAGCCGCCAAGGAGCCGGCGACTACCGTCGTCGCCTCGTCCGATGGTCGGGTGGCGGAACGCGTGCAGCGAATCTTCACCACGCCCTGGTTCCGGTCCTATACCAGCAGCGACGTGGTAGGCGTCGAGCTTGCCGGATCGCTGAAGAACATCATCGCTCTGGGAGCTGGCATGGTCGATGGACTCGGCTTCGGCAGTAACGCCAAGGCGTCGTTGATGACTCGCGGCCTCGCCGAAATCACGCGCCTCGGTTTGGCGGCGGGTGCTGATCCTCTGACTTTCGGAGGTCTCGCGGGAATAGGCGATCTCGTAGCCACTTGTGGCAGCACTCGCTCCCGCAACCACTATGTAGGCCGTGAGCTGGCGTTGGGCCGCACGCTTGAAGACATCACCGCCGGCATGAACATGGTCGCCGAGGGGGTCTACACCACGCGGGGAGCTTTGGCCCTGGCCGGACGGCTCGGCGTCGAGATGCCCATCACCGAGGGCATCAACCAGGTGCTCTATCGTGGCCTTTCGGTCGAGGCCGGGGTAAAGCAGCTAATGTCTCGGCCCGCGGGCCGCGAGCTTCAGGGGATTAGTCTTCCTTAGCGTCAGACCGGCGCCCCGCCGCATCTCTACCTGCCGATCAGGCTAGCTGCGGCGAGCGTTCTCCACCGGTGCCCCCGCACCGTTCGAAGCCGCGGAAATCTCTCCTTCGATTGAAGATTCCCCCTCGCCGTTAGCGCGTTCTGAAACGCCGTCTTGAAACTCTCTCGCCAGAATCGCGGCCCGTTCCTTGTCGTCCTGGTCGAGCTCCCCGTCGAGGACCAGTTCCAGCAGGTAGTCCTTCACGGGTCTGATCCACGGACCCGGCGCTCGCCCGAACAGCTCGATCAGCTCATTCCCGTCCAGCGGACTATCCATGCGTTCCACGTCCGCTTCGCCGACGAGTTGCTGGCAGCGGGCTTCTAGCTCGGCAACGCGGACCAGCCCCGCCTCTATCCTTCTTGGCCGGTAGCTGGTGATATCCGCTCTAGACAGTACGAGCAGCCGCTCGCGGCTGTCGCCGACCTCCCGTATAAACCGCCGCACGGCGCCGTCGCTCCAGTCGGACGTATACAAGTTCGACCGCATGTGCAGCGCGACCAGCTTCGTTACCTCGTTGACGGTCGTGCTGTCCACTCTAAGCCGCCGGAGAATCTCTCGCGTCATGCGCGCCCCCACGTCCTCGTGGCGATAGAAATGGATCCTGCCGTTCCTGATCGACTTGGTCTTCGGCTTTCCCACGTCGTGCAGCAATGCTGCGAGCCTTAGGGTCGGCTCGGCGGGTACGCCCGCCAGAACCTGGAGCGTGTGAGCCAGAACGTCCTTGTGCTGATGACCCGTGGTGTCCTGCTCGGTGGCCGGCATGTCCATGAGCTCGGGGATCACGAATCGCATCAGGCCGAGTTCGAATAGCGCCGCAATCCCTAGGTCGGGGCGGGGCGAGACGACGATTTTCACAAGCTCGTCGCGTATCCGTTCGGCGCTTATATATTGGAGCCGGCCGGCGTTTCCGCGAATCGTCCTGGCCGTCCTTTGCTCAAGGTCGAAGTCGAGCTGGACGGCCAGCCGTACCGCCCGCAGCATTCTGAGCGGGTCTTCGGCAAAGCGCTCCGACGGGTTGCCCACGGCCTTGATCCTGCGACGGGCTAGGTCGGCGGCGCCCCGAAAAAGGTCGATGATCGTTCCGGTCGATATGTTTTGCGCTATCGCATTTATCGTGAAGTCCCGGCGCGCTAGGTCCTGCCGCAGGTCGTCGCCAAACTCCACTTCCGGCTTGCGCGATTCGGTTGGATACCACTCTTTTCTGTAAGTGGTGACCTCGACGCCCGTTCCACCGAAGGTCGCCCCGATAGTGCCGAACTTCGCGCCTATCTCATAGATGCCGTTCGGCTTGGCCTGCTTGAGAAGGCGCTTGATGTCCGGCGGTCTGGCGTTTGTTGCTAGGTCCAGGTCCTCGAAAGGCCTGCCTAGCAGCCGGTCGCGCACCGAACCGCCGACCAGAAAAATCTCGAATCCGGCGCGGTCGAATACGGTTGCAATCGATCCAAGTACGTCCATGCGAGCTATCGGGAGAAGGGGAAGCGTTGGCGCAGAATCGACACCCCGGAGGTCATCAGCTTCCTTGGGGTGCGGTCTTCAATCCATTCTAGGGTATCGCGGTACTGCCCCCTCATCTCCGACCGCCCGCTGCGCACCCGGCGGACCGCCACGTCGAGGAGAAAGAGGATCATTCCTACGGTTATCAATAGCGGCGCAAGCGCCTCGGCGTGTCCAAGCGGAGGTCGGGGAATCGCGTCCGAAGAGTTCTCGATTAACCCGCCGCCCGTCGATTCGGCGATGTAGCTGAGCACGCTGGGGCCGGAATCGCGTAGCCTCAGTTCGGGCGAATAGGGGACCACAACGCCCGCCAACTCCGGGCCTATCGTCGACTGACCGTCTTCCTGAACGACCGCCATTCGATACAGTCCGGGTCCGGCCGTCGGAAACGAGACTTCGTACCTGCCCGGCTCCGTCTGCCTCAGGTCGAGGTCGATTCGTGGGCCGACCGGAGGCGAAATCACGGCGCGCGTGGGGAGCAGATTGCGGAAATTCCCGTCGCGGTCGGTCGAATCGACTGCCAGGTGAACGTTCTCACCTCGCTGCTCGGCGTTGATCGTCAGCCCCGACTCGGATCCGGCCGCACCCGAAGACGCCCAGAAAACCATCCCCGTCAGAACATTCGAGAACTCGGTCCAGCTCGACCACTCCTCGCTCCACTCGCCGCCGGTGTCGGAAGTCCAGGCCACCACCCGCCCCAGGCCAAGCTGCCAGGTAGCGAGTATCGGGTCGTTACTGTCCGACGCCAGGACGATCTCGGCGGTGGGCTTAGCCTTGGTCCGTACAAATCCTTCGAGAAACGGCAGGGTTGCGTCCGACGATGCCGACTGGAAGATGGGACTCGGCGAAAGCAGCCGCGGTTGGTGCCGTCTGTTCACCACGTAGAAGCTCTGCGCAAGCTCGGTTTCCTTGGTCAGCACGGCCGGGATGGTCGACGGGTCCGCTGCGAAGTAATGCCGCCCCTCGCCGTCGCGGGCGATTTTTTCGAGCAGGTCGAGGTCGGCGTCGGTCCCGATGCCGATGGTTGACACCGATATCGCGTCGCGCCTGACTTGCTGACCGAAAAGGTCGAACTCGCCATAGGACGCCTGTCCGTCGGTGATGAGGATTACGTGCTTGACGCCGGCGTCGAGAGTGCGAAGCCTGCGGCGTGCGGTCTGGAGAGCCGTATAGATGTCCGTCCCGCCGCCGATTTCCATCGATCTGATCCGCGAAATCAGCGTTCGCAGGTCGGCGGCCGTGCTTACGGTTCGGGGCGCCGATACCCACTCGGTGTTGTCGTCGAACGCGATTATTCCGATGCGGTCGCCCTCTTTGAGCAGGTCTATGGCTTGGACCGCCGCCTCTTTGGCCATGTCCATCTTGGTTAGGCCTTCGTTTTCGTAGCTCATGCTCGTCGACCGGTCGATCGCCAGGATGATCGCTATGCCCTTGTCCTCGTCCTCGGGCGGGCTGGAGCGGACGGGCAAGATGTCGTCCATCAGATGGTCGGAATAGCCTCCCGCGCCGAAAGACTGGTTTCCGCCCGCGACGATGAGGCCCCGGCCCGCTGCCACGTGGTCGCGCAGCGCGCGCTGCTGCTCGTCCGTGAGGCTTTCGCCCGGAACGTTGCTTAGAAAGACGGTCTCATATCGAGTAAGGCCCTCGTAGCTTGAAGGCAGCGATGCGGCCGTACCCGTGGAGACCGCCAGTCCGGCCTGCCGCATCACTCCTGCCGGGGCGTTGGTGTCGTCGGGGGTTCCTATAATCAGCACCCGCGGCGGAGGCAGGACGCGGGTAAACGTCTCCAGAACGTTATTGCCCAGTTCCTGGTCCGAGTCGTCCAGCAGTTCCACCCTCATGCTCTGAATACCGACCCCGCGCGCGGGTACTCGGACCGAGAACGGGTTGGAGCCGACTTCCAGCTCGATCAAGTTGTCCGCGACCAGTTCCGTTTCCGTCCAGAGACGCAGGCGTGCCTCCGTCCGGCGGCGCGAGACCGCCACCACCTGCACCTCGAACGACTGCCCCTGTCGGACCGTCGCCGGGCTGGCGGCCGATTCCAGCGCCACGTCCGCGTTGCCGAGATCGACGACCGGACGCACGTAGACCGGCACGTCTTCGGCCTTCAGCCGGTCGACGGCCTGTTCCAGATCGCCTGCGTTCGGCTTTCCGTCGGACAGCAGGATTAGTCGCCCGGCGTTGCCCTGACCGACCAGCGCCAGGCCGGTCAGGAGTGCGTTGGCATAGTCGGTTGTGTCGCCTGAAACCTCCGGTCCCAAGCTCAGGTACGTCGTGAGATCGGAGCCGGATCGTTCGGGAAGCGCCGCGACCCGTGCCTGGTTCGAAAACTGGACCACTGCCGACCGGGAGTTTGGATCGGCGTTTTCGATAGCCGACCGCACCCATTCGGTCTGTTCGACCTGCTGGGCCAGCAAGATGCTGTCGGAGGCGTCCACCAGGAACACTGTCGAGAGGTCGCGCGAGGGGCCAAGCGCTATTCCGGCCAGTCCCGCGGTGATCGACAGCAGCGCCGCGACGCGTAGCGTCGACGCGATTAGCTTCCTCCGGAGACCGATTCGGGAGCGGCTGTGAACGGTCAGGTAGACCGCGGCCGGAATCAATGCAAAAAGCAACAGGAAGGCGGGGCGCTCGAAGCTCACTCAGCCCGCCGCCCGCACTTTGTTAAACCAAAACCACTCCCCGCCCATGACCAGAAGCGCGGCGAGTGCGATCCACGTCCACAATTCGGAGCTGATGTCCCGCGTTTCGGAGCTCGCCGAATTGAGCGCTGGCGGCGGTCCGAGCACGATTTTTGCGTCAGCCGGGGAATCGCTGGCCCACGGCGCGTGCACGGTGAATTCCTCCACGCCAAGCGTTCGCGTGTTCGCAACCTGCGTGAGCTTGTAATGCCCCGCTTCGTCGAACGGCCCGATGGCGGCGGCCTCGACCGCGTCGAACCTTTCGGCGGCCTTGCCGTTGGAACCCGAGACCTCGAGTTCGGTTGCCTGCGGATGCGGCTGGACGTGCAGCTTTTGTCCCACTGACACTCGGCTTGCGTCGGGGAGCGCTCGAAGCGGATTCGCCCATTCGACCGCGTTCATCATGAACATTGGGAACGCGGCCGTATCGGTCATTCCCGCGTCAACCGGATCGAACGAAGCAACCACCGTGCGCCGTCCGTCCAATACTCCGTGAAACATTGCCGCTCCGGCGTCGAGCAGCAGGTCGGGTCTCGACCATTCGGGTATCGAGATTGAGCCTCCCTCGCCCGGTTCGAGAAAGCTCAGGTCCACGAACTGGAGCAGCGGTGAATTGTGCGCCTCGATAGGCAACGAGCCGGAGACTTCGGCCGAGACCTCGAAAACGAGGTTATCTAGCGGGGGATTGAAGAAGATCATGCTCGCCCGTGGAAGCGTGTCCGGCACGAACCGATCGAAGACGTAGAGGTCGAAACTCGCCCCTGGATCGTACTCCGAAGGAGTGACGCCCTGAACGATCACGTTGGGGAGTATGTCCAGCGCGCGGATGTACGAAGACGGCTCGCCGCTGACCACCGCGGCCCGGAGCTCCGTTGACCCAGACATTCGAGAAGGGGGCGCACCGGCGCGGGTTTCGCTCGCCGGTTGACCGGTGAGGGATACCGAGAGATTGGATGTCGAGGCCGGTCCGACATCCTCGAAGACGACACCCGCCCAGCTATTCGCCGGGACTTGGACCGATTGAGAAGCGATGTCTTCACCGCCCGCAGCGAGCTTGACCTCGACGGCGTTGGAGTTCGCAAACGTGCTCGCTACTCCAACCAGCACCTGCATCCCGCCGTCCGGAGCTTGTCTGGCGATTACCCGACCGATGCGTAGCTCGGGAGCGCCCGGCGCTACCTCAACCAGACCGGCGTTGTCGAGGAGTCGGGAGTCGGCTATTCGGAAGCGTCCATCCGAGATTATTGCGATCGAGCCGCCCGGACCATCTCTGAGTATCGACTGGCCTATCTCCAGCGCTGCTTCCATGTCTGCCGGACCGTAGCCCGGTTCGAGCTCCCTCAGCGCGTCGCGCACGGCGCCGACACTGGATTCGCGTACCGCGACTATTTGCGGCAGGCTTGCCGCCAGGATCACGGATACGGCCGCCGGGCTGTCGATTCCTTCAACGTACTCGCGCGCCGCACGCTGGACGCTCTCGAAAACGGTCCCGGTCCCGGCAGGCGCTGTGAACCTCCCCGAGCCATCGACGATCAAGACAAGGTCCTGCGTGATTCTTTCCGACTGTGACCATGCGGGCCGGGCGAGTGACAGTATCAGCGCAATCAGGGCGAGGATCTGGAGGATCAGCAGCAAGTGTCGGCGAAGCCACCGCCAGAACGAGTTGCCCGTTTCGTTCCTTTCATCCGGCAGCCAGAGCATCAGGCTTGGAACTACGATCCGCTGCCTTCGGGGCCGCAGCAGATAAATGATCAACAGGACTGCCAGCAGCGCAAGCCAGCCAAACGCGGCGGCGGCCAGCCAGTTCACGAGAGAACTCCCTTCATTCGAAGACGGTTTAGCACTACTTCCTCGACTGGCCAGTCCGTCTCGATGGCCATGTAGCGCACGCCCACCCGTCCGCAGAACGCCGCGACCTGCTCCAGCCACCGGCGCAAGTTGCTCTTGTAGCGTTCCACGGGGTCCTCGTCACCGTGCAGGATCAGTTTCTCGCCGGACTCGCAATCGACAAGCTCGGTTTCGCCATCTACGTCCGGGCTGAGAAACTCCCTGTCCATCACGTGCAAAACCACCGTCTCGTAGCCCCTTTGACTCAGCATCCCAAGCCCCCGGTGGGCGCTGGGTGAGAGAAGATCGGAGATCATGAAAGCCACGCCCGTCGGGATTCGGCGCGCCGCGTACTCCCGAAGCGAGTCGACGACCGAGGTCCCGCCTTCCGGTCGCGAGCCCTGTAGAAACTCGAGCATTCGGGACACGTCCCGGAGTCCGCTGAACGGTCCCGCCTGGTCTCCGATACGTGTTGAAAAACGCGCCGCCGATACGGTGTCGCCGCTCGAAAGAGCAACGTAGGCCAGCGCCGCCGCCAGGTTGACCGCGTAATCCAGCTTGCTGCTCTTGCCCAGGTCCATTGAGGCGCTGCAATCGATCAGAATGTGGACCGCAAGCAATTCCTCGGCTTCGCGGACCTTTACGAATAGGTCGCCGGTCCGGGCGTCGATGTTCCAGTCGATCTGGCGATAGTCGTCTCCGGGCGTGTAGCGGCGGTAGTCGGCAAACTCGATAGAGGTCCCCTTGCGGTGACTCCGTCTGCCGCCGATCCGCGGATTGTCGTGAGGACGTCTGGAGACTATGTCCAGGCCGGCCAGTCTCCCTCTAAACGCGGCGGGCAGATCGATGTCGCGTGGTTCCTCAGACACCGCTCGCCGCGTCTTGGGGGCTAACCCCCCGGGCCGCCCTCCGGACGGGTCTTCATTGCAATCTCGTTGAGGATGTTGTCCGCCGTAAGGCCGTCCGCTTCTGCCTCGAAGTTGAGCAGGAGCCGGTGTCTGACGGCCGGGGAAAACGCTTCCCGGATGTCGTCGTAGGAGACGTTAAGACGTCCGTCCAACAGGGCCATTACCTTCCCGGCCATTATGAGCGCCTGACCGGCTCGCGGCGATGCGCCGAAACGCACGAACCGCCGGGTTATGTCCGGAGCGTCGGCGCCGTCCGGATGGGTCGCCTTGATCAGGTCCACCGCGTAGCGGGTGACGTGGCCAGCTATTGGCACGTCCCTCGCGAGGCGGATCATCGACTGTATTTCCGTGCGCTCGGCCACCCGGGTTGCTTTCGGGACTCGTCCCACCGTGGTTCGGTCGAGTATCAGCTCCAGGTCTTCACGTTCGGGATAACCGACCGCGATCTTGAAGAAGAATCTGTCCAACTGGGCCTCGGGCAGCGGATAGGTGCCCTCCATTTCTATGGGGTTCTGCGTGGCAATGACGAAGAAAGGCGCTTGAATGTCGTGGGTCTGCCTTGCGATGGTGACCGTCTGCTCCTCCATGGCCTCTAGCAGGGCGGATTGCGTTTTGGGAGTCGCCCTGTTTATTTCGTCCGCCAGGACGATGTTGGCAAAGACAGGGCCTCTCTCGAATCGAAAGGCCCTGTCTCCTGTATCCGTTGCGTGGATGATCGTCGTTCCTGTGATGTCTGCCGGCATCAGGTCCGGCGTGAACTGGATCCGGGAAAACTCCAGATCGAGCGCTTCGGCGATCGTGCGCACGAGTCGCGTCTTGCCCAGCCCCGGCACGCCTTCTATCAAACAGTGGCCCCCTGCCAGCATGGCCACGACTACCTGCCGGATCTGCTCCTCGTAGCCCACGATTACCCGCCCGATGGACTCTTGAAGCCCGCGGGCGGTCCGCTGAAAGCTTCGGACTTCCGTGTCTAACGCCTGCAACTACTGTCCCTCCGGGGGCGAAAAATAGCGGCTGATCCAGGGCATCGCGTCCAGCGGAATTTGATTGTTGGAGTCGCGCCGCGCCCGAACCGCTCCCATTTCTCCGGCGGATGGGTTGAGACTGACGTCCATCTTTCGGCCTAGCTGAAGCTGAGGTCGCTCGAAGCTCTCGGTGGGCGCGTCCTGTCCGGCCTCCAATTCAACGACCTCAAGGTTGCCAAGTGCGTCCAGGCGCGTTTCCGCGCCCATGTCCTCAAGGTCGCCCAGTTCCCTGCCTTGCGCGCCCGAGGTCAGTCCGGTTCCCTGGCCGTCTTCGCTAGCGCTGTCCTCGCCCCCCGAAGAGCCTTTGGTTTGGCTGGTCTGCCCACCGGACTCCTGTCCGGCCGGTTCGGTCCCGCCGATTCCGAGCGCCCGCTGCAACTGCTCGATCCGGCTCTGTAGCACCTGTTCCGATTCCAGCATTGCCTCCGCCTCTTCGATTCTTTGAGCAATCTGCTGGATCGACTCGGCCGCGCTGCGGTCCTGGTAGTTTTCCAGCGAGAGGGCCGCGTCGGAGAATTGGCTCGAAAGCAGTTCGTCCTCCGAAGTGGCCGCCGCTGCGTCTTCGAGACCCTCGATAAGCTCTTGCCTCTCTGCCGAATTAAGCTTGTCAAGGGACTCCGATAGCTCGCGCAGGGCTTCTGCGGCCCCGGGGTAATCTTCCCCGGAGAGGCGCCTTCCGGCGTCTCGCGCAACCCGCGTCTCCATAAGCGCTTCGGCGGCGTCCGCCAGCCGTTGGCGAAGCGCCTGCGCTTCGGGGTTGGAAATGCGCTCAAGCTGCTCCAGCGAGTCGCGCATCCGATCTCTGGTCGAGCGTTCGAGCCGGTCCGTTGCGGGCTCGATGGGAATTGTTCCGTCGGCGCTCGACTCGCCGCCGATGGTTTCGTCTGTTCGCTCTACGGGCGGTTCAAGCATTGACGTGACGGACGCCCGGATCCCTGACTGCGAGGGCATGAAGTGCCACGCGGCTAGCAGTAACGCTGCGACCAGCGCCGCCAGCATGTCCAAACGCGGGAGCGGCAGACGGTACGCCTGGGACGGCTCGATCGCTGCCGCGCGCCTTGCCGCGTCGGCGATCTGGCTCGGTAGCAGCAGGAACTTGCCGGGCGAATCCGCAAGCTCTACTGCCGTCGAGAGACGTTCCTTCAGCCCCAGCCGGACGTCGAACTCCAGCGCCGCGCTGAGCGGGCTGGGCCTTCTCATAAAGCTGTGCGAAAGCAGTGCTACACCGATAACCACGCCCACGGCGATAATTCCACTGCGCGCCGCCGTCGAGTCGAAACGCAATCCGAAAAGCTCGCCTGCCAGCGCGGCCCAAAGAGCCACGGCCGCCGCGCGCGGGATCATCCTCGCTGTCCCGGCCGTTCGAATCCTGCGCCGGAAGCGGTCTACCGAATGCAGCAGTTCCGCCCGAGCCTGTTCCAGGCTGCCGGAACCTGGTCTCTCTGCGAAGTCTTGAGTGGCCAATCCCTGGGCGATCTCCTTAGAGACACGAAAAGCGCCTGCTGATCGTCGACGGTCAGGAGGCGCCGTTCCCGCGGACTGAAATCTTCTTGCATTTAGGTTATCACCGCATACGGCTGTTGGGGGCCACCGTGTTGCGGTTCGCTACGCTCGCGCGAGCTCGGCTTTCCAGTCCTCGGCCTGGCGTAGCATCTCGCCGGCCGAGCGTTCGGCTCCGGGGCCGGACCCCGCCATTTGCGCCAGTTCTTCGAGAGCGCCCTGCTTTCCGAGCCTTTGAACACTGACTGTCGTTCGATCCTTGCCCGGTGTCTTCTCGACGTAGAAATGGGTGTCGGCGAACGCCGCTACCTGCGGCAGGTGAGTCACGCATAGCACTTGGTGGCTCCTGGACAGCAGCGCCAGCTTCTGGCCGACGATCATCGCGTTTCGACCTCCTACGCCTTGCTCGACCTCGTCGAATATCAGGGTCGGAGTTCTGTCCGATTCGCCCAGCGCCGCCTTCAGCGCCAGCATTATTCGCGACGTTTCCCCGCCCGACGCGATGTTCGCCACGGGCCTTGCGGGCACTCCCGGATTCGGGGCTATCAGGAACGAAACCCTGTCAACGCCCGACTCGTCCACTCTCACCCGCTCGTCGCAGCCCGGCAGGCGAATGCCGTTACTGTCTGGCGCGGTCGAGAAGTCAACGTCGAACCGCACGTCCTTCATGCCGACTTCTTCGAGTCCATCCAGCATCGCTTTGGTGAGCGCGGCGGCGCTTGACCGGCGTCGTTTCGAAAGCTCGGCGCAGCCCCGTGATAGCTCCTCCTCCACGATCAGCCGGCGCGCTTCGAGGCGTTCACGCTCTTCGTCCGAGTGCTCGATTCTGGCTAGCTGCTCCCGCGCCGATTCACCGAACTCGATTACTTCCCCGATGGAGTTGCCGTACTTGTGTTTGAGCGTGGCGAGCAATTCGAGCCGCGATTCAAGCTCCTGGAGCCGCTCTGGATCTGACTCGACCGATTCCGCATAGTCGCGCATTTCCCCCGCCAACTCATCCAGCAGTTCCGAGACCGCTTCCAGCTGCTCCAATCGGGGCCTTAACGCTCCATCCAGTTGGGCTATTTCCTGCATGTCGTCCAAAGATCGGCCTACTGCGTCGCTCGCGGAGATGCCGGTGTCGGATGCGCTCAACGAGGCTTCGACCAAGCCCGCCAACTCGGCCAGGCGTCGGCTGTTGGCTAGGCGCGTGTGCTCGGCGTTTAACCGCGACTCGTCCTCGTCGTCCAGACCGGCCGATTCGATTTCCTCTATTTGGAACCTGAGCAGGTCGGCTTCTCTGGCAAGCTTGCGCTCGTCGGTCCTGAGCGAGTCGATTTTCCGGTCTATCTCCCGCCGCTCCCGCGCCAGGCGTCCGGTCTCCTCCCGCAATCCGGTCAGCCGGGCGAACTCGTCCAGAAGCTCCAGTTGACGGGCCGGACGCAGAAGCGAAAGCTGCTCGCTCTGACCATGTATGTCGACCAGCGCCGGCCCCAGACTCTGCAGGTTCCGTAACGGGACGGCCTTGCCGTCGATCCTGGCGGTCGACCGCGACTTGGTTTGCTCGCGTGAAATGATGGCCTGTCCCTCGTCGGTTTCGAGGCTGAGTTGGGCGAGGACTGGCTGTGCGGTGGGGCTGTCATCGAGGGTGAAGATGCCCTCGACGTAGAACGAGTCGGCTCCTTTCCTTATGAATTCCGGTGACGCTCGCGCTCCGAGCAGCAGCGAAATCGCGTCGATGATGATGGACTTGCCGGCGCCTGTCTCCCCCGTCACTACGTTGAACCGGGGACCGAATTCGAGCGTCACCTCTTCGATGAGCGCAAAGTCCCGTATGTGCAAGTTCGCCAGCACGGCGGCTATTCCGGCGGAGGATCGGGATTGAGGATCTCTCTCGGAACGGACCAGCGCATCTTTCTGGCAAGCACCGGAAAGAAGTAGTTGCGAGGCCCGAATCTCAGGAAACGTGCTGAGTGCTCCGAGGCGGTGCACGATACGCGGTCGCCGTCCCGCATGGGTATGTGAGTTTGCCCGTCCACCGTGAGACCCACTTCGTGCTGCGAATCGACGGTCAGATCGATCTGGGCGTCCGCCCCGGCGACCAGTGAGTTGTTCGCGGTGAGGAATGGACAAATGGGAACTATCGCGAGCGTTCGGGCCTGCGGGTGCATTATCGGCCCTCCCAGCGCCAGCCCATAGCCGGTCGAACCCGTCGGGTTCGTCACGACCACTCCATCCGCCGTATAGGTCACGATCGAGCCGCCGTCGATTTTCAGCGAGATGTCGATAACGCGGCTGATCGCGCCGCGCGCGACCACGATGTCATTCGTCGCGAAGCCGCTGGCTACTTCGCGGTCTCGACGGATCAGGCGCCAGTCCAGCATCACCCGTTCTTCCAGCCATCCCTCCCCGGCTTCTACCTTGGCGATAAGGGACTCGATATCTAACGCTTCGAGCTCCGTCAGGAATCCAAGCTTTCCGAAATTTACGCCGATGCAGGGAGTCCCGAATGGCGCGGCCGCGCGAACTGCCCGCAAAAGCGTGCCGTCTCCCCCGAGCGAGAGCAAAAGGTCGGTGTCGCGCAGTCTCGGGGTCGTTTCGCCCATCTCCCACGAGGGAAGCATCCAGGACAAATGTCCCAGCTCCATCAGACGGTCGTGCGCGGCGCTCGCGGTGGCTACCGCAGCCTGGGTCTTGGGCTGATAGACGAGGCCGACTTTCATGGAACGCTAACGACTTGCCAGTGCATTGGATTCTCTACCATTCAAGCGAACCTTGCTCCGCGACTCCCGCAAACTATCGTCATGTTCGATTGGAAAGCCGCGCCACGTTTCCGGCTTTAGCTCTCGCCGCCGGCAATGCTCCCCTTGGTCGATGGGACTTGCCCCTCGCGGCGAGGGTCGACCGCCGTGGCCGTATCGAGTGCTTTCGCCAGCGCCTTGAACACCCCCTCGGCCCGGTGGTGATCGTTCTTACCGCTCAATATGTGCACGTGGATATTGGCCCGCATGTTGTCGGCCATCGAGCTGATGAAATGCGGTATGAGTTGGGTGTCGAGCTGTCCTATCGCATCGCTCGAAAACTCCCCCCGAAAGTCGCACATCGGACGCCCGCCCACGTCCACCGCGACGAGCGCCAGCGATTCCTCCATCGGAACGGTCGCGCTGCCCATCCGCACTATTCCCGCCCGGTCGCCCAAGGCTTCGTCGAACGCTTTTCCGACGCAAATCCCAACGTCTTCAACGGTGTGATGCGCATCTACGTGGAGGTCGCCTTCGGCCTGCACTTCTAGATCGAACAGCCCGTGGCGGGCTATTTGGGCAAGCATGTGGTCCAGGAATCCGATTCCCGTGTCGACTTCGTGCTCGCCCCCGCCGTCCAGGTTCAGCGATACCCGGACGTCGGTCTCCAGCGTCTTGCGTTCGCAGCGACCGTTTCTCAACAGCTTCCCCGTATGAATGCCTGCCGCACTATTCCCTGCGGATTGTAGCCAGACGCCGGTTCAAGCGCCGTCCAGCGCCGGTTGAGCCGCGACACCCGCGCGAAGATCAGCCGCCCGTGCGTGCCCTTCGAGACCTTCCACGCGCGCCAGCCTCGCTGAAACTTCGGCAAGATGCTTCGAATCGCGGTCGGGAATGTCGAAAACGCTGGTTATCTTCACGAAGTCGCCGACATTGAGCGGCGACGCGAACGCGGCGGTGCCTCCCACCGGCATAACGTGACTGGGCCCCGCTGCGTAGTCACCAACCACTTCCGGCGACGAACGGCCCAGGAACACGCCCCCCGCGTTGCGGACCTTGCGCGCCAGCGATCTCGGTTGTTCAACCAGCAGGCACAGGTGTTCGGGCGCGTATTCGTTGGCTAGCTCGACCGCTTCGTCCAGTGTGTCCACCACGCCGATCCCGCCCAGCGTGCGCAGCGATTCCGCCGCGATCGCTCGCAGGGGGAGGTCCGCCAGATAGTCGACGAGGCGGCTCTGAACCTCTTCGGCAAGCTCGTGCGAGTCGGTCAGCAGCAACGGCGACGCCAGCTCGTCGTGCTCGGCTTGCGCTAGAAGGTCTGCTGCAACATGTTCCGCCCCGGCGTTGGCGTCGGCGATAATCAGCGTCTCGGTCGGTCCTGGCAGCAGGCTGACTCCCACAATCCCAAAGGCCCTCCGCAAGGCCAGCACGACGAATAGGTTGCCGGGACCCGCGATCTTGTCGACCTTCGGGATCGTCTCGGTTCCAAGCGCCATTGCCGCGATGGCCTGCGCGCCGCCGGCGCAAAACACCCGGTCCACTCCGGCGACGGCCGCCGCCGCGAGCGATACTCGCGAAGGCCGCCCGTTGTTGCCGGGCGGTATGCACATCACTATTTCGCTCACGCCCGCCACGGCCGCGGGAATGACCGACATCAGGATCGAAGATGGATATGACGCTCTCCCGCCCGGCGCGTAGATTCCAACCTTACCGATGGGGTTGATCCGCTGTCCCAGTCCGGTCTGCTCGTCGAACCACGACTCCGGGATCGTTCGCTCGTGAAAGCTCCGAATTCGCCCGGCGGCCGTCTCAAGATCGCTACGCAATTCCGTGCTGACTTCGTCGAGCGCGCTGGAGACCAGGTCACTGGAGACCTCGAGTTCGACCGCGGGAGTGCCGTCCAGAATCCCTGAAAGCCTGCGTAGCTCGCGGTCGCCGTTAGCCGCGACTTCGCGGAATACGGTCTCGACGAACTGCTCCGGCGATAGCTCCGCGTCGTACGCCCGGCGCAGCAGCGCTTGGGTTTCCATGCCGAGCGATGGCGATCCCAGCGGGTGCCGCCGGAGCAGCGAATTACGGACCTCGGCGGCCCCACGAAATATTCGGGTCGGCGTCAAGGGTCGATCCCAAGTTGGCCCAGCAGCTTCCGGTAGCTGTCCGAGAACTCGTGGAATACGTAGGAAGCTGGACGGGCAATTACCGATGACGCGCCGATCGACCTGAAGTGGTCGACCGCCGCCAGCAGTGACCTCGACCTTACCGTGACGCTGACGG
This sequence comes from Chloroflexota bacterium, assembly GCA_026707405.1. Taxonomy (GTDB): domain Bacteria; phylum Chloroflexota; class UBA11872; order UBA11872; family VXNJ01; genus JAPOVO01. The sequence continues at coordinate 44,446 of JAPOWW010000003.1, forward strand.
CGTACCATGACGCGAGGTCGTTCTTCGACTTTGAATAGAGCCTCGACACCGTCGGGCCTTCCACGCCCGCGAGCTCGGTCTGGTCCATCACCAGCTTGGCCACCTGCTCTTCGGACTCGCCCGCGACGTTGGCCGTCAAAGTGACCGCCTTGCTCCCGTCGAGGTACGCGTCGACGAACTCGAGCACCTTTCTGGTGAGTTCGAGCTTGGAAGTGCTCAACTTGAGGGTTCTCGCGCAGCCGATGAGGCACGCCTTCGATTCGAGGATCGTTCCGCCGGCAATCATCTTCAGCCGGTTTTCGTTCAGCGACGTGCCGGTCTCAACAACATCCACTATCACGTCGGCGGATCCCATCGCGGGAGCCGCTTCGACGCTTCCTCCCGCCTCCGCCAGGGAAAAGTTTTGGATGCTCCGGCTTAGCAGGAAGTCCCTGACAAGCCTCGGATAGCTGGTCGCCACTCGCAGGTCACGGCCTTCGCGCCTGAAGTTCAACGCCAGCTCAGCCAAATCGTCGATGTGCGAAACGTCGACCCATGAGTCCGGCACCGCGATCTCGAGCCGGGCGCGGCTGAATCCCAGGTCGTCGTGAATGACGAATACGTCGCTGCCTTCGCCCCGGCGCTCTAGGTAGAGGTCGTATCCGGTTATCCCGATGTCGGCGTTTCCTTCTGAGACTTGGTAGATGATGTCGGCGGCCCGCTGCATGTGAACCTGCACGCCCGGCAGCGACGGGACGCGCGCGGCGTACTGTTTTGGATTGGGACGCAGAATCCTCATCCCGCACGCCGCCATGAACGCGGCGGCTAGGTCGCCGATACGGCCCCGGCTCGGAATCGCGAAACTCAGGGTCTCGTTCACTCTAGACCTTTCGGTCGCCCATCGCGGCCCGAACTTCGTCGGCTAGGACGTCGAGTTCCACTGTCCTTTGCTCTCCCGTCGCGATCACCCGCAAAGACGCCTCTCCTGCCGTGGCTTCACGGTCCCCCAGCACTACCACCACCGGAATCCCCGTGCGGTCCGCGGCCCCCAGGTTCGCGGCGATGCCGAGACCCTTCAGGTCAAGCTCGGTGCTCATGCCCGCGCTGCGCAGCAGATTGCACACCTTCGTTGCATAGTCCAGGTTCTCGCCTCTGATTGTGGCGACCAGCACGTCGGACCGGTTCGCGGTTGCGGCCGGTCGTTCGCCGTCCATCGCCATCAGCAGCCTCTCGATGCCGAATGTGAGGCCAACCGCCGGTGTGGAAGGCAGACCGGTCAAAATCTCTACGAGATCGTCATACCGCCCTCCTCCGCATACCTGGAAGCTCGACTCGGCATCGGCGGCGAAGACTTCGAATACGATCCCCGTGTAGTACTGCAAGCCTCGTCCCAGTGCCGGATTGAAGGTAAAGCCGCTGGTATCCACACCGGCTGCGGCAAGCTGCTCGAACATTTCTTCGACGTAGTCCAACGGCTTTGAAGAGAGCTTGAACTCCGCCAGCAGCTCCCTCGTGTTCTGCAGCGCGGCTTCGGGCCGGTCTACGACCTTCGCCAGCCGCTCGATGAAGTCGAGCGCCCGGTCGATACGTCCCATCTCGTTGGATCGCGTCAGTTTGGTCAGAAGGCGGGCGACCACTTGGGATCGGTCTCTCCCGCCGCCTGGTGTCATCTCGAGACCCGCAACCACGCTGTCGATGATCGCCCTCAAGTCTTGCGGCTTCAGGTCCGGCACTCGCTCGAAGACCTCGTCTAGCTGTCTCGAAGCGTCCGCCAGACCCTCCGAGACCGAGCCGTTGATCGCCTCCTCCAATCGCGAGCGCAGCGGCCCGATGCTGGAGTCCGATCTTTGAATGCTGTCCAGGCTCTCCCTAAGCAGCGATTCGGAACGCTCGGAGAGCCCCAGCCCCGATAGAAACTCGGACAGGATTCCCAAGTGACCGAGCACGAAGTCGGACCGGCGTATCCCGAGCCGTTGCATAGCGGCTACGGCGAGCTGGATTATCTCGGCGTCGGCGGCTGGTCCGTTCACGCCCAGAAGCTCGACTCCGCTCTCCGTAAATTGACGGTACGTGCCGCGTTTCGGCTTCTCGTAGCGGAAAGCCGGTCCTGAATAGTGGAGCCGCGCCGGGCTCGGCAGCTCCGATCGTGTGGCCGCGAAGAACCGGACTATGGAGGCCGTGAACTCTGGACGCAGGCATACTGAACGCCCCCCGCGGTCGGTGAAGGAGTAGACCTGCGACATGATGTTGGCGCCGGCCTTCCGGCGGTACAGTTCGGTGTGCTCCAGTATCGGCACGTCCACGCCGCGATAGCCGAACAGGGAGTAGGTTTCGGCGAGGCTTTCCCTAACGTCGACGACCTCCGCCCACAGGTCCGGTTTAAGATCGCTCGCGCCGCGCACGCGGTCTATCGGCTTGGCTTTGGCGCTCAAGCTAAGCGGACCTCCTCGACCGGTGGCGGTCGGCGCTGTCCAGAATTATCGTGACGGGACCGTCGTTGGTCAGATCGACGATCATGTGCGCCCCGAACTCCCCCGTGACGACTCCAAGTCCTCCGGCGGACAGGTTCGACCGCAGCCGCTCCAGCAGCGGCCTGGCCTTGTCGGGCCTTGCCGAGGCCGAGAAGCTGGGCCGCCGCCCTTTACGGGTGTTGGCGTATAGAGTGAATTGCGGAATCAGCATTACCTCGCCGGATACGTCGACGACCGACCTATCCATCCGTCCGTCTAGGTCCATGATCCGCAGATTGCTCACCTTGTCCGCGATGTAGTCGGCGTCGGCCGCCTCATCCGTTTCGGCCACGGCGGCGAGAACGACCAGGCCGCTCTCGATACGTCGCTCGTCGCAATCCCCAACGCGCACGGAAGCTCGCCGGACCCGCTGCACGACCGCCCTCATCGTGACGGTCCGGGAATTGTCTGTTCAGGGCGGCTAGCTACTGGTCGCCGCGCCGGATTTCTTTCCGGCGGCTGGCGAGCCGCTGTCGCCTCCCGAGTCGCCAGATGAGCTGTTGTCCTTCGAGCTCTCGCCGTTCGCGCCCGCCTTGATCGGCTCCGTGCTTGACTTGTCAGAGGTCGACTCGCCCCGCTCGTCCTTCTGGTATTTGCTCTTTTCATCGTTCGAGCGGTTGGCGGTGACGTACCATCCGTCCCCTTTGAAAATGACCCCGGCCGCATGAATTACGCGGCGCACTGGGGCGCCGCAAACCGTGCACTCGCTTAGCGGTTGGTCGACGAAACGCTGAAATATCTCGAAATTGTGACCGTTTTCGTCGCACGCGTACTCGTAAGTCGGCATTTATCCTCTGATATGTCAGACTGGTATTGGTTTAGTATCCAAAAGACGCTGATCCGAATTATAAGATGGCGTAGGGGGAAGTCTGAGAGTTTATCCTCGGTCGCTCTGTAAAGCGATACCGGCGGGCCGTTCGAGTTCTCGCGGCGCCCGGCCGCGCAACGGGGTCTCGGTCCGCGCGTGATCGTATTTCAGTGGTCGGCTTCGGCGGTGGAGGGCAGCGCCGATTCCGCTCGCCGGGCTATCAAGAGGTGGGCCTGCGAGGAGCTTACCCGGATCGGCTGGCCGTCGGGCCGGATCTTCGTAAACTGCCGAAACTGCAGTGCAATCACCGTGGAGTACCACTTCGAAGACATGAGCGCGTTCGAGACCGCCTGGGAAAACCTGCTTCGCTGCGAAAGGGTTGCGGAGTTCTGGGAAGAGCTGAGGCCCATGCTCAACGAAGACCAGATGGAACGGCAACTCTTTTCGGCAACTTACGCTCGCGACAAGGCCACCTGAACGCCGCTGTCTGACATCCACGCCATTCCGCCGGGCGGCATTTGATAGCGTTTGAGCAGCCTTTCTAGATTGAAAACCCGCATCCGCGATAATTGGGCCTGATTTGATCGGCGTGGAGCAGGACTGCTCCATGCCCTAACCGGCAGAGGTCGTCGTATCTATGGCAGAGAAACTGGGCATCGGGATAATCGGGTCGGGCGCCATCGCTTCCGGAGCGCACTTACCCGGTTACGAGGCTGTCTCGAATAAGTGTCGCGTGCTGGCCGTGGCCGATATCGACGCCGACCGGGCGGTCAAGTTCGCCAAAGACAACAATATTCCGAAGGCGTTCGGCGACTACAGACAGCTTCTCGGCCTGGATGAAATCGACGCGGTAAGCGTATGCACGCCGCCCGCGGTTCACGCTCCCGCCACGATCGACGCCCTAAACGCGGGCAAGCACGTAATGTGCGAAAAGCCCATGGCCATGAATGCCGCCGAGGCGGCGGCCATGGTCGAGGCCGCCCGGGCGAACGGGAAAGTGCTGGCCATAGACTTTCAGACCCGTTTCGGCAGGGAGCCCCAGCTCCTCAAGCAGATCATCGACGACGGGGAGTTGGGTGAAATCTATTTCGCCCGAACCGTCTACAACCGTCGCCGGGGCATTCCGGCCTGGGGAGTCTTTCACATCCGCGAGCACAGCGGTGGCGGCGCGCTGATGGACCTCGGCGTGCACATGCTCGACCTGACCCTCTGGCTGATGGGACATCCCAAGCCCGTTTCGGTACTGGGCGCGACCTACACAGGGTTCGGCAAACGTGATGACGTGTTCAACCCTTGGGGCAACTGGAAGACTGGCGAGTTCGATGTCGAGGACTTCGCCCTAGCTACCGTAAATCTAGAAGGCGGAGCGTCGCTGGTCCTGGAGACCAGTTGGGCGCTCAACATCGAGAAGAGCCAGCAGGTCGTCCAGCTTTGCGGCGACCGCGGCGGGGCCGACCTGTTCCCGCTGAGGGTTTACAAAGATACCGGCACGGCGCTCATGGACTGGACTCCCAGCGAGCTGGGGGAAGGTCAACCTGTGCACGTCGAATCGATGGGGGACTTCGTCGGCGCGATTCTCGAAGATCGGAGTCCGCTTATAACCGGCGACCACGGGCTGATGGTCGCCCGGATCGTCGACGCCCTCTACGAATCCGCCGAATCAGGCGAGCTGGTTCGTCTCGATTAGGCGGCGGCTCGCCGCACTAGTGGGTCGCGCAAGCACCTAGCTAGGACGCTTTAGTCGAGACGGTGACTCCTTCTAGCGCCACGGGCGGGCAATAAAGGCTGCCGCCAACCCACCGGCGCTCGCCGCCGATCTGGCGTATGTTCGCCAGTACCTCGTAGGCGTTGCCTGCGATCAGTGTGTCCTTTACCCGTCCGGCGAGTTGTCCGTTCTCGATCTTGAATCCAAGGTGGACGTTCCCGCCGAAGTCGCCCCGCAGCACGTTCGACTGCCCGCCGCCGAGTATGTACTCGACCAGAAGCCCCTCTTCGATTCCCGCGATGATCTCCTCCATCGACCCGTCCCCCGCGCCGATCACGGCCGCGGTCGAGCTGGGAGAAGGACTGCCCCTCCCGCGATAGCCGTTGCCGGTCGAGCTGGCCCCCATTTTTCCCGCCGTTTGCAAGTCGTATAGGAAGTTCGACACCACGCCGTTCTCTACCAGAGGCACTCGGCGAGTGGGCACTCCCTCGTCGTCGAATGGGCTCGACCGCGGGCGCTTGTCGAGTGTCGCGTCGTCGTGGATGCTCAGCCGCTCGTCGAAGACCTTCTCACCCAGTTTCGCCGCCAGCGGCGACGCTCCCTGCTCGACCATCTTGCCGTTGAAGCCTGCGCCAAGCGCCGGTCCCACTGTCAGCATCAAGGCTATCGGCGTAAAAACGACCGGCAGCTTTCCGGATGTGACCGACCCCGTCTCCTTCGCCAGTTCCAGCTTGTCTCTTATTTCCGTAAAGAGACCGTCCATGTCGATCTCCGGCGCGCACGAGACGTCGAACGAGAAAACGTCCAGCATGTCGGTCCCCCGAATCAGGTTCGCGCTGACCGACATGCCGAATCCCGTGCGCATGTACGAGTCGGTAACCCCGTCGCGGGAGATGCGGGTCTCGCTTTGCGACTTATCGAGCGAAACGTCGATCAGCAGGTCGGGGTTGTAGTCCAGAAGACGCGAAATCAGCTCCCGTCCCGCCTCTACCATCCGCTCCACGGGAAACGCGGGCGTATCGCTGTCGAAGACGTCGACCTCCGTCCGCTCGCCGAGCGGCGGGAACTCGAACTGCGCTTCCGCTCCAAATTGAGCCGAGGCGAGCGCATCCCGCACGACTGCGTCGGGATCGTCGGTTCGGCTGGTCGAGGTAACGCCGATCCTGCCGTCTTTGATGACGCGCAGCGTAAGCGACCGCGAGTCCTTGGTCTCCAGAGACTTGAGCTTGTTCGCCTGAAACACCGCGGGCGTAGTCGAGCTTGAATGGAGGAACGCTTCCGCCTGGTCGGTGGATTTCTCCGCAAGTTCGAGCACCTGTTGATCGAACATCACACGCCGCCGATCACGCACTTGGCGACGCGAATGTGAGGGCTGCCGGCTCCGACGGCTAAAGGTGCCTGGCCGCCTTTTCCGCAACCGCCCCCGCCTGGGTCCCACATGAAGTCATCGGCTACCGCGTCGATGTTCTTGAGAGTCTCGAATACGTTGCCGGTCAACGTCACGCCGCGAAGCGGCTCTGCCAGCCGCCCGTTGCGGATTGCGTAAGCCTCCATCGCGCGAAACGTGAACATCTCCATCGCCGTCTGTCCGCCCAGCCAGTTCACCACGTAGACCCCGTCGGCCACGTCGCCGAGCAGGTCTTCGAACGTGGTTTCGCCCGCTTCGATTGAAGTGTTCGTCATTCGGACGATGGGCGGAAATCGATAGGTTATCGCCCGGGCGTTGCCGGTGGGCGGCTCGTTCATGTTCCCGGCGGTCTCGCGTGAATGCAGCCGGCCGACCAGACGCCCTTCCTGTATCAGGTAGTTCTTTCGCGACGGCGTGCCTTCGTCATCGTACTTGTATGACCCGCTCAGCGACGCTTCCGCCGCCGAGTCGGCGACGGTCAGAATCGGACTTGCGATCTCGTCGCCCAGGACCAGCAGATCACGCAGCTTCGGGTTCTCGTATACGTGATCGGCCTCGCTCAGGTGGCCGAACGCCTCGTGGATGAAGACGCTGGCGATGGTCGGGTCCAGCACCACCGTGAACTCCCCGCTCTTCGCCGGTTCCGCGTCCAGCAGCGATACGGCGCTCCTCGCCGCCTTCTCGAACTCGCCGTGCAGGCCTCTCACGATGTTGAAGTCGCTCGTGCTGGCCCGGCTCGTGCGCCCCTGCTGGACCTCGCCGTTGTCGCGGGCGACCACTACTCCGCCCGTCCGCACGTACATCCGGTCCTGCTCGGTGTACGTCCCATCGGAGTTGGCGAAGAATTTCTTCTTATGGGCGTCGCTGTAATAGATCTGCGAAGTCTGGATCTTGTCCGACACCGACCAGGCCGCGTCGACGTATTCGTCCATGATCGCTTTCTTGTCGGCGAGCGAGACGTCTGCGGCGTCCGACTCGACCTCCGCCCCCGCGACTCCCACGACCGGCTCTACCTCGGCAAGCCGGGTTTCCGTCTGCGCCGCCAGCCGGGCCTGTCGGACCGCCAGACTGACCTTTTCGTCGAGATCGTCCAGATCGTTGAACGAAACGAACCCCCATCCGCCTTTGACCGCCGCCCTGACATTGCCGCCGATTCCCGTCGTGGCCCCGATGTCTTCCAGCTCTTTGCCTCGATACATAATGCTGGTCGAGGCGGACTCCTCGATGCGGATCTCGCAGTAGTCGCCGTCATGCCCTCTCAGGGCTGTCTCTATCAGGTCACGCATTCAACGCTCCCGGTTGGATGTGGGTTTGCTCAGTTTGAAGTGAAGTCGCAGTTGGGCGAAAGCTCGGTCGCTGAATTATACGAGCCGGCCCCGCTCACGCATCGCTATCCGCGGCGCGGACGACCGTACCCCAACGCCCGGCTCAGTACGTCGGTATGTTGCCCTTCCACTGGTGCCGTTCCACCGCGTCCATCGCCAGATCGGTGCCCCAGCCCGGCGCGTCCGGCACGATCAGGTGGCCGTCGGAGATGGGCGGCTGTTCGGTTACCAGTTCATCGCGCCAGGGAACGCTGTCAACGTCGGTCTCCATGATCTTGAAGTTCTTCAGCGCCGCGCAGAAATGTGCCGTCATGAACGTCGACAGGTGGCTGTAGTAGTTGTGCGGCGCGACCAGAATCTCGTGGCTGTCGGCTACCGCGCTGATCCCCACCGCCTCGATCACTCCAGCCCACGGCACGTCCACCATTGCAATGTCCATCGCGTGCGATTGCAGGAACGGCAGGTAGTCGCGGAGGGTGTTCACGCTCTCGCCGGAGCAGATCGGCGTTGAGCTTGCGTCTTTAACCTCTCGGACGGCGCTCGGCGTGAACGAGTCGAACTCCAGCCACATCATGCCCTTGTCTTCCAGCGCGCGGGCGATCTGTCTGGCCGGTTGCGTCTTGAAGTGGAAGTTGATGTCCAGCGCTATGTCGGCGGCGTTTCCCACGCCCTCTCGAAACGCGTCGATGTTGCGCACTATGCGGTCCAGCACTCCGGGCTGCATATTGCCGTCCAGAGTCCGCACGGTCGTAGCCGGATCGCCCGGCACCACGATGTTGGTCTTGAGCGCCGTGTAACCCTTGTCAACCACTTCGCGGCCCAGAGCGGTGATGTCGGCGTAGCTCCGCAGAGGAGGCGCGTTCAGCATCTCGAAATAGCGTGTGCGGTACGTCCCGCAGTGCGACCAGTACAGCCTCAGACTGTCCCGGTGTTTGCCGCCCAGCAACTCGTAGACCGGGACCCCGTAAGCCTTGCCCTTGATGTCCCAAAGCGCGCACTCGATCCCGGCGATCGACCGCTGTATCAGCCCGCTCGGCGCTTGGTGGGCGCGGTGCTTCATGTCCGAGGTCAGCTTGCCTACGGCCACGGGGTCCCTGCCGATTAGCAGCGGCGCCATGTCGCGGACACCGCCCGCCAGCGCGTTCGGCATTCGCCAGTCGGTGCATTCGCCGTAGCCCGTAATGCCCGCGTCCGTCTCGACTCTCACGTATGTGTACGCCGTCCAGCCCGCGTCACAATGAATAGGATCGACCGTCGTTATCTTCAATGCGCCCCCTCGAACCCTGAGCGTCAGTTCAAGTCACACAAGGGATGGTACATCCGGCGCTGTATGGTGTTTAATCAGCGCTGAGGGGGAGCAATGACCAGAACGCCGATAAGCACGCTTGAAACCGCCAGGATGAACGGCCGCCAGGTCAGGGCCATGTGCCGAGCCGGCGAGTGGTCGGGGCCTACCGCTGGCGCCGCCGCCGACTACGTCCAGGCCAATCTCGCGGTCCTTCCGGCCGAGTATGCTGCCGACTTCGAGACATTCTGCCGCTCCAATCCCAAGCCGTGCCCCATCCTCGAAGTCCTGGAGACGGGAAATCCCGCTCCCATAAAGACGGCCAAGAACGCCGACGTGCGGACCGATCTCGCCCTGTACCGCGTCTACCGCGACGGCCAGTTGGCCGACGAGCCGGCCAACATCCAGGACTATTGGAACGACGACATGGTCGCCTTCCTGATCGGTTGCAGCTTCACGTTCGAAAAGCGGCTAGCCAACGCCGATATCTCGCTCCGCCACGTCGAGTGTCAGGTCAACGTGCCCATGTACGTCACCAGCATCCGCTGCGAATCGGCCGGGCAGTTCGCCGGGCCTATGGTCGTCAGCATGAGGCCGATTGCCATGGACATGGTCGCCGAAGCTACTCGCATAACCGGCCAGGTTCCGCAGGTCCACGGCTCGCCGGTCCACACGGGCGCGCCCGAGGCAATTGGAATCAAGGACATTTCGCGACCCGATTTCGGCGATCCCGTCCCCATCCGGCAAGACGAAGTGCCGGTCTTCTGGGGTTGCGGCGTCACGCCCCAGGCCGTCGCGCTCGAGGCTGGGCTCCCGCTCATGATCACCCACTCGCCCGGTCACATGTTCGTTACCGACGTCCTCGAAGCCTACGTGGAGCGGTTCTTCCCGGCCTCGTAGGTTGACTCGGCTCATCGTCACTCCGACGAAGAGCCTGCCCCGTACTTGATACGGGGTACTCGATACGGTGCTCGTATCCGGTCCCCTTTTCCATCACTCCCGCCCCCATCCGTCATTCCCGCGAAACATGTCCTCGCGAAAGCGGGGAGCGGGAATCCATCCCCGGCCCGGTCTACATTTGCCGCCCGCACTCAGCCAACCACGGACACTTCCCGTCATTCCGGCGCAGGCCGGAATCCAGATGGGTTTTTCCCCGGTGCCAGCGGCGGGGTGGGCTCAAGCCTTTCCACGCGCGAATTCCGAAGCCGCCGCCGCTCTTGTCGCTAAACTGATAGCGACCGGCAACATCTAAGGCGAATTCCCCAATGGCCATACCTTTTCTTTCCGGCTCCGTCATTCGCATAGTCACCGAGAAGGTGCTCGCCAACGTTCTGGAGCAGTTGCCGAGGGCCATCGCGTCCAACCCGACCGCCGGGCCGGTCGAGCAGTCGAGCGTCGTCGCCGCCAACGTTGCCGCCATCGGAGCGCTAAATCGCGAGCAGGAGAAGGTCCGCGGCTCCATCGATCGGATCGAGCGGCGGATCGAAAAGCTGGAGTCCCGGGTCCGCTGGCGCACCTACGTCTGGCTGGCGGTCACGGCTCTTATTGTCTATGGAATAGGCTTCGGCACCGCCATCGGCCTGAACGCCGCCGGTCTCATCTAGCGGCGCATATATAAGCGCGTCCGGCTAGCCCCGGCCCTCCCCGTCATCCCCGCACCTTCACTCGTCATCCCCGCGAAGTATGTCCCCACGAAAGCGGGGAGCGGGAATCCAGACCATTATTCCAGCACCGTAGCGGCGGTTCGCGAACCGCCCATTCCCCTCTCCCTTGGTGGGAGAGGGATAGGGTGAGGGTGAAAGCCGGAATCCAGCTTCCCGTCCTGTCATTCCGAAGCCGAGGAATCTGCCCCCCGCCCGACGACCGCGAAGAGCCTGCCCTGAGCTTGTCGACGGGTCTGCCCCGTACCCCGATACGGGGCGGGAATCCAGAGGAGCGCGAAGTTGCCAGCCATTCCGTGCACCCTGAGCCCGTCGAAGGGCGTACGTCACCCCATCCCCACTCGTCATTCCCGCGAAAAGCCTGCCCCCGACCCGATCGGGGGCGGGAATCCACCGTCTCGACCCCGCCAGCGCTAAGTCCCTACGCGTAGTCCCCGTGACTCAGCGTGCCGCTCGGATCGACCATCTCATCGGCCCCGCACAGGTAGCGCCACCAGTCCGCTCGCGTCCACCCCACCGCGTCGGCCTCGCCCGACAGGTCATGAGTCCTCTTGTTCACGCGGAAAAACCGGCGTATCTCCGGGCTGTCCCACCCTTCCGTGTTGAACAGCCCCCGCTGCCGGACTCGCGGGTTGTAGCGCACCTTGAACATGAACCGCCACTGCTCGGTCGCGTTCGGCTGCGCGCAGTGCCACAATCCCTCGTGAAAGAAGATCATCCTCCCAGCCTTGCCCGAAAGCTTCCGCTGCCCCACGATGTTTTTGTAACGCCCGATATCCGGTCCCAGCACCCAGCGCATGTGCGAACCCGGCAGTATCAGCGTCGGCCCCATCTCGTCCGGCGTGTCGTGCGCGAAGAATGCCGTCAGGACGTCGAACGAGTACTGTTCGATCTTCGGCAGCCGCACCTGCCGCTTGCCGCCCGCGTCCACGTGCCACTTTTGCGCTTCCTTGTGCAGCGGCGGCGTGGCGTGCAGCGCCGAGTGGTTGGCTTGGTATCCCGGCCCCAGCAGGCTGCGCAAAACGGCCTTGACCGCCGGCAGGTTTTGAACTTCCCGCGTCGCCTCCGAAAATTCGTAAAAGCCGTGCGGATTGTCCGTTATGTGCCAGCGGAACCGCTCATTGAGCCCATTTTCGTCGACGGTCTTTAGCTCGTCCTCATAGACCGCCTCGACCAGGTCCTGCGGGACTATGTCGTCGAACTCCAGAAAGCCGTCTATGGCGAACTGTGCCATCTGACGCGCCGTCAGCAACTCGGTACCGGATTGCACTTCGGTCTCTGTAACTACCATCGCGGCGTCGCCCTCCTTTGTCGACTGGCTCCGTCAGCCCGGCTCGTCTGTCTCCACCATGCGTTCGAGCCAGTATTCGTTCGCAAGCTGACCGATCCCCTGGCCCGCGCTGCGCTCCGGCATCGCGCTCGCCTGAAACACCCGCCAGCCGTCCCGCATCGCGTCCAGCACCGATCCGTAAGGCGGCGTGTCCTCGCTGCCCGCCTGCATCTGCACTTCATCCGGTCCCAGCGCGCCGTCATACAGCGCCCACGCGGTAACCTCCGACCCAAGGTCCGCGTTCATCAGGTGCAAAATCAGGATTTGCTGCCGCAGACTCAACTTGGCTCCAACAGTCTCAAATCAGACCCCCGCCCGCATCGACCGGCCATCACGAACTCCCCCGGTCTCCGCCCTCATCGGACCACTCGTTCACCGGAAGACTACAGCCGCTCCCTGCACGCCTTACAACAATTAGATATCTGGCCGCTCGCGACGCTCAGACTATACACACGCAAACACTCCCGCAACCTCATGCCGCACCTCCTCGCCCTGACTCTGACATCCGATTTGTCATCCCGGCGAAAGCCGGGATCCAGGGGAGGGGCAGCGGCGCAGCCTAAAGTCGTTAATCCTGCGAAAGGACGTCGCCGTGTACCCGATACGGGCCGGGATCCAGACCATCCTACGGCCCCTGTAGGGGCGGTTCGCGAACCGCCCTCTCTCCACGCGCGGACCCCCAAATCACACCGAAACCGGCCTTGGCCGGACCGTCATTCCCGCGAAAAGCCTGCCCCCGACCCGATCGGGGGCGGGAATCCATCCCCAAGTTGAGCGTCAACCCGGTACAGCGTCCGTCATTCCGGCGAAAGCCGGAATCCAGTCACCCAGACAAACACCGCCCGAGCACTCCCCCTGTCATTCCGAGCGAAGTCGAGGAATCTACCCCCTCCCCTCCAACAGAGTCCCCTCTCCCTTGACGGGAGAGGGATAGGGTGAGGGTGACAGTGAGGTGATTGTGAGGGTGCCCCCTTGCATTTTCCACCCCATTCCGTGACATTGAGACCATGCCAGCCACAAACGCGAAACTCACCGCAGCCGTAGAGACCTACCTCAGCGAGCTGCGTCAGGTGCGGGCATCGGGCGGAGCGACTGCGGAACTTTCTTACTACCCACCGTTGGCCAATCTCCTGAAAGCCGTGGGTAATACGCTCAAACCCAAGGTCGTTTGCGTCAGCCAACTTGCGCAGCAGGGCGCCGGCCATCCCGACTTCGGCCTCTACGCCGCCCGCCAGGTCCAGCGCGGCAGGCCCCGCGAAGGCCAGCTGCCCGAGCGCGGCGTTGTCGAGGTCAAGCCCGCCGATGACGACGCCTGGCTCACCGCCCAAAGCGATCAGGTCACCCGCTACTGGGACCGCTATGGCGTCGTCCTCGTCACCAATTTCCGCGATTTCCTGCTCGTCGGCGAAGACGCCGAAGGACGCGCCGCCAGGCTGGAATCCTTCCGGCTCGCCGACAGCGCCGAGGACTTCGACCTGTCGTTGCAGAAGCCCCGCGCCTTTGCCCGCCGGGTCGGCCCCGGTCTCGGCGAATACCTCTCCCGTGCGCTTTCCCACCGCGCCGCGCTGGCCGAACCCAGGGACCTCGCCTGGCTGCTCGCCTCATACGCGCGCGACGGACTGGCGCGGGTCGAGTCGGCGGGCGACGCCCCCTCCCTCGCCGCGATCCGTTCGGCTCTGGAGCAGGCCCTCGGCGTCCGTTTCGAGGGCGACCGCGGCGCGGCCTTCTTCCGCTCCACGCTCGTGCAGACGCTCTTCTACGGAGTCTTCTCCGCCTGGGTCCTTTGGGCGCGCCGGATGCTGCTGCCCACGGGATCGTTTAACTGGCGCGAGGCCGTCTGGCATCTGCGCGCTCCGGTGCTGCGGGCGCTGTTCCAGCAGCTATCCGATCCTGGCCGCTTGCAGCCGCTCGGCCTCGTCGAGGTGCTCGACTGGACCGCCGCCGCGCTCGACCGCGTCGATCAGTCCGCCTTCTTCAACCGCTTCAACGAGGGAGAAGCCGTCCCCTACTTCTACGAGCCGTTCCTGCAAGCCTTCGACCCCGCCCTGCGCAAGCAGCTTGGCGTCTGGTACACGCCCACCGAGGTCGTGCGCTACATGGTCGCCCGCGTCGACCGCGCCCTCAAGGACGATCTCGGCATCGCCGAGGGGCTGGCCGCCCGCAACGTCTACGTGCTCGACCCCTGCTGTGGCACCGGCGCCTATCTCGGCGAGGTCTTGCGCCGCATCGCCCTCAATCTTCAAGACCAGGGACTCGGCGCGTTGACCGGCGCGCGCGTCAGGCAGGCCGCGCTCGAACGCGTGTTCGGCTTCGAGATCATGCCCGCGCCATTCGTCGTCGCTCACTTGCAGGTCGGCCTCACCATGCAGGAGTTAGACGCGCCGCTCTCCGAGGACGCCGACCAACGCCCCGGCGTGTTCCTGACAAACGCCCTCACCGGCTGGGAGCCGACCGTGCAGAAGCCGCTGCCGTTTCCCGAGCTGGAGGAAGAGCGCGACCGCGCCGAACGTATAAAGCAGAAAACGCCCGTCCTCGTCATCCTCGGCAACCCGCCCTACAACGGCTTCGCGGGTGTGGCTGTGGAGGAGGAGTGGGAGCTATTGGAGGCATACCGCAATCCAATGGGGGTAAAGATAGGTGATACCAGAGCACTGAACGACCTCTATGTTCGCTTCTTCCGCATGGCCGAGCGCCGCATCGTCGAAAAGACCGGCCAGGGCGTCGTCTGCTTCATCTCCAACTACTCCTGGCTTGATGGCCTCTCATTCACGGGAATGCGCGAGCGCTACCTCGGAGCCTTCGACGCCATCCGTATCGACAACGTCAATGGTGACAAGTACCGCACCGGCAAGGTCGCGCCCGACGGCTCGCCCGATCCCAGCATCTTTTCCACGCCGGAAGACCCGGTCGGCATTCAGGTCGGAACGGCCATCGCCACCCTCGTCCGCCGCGCCGAGCACGCGCCCGCCGCCAGTGTCGAGTTTCGCAATCTTTGGGGACAGGCCAAGCTTGCCGAGCTAACGGAAACGGCGGACGCCGACCCGGATGCGCTCTACGACGACTTCAAGCCACTTCTGCCCTTGGGCCTCCCCTTCGCGCCGATGGCCGTCAGCGAAGAATGGTTCGACTGGCCCGCCCTGCCCGATCTGTTCCCCGTGTCGTTTCCGGGTGTCCATACGGGCCGCGACCGTCTACTCGTCGACATCGATCTGGATCGCCTCAAAGAGCGAATCGCCGATTATTTCAACCCCGACTTGAGCCACGAGGAAATCCAACGCCGATATCCGGCAGCGATGAGGAATTCGTCAGCATTCAGAATCCGCGATGCTCGCAAGGTGCGTGACGCCATGCTTACACGTGGCGGCCCGAACGAATCCGGCTTCGTAAGGGACACATACCGGCCATTTGATAACCGGTGGCTCTACTGGGAAGCAGATCGACGGCTATTAACTGCTCCTTCGCCTGACTATTGGCCACATATCTCTATCCAGAATCTTTGGTTGTCCTCTGCACAGCATCTGCGCAAAGGCGCGTCGGAGCCGCAGGCATGTGTCACCGGACACGTTGGATCCTTCCACCTAATCGAGCGGGGGGCCGCAATGTTCCCCGCTTGGCTCCGCGACGACGGCCTCGGGACCGACCGGACCGGCTCCCAGCGCCGCCCCAACCTATCGGGCGCCGCCCGCCATTACCTCGACATCCTCGGCATGGGTGTCGAAGACCTCTTCCACCACGTCCTCTCCGTCCTGCACGATCCCGCCTACCGCCGCGCCAACGCCGGCGCGCTCCGCATGGAGTGGCCCCGCATCCCCCTCCCCGCCTGGCCCGACCCCTCCATCAGTCCCTCCTCCGTCAGTCCCTCCTCCGTCATCCCGCCACCCCCTGTCACTCCGCCCCTCACCGTCATTCCGGCGAAAGCCGGAATCCAGTCCCCTCTCCCTTGACGGGAGAGGGATAGGGTGAGGGTGAAAGCCCCATCCCCTCACACCCAACGCGCCGCCCAAACGCTCGCCGCCTCCGCCGCCCGCGGACGCCAACTCGCCCGCCTCCTCGACCCCGAAACCGCCGTCCCCGGCGTCACCACCGCCCCGTTCCGACCGGAAATCGCCGCAATCGCCGTGCCCTCCACCATCGACGGCCGCAACATGTCAGGCGAAGACTTCGACCTGACCGCCCGCTGGGGATACTTCGGACCGGGCCAGGCCGTCATGCCCGGCCAGGGCCGCGTCACCCAACGCCCCTACACCCCCAACGAACACGAGGCCCTGTCCAGCGCCCCGAAGACCACCGGAAACGCCGTCCCCCTATCCGTCATTCCCGCGAAAGCGGGAAACCACACCCAAGTTGAGCGTCAACCCGGTAAAGCCTCCGTCATTCCGGCGAAGTCCGGAATCCAGTCCCACTCGGACGCTGGCCAGCAACCCACCGCGTCCCAGGCCAATTCCCCAACCGCCGAGGCCACCCTCGGCGCAACCACCCGCGACATCCACTTCAACGACCGCGCCTACTGGCGCAACGTCCCCGCCGCCGTCTGGGACTACAAGCTCGGCGGCTACCAGGTCCTCAAGAAGTGGCTCTCCTACCGCGAGCGAACCGTCCTGGGCCGCCCCCTAACCCCCGACGAAATCCACCACTTCACCGCCACCGCCCGCCGCATCGCCGCCATCCTCTTGCTAACACATAAGTCGGACTAGTAGTAAGAAGCGCGTCCTTAGGGACAGACTGCTACAGGCGCTGAAGATACGTGAAGTTGACCGCCGTATTCGGTCCTTTCCGCAAAGCCGCAAGATAGAGCTTGACGTCCACAGTGATCAGTGGTGTGTCCGTTGTGACGACTTCCAAAAGTGCGGCGTCAGTCAGTCCAAGCCGGTTGAACGAGTTGTTGCGCGCGGCGTCCACGCTGGCGACGACGACCTCCTTGGAATCTTCGATGAACAGTCGAAGCACATTGAACAGTCGGGTACGCTCTGGATTCTTGTGCTGGGCGAGAAGATTGGACGCCTCGGTGAGGGTGTTCGGAGTTACTAGCGCAGGACCGTCTTGTCTTATCAGATCCACCAGCACGTCGTAGTCCTCCACTGTGAATCTCCGTAAGCGGCGATGCTTGGAAATTAGCCTCCGATCCATCGTACCCGCGACTAGCAGCACAAAAAGGTTGGCGTCGATGAAGCATCCCGTAGGCACCGGCTCAGTCCGCGTCGATCAACGTGCGATGTTTCACAGAGCGTACCCTACCGGATTCGTCATCGATGTTAACGACCTTATATGAGCGTACCGAACTTGCGTCGCCTAGCGCGGCTAAGAGAGTCTTCTTGTAGTCCCAAGGCCGGGAGAATCCGATAGTGATCTTCCAGTTATTTGACATGTCCTCAAACACGACCTCTTCGAGGCCGACATTCGTGATCTGCTCATCAGCGAAGATCTCAATTATGTAGTCCTTCGCCGTCCGCGCAGCCTCTCGCACGTCCATCGAACCCTCCCGCCAATTCGCCTGTAGTCGATTCTAGCGTCAGGAAGCGGACTCCCAACCCAGATCGAAATGGTCGGCTTTACACTAAACACAAGCCATGACTGAGAAGCAGACCCGCCCGTGGGATGCGGCGGATTACGTCGAAACCGACGAAGACGTAGTCGCTTACCTGGAAGCGGCATTCGAGGACGGTGACCCGGGCCTCATAGCCGCCGCCCTGGGCGATGTCGCACGAGCCAGGGGCATGACCAGGATCGCCGCGAAAGCCGGGCTTGGCAGAGAGAGCCTCTACAAGGCGCTCTCACCCAACGGCAACCCCGAATTCGCCACCGTGCTCAAGGTCATGCAAGCCCTCGGCCTCCGCCTCCACCCATCCCCCGCGCCGGACGCTACACGCGAATAGCAACCCCCGAATGAGCCTCCAGACCACCTTATGACGCTGCCCGACTGGACACGCCGCCCCCGCGAGGCCGCGCTCGTGGCCATTCAGCGCGGCTGGCGCAGTGTGACTACTTGGACCCGTCGTCTTATCGGAGGCCAGATCATCACACCACGGCGAGTCGACCGCTGGCTCAATATTGGCGTCCGTCGCATCTTCAGCTTCTTCGAAAGTCGTCTCGGATCAACCACAGTGGTTGTGACCGCGGTCGTTGTGGCGCTGTCCATCGTGTCTTGGGATTGGCTGAGCCTAGGTGAGTCAGGCAGTACCACGATACGAAACATGGGATTAGTCATCGCCGCTGTAATCGCGCTTCCGCTCGCCATCTGGCGCAGCCGCGTAGCACAACTCCAAGCTGAAACGGCGCGGCGGGAGTTGTCGAACAGGCTCTACCAGCAGGGTACCGAAATGCTCGCGAGTGAGGACCTGTCGGTTCGTCTGGATGGCATCTATAACCTCGAACGCCTAGCGAAGGATGAGCCTGAGCAGTATCACGTCCAGGTTATGAGCCGGTTCTGCGTATTCGTGCGCCATCCAGCCAAGGATGAGGTGCGCAGAACCGAATCCGGCGCGGACGAGGAATCATCGTTGCGGGAGGATGTGCAAGCAGTGATGATTGCGATCAGCACCTGTCACGCGAAGCAAATCAAACTCGAAAACAACGTGAAGTTCCGACTGGAACTCAGTAGAGCGACCCTCCCTCGCGTGGTTCTGCAAGAGGCGATCCTCTCCAACGCGCGACTCGGCGGTGCGGACCTGTCGGGAGCACGGCTCAGCAGTGCCGATCTGTCAGAAACATGGCTCGTAGATGCGAATCTATCTGGCGCATTGCTAGGTGGTGCGAACCTGTCGAGTGCGATACTGCTAGACGCAAATCTGTTTGACGCATCGCTCATCCAGGGCAACCTGTCGGGAGCGCTGCTGAACGGTGCAAACCTGTCAGGTGCTCGATTCCAAGGAGCCAGTCTCTCTGGCGCGTCGCTCACCGGTGCCGATCTTTCCGGGGCGGATTTCTCCGCGGAATCCTACTTACATGTGGAATTCTCTGACTTGCCGGGAGTCCGATCTGTTGACAAAGACGAGATGCTGGCGAAGGGCCTAACCCAAGCCCAACTTGATAAATCCCGCGCCGACCCGGACAACCCGCCTGAGCTGGACGGCGTCCTAGACGCCGTAACCGGCAAACAACTCGTCTGGCGTGGAAGGCCGCTCGATGAAGCCAATTAGCAAGTCAATCGCCTGACGCCCGCTATTCGACAGACTGTGAGAGTATCGATATCGGTATCGAAAGAATTGACCAAGGCAGACCAATGGACTTCCAGATCAGAGGCGCGTGGTACGCAATCGCGCCAGAAGATGTCATAACCGCCACGCGTGATGTTCGGCCTAACGCTGTTGACGGACGCAACAAGTATTTCGTCGCTCTGCACGGGCGGCAATATCCGATCAAACAGGTCCTGCATCTGGTCACCGGCCTGGCATCGCCAGTGTTCACCGCGCAGTACGCCTACAGGATCCTCAGTCGGTTGGGATTCGAGATATCGGAACGGCCTCCAGTGCCGACGGCGGTCGTCGATGCGACTGACGAAGATCATGAAGTGCTAAGACTCCTGGTGGTGTTCGAGCGGGACGAGGACGGCTGGGAGGTGGCGAGTTGTCCGACGCTCCCGGGCTGTCATAGCCAGGGAAGGACCAGGGCCGAGGCGCTGGCCAACATCCGCGAGGCCATCGGTGGCTATCTGGCGAGCATGAGGGAACACGGTAACCCTCCGCCATCCTCATCGGAGTTCCAGATACTCGAAGTGCCGGTTTAGTGGCGAGCCTCCCCGTCATCTCGGGGGACCAGTTCGTCAAGGCGGTCGCCAGGATCGGCTTTGTCTGGGACCGCACGCGGGGCAGTCACATGATCCTCATCGGACCGGCGGGCCGAAGACTCACGGTTCCCAGGCATCGAGAGTTGGGCCGAGGACTATTGCGCGCGTTGATCCGTGACGCTGGCCTGACAAGGGAGGAATTCCTGGAGCTACTCCGCTGACCATTCGCTAAGGCCAGTATCCGCCGGTGTATCACCGGCGAAACCTTCTCGGCGATTACTGGTAGAGATGAGGGGATTCGAACCCCTGACCTCTGCCTTGCAAAGGCAGCGCCCATCCGCTGAGGCGCTGTCAGATTGACTTACGCAGGTCGCTAGAATCCCCCTTGACAAGGCACTCGAGCGGGTGTATCAAAAACCAGTTCAGGAGTGTCGTGTAGGGAGGATGCAGTGAGAAATCTCACCCGAAGAAAACTGCTTGCGACCGCCGGCGTGGGTGCGCTGGGAGTTGCGGGCGCCGCCGCGCTAGGCGGATGTGGCGAGACCCAGGTCGTCGAGGTCGAAAAGGTCGTCACGGTAGAGGTCGAAAAGGTCGTCGAGAAAATCGTCACCCAGGAAGCCATGCCGGCTCAGATCGAGCGCACCGAGATCGTCTTCTGGGACTGGTGGTCGCCTTCCGCCAATGTCATAAACGAAGCCTGGTTCGACTGGCTCAAGGAGAACTACAGCAAAGAGCACCCTGGCGGGTCCTATCGGCTCCAGGTCGTTCCGTTCGGCGAGCTGCCCGTCAAGTTCCAGGCCGCGGTCGCGTCCGGCGATGTCCCCGACGTGATCCACTTCTCCAATTCCTGGTCCTGGGACTTCTTCCGGTTCGGCGCGCTGCGACCGCTGAATGACCTCGCCAAGACCAGACCCGACATCGACATCGACGCGCACTTCCCGGTGACCGCGTTCTACGCCGTTCACAAAGGTGATCTCGTCGGCATCCCGTTCGAGGGTCCCGACAGTGAGATCACCATGTACAACACGGACATGTTCACCGAGGCCGGGCTCGATCCGGACCCCAACGTCGTAAAGAACTGGACGTGGGACGATTTCGATGATGCTGCCGCCAAGCTCACGATCAGGAGCGGCGACGAAATCGACCGCGGCGGATACCTCGTCAAGGTTCCGGACCCGCGGCACTTCGCCGTCTGGATGTACACGCAAAACGGCTCGCTCTACACGGAGCTGCACGACGGATTCGACATTAATAACGAGAAGGGGCTGAACGTATTCAATCACCTTCTCAAGCTGCTCTACGAGGACAAGGTTTCGCTCCCGCTCGTTCAGGGGCGCAACAACATGAACGAGTTCCTCACCAGCAAGACCGCCATGTTCCAGGCTGGAACGTGGAACGTCGGCTCCATCGAGGGAGATGTCCCCGGCTTCCCGTTCGACATCATGCCGTACCCTGCGCACCCCGACGGCGGGTCTCCGGCCGTGGCTACCTGGATGAACATGCTGGGCATTCCCGCCAAGGCCGAGAAGAACCTCGATCAGGCCTGGGAGTTCATTGCTTGGTACACGGACATGGAGCGTTCTCTCAAGCGGTTGCAGATCCAGAACAAGACCTCCACGCTCTTGGCGTTCTATGAAACGCCGGAATGGAAGATCTCGGTTGCAAACTTGCCGCAGCTTCAGCGAATCGTGGACGTTGCCGAAGTAGGCGGCGAACGCCCGGGACGCGCCCGCACCGAGCTCGAGCCCGCAATCAGGCCGTTCTGGGAAGCTGTCATGCTTCAGGAGATGAGTCCGGAAGAAGGGCTCCAGCAAATCACCGACACGGTGAAGCCGATTCTCGAAGAGTCGTCGAAGGTCGAGACTTAGGACGCCAAAGTCTCCGGCGCTGCGGGAAGCGCGACTTACCGTGGCTGATCGATCACGCCGGAGCCGTCATCATGGCGGCTCCGGCGTGATGTAAACGGAGTCATATTATGGTTTCCGGTCGGTTTGCATTGAGCCGTCGCACCCGGCGCGCCGTCGCCGGTTACTCGTTCGCGGCTCCCGCGACGTTGCTGCTCGTGGTGTTTTCGTTCATCGCGATCATCTGGTCGTTCGTGCTCAGCCTCTATCAGTTTCACTGGCTCCAGCCGGACGAGCGGGTGTTCGTCGGCTTTGATCAATACGCCACCGTATTTACCACCCCGCTCTTTTGGAAGTCGATGCGCAACACGGCGCAATACGTCGGCTTGCTTGTCCCGTCCGTCGCGATTATCAGCCTCTTGCTTGCCGTCGCGGGGAATCAGATTTCAACCGGCAGAGCGGTCTTTCGCACGCTGTTCTTCATACCCCACATAACCCCGACCGTCGTCTTGTCCCTGATCTGGATTTGGCTCTACGAGCCCACCGGAGGAATAAACCACATCCTTGGCCTGGTGGGGTTGCCGAAGCCAAACTGGCTGCTCAGCGAGTTCCTCGCCATGCCCGCCATAGTAATTCTCAGCGTTTGGGCGGCCATCGGCTTCTACATGGTCATCTTCCTCGCGGGCATCGCCGACATCCCGTCAGTCTTCTACGAGGCCGCGCGAGTCGACGGCGCGAATCGATGGCACACGTTTCGCTATATCACGGTCCCGCTGCTGGTCAACACCATCGCCTTCGTGCTCATCACCATGGTCATCGGGGCGTTTCAGGTGTTCACCTACGTTTACATCATGACCCAGGGCGGCCCGATAAACGCCACGATAGTCGTCCAATGGATGATCTACCACAATGCATTTGAGATCTTCAAAATGGGATACGCCGCCGCGATGTCCTGGGTGCTGTTTGGCGTCATCTTCTTCTTCACCGCAGTGCAGTTGAAGGTGTTTCGATCGCGTCAGCTCTACTAGTGCGAGGCTGAGCGCAAATGGCGACCGGAGTCCGGGAAAAGTCGATTCCAGCCATCGGCGCGCGTCGAAGGCCGCTCGTCTGGCCCCGGTTCCTCTTTGCCGCGAGCATCTTTACGCTGCTCGTCGTAGTCTCGGCCTCGATGATATTTCCTTACGTCTGGATGACGATCAACTCCTTCAAGGAGAAGTTCTTCTTCTACACCAATCCGTATACGCTCATACCCCAGCCGATTACGATCGAGACATATGTTGACGCGCTCGGGCCTGGAATGGTCGGTCGTTTCCTGCTCAATAGCGCGTTATACGCCTGCATCGTCGTAACCGCGCAGCTGTTGCTGAATTCGCTCTGCGCATACGCGTTCGCCCGCCTGGAATTCCCGGGGCGCGATGTTCTCTTCGTGCTTGTCCTGGCATCAATGATGCTCCCCGGCGCCGTGACTCTCATACCCAGCTTCCTTGTCGTCAACGCCTTCGGACTCATCGGCGGCGGCGCGGGGGCGGCCGGATCGGTGCTCGCCGTCGTGTTGCCCTCCTTTGCCGGAGCCTTCGGTATTTTCATGCTGCGCCAGTTCTTCCTGAACATCCCCAAGGAGTTGGAGGACGCGGCGATCGTCGACGGAGCCGGCTTGCTGACGACCTACTGGCGGATCATCATGCCGCTCGCCAAGCCGGCCCTGCTTACGCTTGGACTGCTGGTCTTTCTCTCCGAGTGGAACAGCTTCATCTGGCCGCTTATCGTCCTGAACAACACCGAGCTCTACACCGTGACGATCGGGATCAATCTGTTCAGGCAGGAAGCCACGACGGAGTGGCCAAGGGTCTTCGCGGGGTCGGTCGCTGCCACGCTCCCCATCATCGTTCTTTTCCTCATTACCCAACGCTACATAATCGGCGGCATCAGCCTGTCTGGCTTGAAAGGCTGATGTCCAATCAGGCAAGCCAACTGATGATGCCCCGCATGGTCTCTTCACCGGCGAGTTTCCCTAAGTCCGGTGGCTGGCGCGCTTGTGACTGAGTCCCGCTGGTCCTACCGGCCCACACTGCGAGGACGCCGCTACATGGCCTCCTCCGGGCATTACCTGGCCACGATGGCCGGGATCCGCATTCTCGAAAGCGGCGGCAACGCCGCGGACGCCGGAGCCGCAATGGGAATGGCCCTCAATGTGCTCTTGCCCGAGATGTGCAACCTCGGCGGAGTTGCGCCCGTTCTCTTGTACGAGCGCGACCGCCAGGAAGTGTGGCAAATCAGCGGGCTCGGCTCCTATCCGAGTCGGGTCTCTATCGACTGGTTCAACACTGAACACGGAGGCAGGATCCTCGGAGGGCCTGGGGGGACCGT
Organism: Chloroflexota bacterium; assembly: GCA_026707405.1. Lineage (GTDB taxonomy): Bacteria > Chloroflexota > UBA11872 > UBA11872 > VXNJ01 > JAPOVO01. Next base: position 68,391 of record JAPOWW010000003.1, read on the forward strand.
GACGCCCGCCGCCCTGGGCGCGTGGGTAACCGCGGTGCTCAGATTCGGCGTCAAGACCTTCGCCGAGGTGGCCGCCCCCGCAATCGAGTTGGCCGCGAACGGTTTCCCCATGCACTGGTCTCTGGCGCCGAAATCGCAAGCCATCGCCGACGCGCCCGACGCCCACCAATCCAAGGTCGATGTCTTCGCTCCCGGCGGCAAGCCGATTCGCGTGGGCGAACCCGTCGTCCAATCCGACCTCGCGGGATCCCTCGAACGACTAGCGGCGGTCGAGTCATCTGAGCCGGGGGATCGAACCCGCGGGTTGCAGGCCGTCTTGGACGAGTTCTATCGGGGCGAAATGGCGCGCGAGATGGCGGAGTTCAATCAGTCGGTCGGCGGCCTTATGACTGCTGAGGACCTGGCCGGCCACCGGAACCGCGTTGAGCCTGCGATCTCCACGACCTATAGAGGCCATCGCGTATTCGCCTGTGGCCCCTGGTGCCAGGGGCCCGCCGTGCTGCAGGCGCTCAACATTCTCGAAGGCTATGACTTCGGACCTTGGCCGCACAACGGCGTCGAACATCTCCATCACGTCGCACAGGCCCTCAACGCCGCCCTGTCCGACCGGCATTCCTATTATGGCGACCCGCTATTCGTGAATGTCCCGATGCAAGGACTCCTGTCGAAAGAGTACGCCGCTGTATGGCGCGAACGCATCGATCCCAACGCATTCACCGAGATGCCCGCGCCCGGCAATCCCTGGTCCCACCAGGGCGGACAAGCCGGTCCGGCTCGCCCGGCGGCGCCGGTAATCGAGGCGCCGATCCCGCCCGACACCTCCTATCTTTGCGTTGTGGACGAGCAAGGAAACGCGATGTCAGCGACTCCCAGCGACGGCGCGGCCGGCCCCGGAGGTCAGCCGTTCACTCCCGGTTTGGGCTTTCCGATATCGACCCGCGGCACGCAGGGCTGGCTTGACCCCGATCACCCCTCGGCCGTTGCTCCCGGAAAACGACCGCGCCTTACTCCGAATCCCGGTCTGATGATTTGGGACGACGGTAGGGTCATGCCTTACGGAACCCCCGGCGGTGACGTGCAAACCCAGGCCATGACTCAGCTTGTCGTGAATCTGGTCGACTACGACATGCATCCTCAGGAAGCGGTAGAGGCGCCGCGTGTTTGGAGCGAGAACTTCCCGGGATCGTGGGACCCCCATCCCTATTCGCCGGGCGTGTTGCAAGTCGAGACTCGTATAGACGCAAACACCCTTGATGGACTCCGCGACCGTGGCCACGTGATAAAGGAATGGTCCGACTGGGAGCATACCCACACGGGCGTCTGCGTCTGCCGCGCGGACCTGACAGCGCGCATCTACGAGGGCGCTGCGGACCCAAGGAGACTCTGCTACGCGATAGGGTGGTAAACCTGCTGCTGCTGCCCCACGCCAGACGGTGAGTTCCACGCGACCCAACCGCCCCGCCGCCGCAAGCTCCCGCCCTCTGCGGCTAAGCCGGAGGAGTAACCGTCCGGCGACTTACCAGCCGCCGTTCACGCTGGCCGGACGCGCCCGCCGCAATGGAATCTAGCCGTCGTGCCTCGCCAGCACCGTGACGTCGATGCTCTCGCTTCCGTTATGCAGTTGGTTCTCGAATATCGCCTCGACGGCGAAACCGGCGTCCTGAAGCGCCCCCAGCTTCGCTGAATCGTCCGAACCCACGTATGCCTGCACCTTGGTCGAAACCGGCCTGCCCACCGAGTCGATCAGCTTGCCAAGGTCGGCCTCGAACGCCGGATGAACGTGCACGTCGAGCGTGTGTACTGCGTCGCCGAATCTGGGATCGGGACTCAGCCTTACGATGCCCACCACCGACTTGCTGCTAGTGACCTCCAGTACTCGCCCCCAGGAGGTCCCGCGCTCCCTGACTTCATGGTAGAGGTCCGTGAAGTCGCCCTCGAAGTTCCGTCGGCCCGTGTTGCCGCTCGCGAACATTCGAAGCCACGTGCCTTGCGAGCTGCCGAATAGGGTCACCAGCCCCGCCCAGTCCTGCCAGCCGATCTCTCTGATGGCCGTGGGACCCGGCGCGAAATACTCTCGTTCGAAGGAGCTCTCCGAGCGCGTGTAGTAATCCATGAATCCGGAGTTCGGCGTGACCGACTCGAACCCAAACCCCTTGTAGAGGTAATACGGAACGGTGTCATAGCCTGTTCCGAGAAACAGGGCCTCGCCGCCGCGGTCTCGAAAGTCCTGCATCTGGTATTGCATCACCGCTTTCGCGGCCCCCTTCTGACGGTGCTCAGGTGCCGTGAATACGTGCCCCAGGATGCCCGACCCTGCGTATTCCCACGTCGCTATGTTTGAGATCACTTCGCCGTCCAGATGCGCGATGTAGTAATACGACTCCAGCGGACTCGGATCCTCGATCACTGTTTCGCTTATTTGCCATCTCGTCACGCGGTCCTTGTGGGCGAGAAACGGCGTTATCAGTTCGCCCCAGCGGCTGTCCGGAGCTTGTACACGGGCGATCGTGGCCTCCTCGTCGGACCTGAGCGTTGTGGTTGCCAGTTCTGTGTACACGGTCAATTAACCTCCCAGCCGCATCCTGTTCAAAAGGCTTACGAACACCAGGGCCAAGCTCAGTCTTCGGGCAGTATGAACTCCGTTTGGAGTAGATTTTCCAACGTGAGCTACCTTGTAGAGTTCTCAGCACTTGCCAATTTAGTCGAATTAGTCGAACGAGGAGTAGGTGGAGATGAGGGGATTCGAACCCCTGACCTCTGCCTTGCAAAGGCAGCGCTCTTCCAGCTGAGCTACATCCCCGTGACCCGGAATCCGGCTGCGGGCCTTTCAGAGACTCTACTAGAAACGCTGGCGCTCCGAGCCGTATCCAAAACTGCCGAGACCAGGCATCCATATAGCCACGCCCGTGCAAGTCCTCCCGTCCGAATCCCCCAAAAAACGGCCCACAGCCCCACCGCCTACCCGCTCCGAAGCGCTCCCAACACACCCGCCGCTTTACACCTGAAACGCGATCTGTAAATCTACCGGCGGTTGCTAGCGCAGGGGGGTTTCACTTCGGGCGCGCCAGGTCCGAGAGGGGAGAAGGAGATATGTCTGCCAGGCTGAAATGGCTGTCGGGGCTTTGCTGGTTGTGCGCGGTGGTGATGTTCTTCTTCTACTATTACTTCCCGTTCAACGTCGATTTCGTCCAGACCCTGTGGGACTACGTCATCGATCCCGTAATCCTGGCGACCTTCATCCTCATCGTCATCGTCAACGTAAGCATGTCTCTGCAGGCGCACAATGCGGGCATGGGCTTGCAGAGGCTCCCGATGGACATCTTCACGATGGCCGTCGGATTCACCGGCGCGCTCTACATGCACAACTACGTTCTCAAGTTCGCCGGCTCGTTCGAGCCCAGCGCCGTGCTGTGGGACGTGCTCGCCGCCGCCGTCATCGTCATCATGCCCGTATCCGCCATCAGCTACTGGCGGCTGGCAAAGCGCTCGTAGGAGTAGGTAACGACTCCCAACCGGTAGCCGCGCCTCTAAACCGCGGCGAGCGCTAGAGGCCGCACCCTAAAGCTCGCGTCTGGTCCAGTCGGTAGGCTACGTGCGCGGCTGCCAGTTCAGCGCCCTCTCCAGGTTGGAGAGGTATTCCGCGAACGCGCGGCGTCCCGTCGGCGTCGCTTCCGCCCACGTACGCGGCTTGGAGTCCACGAACTCCTTGGTGATCGCCAGGTAGCCCGCTTCCTCCAGCTTCCGCAGGTGCGTGGTCAGATTGCCTCCGGTCAGATCGAGCGTCTTCTGGATGAATCCATAGGCGAGCCGCCCCGATTCGGGCTGCGAGACCAGCATCGTCATGATTCGCAGCCGCGTGGGCTGGTGGATGGTCTCGTCCAGGACGATGGCCTCGTCCGTCAATTGACCCCGCTCTTGCGTATCCACCACGCGCCCACGACCACTACTACGAGCATCAACGCCGCCGAAACCGCCGGAGCCAGTTCGCCCAGAAATTGGGCGGGAATGTAAAACGCCGCCGCGAACCCTGCTCCGACCACCGCCAGTATCGGGCGATGCATGATGCCGAACAAGATGTATCCCAGCGACACTATGCCGATGATGACGGCCGGTATTTTGTCCCCGTCTTCGGCATTCCACATTCCCGCTGCCGCCGGGATGATAAACATCGCTGCGACCACCGCGAGCCAGTAGAGGAATACCCGGATGCCGGCGCTGCGACCGGCATCGCCCGGGGCAATCTTCCGCAGGGCCCGGCGTCCAATCAAACTGCTTCCCACCATGCCCGGCACCATCAGGACCCCCCACACCACCCCGAAGATCCACGGGCTGCGGTCGGCGAACTCGGATGCCAGCGTCGCGATGGCGTACTGCGTACCGAATCCGACCGCGACGATTCCGGCCCAGAAAAGCAATATCGTCTCTGATCCCGCGACGTACATCGAGCTCCTGGCCGAGTCCATAGTCGCGTGAATGTCACGCCAGCTCTCCTCTGGTGTGAGCGCCTTGGTTCCGCCGTCTGTTTCTTGCATTGCCCACCTCCTCATTTTTCACTTTTCCCCGTGGCCTCGTCGCTCGGTTGCCACGCTTCTCAGGCCGTGTATGATTGTCTCACAAATAAGTTTGTGTTACAAACTAAATTGGCACACGAAAGGAGGCCATGAACGTGAGACCTACGAACGCCCTCGCGTTGCAGGTGAAATCGCTGCGAAAGGTCTACGGCGACGTGGTGGCCGTTGACGACCTGAGCTTCGAGGTGGAGCGCGGGAGCATCTTCTGCATGATCGGACCAAACGGCGCCGGCAAGACCACCACCATCGAATGCCTCGAAGGGCTGCGTAAGCCCGATGCCGGCTCGGTTGTCGTCGCCGGACTGGATCCCATGGCCGACCGCGCCAGGTTCGTCCACACGATAGGCGTGCAGTTACAGGACGTCGGAATTCCCCCGCGCATGAAGGTGCGGGAGGCGCTGCGCCTGTTCGCCTCGCTCTATCGAACGTCCATATCCATGTCCGAGCTGAGCGATGAGTTGGGACTTCATGGCAGTCTCCGCAAACAATACGGCTCGCTTTCCGGCGGCCAGAAGCGGCGCGTCAACATCGCCCTCGCTCTTGTGGGAAACCCCGAAATCGCGTTCTTGGACGAACCCACCACCGGCCTCGACCCGGAATACCGCTTCCGGTTCTGGGAGTACCTCAGGCGGCAGAACTCCCGCGGTATGACGATTGTGGCGACCACGCATTACATGGAAGAGGCGCGCGAATACTGTGACGAGGTGCTGCTGATGAACGAAGGCAGAGTCGCGGCGTCCGGACCTCCCGAGCGCCTTATCGCGGAGTCGGGGCTGGCGGCGCGCGTCGTCCTGCCAAGGGCAACGCTTGGGCCCCTCGGAGAGGACGACCTGGCGACATTGCCGGGGGTCGCCCATGTCCGCACGACCGAGACGAGCTTCTACGTCTATGGAGACGGCAACCTTGTGGGTGACGTTTCGGACTTCCTGAGCAAGAGAGGACTTTCGCCCGGAGTAGTCGAGGCGCGGCCCGCCAATCTGGACGATGTCTACTTTCTCGCCGTCGGGAATCGAGACCTCCGAGGAGGACAGGAATGAACTCTACCGCCCTTGGCCGGCTGATCCACACGGAGCTGCTTCTCGTGGCGCGCGAGCCTGCCGCCGTGTTCACGTCGGTGATATTGCCGTTGGCGATCTTCTTGGCATTGGGATTCTCGGTCGGCGGCGTCGAGATTCCGGTGGACAGGGACGCGGGCGTCGTGGAGATGTTCCATGTAAGAGACGTGCTGCTCGCGGGCAACATCGCTTGGGTGACGGCGATCTTCGGCATCGTCTCGTTGCCACAGGCGCTGGTGGCGTTTCGTCAGCACGGGGTGTTTCGACGCTACAGGGTTACGCCCATGCCGTCCTACATGCTCATAGTTGCGCCACTGACCGTGGGCGCGGTCGTCATAACGGCGTCATTGGCTCTCATGCTCGTCGTGGGATGGTGGGTATTCGACATACGCTTCGCCGGCAACGCGGCGCTGGTGGCGCTGGCGATATTCGTCTCGTACATGGCGTTTGCCGCTTTGGGGGCCGCTGTCACAGCCCGCATCCGCAACGTTCGGACGGCCTTGGGACTGGGATTTGTGGTGTTCGCGCCCATGTACGTGCTTAGCGGGTCGTTCGGTCCAAGGGAGACGTTCCCCGCCGCGCTCCGCATGGTGGGTGACTGGCTGCCGCTAACGCACTCCTATGACCTGCTCACGTTCCTCTGGCTGGGTGGGACCTGGGAGGTGGAGACGACTATCGGCACACCCATCTGGTTCTCCTTTGTTTATCTGGGAGTGCTGGCGGCCGCCTGCGTCGCCGCCGCCGCGCGACTGTTCCGGTGGGACTAGCTGACGCAGAGCGGTCCTCCCGCTTCGTTTTGGGTTCAGCGCCTATTGGAACAGCGAGATAGACGATGGCGGAGGCCTGGCGGCTGCCGCGCCAGTTCGAGCCGTCGGATCTACTGGCAGGTTCCCGCCGTCGGAGCGCCGTCCTGAGCCGGAATGTTCTCGTATCGAATTCGCTCCGGTATTGGCGGATCCGTCGCCAGCGTAAGCGAGTCCGAGTAGCGCAGCAGGTGCGTTCCGCCGCCTACCCAGGCCCAGTTCTTGCCGTAGGCGTTGAACGTCTTTCGCGGCGCCTCCAGTCTTAGCACGTGCGATCCGCCTTCCAGCCTGCGCTCGTTGCCAACGTGATCGGATAGGTGGATGGTGCCCGCCGGTTGACCCTCGGATTGCTCGAAACTGAGTTCTAGCTCCACAGGCTCGCGCGCGCGATTGTAGAAAACGCTGGTCACGAACCCAGGCCCCGGCAGATCTATTTGGACCGGACCCGCGTACGCGTGTGCCGCCCGCTCTCCGCCCACGTCCGGAAGCTTGCGGCGCTGCGGATGCTGGCGGTCAACGTGCGCCAGGTAGCGCACGGCGGCGCGCGCCCCTCGCCCCGAGTCCGCGTATAGCGGGTAGTCCACCAGCTTATGCAGCGCAATTTCGTCCGCGCCGGCCGCAAAGGCGTTCGCCATCGACTGGATGATGAAATGCGCCTTGTCCTCTTCATCGAAGAACGCGCAAAGCCCGGGGTCGTCCTGCAGTCCGGTCTCGATGACGATCAGCCTCCGACCTCCGGCCAGCGGATCGCGGGCGCCTACCGCATCGGACAGCGTGTCCAGCGCCTCGCGGTAATTCCCAACGACTTCGTAGACCCGCTCCGGCTCCTTGTGCAGAGTCAGCGAGATGTCATGGAAGAAGAAGTTCGATGCGACCAGCGCCTCGCGGTCCAGCTGTCCGGCCAGAAACTCCACCCAGCCGTCCCAGAACTGCATCCCTCTGGGCGTGTTGTCGCACGCGGCGTCCACCAGGCCTAGGGACGGGAAGATCAGACGCGCCGTCGGGTCGGCGCTGCTCATCGAGTCGTGGGCAACCTGTACCAACCGGTAGAGCAGTTGCCGCCTCTGGCTTTCGTCTATCTCGCCCGACTGCGCCTCGCCCTCTCCATTGGTGCGCGCCATCCAGCGCTGGTGAGCTTCTCCGCCCCAGGCGTAGCCCGGCATCTCGGGTCGGCAAATGTCCGGTTCGTTGGCCGCTATCCAGCGTGAGATGGGGTTCAGGCCCGAAGCCGACTCTGAGGGGTTCTCCGGCAGCGGCCGCCGGCTCGAAACCACGCCGTGGACAAAGCGTCCATAGTGGTTTGCCGGATCGCTGGCCGTTAGCTCCAGTCCGCTCGGCGGATTGTATTTCGCCGGGTGTTCCGCCCCGCCGCCCGCGTAGGCTGGGGTGAACTGCAGCAGCCCGATGACTTCGCGGCTCACGCGGAAATTACGGTCGGTGGCGATGATGGGCAGTGCCGCCTCGCTGTAGCCATGCTGCATCGCATTCCAGATGAACTGCTCGCGGTCCCACCACAGCCCGAGCGCGTCCATGTGGGCTATGCCTGCGTCCGGCCCCTCCTCGCTGGCCAGCGTGCAGCCGAATCCGCGGTCGAGTCCGCTCGCCTCTCCGGGAAGGTCGTCGAGCGTGATCGGTCCGGGTATGCCTAGGTCCAACGTCTCCGGCGCCACTGCTGCCGCCGGCAGGCGGGTTGACTTTCCCTCGAAATATCGCCTGTATAGCTGCCCCAGCACGCCCAGTCGGACCCCGCCCGAGGAGCTCTCTAGTCCCAGGTTTGCAAAAAGGTTTCGCACGGTTCCGGATACATTGCGGGCATTCGAACGCGCCGGCCCGGTTTGCAAGGCCGGGTTGGCGGCCACGAACGCCTGGATAGCGCCGTCCACCTGTGCTCCGCGGCCGTGTGCCGGCCAGCCGTCGAACTCGAGCTGCGTAGCGTTGGAGTAACCGCCCGCCACTGCGGGACCGTTCACGATAAGGTCGACCAGCGGCCCTAGCTCGGGTTGACCGCCGTGCTTGGACTGAATAAACAGCACGCAGGCAAACAGTTGATACCAGTTGTTGGAGTCCTCCCAGACGCGGCTGATCGGCGGCCCGTACCAGGTGTGCCCGCCTGCGCTGTCGTAGAGCGACCAGAATTGCGGGCCTCCCGCTGCGTCGCGGACATAGAAGCCGCTACCTCCGCCAAAGATGGGGAAGAAAGCGCCATCCGCCACCTCCACCGCCGACGCCGGCAATATCTGCGTCGCGCCGAACGCCGTCCTGACTGAACCAGTCCAGCCCAGGCTTCCCGCCGTAAGCGCGGCGGCCCAGGCCAGCAGCCGCCGCCTGCTCAGCATCGTCCTGCGAGTCACGGCGTCTCCTCAGGCTAAACCGTGCGCCTGGTGGCGGCTCTTTCGTTTCCGCTCAACCAGCTTCCCACTGTACAGCTTCGTTTTCATCCCACGCATGAAGCCCAAATCAAGGTGATCGCCACCTCTCGCCCGTCAGCGGGCGACTATCGAGTCTGTGGGAGCCGCACGGCGCTGGCTGACCGTTGCTCAGCGGGGCCGCCTGCTCATCCTTCATTGTCTCCGCTCCGCTATCTCTGAATTGACAATGATTCGGTCGGCGGGAAAAATTGCACTGTCATCCCGGTTGCCGAAGTGATGCCGCTTTTCTGCGGGAGGCTGTTGGATGTCTGTATCCGGAACCCGTGAACGATCGGGGGCGGCTCTGATCGGAGCCGAAGCGACGACGCTCCGTGCGATGCAAGTTGTCGCGGCCTCGGTGCCTTTACTTGAAGGCGTACCCGTCCGGCTCCTTAGCGGCCGGACCTTGCGCTCGACTCCGCCGCTTCGCTACACGCCATGAGCCGCACGCTCGGCGGGTTCAGTCGGCTGGTCACGGTCCGCCCTTGGATCACGCTTCTAGTCTTGTTCATCATCACATTTGGACTGGCGGCAGGGGCGGCTTTCCGCGCGCCGCCCCCGACGACCGCTGAGACGCTTCCCGACGACAGCCCCGTTGCCGACGCAATGGCTGAGATCAATGAGCTCTTCGGAGATCACGGCGAGATCAGCGCCGTCACGCTCGTGTTCCGGGGCGACGCGCTCACGCCCGCCGGGCTCTCTCAGATGGACGCCCTCATCACCGACAGCGCCAGCGACCCGGCCGTGCAACAGCTCCTGGCTCCGGCCGATCCAATAATCGCGCCTTCCTCGCTGATCAAGTTTGTGCTCGGCGTAGACAGTTTCGAGTCGGTAACGCAGGCGCAAATCGATGCCGTACGCGTACTCCCGGAGATTCAGCCGGCCCTCGCGGCTATGACCGGCACCGACACCGACGGCACACGCGTCGCGATCGGCAACATTCGCTTGCTCAAAACTGGCGACGAGCGACTTGCGAACGCCGAGCGAAAGATCAACGAGCTGGCCCACGCGTCCGAAGGGCCGCTGCGCGGGAGCAGCGTGTCCTTCATTGTGATCGAGGACGAGTACAAGGAGGCCACCGAGACGGGGATGGGCCCCCTGATAGGCTTGGCCTTCCTGCTGATCGCGTTGCTGCTCTGGCTCTTCATGCGCACGTTGTCGGACATGTGGCTGACGCTGGGCGGACTGCTCACGTCGATCATTTGGATTATCGGTGCGGAAGGCTGGCTCGGGCCGAATGCGCTCGGTCTTATCGGCCCACCGAACTCGCTGACCACGATGGTGCCTATCATTGTGATCGGCCTCACGGTGGACTATGCCATTCAGACAATCTCGCACTACCGTGAGCAACGTGCCGAAGGTGAGGATGTGCGCGGGGCCATTCGTATCGGACTGCGTATTGTGGCAGTCCCGCTGCTCCTGGCTGCCATCACGACCATCGTGGGTATGTTGGCCAGCCTGTTCTCTCCCATCGAAATCGTCCGCGACTTCGGCGTCGTCGCGGGACTGGGTATCGGGATGAGCCTGATCGTCATGCTGACGCTCGTACCGGCCGCCCGGACGATCATCGACCGGCGGCGCGAGGCGCGCGGCAAGTTAAAGCCGCCCCGACCAATCGTGCACGCTTTACCTGGCATCGAGCGAGTGGCTGGCCTGCTGGGCCGGAGTGTGACCCGCTGGCCTGCGTATTACATGCTCGCCGTGACCGCGATCACGATTGGGCTTGGGATTGCGGCCACCGGGCTGAAATCGGAATTCAAGATCCAGGACGTCCTCCCTAGAGGCGGCGCCGTGCTGGCGGATTGGGACACCCTCGATGCCGCTGTCGGTGGCTCGGCCGAGATAACCAACGTGCTCATCAGGGCCGAGGCGACGGAGACCCGCACGCTGCTCAACGTGCAGGACCTTACAACCGCCTTCCTCGATGAAACCCGGCGCCCGTCGACCGCGGCTGGACCGATTCAGACATCGTATGAGTTGCTGCTGCGAGACTGGACCACCGACAGCGGGGAGCCGGGCGACAAGTACGACGCGGAAATCGCGGCTCTCTTCCGGGAAGCCTCGGCGGGCGTGCAACTCGATCCGGAGCTGATGCAGCAAATCCTCGACAGGCTCGACGCCATGGATCCCGCGTTAGGTCGTGTGCTGATCAACGATCCGCGGGGCGTCGACACACTGCTGCTTCAGTTCCAGAGCTATGGAGGCGATCCCGGCCAAACCAAGGTCCTCCAGCAGCAACTTGAGGAACTGTGGGCCGGTGATGACGACGCGATTACGGCGACGTCGGAAAGCATCATTTCGATCACCGTCACGGACTCCATCACTGAGCGGCAGACAGAGGCGATCGCCACCACGATCGCGGCGGCCCTCACCGTCCTGGCCTTATTCTTCTGGGTCACGCTGCGCCAGCCGGCGTTGGCGGTCGTTGCCGTCGGTCCCATCGTGTTCGTGCTCATCTGCGTGCTGGGCACGATGGCGCTGGTGGGTATCCCCTATTCGCTCATAACGTCGATCATCACCGCGCTCTCCATCGGTATCGGCGTCGACTACACCATCCATGTGATCCATCGGTACCGGGAGGAGTTTGTCCGCCTGCGCAACCCCGAGGAAGCGGCGGTGCGTACCCTCGCGACCACCGGTTCGGCGCTGTTGGGCTCTGCCATGACCACGGCGCTCGGCCTCGGCGCATTGGCGTTCTCGCCGTTGGCCGCGTCACAGCAGTTCGGCATCACCGCGGCGATCACGATCGCCTACTCGCTCATCGTCTCCATCGTGTTGGTGCCGCCTGCGATGACCATCTGGGGCTCGTACCAGAACATGCGGTTGCGCTCTATGGTCGAGCGCGAATGGGCCGACCTCGATGTCGCCATCGACGAGGTGTATCGGCGCCACGAAGAGGCCACGTCCTAAGCGACACCCTGGCGGTAGAATCCATCATCCCGGCGATGTCGGCGGATCTCTAGGGCGTTGCAAATGGTCGATCTCTCCTCGTGTCTTTGTGGTGGACCCGGCGTCGCTGGTATTGATGCCCTTGGCGGATATCCATTAGCAAGCAGGTCGCTCTTGCGCGCCCGCCCCCCGGACTGCTCCCCGGTTTAGACATGCAATTCCCTTTTTCAACGGAGCTTGTGCAACTCCGCAGACTATCGAGCGGACTGAAGGCCGCCTATCGTGGGTCGGACGCTCACCATCGCGTGGAACACTTCGATGGGTGGACGCGCCGGGCGGCCGCCGAGGATGCCCGCGCGACGGGCTACGACCACACCAAGACTGTCAGCGAATACTATGACCTTTGCAGCGAGTTCATGGTGTTCGGTTGGGGCGAGTCCCTCCACTTCGCGCCGTTGTCGCCCCGGGAGAGCCTTGAGGACTCCAAGACCCGGCACCAACGACTGATGATCGCCAAGCTGGAGCTGCGCAAGGGCATGACGGTAATCGATGTCGGTTGCGGGATCGGCGGCCCGATGCGCCGGGTCATACGGGAAGCCGGTGTCAGGGTCGTCGGCGTGAATAGCAGTGAAATCCAGTTGGACAAGGCGAAATCGCTAAACGCCGAGGCGGGACTCGACCACATGGCCAATTACCTTGCGTGCAGCTTCATGGACATGCGCGCCATCGCCGACGACACGTTCGACCGTGGCTATGCGATCGAATCGACGTGCCATGCGCCGGACAAGGCCGGCGCGTTCGCCGAGATCTACCGCGTGCTGAAACCGGGAGCCCTCTTTTGGGGTCAGGAAATGTGCATGACCGACAAGTTCGATCCCGACGACAATCGGCACCGGGCCATCAAACAGGATCTGATGCACGGCATCGCGCTCAACGATATCGCGACTATGAGTGAGGTAAACCGGGCACTCGAAACGGCGGGATTTCAGGTCATTGAGGCAGAGGATCGGGCCGTAGCGGCGAGCGGTCCGACCACGCCATGGTATCAGCCCATGGAGACTCGGCACGGAACGCTGGGCAACGCCCTGCGCCGGACTCCGCTAGGCCGCAAGTCGTTGATCGGGATATCCAGGCTGGCCGAGGCTCTGAGGGTTTTCCCAAAGGGCTCCGCGGACGTCATCGGGCTGCTGGATCGTACCGCCAACGCCTATGTCGCGGGCGGCAGGGCCGGCGTCTTCACTCCGTTGTACTGTTTCCTGGCTCGCAAACCCCGGTAGCTCTCTCCGTCCCGGTCAATCGGGCCGTTCCAGGTGCGTTAGACGGTCAGCTCGTGCCTCTGCTCGGCAACTCGGAACTTCAGCTTCTTGCTCGGTTTGCTCGACGGTAGCGGGCTGAACCCGAGCTTGAAGTTCGCCGGGGACACCTCAATCGTGAAGTGGCGCGCGACCATCAGCACGTTCACTGCCAACTGCAGTTCCATCCACCCCGTCCCAAGGCACCTGTGCGTACCCAGCCCATACGGGGCGTAGCCGCCACTGTGATGCTCGTTGCGCGGCGGCAAATAGCGGTCGATATCGAACGTGAGGGGGTCGGGGAACACGTCACTCATGTAATGCGTCGCCGTCTGTGCAATGTGAAGCCGCGTCCCGACCGGCAGTTCGTAGTCCTCGATCACACACGTGTTCATCACGTTCCGAATCGACATCGGGACGATCGGGTACATACGCAGGCATTCCATCAGGAAGCGGTGCGTGACATCGATATCGCGTGGTCTGAAAGCCTCTCCGCTTGGATCGCCATTGGCGAACAAGGCATCGGCCTCGACGCGGATTCTCTCGTAGATTTCTGGCTGTGACGCCATTGCGTACAACACGAAGCTAAACATATCGCCAAGATATACGCTGGCAATCAGCGCGGCTGAGAAAGCAAAGCGCAGATTCGACTCCGGGACGAACTGCGGATCGCTAGCGTGCAGGCTTAGCAGGTCATCCGCAAGGTCCCGCGGACACCCGGCCCGCTGGGCGGGCGTATGCCCAATCTGGACCCTTTCCAGTAGTTTGTCTAGCATTTTCGCCCGGCGTCGCATCCCCGGGGTCAGCATCACGATCTTCGGCAGAATCTTTGCGATGTGAACGCCGAGCGCCCGTTCCTTGTAACTCGCCAGATCGTCAAAGACATCCTGAGAATCAACGCTGATAAAGAGCGGCGAGATCTGCGCGTTGACCATTCGCCGGCACATGCTGGTCGCGGGGAAGGAGTCCCCAACCGCCCAATCCGCCATGAATGCTCGAGCGTGACGATAGACCTCGTCCAGCTGTCCCATCAGTCTTCCGCGAGAATACGCTGGCCCCAACGACTTGCGAAGTCGGAAATGATCCGCGCCATCAAGCGATGGCAAAACTCCCGCCGCGCCATAGACCTTCTCGAAGTCCGCGAAGTAGTCTCTGGTTCTGAGGTATCTGCGCCCGCTCTTATGGACCCAGCGGTTCGCCTCCAGGCCGGCCACAAAGGTCATTGGTTCCAAAAACGGAGGGCGAATCTGGAACACCGGACCATATTTTTCCGTGAGGTCCGCGAAAAGGGCGGGTAAGTTCCCGCTTCGAACATGTGGATTGAGCAGCAATCGCCACAGCGGGACGGTTGGGATCTTCTTGGTGAATGCGGAACGTCGCAGCAAAGGTCCGGCAAGGCTCTGAGCCACCGCCTCGGCTATCGACCGGCCGATCAAGTCCATCTTGCAGATGAACTCGATACGCTCCTCATCCTCGTCTTCGAGCTGGAAAATGAAGCGAAATACGTCGCACGTATTGATCAGGCAGATGATGATGACGTCTCTCGGATCAGGAATCTCGTTGTTGAAGATGACCTTGCCGATGCGCGTTCTGACGAACTGCGCCGCTGTATCTTCCGCGCCGCCGCTGAACATCTCCATCTGCCAGGCGGCTCGAGCCAGCGTCCAGAACTCACCCTCGTGGTACTCGAGGATCTCCATCTCAACCAGGCGGTCCAGGGTCAAGTCGATTATCGACTCCGCGCGCGGGGCCAACCGCTCGATCCAGTACTGGGCGTTCCTTTGAACCGGTTCGTCGGCGATCTCCTTCAGAATCGGGTCCAGAGCGGGGTTGCCTGTTTCTGTCGAGTCCAGGAGGAACAGGGATTCCATGTCCGTGTCGATGCGGGATATGAGTGAAAGTTCCGCGAGCACGGCCCCGACGACGGCGCAGTTCAAATGCCAGCCGGGTACTTGGTAAAAGTAGCCGCTCTCCTCATTCAGGAGCATCAGAACGAGTTCGTCGGGCAGACTTAACCGCTGGCTCGCCACACCTGATGTTGAGGGAGTCATCAGTCTTAACCCCGCGTGTGTCGCGTTGATGGCGTGGCGCATTTGTGCGCGTGCCCCGTGGATTTAGCTTATCCCACCCTGTGAAGGGTGAGGAAAAGAAAAATCCGACCGGGACTGACCATGCTCATATTCGAGCGCGCGCCGGGCTTCGAGGGACAAGTGGTTCTGGTATCGTGGATTGTCGCTTTCATGGGCAAGGAAGCAGTCAACCGGAGATTCTTCGCGAGGGGTGCTGAGCTATGCCAGTCCGTCGCAGGCAGCGCGTGAACCTCACCGCTCCTTCACCGTTTCCCGAGGGTTGGTACTTCGTCGCGGCTCGTCGGGATGTGCTCAAATCCAAGCTCATCCAAAAGACCTGGATGGGCGAGAACATCGTCGCCTGGTGTGACGAGAACGAGCGCATCTGCGTCTCCGAAGCCGTTTGTCCGCACCTCGGCTCCGACCTGGGACCTGACTCGGGAGGATGCATCCGCGACGGCCGACTGGTCTGCCCCTTCCACGGCTACGAGTTCGATGCGACTGGACAGTGCGTCGCCACCCCTTTTGCCCCTCCACCCAGGACCGCGAAATTGCGAGTCTTCGAGACACAGGAAGTCCTCGGCTTGATCTTCGCTTGGTGGGGGATCGGCGGACGCGCGCCGCAATGGAGCCTGCCCACGGATTCGCTGGACCGAGTCGGCTGGAGCGACTTCGAGATTAAATCCGTCCGCTTTGCCGGCCATCCCCAGGAGACAACCGAGAACTCCGTGGACCTCGCCCACCTCCGCTACGTCCACGGCTACGACAACGTGGAACCCGTCCAGGAGTTTTCGGTGGACGGCCCCCGTCTCGAGACCCGGTTCAACTTCAAGCGAACTCGATCCATAGCTGGGCTGGCGTCCCTCACCTTTGAAGTCTCCGCCGCCACCCATATCTTCGGGTTGGGTTACTCGTTCGTGGAGATCCGGGAACGCTCGATCGGCATGGATATGCGCCTGTGGGTGCTGGCTACGCCGGTCGACGGTACGCATATCGACATGTGGCTCGTCTCCCAGGTGCGGGAGATACGCAAACCGAAGCGGTGGCTTGCGGGCCTCGGGTTCCTCCCGGTCAAATGGCGCGCTCCCATCATGAACAGGTTCATCTCGTCACAGCAGCGGCGCGATGTTCTTCAGGACGTGATCATTTGGGGCCGCAAGAAATACGTAACCCGCCCGCGCCTCTGCCGCTCCGACGGCAAGATCATGCCCTTCAGGTACTACTGCGCCCAGTTCTATCCCGATCCGGGCGACAACGGCTCTCCCAGTACCTGAGACTCGCGGTCCGCAAGGAGCCTCCCAGGCAGTCGGCGCTACGCCTTCCTGAATCGCGGGCCGTACATGATGCCCCCGTAATAGTTGAACCACCGCTTCGCCTCCGGGTCGTCGAACGGGTAGTCGGCGCCGAGCTGTCTTGCGGCGGCTAGCCCGGTAACGAAGCAGGTTTCCTGGCTGTTGATCAGCGTGTGCGCGCCGCAGTGCCACGTCCGTCGCTTGCCCTGGATGAAGCGGAATATGTTGATGGTCAGTGCGACGTGCCGCACGTCGTGGACGATGTGCTGAAACCACCGCTTCTTGATGACCTTGCGTTCATCGATCAGGCTGATCGGGTTGAAGGTCACCAGGCAGGGCTTGTCCGACCGGTTCGCCCACGGCTGCTGGTTGTGCATGATGTACGTGATTTCATAGTTGTCCGGTCGCGAACCGTACTGCTCGATATGGTTGCTCCGCGTTGTCAGGGCCTTCACTTCGTTGTCCGGCAGCACTGATGAGTCCGAGTGCACGATCGCGTGGTTGTGAAGCTCGCTCTCGTAACGTATCGACGTGAGAATGAAGAGTTCGAGCGCCGTCGGTCTGTCCAGCATCATCAGCGTCTGGTTCGCGTTGCACGCGAAGATCACCTCGTCGAACGTCTCCCTTACGCCGTCTTCGTCCTCGACCACGACGCCGGACCCCAGTCGGTACACCTTTCGGACAGGTCGGTTTAGGTAGATCTTGTCCCGAAAGTTGGCCGACAGGTTTTCATAGATACGTCGTGTTCCCTGGTCCCACGTCTGCATGGGAGTGGCCGCCTCGATATCGAAGAATTCGAGATACCTCGAAAATAGAGCCGCCGGCATATCGAACACGTTCGTCGCCAATAGAAAATTGACGAACATCGGCTTCAGGATCTTGTACCTGAAGTCCCCCGAAAACCCTCCCAGGTTCAGGACCGTCCCCATGCTGATGTAGTTGAACGGGTTGAGGGCGTTCAGCAGCTTCGACCGCGAACGCGTCAGCCAACCAAACCGGTGCATGTGCCTCAAGACCCGTTGAAACTTCGCGATCTCGAATGCCAGTTGCTCCCGGATGTCCGAATCGAAGTCGTGGGCGTAAACCCGCCCGCCGCACTTCACGCTGTAGCTGAATTTGGTATCGATCAGTTCGATGCCGAACCGTTCCATCAGCAGCAGGATGTGGTGATACACCGACGGGATGCAGGCGGTCACGGAAATATCGAAAGGAATTGAGCCGCCGTCGTCCTGCGGCATGTCGGCTGTGATCGCGTTCCCGCCGATCTGTTCCTGCGCCTCGAACAGCCGAAAATCGAAAAGGTCCGGATGCTGATCGAGCGCCCACGCCGCACCCAGCCCCGAAACGCCCCCACCGATAATTGCAATTCGCCGCGGCACTGCTCCCGCCTCGCCCGTTGCTATGGCCTAGTGTTCTACTGCCGTCGCCTGGCTGTCTTTCGACGACGCCAACCCCCACCCCAACAGACCCATGTAGACGAGTCCGGCCACGGACATTGCCGCGAACACGGGCGCGAATGCCAGTTCCAAAGTGTCCGAATGCCACGCGGAGATGAACACCGCCAGCGACGCCACGGCCAGCACCGCAACGATGCCGTTCAGCACTGGAGGTAGACGCAAGGGCTCAGGCCGGAACGCGAACCCCAGCGCCATGATCGCGGTCCCAACGTAGCCGACTACGCCGGAAGTGAAGTGAAACCCCCACACCATCCGCTGCATCTCCAGCGCCGATTGGAGCCATTCCTGCGACTTCGCCCCTTCGCTCTCCAGCGCCGCCACCCCCATGCCGATGATCATGTAGTCGAGACCCCGCATCACCATCTGCAAGACCAGGGCGATGACCATCCCCAAAAGGCCGAGCCGCGCCACGGGACCTGCATGTCGCCGCAGGGTCAGGAGACCGTTAAGCATGAGCAGGGCGCCGAAGATGATCACCACCGGCACGGTGTAGGCCAGCATCGCGTTGCGCGCCATCGCCAGCGTGAGGTCGGTCAGGCTGGTGCTGGGCACGGTGTCCACGACGCCCCGGCCCGGCGAGAGCGCGTAGCCCACCGCCACCGCCGCCATCCCGAGCAGCAGACACCAGCCGCCGAGCCGCTTATCCGTCAAACGCATGGCGTATCCCGCCTATGTATCCGCAACGACCGGGTCAACGTCCCCACGGGCGGCGACCACCGTCTGCAATGCCCAACGCCAGTGGCTGGAAATGGACAGTTCGTTGTGGTGGAAACCCTGGACCACCCCCTCTTCGTCAATGACGTAGGTCACCCGCAAGTTTCCCACACCGGTATCACGCCTGACGTCGTAAAGGCTGCCCACACGGCTATCAGAATCACAGGCCAGAGACAGGTCAATCCTGATGTACCTGAAGAACCTGGCAAGGCGCCTTAACTTCCTCGGCTCATCAGTACCGATGCCGACCACAACGGTATTATGGTCCGCCATCCTCCGCTGGGACTTTCCAAATCCCCAGTTCTCGGACATTCAACCCGGGGTGAAGGTCCCCGGGAAGAAAAAGAGGACAACCTTGCAGCCCCGGAGGTCGGAAAGGATGAACTCCTCGCCCGAGACCAGGGTGATGGTGAAGTCTGGCGCTGCGCTTCCAGTCTCTAACATCAGTCTGACCTGCCCCCGAGGCTTGTACCGCCGCTTATGTTAGTCCGACCAGCATTGGTCTTGCCCCCGTTTCTGCACCAGTCACGCAGTCTGAGTTGCTAGTAGCTCGGCGGTCTACGTCAAAACTGCAGAGCACGCCCGCTTCAATCAACTCATAGGGGCACGCTGCATCAGACTCTAGAGAGTTGAGTTCTCACTCTGCTGGTTTGCGGGCGTGGATGAAGTACATCGGCGTGAAGATGCCCAGCCGGCCCGCCTCCACCATCGCTGCCGCGCAAAGGTTCAGAGTCTCCGATACGGCAACCGTTCCTTGCGGCGCGATACGCAGTGCTTCGAGTGCTTTAAGCGTATTGTTGGTGACCCAGCGACCGATCCTCGAGCTGCGGAAGCTCGCCAGGGAGATGCCCGACCCAACCAGAGGTTGATACCAGGGAATCGACGGACCTGTCTGCACTGCAAGGTCCCGAATTTCCAGCACCTCGAACCCTACTGATCTAAGCGCGTCGTCAATTGTCTGCCGGTCGTCGATAACCAGCAGGCCGCCTCCAAGCTGGATGTCGGCCTTGATCTTGAGGTGGTGGGGATCTCGTGCGTCGAAGCGGTCAGTCATGCAGTATTCGTAAGCGCCGAAGCGGGCGCCCGGCTTCAGCAGCCGATGTACCTCTCCATATACGCTGACTTTGTCAGGTGCATGACAAGTCGCCTCGATGTCATAGACCGCGTCGAACGATTCGTCCGGAGCGTCGACGTGCAGGAAGTCGCAGTGCAGGAAGTCGGCCAGATGCGTCAGCCCCACTTCTTCAGCGTATCTCCGGGCGCGTTCGAGTTGATAGGCATTGTTGTTTATGCCGACGATCTTGGACCCCGAAAAGCGGGCAATTTCGATTAGCGGTCCCCCAACGCCGCAGCCGAGGTCGGCAACCACCATCCCCGGTCTGAGCCCGAGAACGTGCGCCAGATAGTGTTCGTGGCGCGCAAGCGATGCCTTGAAGCTCTCTCCGGGAACGCGCGGCGCAAAGTGAAACGACCTGCCCCATCCATATTCGTAGAAGTCCGTAACTAGGTCGTAGTAGAGATTGGCGATCTTCTTGTAGTCGCTCTTCTTAACCTCCAATCCGCCTCGCTTGGCCGTCCTCAAGCGGTCTTCGTATTCGCGGATCGTCGCGGCGACGCCGGAAGCGCTTGGATTGTCCTTCAGGGTCTTGGAGAGCTTGACCGACATCGCAGCGTTCCCAAACTAGATTCCGGCGGGTGCGGCGCTAGTCACCCTAACGACGGATCGCCGTAATGTTAACCATCCGTACTCTCCGGGCGCTCTGCGTTCGGCAGCTCCAGAACGAGCCTCGGCGCTAAGGTTCCTGATTTCGTCTGGTTGGTGGGCCATCTTGGATTCGAACCAATGACCTCGCCCTAATCAGAGGCCCGGGTCTTCTCCGGCCATGCCATGCCGTGAATCACGACGCGGCCCAGGCCGGTTCACACAGTCCGAGCCGTTCCTTGGATACGAAGGCACGTTCCGCGTTTGCATTGCCGGCCCAGGCAGAGAATGCTCGGTAAAATGGTATGGTCAAAATAACGGGTTGGAGTGAAACATGCGTGAAATTCAGGCTACTGAGGCCAAGTCGCGTTTGGCCGAACTCCTTCGAGCGGTCGAGCACGGGGAGACTGTCGCCATTACCCGGCACGGCAAAGTAGTTGCACACTTGGTTCCCGCCGACGTTCAGGACCGCGCTAACCGCGAGAGGGCGGTCGAACGCTTTCGGGAGCGCCGCGCCGGGTGGAGGCGGGTTCCTTTTTCCACTGATGAGATACTTGCCGCGCGCCACGAGGGTCACCGTATATGAGCGGGCTGGTCGTCGATGCCTCAATCGTAGTTGCGTGGCTTTTCGACGATGAGGATGAGCCGCGCGCCGACAGGGTACTCGAGCAACTTGCGGAGGACGGGGCGCTCGTGCCGCAGCTTTGGCATCTGGAGACGCGTAACGCCTTGCTCACGGCTGAGCGGCGGCGTCGCCTTTCGCCGGAGGAAGTCAGGGAGCGCTTGGACGCGTTGAAGGGACTGCCCATCGCAACTGACGGGGAGCCCGACCTTCAATCCGCCTTCGACTTGGCGAGGGCGCATGGACTGTCTTTGTATGACGCCCTATACCTGGAGCTGGCCAAGAGGAAGCGCGCCGAGCTTGCGACATTGGATGGGTCACTCGGACGGGCCGCCATCGCTGAAGGGATGTCGGTATCGGCTACATAGCCGTGGGTGTCCCTGGTTCGGGACGCTGCTTTCGCCGATGACGATCCATCCGCTGTCGCCGTTGGCGTTGTGCGCCTTGACCTCTCTTCACGGGGAGAGGCGTCGGTGGAGTCTATCCTCGAGAGCCACCCTGCTGCTGCACCCGCCAATGATGTGGAACCCTGATTCCAAGAAGACCCACGATCGTCCTGCGGAAATCTGGTTCAACGATGGCTACGTAGGGGAACCCGAGACCCCGGAGTCTCCCTTTCTGAACGGCGCATGGGGGCCGCTGGATCTGATATACCCCTACCCGTCCAATAGCATCCGCCAACTAGGCGTCGCATATACGCGGATACTCCAACAGAATTGGGTTCCCAGAGACCCTGTCGCAGGAGAGCAGGGGGAGACGGATTCTCCCGACTAGGGAGGAGCAGTTCACGCTCTTCGCTTGGCAGATGCATCGACGGAACGCCCCTGGAGAAAGTACTGCCCAACGTCAAGTACAGCTTCGCAAGACTCCAAGCCACATCTTTCATCTCGTTGGCCTGATTCTGTATCAGTTCACCCGCGATCCGGAGGTGAACGAGACAGCGAGCCCTCAATCGAAGGTTGTGCACCCTCTTGCCGAGGACACGTCTGGCACCAAGCAGCGGATTGGTATCAAGCGATCACCCGCCGGGCGCAATTTGACGGTCGACTTGGCCTTGGGGTTGACAAAGGGCCCTATAGCTTTGCGGCAGACTCATATCAGTAGCCAATTACACATAAGCTGAAGGGCATTTCCACGCGCGAGTGTGCATAGAGTGCTTGGGCTACTGCCACCGTATTCTCGTAGTCTCGACTTGAGGTTGGGCGGCCGCTGGCCTTATATCGGTACAACTGTGGGACCGCCAGAATCAGATGTTCCATGTCTACCATCACTAACGCTTGGATCAAATCTCTATAAACTGCGTTACCCATCCAGGCGCGCCCCGCCTCAATTTCCAAGCCGGCCAGCCACTTTGGGTGCCAAGCGTCGATCTGATATTGAAGTTCGGGCCGGGCGTTCTCCCCGAAGAAGACGGGTCGCATGATCTTGTCCTCGGTTCGTTTGCTTGCCTCCACCTCGAAGCCAAGTTGAACAAGGTCGGGGCGGAGAACGGCGAGCAAGGCATCACTGGTCAGCCCCTTCTCTTGATGTGAAGTTCCTATCTCCTGCTCGTGTCTTCCAAATCGCTCAATCAGATCCGGAACGAATGTTGGCGGCGTTTGAGTACGAGGGAAGGTGGAGAAGCGAATCACCATGAAGCTCCGATTTCGCACCTCGGCTGGCAACCTTTCAGATTGTTGGGTTCCATTTAATTAGCGCACACTCTGGCGAGCGCTATTGTGTCCCCAAGTTAAGGGTGTCGTAAATCGCCGTAGGTTGCCCGTCGAGAGCAGCGCTTGGGACGAGATAGTAATATCCAAATCCATTCTGACCATATCTGCTTGACTAAACTGGTAGCCCCCACTCCGCTGCTCCTCAGTGAAGCTCCCAGATCGTGATCTTGGACACAGCGCCCTTTAGCACCGGAGAATCGGCCACGAGAATCCTCATCCAGTCTTGGAGCAACCTGAGCAGAAAACTTGGCTCGTAGCAAGAAGCCAGACTGTCACTACTTGGGTGCCCTCTGACAAGCCGGACCGGTGGGCCATCCTGGATTCGAACCAGGGACCTCGCCCTTATCAGAGGCGCGCTCTAACCGACTGAGCTAATGGCCCGCGAACTGAGATTCTAGCAAGCCAGACTAGGTCTTACTCCATGCCCACGGTCCGCCGCCAACTCGGCACACAGGTGCTTTGGCAATCTTTATCCGGCGCAGACGTTGTCAATCCTGCTCAACACGACCTACCATGCTCTCGGGAGTCGCAAACAGTTAAGCGAGCGGGACCATGACGGACGAGGAGCGCTACCTATTCGACCTTCGCGGATACCTTGTGGTCGAAGATGCATTGACCGGGTCGCAGGTCGACAGACTCAACGCGGCGGTCGACGGTCTCGACCCCTGGGGCGAGGACACCTGGAAGGCAAACGACCTGTACGAATTCTGCATCGTCGATAGCAACAAGCTCCATGTCGGGCCGTTGCTGCATCGCGACGACGCGTTCAAGCAGCTCATCGCCAACCCCGTTATCGTTCCCTACCTCGCCGAGATGCTCGGCGACACCTTCCGGCTCGACCACGAATACGCCATCCTGATGACCGAGGACGCCGCCCCGCTGCGCCTTCACGGCGGCGGAGAACCGTTCAAGTCGAACGCCTACTACATCCACAAGAACGGCCAGATGTTCAACGGACTGACCGTCGTTTCGTATGCGCTTACCGACATCAATCCCGGCGAGGGCGGCTTCTGTGGCATCCCGGGCAGCCACAAGTCCAACTACCCCGTCCCGCCCCAATATGTAACGCTTGAAGAGCCGTCAGACCCGGTCGTCCACGTGCCGGTCAAGGCCGGATCGGCGCTCATCTTCACCGAGGCCCTCACTCACGGAACCATGCCCTGGACGGCCAGCCGCGAGCGGCGCTCGCTGCTCTACAAGTACAGCCCCGGTCACGAGGCGTGGATGGGCCGGTACCGGATCGAGATGCCGAAAGACGACCTCACCGAATCTCAGCGCTTGATAATGGAGCCGCCGTACATTCAGTTGCGATCCTCGGTGGTCGCCGGAAACGGCCGGGAGTCTGAGTACTAGCCGCGCAGCTCGATTAGCGGCCCCGGACGGGCGGTCCTAGCCGCCGGTCACGTCCACCCGTACGGTCCGCCTGCGGGGACCGTCGAACTCGCACAGCAGTACCGCCTGCCACGTTCCCAGGTCGAGCCGCCCGCCGACCACCGGCGCCGCGACCGACCCGCCCATCAGCATGGCCTTCATGTGCGAGTCGGAGTTGTCCGGATGCAGGTATCCGTCGCGTCTGGGGGCGATTTTCTCGAGCTGCCGCAGCAGGTCGTGAAAGAGGGTCGAATCAGGTTCGTTGATGGTCACGCCGACAGTGGTGTGGCGCGTTCCGATCAGGCAGATACCGGAGGTCACGCCGGACGCCGCCACCTCCGCGAGTACGCGGTCGGTGATGTCCACGACGCAGGCGCGCTTGGTCGTGCGTACGTCAAAGGCCCCCAACGCCGGACCTGCCGCCGCCTAGATGTGCTGCCGAACGATGCCCGTCACCACTCCCTGAACGTCCAGGCTGTTGACGTAGATCGGGTTTAGCTGAGAGTTCGCTGGCTGGAGACGGAATCCGCCCGACTCGCGGTAGAGCCGTTTGAGAGTCGCCGTGCCGTCGTCGAGCAGCGCCACCACCACCTCGCCGTCGTCTGCGGACTGCTGGCGGCGGACCACCACCAGGTCGCCGTCCAGGATGTGGTCTTCGATCATGCTGTCGCCCTGCACGCGAAGCGCAAAATGCTCGCTCCCAACCAGCATGGCTTGGGGCACCGCGATGCGGTCCTCGTATTCCTCGAACGCCAGAATCGGCTCACCGGCGGCGATAGTGCCTATCACGGCGGTCGTGTACGACTGTCCGGCCTGCGGCGTTTCCTCCTTCAGGGTGATGCCGAAGGCGGACCCGGTCCTGCTGATGTACCCCTTTGCCTGAAGAGCGTCCAGATGCTGCTGGATGGTTGCTGGTGCAAGACCCAGCACCCCGCCCAGTTCGCGCACGCTCGGACTGTAGCCGTTCTCTTCGATCAACGTGCGGATGGTCTCGATGACTTGGCGCTGCTTACGAGTCAGGAAACGAGCCACTTTGCATTACCCTTCAAACACAATGTCACAGGAGCAAAATCTACCAAACAAGCACCGAACAAGTCAATATCGAACCGGAACCTGTAGTTCCGTGTGCAATCTCGGGCCTGTAAGACTGCGGAGAAACCGAGTCGGCCTGCGGCTGGGAGCGGACCGCAACTTTAGGTTCTAATCGTCTGCCGTAATCGACGTTCGGTCTTGCGAGCTCAGACGCGTCGACATCGCTTGAGGAGTATCCAGGTGGAAGAGTACGAAGAATTGAAGCCCGGAGTGCGCGAAAGCCTGCCCGAAGTCGACCGGATAGCCGATCCCGACCTGCGCGAACGTGTCGTCGCGGCCTGGGCTATGGCGCTGTCCGAGACGGAGTTCACCAGCATCGACCAGATCCGCCCGTCCGGCAATCCCGATTCGCCTGCCCTGAAGCGCGGAACCCAGGCCGATCACTTGCGCGGCGTGGCGCGCATTGCGCTTGCAATGGCCGATTCGCTGGAGAGCATCGTCGGGTCGATAGGTTTCGACCGGGACCTGCTGATCGCCTCGGCCCTGTGCCACGACATCGGCAAGCCTTTCGAGTTCAGTCCCGAAAACCAGAAGCGCTGGAGCGCCGACCCTAAGGCGTCGGGATTCCCGGCCATGCGTCATCCCGTCTACGGTGCTCATATCGCGATCTCGGCGGGGTTGCCCGAAGCGGTCTGCCACGCGGCTGGCGGACATTCGGGCGAAGGCGAGCTGATCGTCCGCAGCCTTGAGAACACCATTGTTCACCATGCCGACCACGCGTTCTGGCGTATTCTGACCAGTGCGGGAATGCTGGAAGACTAGGGCGAATCAAAACCCGCTCCAATACGGGAGGAAACATGACCGCTGAAGAGAGATTGCAGGCGTTGGGGATTGAGCTCGAAGAGGGGCCGTCCCCGATGGGCTCTTACGTGCCGGCCGTTCGGACCGGGAATCTTCTGTACCTGTCGGGTCTCGGTCCGCGAACCTCCGACGGCCCGGACTGGAAGGGCAAGGTGGGCGGCGATCTTACCGTCGAGGAAGGGGCGCAGGCCGCAAGAGACGTGGGGATCGCGGTGCTCGCGCGCATCAAGTCGGAGCTTGGAAGCCTGGATAGAGTCTCCCGCGTAGTAAAGGTCCTCGGTTTCGTGGCCAGCGCTCCCGGATTCGGTCAGCAGCCCACCGTCATGAACGGGTTCTCCGACCTGATGCTCGACGTGTTCGGAGATGCCGGACGCCACGCCAGATCGGCCATCGGAGTAAACGAGTTGCCCTACAACATCCCGGTCGAAGTCGAGTTGGTGCTCGAAATCAAATAGCGCCCGCTGCGCTGAAACGCCGCTGCCGTATTTCGGTTCAATTGGCACCGGCGGCCGCTCGTACGCGGAAAGTGGCTGAGGGCCGGAACACGTTTAGTGCTCCGACCCTCTTCACGCCAGACAGCAGATCCGGCGCGGTTCGTTCCCTACAAAGGATTTAATCGGCTAGTGCTCGATCACCTCCGTTAGGGATGCGCCGAACCTGCTGCCATAAGTATCAGACATGCAGCATCACCTCCTTTCTTGCTGGTCAAGCTATCACGCGCGGTCTAACGGGTCAATGCTCAGTGCTTCGATTCTCGGCCCTCCCATCCGCGGCGACATGCTTGGCTGGAATGCCGGGCGCGCCGAACTGAAAGGCGCACAGCCAACGGTGGCCGCCACGCACCGCGGCATCCATTGCTCCCCCCATATTCAACAACTCCCCTGACCCTGGGCATGTCCGCGCTAATCTTCGATCAATGAACGCCGAAGCAAACCACATGCCGTCCCGCGCCAGCGTCCCAGCCAAAAGCGATCAGGTCTTGCCGCAGGCCGCGCGCCGCCTGCGGCAACTCGCCACCAGTTCGCCCGCGCTTCTGGCCGTCATCGTGCTTGTCGGCGCGGCGTTTCGGTTGATCGGAATCAATTGGGACCAGCTTCATCATCTGCATCCTGATGAACGTTTCCTCACAATGGTGGGAACGCGGCTCGATCTCCCTCACTCTCTCGCTCAGTACCTCGACCCGAGTACGTCTCCGCTCAGTCCCTACCTCCTCCCCGACATATCGTTTTTCGTATACGGCACGTTCCCGCTGTTCCTGGTCCGCGCGCTTGCCGAGTTCACGGGCGGGACCGGATACGACGGCTTTCACCTGACGGGTCGGGCGGCGTCCGCGCTGTTCGATACCGGGACCGTCCTCATGGTCTTCCTGATCGGACGGCGGATATTCGACAAGCGAGTCGCCCTCCTGGCCGCTTTCCTCTACGCCGTCACGGTGCTCGGCATTCAGCTCTCGCACTTCTTCGCCGTCGACACGTTCTCCACGTTCTTCGCCACGGCGGCGATCTACCTGACGGTCAAGTCGCTCGACGAGAAACGCTGGTACCAGTTCGCTGGCCTGGGGCTTGTCATAGGGCTGGGGTTGGCGAGCAAGCTCAGCACGGGCCTGATCGTGCCGTTCGTTGCGGCTTATCTGGCTTGGCGTATCTATGCGCGGCGAAGCGAGACCCGTCCCGCCGCATCCGGGTCGCGTCGATGGTTTGCCTACGGTCACTGGCCGGAATGGGCAAAGGAAAGCCTGGGCGTTGCCGGCAGCTTCGCTGTCGCCGCGCTGACATTCCGAATCGCGCAGCCCTATGCGTTCGAAGGGGCCAATCCGCTCGATTTCCGGCTCGCGCAGCCGTTTCTCAACGCGGTCAGTCAGCAGCGCGCTATTCAGGAAGGGATATACGACTGGCCGCCGGGCATTCAGTGGGCCGGCGCGACACCCTATCTGTTCCCCCTCAAGAACATGGTCGTCTGGGGGCTTGGCCCGGCGCTCGGCCTGACGTCGATTGCGGCGTTCGCGTTCGCCGCCGTTCGGATATTCATGAAGAGGAACCTGGAGCTGATTCTCCCCCTGGGCTGGGCCGCGCTCAACTTCGTCTACTTCGGCGCGCTCGTACTCAAGACCATGCGTTATTTCCATCCCATCTACCCCATGGCGGCGCTCCTCTCGGGATGGATGGTCGTGTTCCTGTGGGACAGGCGCCGCACGTTCCGAATACCAGGTTTCACTCCCTCTCCCTTGATGGGAGAGGGCAGGGGTGAGGGTGATCGGACCTTGCCGGCATGGCTCCTCCCCGGTTTCGTGGCCGCCATCGTCCTGGGTGGGACTCTGCTTTGGGCGGTGGCGTTCCACCGGATCTACGCGTCGCCCGTAACGCGAGTCCAAGCCAGCGAGTGGATCTTCGCTAACGTCTCCCCAGGCTCGACCATAGCCGTCGAACACTGGGACGACCGGCTCCCGCTGCGCATACCGAACCGGAACCCCAACGCCTACAACTTTGCCGAGTTGCCGCTTTACGACGACGAGACGCCCAAAAAGCGGGAAAAGCTGGTTCAGGGTCTCGAAGCCGCCGACTACCTCGTGCTCAGCAGCGACCGTCTCGCCGGAAGCATTCCGCGAATGCCGGCGCGCTACCCGCTGGCGATTCGCTACTACGACTCGCTGTTCTCGGGTGAGCTTGGTTTCCGGCAGGTCGCCGCGTTTACGAGCTATCCATCGCTTTTCGGGATCGAAATAGTCGACGACTGGGCCGAGGAAGCATTCTCGGTATACGACCATCCTAAGGTTCGGATTTTCCAAAAGACGGAACGATACGACTCCTCGGCCATGCGGTCGATTCTAGAATCGGTCGATCTGTCCACCGCTACGCGCGTTCTTCCCAAGAACGCCACGCCGCTGACCTTGATGTTCGACGCCGCCGACCGGAAGCGTGTCCGCGAATCAGGCACTTTTGGGGATATCTACGCCTCTCCGCCGGGGACTGCGGAATACCCGGCCGTGGCTTGGTTCGGCTTCGTACTGATCGTGGGATTGGCCGCTTGGCCGATAACGCGCCTTGCGTTCCGCGCGCTGCCTGATTCGGGATATATGCTGGCCAAGCCGTTCGGAGTCCTGCTGGCCGTGTATCCAGCCTGGCTCTTCGCCAGCCTCCGCTGGTGGAGCTTCGATAAGACGGCCATAGCGGTCTCGACGCTCATCCTCGTGCTGGCTGGGACGGCAGTGGCGCTGTCGACCCGGCGGCACATCTGGTGCGACCTTCGCAAGAATTGGCCGGTCATGGCTGCGGGCGAGGCGCTGTTCCTCCCGGCTTTCGCTTTCCTCTACGCCGTGCGGATACGCAATCCCGACCTTTGGCACACGGCCTTCGGCGGCGAAAAGCCCATGGACTTCGCTCACCTCAACGCGGTAATCAGGAGCGATTTCTTTCCGCCTTACGACCCCTGGTGGGCCGGCGGATACGTCAACTACTACTACTTCGGCCAGGTCTTCACCGGCGCGATTGCGAAGCTGCTGGGGATAGTGCCGGCGGTTGCGTACAACCTCGCATTGCCCACCATGTTCGCGTTGGCGGTCGGCGCCGTATTCTCGTTCGGGTTCAACGCGTGGTATTCGTTCAAGCGCCGTCTGGCCGGAGCAGTCGGCGTCGGACTGCTCGCCATCGCCCTTACTCTGCTGTTCGGCAACCTCGATTCCATAGTCCAGCTCGTCCAGATAACCGCGCAAGACTTGAGCGGGCCGGAATCGGCGCTGGCAGTAATCGTTAACCTGCCTGGCACCATCATCAACGGCCAGCTCGCGGCGGAGTTCGATTTCTGGCGAAGCACGCGGGTTATCGAGGCGACCGTTAACGAGTTCCCCTACTTCACTTTCCTCTACGGCGATCTCCATCCGCACCTGATCGACCTGGCCTGGACCGCCGTGACGGCGACCGGAGCGCTCGCATTGATACTCGTCAGACCATCCGCGCGGCTTTTCGCGGCGGGAGTGTCGATTCGACGGCGCGCCTCGTTGTTTCTACATAGCGGATACCTTCCGCCGTTGATTGGAATTGCTATAGCTCTCGGCGTTCACAGGGTCGTTAACACGTGGGACTTTCCCACCTATCTCGTGGTCGCCGTACTGGCGTTGGCCTATTCGTTTTGGCGGGCGGCGCGCAGGCTGAGTCTGACCATGGTCTGGATGGCCGCCCTGGCGGCCGCTGCTCTTGTTGCACTGAGCTACGCCCCGTTTTTCCCGTTCCACCAGAGCTTCGGAGTGTTTTTTGGAGGCATAGTCGCAACGCCCCAGACCACCCCCCTCGGGGGCTATCTCGCCATGTTCGGGGCCCTGCTTTTGATCTTGATCCCGTTCGCCATGCTTCAGCTTGCTCCCGACCGGCTGCGAAGTTGGTATACCGCCACGCTGAAGATAGTCATCATCCGACCCAGCCGTCTTGTCCGGTTCCTGCGTCTGGCGGGACTTCTCTCGCGCAGTCCGTCGGCTCTTCCGCTCTGGCCTCTGGTGTTTCTGGGGGCCGCTGTCCTGTTCGTCGCGACGGTCGATGAGCCGTGGTCGACGCGGGTCTTCCAGATTGCCGCCATGGTTCTGGTTCTGGTTGCCGCGATACGTGTTCGCGGTCAACCGCTCAAGTTCATTCCTCTGGCATTGACGCTCGGAGGGTTGTTGCTGACGGCTCTTCCCGAATGGGTTGCTTTGGAAGGCGACATCGGACGTCTGAATACCGTATTCAAGACCTACTTTCAGGCATGGTTCTTGTTCGGCTTGGCGGCGGCGCTCACGCTTCCGCAGGTGCTGCCGCTGATCTGGCGCAGAATGGGCGGATGGCTGGAACCCTTCAGATACGCGCTGACAATCGCAATCGTCGCCGCGATCGTCGGAACAGCCCTCTATCCGTTTGCCGCCACGCAGGCAAAGCTCGGAGTCCGGCTGAACGAAACGGAGCCAACCCTCGACGGTCTTGCATACATGGACGGCGCCGTCATTCACGATCAGGGACAAGAAATCCACCTCAAATATGACAAGCAGGCCACGGACTGGCTGCTCCAGAACGTCGAAGGCCGACCTGTGGTGCTCGAAGCGACGGTCAATGTCTACCGATGGGGATCGCGGGTTTCGGTCCTAACCGGCCTCCCGACGGTGGTTGGGTGGGACTGGCACGAAAAGCAGCAGCGCTGGGCTTACGTTCATCAGGTCGACCGGCGCCGGCGCGACGTGGAGACCGCCTACGGCACGACCGACGTCGCGGAGTTGGTGACGATTCTCTCACGATATGACGTGGAGCTTGTCTACGTGGGCGCGCTTGAGCGCGCCTATTACCCGCCGGAAGGTATTGCCAAATTCGACCGGCTGGTCGGAGACCGCCTCGCGCTGATCTACGAGAATCCCGAGACGAAGGTCTACCGTGTGGTCGCCAAAGACGTCGCGGTTGGACCTGCGGGTTAGCGGCGGCCGCCATGAGATTCGACTCTGTTTGAGGCGCTTGTGTTAGACACCCTGCTCTGGCTGCTGGCTCTGCTCGCGGCAAGTTTCGTCGGCGTTCCCGTGTCGATGTTCCTGTTCCGGCGTTTGCCCTCCGCCGGCTCGTTTCTGGTCAAGCCCTTGGGCGTTCTGACGGTCGGCTATCTGGCGTGGCTGTTTCTCTTTACCGGGTTGTTCGCTAACGGCCGCGTATATCAGACGGTCGTCTTGTTTGCGGCTATCGCTGCCGCCGCCGCGATTCTGATACTACGTCCGCAGCTTGCCCGGGCGGCCCGGGCGCAGCTGCCCCGTATTGCGGTCGGCGAAGCGATCTTTGCTGTGGCGTTTATTGCTTTCGCCATCTTCCGCGCGCGAAATCCCGACATCGCCGCGACCGAGAAACCGATGGAGTTCGCGCTGTTGAACGGCATTCTGCGGAGCGAGTCGTTTCCTCCCGCTGACCCTTGGCTGTCGGGATTCAGCATCAACTACTACTACTTCGGCTATAGCATCGCGGCCACGTTTACCGCCATAACCGCCACCGCCTCGGCGGTCGGATTCAATCTCGCGCTCGCAGCGACTTTCGCGCTCACGTTCCTTGGAATGCTCTCGCTCGGCTACGACGTCACCGGGCTTGTTGGCGGGGCGGCGTCCAGGGCGAAATGGGGATTCGGCGCGCTGACCGCGATTCTCGCAACCGTTGGCGGGAACCTCTATGCGGTCAACTTCTTCTTCGGCGAGCGAAACCGCAATCCGGACTTCTGGCTCGGTATCGGATGGAACGCCAGCCGTGCCGTCCAGGTGGAAGACGCCGACGGGCTGGTCGACTACACCATCACCGAGTTTCCGGCCTTCTCCTTCCTGCTCGGCGATTTGCATCCGCACGTTATGGCCTTGCCCTTCTCGATAGTTTCGATCGCGCTGGCGGTGGTCTGGTACTTGACCTGGTCTCGGACCGATCCGGCCCGCCGCGATTCCTGGCTGCTGGCGGTAATCTCCGGATGGCTCCTCGGATCGTTGTACGCGCTCAACGCGTGGGACTTTCCGGTGTTCTTCGCCCTTACGGCCCTCGCGGGAATCGCCGCGCTCCTCAACCCTGATCGGGCGACAACCGCCAGGAATGTGTTGGCGTTCGCCGGTCGCCTCGCCGTAGCCGCGATCGTCGGCGTCGCGGCCTTTCTGCCCTTCCATCTGAACTTCGATCCATTCGCGTTCGGTCTGGGATTCGTGACCGTTCGGACCGAAATCGGGGACTTTCTAACCGTCTACGGACTGTGGACGCTGTTGGCTCTCGCCGTTATCTTCATCCATCTGGTGCGCCGCCGCGACAGCGGTCGGTTGCTGCTGGTTGTAATCGGCTTGTGGATAGCCCTGGGCTTGGTAGGCGGCTGGGACCGTTCGGCCTTGCTGCTGTGCCTGCTAATCGTCGTTGGCATGGCTCTGGCATTCAGCCGCAAGAGCCAGGGAGCGGGAGAACGAATTGTCCAGCTTCTCTATTTCGCGGGGTTCGGTCTGGCGGCGATTCCGGAGCTGATCTTCGTACGCGACTTCTTCGGCCCTCCCTACCAGCGCATGAATACCGTGTTCAAGATCTACTATCAGGCTTGGCCGGTACTGGCCGCCGCCTCCGGTCCTGCGATCTATCTGATTTTCCGAGAGCTCGCCAGGCTTGAAAGCAAGCGCCGCTTGGCCTCCGAGCTGGCATTTTCAGTAATCCTGGCCGCGTTCATATTCGTGGCCATGTCCTATTCGGTCATCACGGGTAACGCCCGCTTACCGCACAAACCGCAACCTACGCTGGACGGGCTCGATTTCGCCCGGCGTCAAGACCCTCAGGAAATCCTGGCCGTCGAGTGGTTGAAATCGAACGCCCCGTCAGGCTCGGTGATAGTAGAGGCGACCGGAAACGGCTATGGCGACTCCGGTCGCGTCTCGGCGTGGTCCGGGATACCCGCGGTCATCGGCTGGCGGCAGCATGAGCAGCTCTGGCGAAAAGGCGATCCGGAAGTCCAGGCGAGAACCGCCGACGTGGACTCCCTCTATCGGGGCTTGCCGCCGGACGGCGCGCTGGCGATACTTCGGCGGTACGGCGCAAGCCATGTTTACGTCGGCCGGCTGGAGCGTGAAAAGTATGGTCCCGGTGTTGATAACGCTTTTGGGTGGATGACCGTCGCATACGAAATTCCCGGCCACGTATCCATCTACAAGGTTCCGGGAACATGAAACCCAACTCGCGGTCGGCTTGACGGGCAACCAAGCCCATGAGCTTGCATCCACGCTGTCTGATCGGCAATCGAGTCCCTCTATGACGCGGTCGCTGAGAATTCCGCTCTTCGGAGGGCGGCAGATCGCCCTGGCGCCGTGGGAGGCCGTCTTCTTCGGTCTGCTGCTGGTCCTGCTCTTTTTGACCCGCTACCTCGACCTCGGGTCCCGTGCCTATCACCACGACGAAAGCGTTCACGCCAAGACCATGTGGGACATGGCGCGCGGCATCAAGTACGTCTACGAGCCCGTCTACCATGGCCCGTTCCAGTACTTCGCGTCGGCGGCGCTCTTCTGGCTCTTCGAAGGCAACGACGTAACCGGACGGATCATTCCCGCCGCCTTCGGAGTGGGCGTCGTGCTCGTCATCCCCTTGCTCTGGCGCAAGGAGCTTGGGAAATACGGCACCGCTATTACCATGCTGGCCCTCACCGTCTCCACTGGATTCATGTACTTTTCCCGCTTCGCTCGCAACGACATCTACGTTGCGTTCTGGACCCTCCTGATCTTCGGATCACTGGTCCGCTACCTGGATCGACCCAGCCCGCGGTGGATATGGCTGGCCGGACTTGCCATGGGCGGTTCCTTCGTGACGAAGGAAAACACGTTCATCACGGGCTTCATCTTCGTCAGCTTCATCGTCATGCTCGCGGTCTGGACTTACCTGAGTCCACGCCTGTCAGGGGACGATTCGCCGGAGATGCGCAAGCTGCGCGCGGCGTTTCGCGCGCTCCGCGCCGATCCGGAGGCCATCGCCTACGGAGTGGTCATATTCCTGGCTGTCGCCGTCCTTTTCATGAGCTCGTTCTTTACGAATCCGCCCGGAATCCGCACGGCGTTCGTGGAGGCATTCACGATATGGCGTGATATTCACGGGACCCAGCGCGTTAACCAACCCTGGTTCTTTTACCTGATGTTCCTGGCCGTGTACGAGGCTTTCGCGGCTGTTTTCGCGCTGGCGGCCCTCTGGCGAATCGTCCGCAGGCCGAGCGTCTTTACGATGATGCTGCTCTATTGGGCGGCCGCTTCCATCTTCATCTACTCGGTGGCGGGTGAAAAAGCGGCTTGGCTCGCGCTTCATCCCATACTTCCGGTCATCCTCATCGCGGGCTGGTTCGCGGGCAAGAAGCTCGAAGAAGTCCGCCGCCGCGGCGTATTCTGGGCGCTCGCGGTTGTCTGCATGTTGCTGCTGGGCTGGACGGCCCGGCATTCGATTCCAACCGCGTTCGTCTACGGAGACATACCCAGGGACTTCGTCGTCTACACGCAGACGTCCAGAGACGTGCTCCAAGGTATGGAGATCATGGAGGAAGCTGGCAGACGTACTGGTCAGGGTCGGAACATCCCCATATATGTGGAAAAGGAAGCCCACTGGCCCTACGCGTGGTATTTGCGAGAATGGAACGCGGTGGCCTTTGGCCCGGAGGTGGAAGAACCTCCGGAGCAGCCTATCGTGTTGCTGAGCCGGCAGACCGCGAACAAAATCGGAGTGGAGCTCGTCGATTACGTGGGAGTCCAATTCAAGCTGCGCGAGTGGTTCCCGGAGCGCGTATACAAATCGTGGAGCTGGGGGTCGCTCGTTGACCTGTTCAGGGACGGCGATAACCTGACCAGGCTTTGGCGGTTCCTCGCGTTTAAGGAACCTCCCGCTTCACTCGGTTCGACCGATTTCGTAATGTACGTTCAACGAGACATCCTGAAGGCGGGGCCTATCGGCCCGTTCACCTACGAGTTGCCCGGACGCTAGTGCGATAGTCGCTTCCATAAGACGGCGCACGGTCCTGAGAGCGGGACTCGGCCTCGCTATCAGCGGCCTGTTTACGTGGCTCGTCATTCGCGGGGTCGACGCCCCGGTCGCGTTCGACGAGTTGCGCCTCGCTAACCCCGCCCACTACGCGCCCGCGGCGGTCGTGTTGATCGTCGCCATCGGGATCAGGGCCCTGCGCTGGAAGGTCCTGTTGGCGCCGTTGGGAGCCGTCGGCGCTTGGTCCGCATTTTCCGCGCTGACGATCGGATACTTGGCGAACAACGCCCTGCCCGCGCGTTTGGGCGAATTCGTGCGAGTTTACGTTCTGAATCGGGAAACCAAGACCCCCGCGCCCGCGATTCTCGGCACGATCATCCTCGAACGCGTGTTCGACGTGTTGACGCTCATTGGATTGCTCGCGCTGGCGGCGCTTGCAACGGGATGGAACTCACCCTGGAACGCTCCGCTTATCGGCCTCGCCATCGCCGCCGCCGCCGCCTTTGCAATCATGTACATGGTCGCGTCAGGGTTGATCAGGTCTTCCATGCCGGGGGTTTCGGGGCTTGCGCAGCTTATGCAGCGTCCCTTCGGCGGAGCGCTGCACAGGCTTATACGGTCGCTGATAGGCGGTTTTCGGAGCGTGGCTTCGGGTAAGGCCATAGCCGCGATACTTGCGCTGTCGATAGTCTCATGGCTCGTAGAATCTCTTGTTTACCTGCTTGTACTCCAGGCGCTCGGCATTCAGGAAGGCGGATACTGGCTGGCTATCGTAGTGACGTGCATATCCAATCTCGCTGGCGTGATTCCGGCCGGCCCGGGAAACATTGGAGCATTCGAGTTTTTCGTAAAGGAGACCCTTGTGTTGTTCGGCGTCAGCGACGAAAAGGGGCTTGCGTTCGCAATCGCTGCCCATTTCGTGGTGCTCATCCCGCCAACGGTGCTCGGCCTCTTGCTGGTCTGGAAGAAGGGACTCGCCACGCTCGGCGGCGGTAAACCACGGTTGTGACTACGCTTAGAGGGCGAACCAACAAACTGAAAGCCTTCCAGGCAGTAGTCCACTGGCAAGCTCCCCAAGGCAGTCAACAAATATGAACGGCGAAAAATCCAAATCGGTCGCGATTATCGGCGCTGGCATCACCGGTCTCACCGCCGCCTACGAGCTGGCCAAGCGGGGGGTCCGGGTCGAGGTTTTCGAGGCTCACCACGCGGTCGGCGGCGAGTTGGCGGTTCTTGAAATCGGCGGAACGCTTGTCGAGCGGTACTATCACCACCTGTTCCGCGGCGATCATCACATGATTGACCTGATGCGCGAGCTTGGCATCGACTCCAGCCTCGAATGGAACACGCCCCAAATGGCCTTCTTCTCCCAAGGGGCGCTCTATCCGTTCACGACGCCGCTCGATCTCTTGCGATTCAAGCCGCTGCCGTTCTGGTCGAGAATCCAAATGGGTCTCGCAACCATGCGACTCCGCCGTATCCAGGACTACCGCCATCTGGAAGACGTCCCCGCCGGCGAGTACCTGCCGCCGATGGTCGGCAGGGAAGCTTTCGAGACTCTTTGGAAACCGCTGCTCATGGCGAAATTCGGCGACTCGTGGCCGGAGATTTCAATGGCCTGGTTTTGGGGGCGCGTCCACGTAAGGTTCAAGTCCAGGACCACCACCGGTCTGCGCGAGTTGCTCGGCTATGTGAACGGGAGCTTCCGCACGATTACCCGCGCGCTTGAGTCACGCGCCAAGGAACTCGGCGTGGTCTTTCACCTCAAAACGCCGGTTTCGTCGATTGACGTTGAAAACAACCGGGCCACCGGGCTGACCGCCGACGGCCAAAAGCGCAGGTTTGACTTCGTGCTCGCCACCGTCGGTCTGCCGCTACTGCGGCGTTTCTTGGGAGATGTAAGCCTCTCGCGCGACCTGGGCGCCGTCGAGTATCGGGGGGCGCTGGTCATGCTGATGCGCCTTCGCAAGCGGGTCTCGCGGTTCTACTGGACGAATATCGGCGAAGAGGAGATCCCGTTCGCGGGCCTCATCGAGCACACCAACTTCATCGATCCCGAGGTTTACGGCGGCGCGCACCTCCTTTACGTAAGCAACTACCTGCGGGCGTCCGGACGGTTGTTCAATCTCTCCGACTCCCAGCTTTTCGACGAGTACGCGCCGCATATAGAGCGGGTCTTTCCCGATTTCAGCCGGGACTTGGTCGAGGAGTTCTGGGTCTCCAAAGACCCCGTCGCGCAGCCCGTCATCAAGACCGGTTACCAGCGCCGCATCCCGGAATTTCGGTCCCCTATAAGCGGGCTTTACATCTGCAACACGTCGCAGATCTACCCGGAAGACCGAGGAACCAACTACAACGTCCGCATCGCCCGCCAGGCCGTGGAGCTTCTCGTCGAAGAGGCCGGCCTGCCGGACGCGACCTGAGCAGACGCGGATAGATCAGGCGAGCAGCAGCCTGCGTTCGGGGGTTATGCCCTCCTTCGCAAGCTGCGGGACCTTCTCGGAGATGTCCACGCGGGCGCACCAGTCGAGATCGCTCTCGTAGCCGACGTTCAATAGCCGGCGTCCGCTTTCGGACTGGCGAAGCAGCGCGGGAATATCGTCGAAATGCCCCGCCAGGGCAATGGCCATCACGGCGGAATCAGCGGCCTCCCCGCCCGCGTCTACCAGTTCCCTGGCAATCAGTCCCGCGCAGACCGCGTCGTCAAGCGCTATCAGGCCCCCTTGTCCCGCGCACACGATCTTGACGCTTTCCCCTGCCAGCTCCCCTGCCAGCCGCGCGACCGCCGCCACGTTGTTGAAACTTGCCATGAGCACGTGGCTGGCGTTCGAGCAGTGGGCCACGGCGCGAGTCCCGTTCGAGGTTCCGAACACCACTTCAGCCCCGCGCAGGTCTCGCTTCGCCCATTCCGCTGGCGAGTTGCCCAGGTCGAACCCGGCTGGAGCCAGTCCGCCCGCCTCCCCTCCCAGCAGCGCCCCCGGATTGGAGCCGTCTCGAAAACGGCGCGCGTGCTCGGCACTGGCGGCTAGATGGACGACCGGATCGCCCGCTTCGGCCATCGCCGTCAGGGTCGCGCCCGCTCGTATGGCGTCGATTACGATGCAAACGTCATCGGGCTGGTACGTCAGCCCCTGGGGCAAAAAGGCGGCGTAGATTCTCAATTCAACCCCTGCGACAAGCCTCGCCTCGGGCAGCCGAGATGCGCGCGAACAACAGGCATCGCCAACATCCGCGAGCCTCCTTTGAACGTATCATTAGGGAGAAGCCGCCCTTCACCAGTATCGAGATTCCAACCCGCAGATAATGCCTGAATCAACGCTTACAGACGAGGCGTACGAGGTCCTGCTGCCCAAGGGAGACTGGTACATCATCCCGCCCGTTGAGGGCGACTGGACCGTTGATGCCACGCCCGACGGTCGGGGGGGTCAACATATGCAGATGAAGTACGACGCCGGTTATTCCGCTTCGGTGTACATGCGCGCCGACGGCGCCCTGCGAGTCCGCCTCTATAAAGACCGGCTGCCGCACCCAATGGAACTGGACAGGACCAATCTCCATGTATGGTTCAGGGATGTCTAAGCTCCTCTCCTCCTTGCGGTCGCCTGGGTTCCCAACGCCGTGCGACTGCGCCGGCTTTGGCGGAACTGCCGGAAGGCGGGTCGTCGGCCGGCTCCGCCCCCGCGCTTGATGATCCGTTCACCTCGATTCTGGCTGTTCATGGGATTTGCCGTCGCCGCCGCCGGGTCGGGCGCTTCGTGGCTTAGTCAGAGAATCAAACCCGGGCTCGTAGACTGGAATATCGCCCGGAGCGTGGCCATGCGGTTCACGTCGCGGCCCGGCGATCCGGACCTCCTCCCGGCAACCGGCGCTGACTACACCGGGATGGTCGAGTCGAGCCGCCAGGCCGTCAGCGAGTACCTGGGCCGCAGCGCGGGAAGCGAGACCGCCGGTGTCGAAGTCCTGGACCGCAGGTCGTGGATAGAGGTCAATCTCGCCAACTTTCAAGACCTGCTGGAACCCTTCGAAGACTCGTACCGTCGGATGAACGCCTCCAACGCTACCGCCGCCCGGCTGTTGTCCGGGCTCACGCGGCTGGCCGTAAGCGCGCAGCTCGGAACGATGATCGGGTATCTGTCGCGAAAGGTGCTCGGTCAATACGACATCCCCCTGTTCAAGCCGGGTATGGCCAGCATCTATCTGGTCGACGTGAACATCGACGCGCTCGCCGCAAAGATCGGGATGAATAGTTCCCACCTGCGGCGGTGGGTAGCTCTGCATGAGACCACGCACGCCGTCGAGTTCGAGTCGATCCCCTGGCTGCGCGAACACATGGCTGGACTGCTTCAGGAATACCTGGCTGAGGCCGGAGACACGATCATGAACCCCACGCGAATCCGCGAGCGGCTCAGCTCGGCCGGCTCGGACGGGGTGCGGGGACTCCGCCTCAGCGGCCTCTTGCGAATGATGCTGACGGACAGGCAGGTCGAAATCGTGTCGCGCATACAGGCGCTCATGTCGGTGGTCGAGGGCTACAGCAACCACGCAATGCACGGAACGGGCGAATACCTGATACCCGACTACAAAACGCTGGCCCACCGAATGAAGCTTCGCGAGAAGTCGCGAGGGGTCGGATTTCGCGTGATTTCACGGATGCTGGGTCTCGACCTGAAGCTTGAGCAATACGTAATAGGCGAGAACTTCGTCGACTACGTCGTGGAGGAACGGGGCATCGAGTTCGTCAACCGGGTCTGGGAGTCCCCCGAAACGCTTCCGTCCCTGGAGGAAGTGCGAGCGCCCGAGCGCTGGATTCGGCGCATAGAGTCCGAATAGACCCTGCCTGCACCGCGCAAGGCTCGACCGGCGCGGCTACTCCGAACCGAAGTGAATTACGGTGTGAACGTCGTACTCTTGCAGCTTGGCCCGCCCCTGCAAGAAGTCCAGCTCGATGAGAAACGCCAGTCCTACTACTTCGCCGCCCAGGTCTTCCACCAGCTCGGCGGTCGCCGCGGCGGTGCCGCCGGTGGCCAGTAGATCGTCAACTATCAAGACCCTGTCTCCGCTCTCTACGGCGTCGATGTGAATCTCGACCTCGTCCGAGCCGTATTCGAGTTCGTATTCGAGTGACGCCGTCTCGGCGGGCAGCTTGCCGGGCTTGCGCACGGGCGCGAACCCGCAGCCGAGCGCCTGCGCCATGGGAGTGGCGAATATGAATCCGCGCGCCTCGACCGCCACGATAACGTCGGGAGGATTGGACTTGTACGGCTCTACCAAGCGCTCTATCGCAGCCCCAAACGCGCCCCAGTCCCTTAGCAGCGGCGTGATGTCCTTGAAAAGTATTCCAGGTATCGGAAAGTCGGGAACGTCCCTTATGTACGACGTTAGGTCCATCCATCACTCCATCGCGGCGCTACCCGCCTGGTTCCGGCCGGCGTCAGGACTGCGAGCCGCCCGTGAACTGAAACTCCCTTATCAGCATCGCCGGAGCGCGGACGCGCAGATAGTCGCCGGTTAGCTTCGTATCTCTGGTCAGCGCCTCGACCGCGCTAAAGGCGTCCAGCACGCTCTGGGTAAAGCGCAGGTTCCTTAGCGGTTTCGTCACTTTGCCGTTTTCAATCATAAAGGTGCCGTGGCGGGTCATGCCCGTCAGCACCACCCGCATCGGCTCAAGCAGGTTGGTGTAGTGAAACGTCGTGACCCAGACGCCCCGTTCGACGCCCGCCACCAGATCATCGACCGAAGCGGCCTCGCCTGGCGCCATGAAGAGGTTCGCCGCGACCGGACCGTACGGATTTGGAGCCGTCCACGCGTGCCCCGTATTCTCCGCGCCGTATTTCGAGGCCGTCTGATGATCGTAAACAACAGCCTTCAGCACTCCGTTCTCGATGAAATCGACCCGCTCGCGGGCTACCCCCTCTCCATCGAACGGACTAGCAATCCCTGTGGGATCAACGCCGTCGTCCCATATTGAAATGTTCTCACCCATCACGGCCTTGCCCATCGACGCGGACGTAAAGCTCCGCCCCTCCTCGTGAAATAGGCCGTTGAACGACTCGAACGCCAGGAACTCGACCATCTGGGCTACCGCCGCCTCCTCCAGGACAACCTCATACGTTCCCGGCTCGATGTCCTCCGGCGACACTCCGCGTTCGGCTTTGTCGGCCGCCGCTTCACCGATCGACTCCATGTCGATCTCGGTCACGTCGCTGGAGAGCGCCATGGCGGTGCCCGAAGCGTCGTCGTTCATCAGCACGGCGTTGGCGTTGGCGGTCGTTCCTTGGTGGTACTGCTCGATGCCCGCCGTGCTGGCGACCGCGACGGATCGCACTCCCGTGCTGAACGCGCCGAAGGCTGTAAGCCCTCTGGCCTGGGCTGCGTTGACGACCTTGGCGGCCCCGTCCGCGCGGTCTTCTGGCGAGAACTCCAGGGTGCTCTGACACAGCCCCCCGGCGGTTCTGCGTTCTCCGCCGGAAGGCAGTCCGGCGAAGTCGGGGTTCTCGGGCTGCAGGCGCGCGATGCTCGCCGCCCTTTCCGCGAGCCCGCGCAGCGAGTCCGAGTCCACCTGATTGCCGTCTGCCACCCCCACTCTCTTGCCCAGCGCCAGCCGCAGGTTCACGTGTACCGAGTCTTCCGAGACGTTCTGGTGGATGCCGTTATTGGCGAACCGGGTCAGGCCCGTATCCGCTGACGATACGACCACCTCGGCTTCGTCGGCTTCACCCGCGAAATCGAGCGCCCGCCGGGCGATCTGGTGAGCGTCCGTTTCGGACAGGACCGTCACCCTCTTACGCCCACCCGCACGTCTCTAAACCTCGCCGCCGCCGCGCCGTGCCCCACGTGCATCCCTTGCACGGGTTCGCCCTTACCGCAGTTGGGTGTGCCCCACATCCGCCAGTTGTTGGCGACGGCGTCACAGCTTTGCCAGAACTGCGGAGTGATGCCGGTATAAGTGGGATTCTTGTACATGTTCGTCAGGCGTCCGCCCTCTATCTGCCAGGCGATCTCGGTGCCGAACTGGAAGTTGAGCCGTAGGTCGTCGATGCTCCAGCTCTTGTTCAACTCCATGTAGATGCCGTCGTCGGTCGAGGCGATCAGGTCCTCTGACGACGTTTCGCCCGGCATCAGGTTGATGTTCGTCATGCGAATCAGCGGAATGTGGTTCCACGACTCCGCCCGCATCGCCCCGGAGCTGCGTTGGTCCAACTCGGACGCCGTCTCCCGCGAGGTCAGATAGCCGACGAAGATACCGTCCTTGACCAGATAGTTGCGCTGCGCCGGGACCCCTTCGTCGTCGTAGCCAAACGTTCCCGCGCCCAGAGGTGTCGTCGCGTCCGCGACTATGTTGACCGCGTCGCTGCCGTAGCGGAACGCGCCCAGCATGTCCGGCGTGAGAAAGCTCGTGCCCGCGAAGCTCGCCTCATATCCCAGTGCCCGGTCGAGCTCCGTCGGATGTCCGCACGACTCGTGAACCTGCAAAGCCACCTGCGTGGCGTCGAGGATTACGGTGGTCGTCGTCGCCGGGCACTCGGCGGCGCTCAGCAAAGCCGCTGATTCGGAAGCAATTCTCGGCGCGTTCGACTCCAGCTCCAGCTTTTCGATCTCCTCGTAGCCGCCGGTTACGACCTGGCGGCCGAAAGAGTTAGGAAAGCTCCGCTTCTGGATATCGTCGTCGGAGGTGGCGGTCGACTCCATTCCGGCGCCCGACTCGACGATGGTCTGGGTCACGTAGGACCCTTCCGTGGAGCCAAAAGCCTTCTCTGTCTTGTAAATCTCCATCGCGCACTCGGCGACCTTCACTCCCTTTTCACGGCGGAGCAGATCATTGACGCGGAGCAGCAGACCCAGCTTGTCTTCCGTGGAAACGTCGAATGGGTCCGTCTCATACGGGGTTGTGTACTCACCGACGGATGGGTCCTGGGCTGCGAGCACCACCGGCTTCTCCTGTACGCGGGCGCTCGCTCTGGCGATTCTCAGTGCTCGGCCTGCGACTTCATCCGCGCTCTCGGTATTCACCCTTGATGCCGACGCGAACCCCCAGCTTCCGTTTACCAGCGCGCGTACGCCGAGACCGTAGTCGCTTGACAGGTTCACGGCCGCCACCTGACCGTCCTTGACCATCAGGAATTCACTGGTCTTCTGCACTATCCGGGCGTCCGCGTAGGCGGCGCCCCCCGCCGACGCCGTATCTAGCGCCCGCTCAATAACGGCTTTCACAAAATCGATGCTCCTTGGGAGGGACCGGCACTCGCTTCACCCCGGAAACCGGCATCAGTCCACCGTTCAATCTGGTTGGCATTATGCGGATTCCCATCCCTAAAGTCGATGACTACGCGGCGCTCCACTCTTACACGCTCAGCCGGGTCGGCCCATCGTCATCGAGGCGCAAGCCCGCCAGCGCCGACGCGATGGCGCTCCAGTCCTGTTGCTGACGCGAAAACGGCCGCCTGGCCATGGCGCGCCCTCCAGGGTGATACAGCGGCAGCAGCAGGCGGTCGGACCACTCGACCGCCCGGCCAACGTCGCGCGCGAGCGTCAGACGGTGGGCCTCGAGGCCGCCCAGCGCAGCCAGCGCCACGACGCCCAGCGACACGACCAGCTTCGGATCGACCAGGCGCACGGTCTGTCTGAGCCACGCCGAGCAGTTGCGGATCTCTGAGGCGGTCGGTCTGGAGTTTGTGCCGTTCGACGATCGCGGATTGCAGATGACGGCATTGGTAATGAACACCGCATTCCGGTCCAAACCGGCGCCTTCCAGCAACCGCTCGAAGTTCCGTCCCGCGAGATCGCCTTTGAACGGTACCCCTGTCACCTCTGCCCCGAGGCGTCCCGGCGCTTCTCCGACGAACATCACCTGCGCGGGTACGCGTCCATTCAGCGGGCCGAGCACGCGGCGGCGGCCTTTCATACGCGGGCACCGGTCGCAGGCGGCGGCTTGGCCGAAAAGCTCTTCCGGGAGCTCCGGCGTCAGGGAAGCAGGCGCTCCGCGCGCAGGCGGCCCGGCCGCCGCGTTTGTCGAAACGATTCCGCATACGCCGTCTGGCATTGAAGCCCTCGATACCGTGCCGTCACCATGCACTCTTCCACCAGATCGCGCCGCCGGACCCGCTTCAAGTAGTCGAGGTATGCGCCGTGGCATTCGATGGCCGCCCGCTTGATGTCGATTGCCTGAGTGATGTCGACGTACTCTGTGGGGT
Organism: Chloroflexota bacterium; assembly: GCA_026707405.1. GTDB lineage: Bacteria > Chloroflexota > UBA11872 > UBA11872 > VXNJ01 > JAPOVO01. Next base: position 112,881 of record JAPOWW010000003.1, read on the forward strand.
CGAAGCCAACCCCCCAAGGCGTTTCCATCTCGAATATAGGTGCGGCGTCCTTGGTGTACCGACCACTTCCTTCGAGCTGGGGGACCGCCGCGTAAATCGAAGCCCTCAGGGTCAAAGCGTGCGTGCTTGAATGGTCGGGGCGATCACCCGCGGGGCTGTGCGTTATGAGCGCGTCGGGTTGAAACTCCCTGATAATCTCCACCAGCTTCATGGTGGTCACGGGTTCGTCCTCGATCGCGAAGTCCGAATTGTCGAGCCAGTAAAGCCCCGCTCCGAGCGCTTTGGCGGCGTTCTTCGACTCGTCGCGTCTGGTCTCGGCAAGCTCATCGGGAGGGATGGAGTCGTGACTCAGGTTGCCGTTCGAGATGCACACTATCGCGACCGCGTCTCCCCGCCGGGTATGGCAGGCCAGCGTTCCTCCACATGCGAGCTCGATTTCCCCAGGCCGCGCTCCAATCGCGAGCACCCGCATCGAAACCGCCTCCTCTGCAACGCTGCAAGACTTCCACCTGGTCAACCAACCCCACTAGGCTAGCCTTCTATAAGAGGAACTGCCATGCCCCGCTTTTACGACACAGCCCGCATATACGTCGCTGCCGGACGCGGCGGCGACGGCTCCCGCAGTCTGAGGCGTGAAAAATTCGTTCCCAAAGGCGGGCCTGACGGCGGCGATGGCGGGCGCGGCGGGCACGTCATCCTGTATGCGGTCGCGGGAGACTCGTCGCTGGTTCGGTTTCACCACCGGCAGCGCTTCAAGGCCGGCAACGCTTTGCCGGGCGGTTCGAGTCACCGGTCCGGCAAGAACGGCGAAGATCGCCGCATCTCCGCCCCGGCGGGAACGGTGGTTTTCGGTGGAGATGACGATGAGCTGATCGGAGACTTGGTGAATCCGGGTGACGAATTGATCGTCGCCCGCGGCGGCCAGGGCGGCTTGGGCAACGCGCATTTCAAGAGTTCGGTAAACCAGACCCCGCAAATAGCGCTGAAAGGCGATTCGGGCGAGTCAAAATGGCTCAGGCTGGAGCTAAAGCTCGTCGCCGACGTGGGTCTGGTGGGCTGTCCGAATGCGGGTAAATCGTCGCTGCTGGCGCGCATATCGGCGGCCCATCCAAAGGTCGCGGCCTACCCGTTTACAACCCTCACGCCGGTGCTCGGTTCGGTGTTGCTGGGAGACAGGTCTCTGGTTGTCGCCGACATTCCCGGCCTGATAGAAGGCTCCCACGATGGAGCCGGACTGGGCCACGAGTTCCTCCGTCACGTGGAGAGGACGCGGTTCATAGTGCACGTGATCGACTGTTCGGGCATTTCGGGCGATCCGATTGCGCTCTTCGACCAGACTGCCAACGAGCTTGAAGCCTATTCGCCCGAGCTTGCGGAGCGCCCTTACGTCGTCGCGGCGAACAAAATGGACCTCAGCGAAGCCAAAGCCGATTGGCCGTCGGTGAAGGATGCCCTCGCCGAACGCGGAGTCAAGGCGTTTGCCGTATCCGCAGCCACCGGTCAGGGCTTGCAGGAGTTGGTCCAGGCTATCTTCGCCCAAGCGTTGCAGGCGCCGGTTCCAACGGTCCTTCACGGCGCCGGCGAAGTGGTGCTGCGGCCCGGACTCGGCAGCGCGGCCCCTTCCGCCAGGAGAATCGGCCCTGACCTCGTCTTGCTGGAGAGCGATGAGGCGCGGCGGCTCGCCGCCAGGGTCGAGCTTGACATTCCTGACGCGGCCCAGTGGTTCAGGAAGCAGCTTGAGCGCATGGGCGCTGCCGCCGCTCTGGAACGAGCAGGCGTTAAGCCTGGCGATACGGTGATAGCTGGCGAGACCGAGTTCGACTGGCTATAGCAACGCCCGTGCTACCTGGCCATCCCTCCAGCCGGAATGTCTGCATCCAGTTCGCCGATGTTCCTCAGACCGTGTCTTGACGCCCACTCCACCTTGTCCGAGTCGAGTTGGTACTCGATGTTCCCGGATTCCCGCAGCTCCTGCCTGAAGTCCAGAACAGCCCTTCGCCGCAGTTGGTCCAGGTTTTCGTCGGACACCGCCCGTAAATTTACTGTCGCGGCCACAAGTAGGATGACGAAACCTTCAGCCGTCGGCACCGGTTCGGAAACCGATCCGACCTCCAGCGAAAACGCCGCCGCTTCGAGTGAAGGTTCCAAAATCCCGCGCGGAACAAAGTCGAGATCGGCTTCGTAGGCTGGAGCGGGTTTTTCCTCGACGCCCTCGGAGGAAGCGGACTCCTCCCCCGGTTCGAGAGATTCCAGCGTCAGCGCACTCCACGACTCCCCGGCGTTGTAACGCTTGAGATAGGTAGCCGCTTCCTCTTCGTCTTTCAGGACGATCCGTCTTAAGTGGACGTGCGGCTGCACGGTCGCGACGGAATCTTCAGCCCGCTTGAGGAAGACCCGCTCGATGGCCCGCATGGTCATCAGGTCGTCGAACAGGTCACGAGGCATTCCCAGATCGTCCAGCAGCGCCGTCACCCGCTGCTCCAGCGGCTCGGCGGGGGATTCGCTGCTGGCCGCGGGCTGCGAGATGTCTGAGCCGTTCCCGCCGGGTGTTGGCCGCGCGAGAGGAGCCAGCACCGCTTCTTGCTCGGCGCGAATGTCGTCAATTGTTACGACGACTCCCTCCCTCATCGCCTTCTTCCCGAGAAGCGTTACGTTTATCAGGTCTTCGACCGCCTGAAAATCCGCCGACGCCAGGCTCAGTCTTTTTTCGTTTATCTGGCCGTCTATCGCCTGGAGCTCGGCGGCGGTTGTCGACGTGCCGTCCCGGCGGTATTCGGCAAGCTGGTTGATCTCACGAAGCACCTCGTATCTCCGAAAGTCGCGTGCCTGCGCGTAGCGGCCCGTCTCGATGACGACCCCGTCGACAGTCGCCACCGGCGACCGCGCCATGAAGAAGAGTTCGTTGAGCAGTGGTACCAGAAGGAGGATTCCGACGCCCGCCGCCACGATGGCGGCAATGATGCCCAGCAGTCTTGCCAGCGCCGACTGCCGCCGCGCCGCCGGTTGCTCACGCCAGTCCCGCAGGACTACGGGAATGTCCAGCCATGCGACCGGTTCCGGCGTAGCCAGTCGGCGCCTCGCCGCCCGCGCAGCCTGCCTGGCTTCCCGCTTTCTTCGGCTTCGGCTACGAGGTCGACTCAACCCCGGCCTAGGTTCGCTTAGGCGACTCCCGGAACCGCGGCATTAGGCCTCCGACCGGGAGACGTAGGGGAGAAGGGCGAGGTAGCGTGCTCGTTTGAGGGCGATGGTAAGACGGCGTTGATGCCTGGCGCAGGTACCCGTCTGACGGCGGCCGAATGTCTTCCCGCCCTCCGTAAGATAGCGGCGCAGGCGCCCTATGTCTTTGTAGTCGACAACTACCTTTTCCGCGCAAAACTCGCATACGCGGTTGCGTCCGGGGCCGCCGAAGCGTCTGACCGGGCGCCCGCCCGGTCGTTGCGGCCGACCGCCATCAGGTCTGCGCGACCCATAGCCCGAAGGGGGCCTGCGCTGTCTGGACTCCGACTCTTGTGTCAATTCCACTCTCCGGTTGAATCAGGGTTGAAGCGGCCGCTTGATTGGTTACTCAAAATGGGAGATCGTCCGGATCGACGTCTCCGCCGGACTGCCGCGAGTCTGGAGCCATGCCGCTCGGTTCCTCTCTGCCGCGCCCCAGAAGCTGCAACTCATTGACGTTGATTTCCAGGCTTGTTTGGTCTTGTCCTTCGCGGTTCGTCCAAGTTCTGGTCTGAAAACGACCGTGCACGAAGACCTGGCTCCCTCTCTGCAGGTAGTTGTTCGCTATTTCCGCCAGTCCGCGCCAGCAGGTGCAGCGAAACCAGTCGGTCGTCTCTATGTCCCCGCCGTCGGGCCCTCTGCGAGTGTTGTTCACCGCGACGCTGAACGATGTAAGCGGGACGCTGGCCTGTGTGAATCGCATCTCAGGGTCGCCGCCGAGGTTCCCTATTACCGAAATCAGGCTGGTGCCGCGCGCGCGTCTTCTGGGCGCCGAGTCACGCATATTCTTCACCCTCCGGTGCGGCCGTCTCGATAACGGGCCCCACGCCTCCCTCGTCATGTACCAGTAGGTGACGCATTATCTCGCGGTCGAGGCGAATCGCGGCTTCCAGGTCGGCTGTCTTTTCAGGCTCCATTTGGACCTTGCATAGCAGGTAGTTCGCATCGGGGATGTCGTCGATCCTGTAAGCCAGCCTGCGCCGTCCCCAGTCATGGACCGAGGAAACGCTGCCGCCATTGCCGGTCACAAGCGCCGTGACTTTTTCGACGGCGGACAGGCTGAAGCCTTCTTCGTCGGTTGGGGGAAACAGTGTCACTAGTTCGTAGGGCCGCACTCGCTGCTCCTTTCCTCGGGTTCGCCTCCGGTGTGCTGCGCCCTTGAGTGGTCGTGCCGGAGGTAGAAAGGTAAATCTAACGTGATCGCCGGTGTAACCGGCGGAAGTTGGATAGTATCACAGTAATCGCGCATGTGACCGTCGAAGAGGAGATATCGCGTTGAGCAAGCTCGCCGAGCTGCGGCGGTCGTCGGCAAATCCCCTCTACCGGTTGGGACTTCGCCCATTGCCGGTCAATACCGAGGACCATCTTGGCGGCGGAGAGCTTGTTGAGATTCCGGGCGGCCGGGTTTACGTCAAGACAATCGGTACAGGGCCTCCGGTCATCGCCTTGCCGGGGTTCGCGGGCACTTCGCGGACTTGGAGACTGCTCGCCCGGGAGCTGCGAGACGAATTCACCTTCCACATGTTCGACTTCCTGGGCTATGGCCTGTCCGACAAGCCGGAGGATGCCGATTTCTCGCCGATTGGACAGGCCCGGCAGATCGAACACCTGATGAAGGCGCTCGGTCTGCGTCGCTGCATTTTGCTCAGCAATTCGGCCAGCGCTCAGCCGGCCCTCCACGCAGCCTTCCGTCAGCCGCGCCGCTTCGAGGCCAACATAATGGTCGCGCCGTTTGTCGCGCCCGGTTTCTGGCTCTGCCAACTGCTTCGCCTGGCCGAAGTGCTCCCGTCAAAGTTCTTCTTCTCCGGGCTGTTCGGGCTGCGGATTGTCGTCTACATCGCAAACGCGCTGGGCCGCCGTCACCTGCGTGCCGTCACCGAGGAAGTCGTGGACGAGCAATACTTGCCTTTTGGCACCGAGGGTTACTGGGCGGCGCTCGCTCAGTCCGCCAAATATCTGCGGCCGCGAGCGCTGGTCGGGATCATGCGGATGATCCCGATTCCCACGCTGGTTATCTGGGGGGACCACGACCACGCCGGTGGCACCAGGCGGGCGCGCCGGGTCTTCGACGATATCTCGGACTGCCGGTTTGAGGTCGTCTCGGATTGCGGTCACGTCGTGCAGGAGGAGGGCGCCGCCGAGGCTGGCTCGCTCCTCAAGGGATTTATGGAAGAGCTGGCCAATAGACCGCCCCCGCAAAGACCGGCCCGAAAACGACCCGTAAGACCACCCAAACGCGCCGCCGCCAAGCGCTAACGACAGTCTGCCAACCGCCCCACCACTCGTAATTCCCGCGCCGTCACCTGTCATTCCGGCGAAAAGCCTGCCCCGTACTTGATACGGGGCCGGAATCCAGTCCCCATCCCCTCTCCCTCGACGGGAGAGGGCTAGGGTGAGGGTGGACCCCCTTGCGTCATTTGTATGTTGAACAGGCCCTGCAAGCAGGCCAAATTGTGGGGCGGCGCGCACCGACATCCGGCATCCCCCTAAACACGCCCCGCCGAACGCCGAACTCTACGTCCCACATTTCCAGCCTATCCGCCCCACCTCTGATCCCTGCCAAGTCGTGTAGGACTACCAGGCGATCCTGAGCCTCTCTCTCGTCATGCCCGAGCCCCATCCGTCATTCCCGCTTTCGCGGGAATCCACACCCCTTTACACCCCGTTTCGCCATAGTCGAAAATACCTTGTTTTTGCCTGGCTCACAGGGATTTGTTGCCGCAACATCATCACTTTCACGTGTTCCGCCCCCGCCCGAACAGCCCAAAAAAGGCGTCGCCGTGACGCCCACACCAAACCCGCGACCAACCGCCGCCTTGACCCGGAAACGGCCGAGCTGAAAAAGCCGCAAAATCCCCACCATTGCTTGAACGCTACCTGTCCGGGCGTTGTGCGGCTGTTACCGCCGCTTCATGTACATGGATACGCCCGCGAAAGAGCGCCATCCGGTTCTCTATACGGGACGGGAATCCGCTTCCGTCGTTAGGCGATGAGCAGGGATAGCTCGCGGATCGCCGTTACACGGCTCCCCACTCGTCGCGCAGCACGCCGTACAAAACGATGTCCACCGGCTTGCCGTGACGCCAATGCTGCCCGCGTTGCAGTCCTTCGCGCCGCATCCCCAGCTTCTCCAGCACCCGGATCGACCCGATGTTGGGCGCGTCGGCGGTGGCCCAGACCTTTCTCAATCCCAGCCTGTCAAACGCCCTGCCCACGACCGCCCGCGCGGCCTCCGTTGCCAGGCCCCGTCCCCACAACCGGCGGTCCAGATCGAACCCAATCGAGGCGGTCTTGTGTGATTCGTGGATGTGCATGCTGAACGCGCCTGAATACGTCCCGTCGAATTCGATTGCCCAGCCGCAATAGGAGGTCCAGTCCGCTTGCGCGAAGTAGCTCAGGAACTCTCTGGCGTGCTCGCGCCTGTAAGGCCGGGGGACCTGCTGATACCGCCCCCACTCCGGATCGGTCGCGAACTCCATCATCGCGTCCACGTCGTCCGCCATCACCGGCCGGAGCAACAGGCGTTCGGTACGTATCTTCTTCGGCATCTGGGACAAGCGGCAACCCGATCCTGTTCGATCTTGGCGGCAAAGACTCTATCTGGAGCCTGGCTAGAGGCGGCGGTGCCGGGGGAGGGACTCGAACCCTCACGGGCGATTCGCCCCCAGGATTTTAAGTCCCGTGCGTCTGCCAATTCCGCCACCCCGGCCTCTATGGCTGAAAGGTTAAACCATCGGTCCCCAATCGCACCCGCTAGAGGGTCTGGAGCGTCTAACGGAACCGCAGTACGTTTCTTGCGATATCTCCGCTCGGAGCTGCCGGACGGCCTTCGTCTACGCTCTCGGCGACGTAATCGAGCAGGTTCGCCACGTCCATTCGGGAGTTTATGCGGCCAAACCACTGGTTCCCGCCGCGCATGGAGAGAACCGCGACGTTCGACGGGCTGCAAAGGCCCAGGCAGCCTTCGATGCTAAGTTCGATGTTCTTATCGATCGCGCGGGCTTTTAGACCGGCTTTGTAATCCCCAACGAGGATACGGGGGCGAATCATGCTGTCGCCCCTGCCGCATCAGCAGCCGTCGCAGACGATTAGATACCCGCGAGTGGCCTCGGCAGCCTGAGGACCGCCGTTATGCTCCGCCCGCTGCTCGTCCTCGCTCAAGTCGTCTCCTCAAAATTCCATGCAACGCCGGTCATCCGCCGACCAATAAACATAACCGTCGACCCGATCAACTATCAACAGAATCGGTGCCGTGCCGGCTCGCAGGGACACGTCCCAAACCGCCCTTGCTCGGTTTACGGAGAACGAGTCCAAGGGAGGATGGTGCCTGCGGCATCCTCAGCACTTGGGTTCAGGCATCGCCCCCGATGAACGATCTTGTCAAGTGCCAGTCGCTGAACCAGCGTTCATCCGCCGGCTCGCTGGCTAGCTGATAGCGCGTATCGGTGCTCAGGCGAAACCGGTTGGTCCGGTTATGCAGCGGCGCGTGCAGCATGTGCATTCCAAAGATCAGCACGTCGCCCGACTTGTAGTCGGCTATGTGCCACTTCGCCCCGATTCTTTCCGCAAAATCCTTGGGGCTGCTCGTGTACAGGCTCTCGAACCTTTCGCCCTCTTCGTAGGCGTCCGCTCCTGCGAATGCGTCGCGCAGTTCCGTCGAGCTCTGCGACCCGACGCAGAGCGCCAGCCCGCCCAGATCTATCGGCGTGTCGCCCAGCGGGCACCACGTCGTGCACACGTTCTCGGTTCCCTTGCCCATGTACATGAAGTCGAAGTGCATCGCCGTGCTGGGACCCACGCCCGCGACCCGCAGCCATCGATGCTTGAATGGCAGAATCTCCCCGCCCAGAAAACTCTCGAAGAAGCCGATGACTTCCGGCGATTCCACCAGACCAGTTATCTGCGGCGAATAAGCCAGGTCCAAGCCGTCGTCGGCCTGCTGCGCTCCTGCACCGTCCGAGGGGTCCACCTTCAGGTTCGCGCCCGTTTGACTGAAGAATCCCCCGCGAAGTCCCTTGCTCAGGTCTATCACGCCGTCGCCGAGCGGAGCGGCCGGATCGAGGCAGCCGAGCCCGTCCAGATATTCGAGAAACGCCAGCCGCGCCTGAGCGACCGTGTCGTTTCTTTGCAGCTGTCGGATCAGCAGATAGCCGTCCTGGCTGAACCGCTCGCGCAGCGCGTCCATATCGTCGAGCAGGTCGTTGGATTCGCGGAGCTCGCCGAGGTCGTCGCTCCCGACTTCGAATTCCGATTCGCCGATATTCACGAACACGCCGCCGCCCCCTTCTATCCGCCTGTGGTCTCGACCGCCGCCTGATCGCGCCTCGCCATCGACGAGCGCGTCACTGCGGCGACGATATTGCCCAGCGATTCGACCGCCGCCTCGCTGCGCTCCCTTCCCGCCTCAACCGACGCCAGAGTTGCGTCGCCGAGCGCCCCGTTATTCGTTATGTCCGACATGTTGCTGGCCGCGCGCACGCCGTATCGCGCCAGCGTGTCTCTCAGGTCCCAGCCGTCCTCCCGAAAGTCCCCTGCCCCGAGCGTGTCCTGCTTTACTATCTCCGGACATAGAAACAGCGCGTCGGAGACCTCCAGTTCGCACGCGTGCCCCACTCTATCGGTCTTCTGCCAGCCGGACTTCAACCTGTCGGGTATCAGGTCCCACACGAAAACCGAGCCGCAGAATTCCAGTTCGCAGCGGTTGCCCAGGTCCTGCGCGACGACCCCCGAAATCTCCTTGTTCCCGCCGTGCGCGTTGACGATCAAAAAGCGCTTGAATCCGTGCCGATTCAGCGAGTCGACAATGTCGTAAAACACCCGCAGCAGCGTGTCGGCTTCCAAAGTGATAGTGCCCGGAAAGTCCATGTGGTGCGGCGAAACACCCCACGGGACGGTCGGCGCGACGAGCAAACGCGGATACATCGTCGCGGAAGCCAGTAGGCACAGCGACTCGGCGATGGACGCGTCGGCCGAAAGCGCCAGGTTCGGTCCATGCTGCTCGGTGGAGCCGAATGGAATCAGCACCATCTCGACCCCGTCTTGGAACTCGGCGACCTCGGGCCACGAAAGCTCGGAGAGAATCAGGGGCTTGTCATTCAGACCCCCCGCCCGCTGCATTTGACCGCTATTCGTCAAACTCACCTCCGGTTCCGCCGTCAACTCCCAAATTCGACGATGTCGTTCAGCACGTCTTCGAAGTCGTCCAGCACCGCCTCGACCATCGACTCCCCCGCCTCGTAGCTCGCGTGGCGCGAATCGCCGAGCACGCCGTTGTGGCTTCTGCGGTCGAAGTCCCACGAAACTCTGACGCCGCGGTTCCAGAAGGTCCGCCGCCTGTCTCCTTCCTCTTCGATCTTCGCGCCGGGCGCCAATGTGTGCACCTTCACGAGGTCGGGCCGCAAGTACATCAGCTGGGACGTTTCGACCTCGCAGCCGTGCCCCACGAACTCGGACTTTTTTATCTGCGCCTCGATTTCGTCCGGTTCCAGGCTGTAGAGCGAGCACGAGCCGAGGAAGTCCGGCGAAAGCTCCCGGCTCAGCAATTGGACGGCCATCCCCAGCAGTCCCTCGTTGCCGGTGTGAAAGTTGGTCAGCAGCCAGCGGTTCAAACCGTGCCGCTGCAACGACCTCAGAACGTCCCGGAGCACGCGTATTACGGTCTCGGGCTCCATCGTGATAGTGCCCGGAAACCCCATGTGATAGGGGGCGAAACCCCACGGCAATGGCGGCGCTACGAGCACCTTGGGCCATAGCCGCGCCGACGCCATTTTCGACATCTCGTAGGCCACTGCGGTGTCGGTCTCGAGCGCGGTGTTCGGGCCGTGCTGTTCCAGCGAGCCGACCGGTTGAATCACAAGCGCGATCTCGGGAAGCAGACTCGCCAGCTCCGGCGAGGACAGTTCCGAGAGTAACAGCGGCGCTCGTTGGGCGCGCAAAGTGTCTGGCATTTTCAACCTATGCAAGGGTAGGCTGGATCGAACTGGTGGCGCAAAAAGGCTCCTCGCGCGTTACTTGGGCGGTATACGGAGGCGAACCCCGCGCAACCGGCTATCTGATGCTGCTGGCAATCGACATAGGCAACACCAACATCACCATCGGGGCCTTCGATTTCCCCGACATCAGGCACTCGTGGCGGCTCAATTGCGACCGCTCCAGGACTGCCGATGAATTCGCGCTGCTACTGAAGTCTCTTATCCAATCGGCGGATCTCCGACCCGAAGATATCTCGACGGCGATAATCGGATCCGTGGTTCCGCCGCTGACCGACACCGTCGCCGGCTCCATACAACTGGCGTTGCGAGTCGAACCTAAGATCGCCAGGTCCAACTCGATTCCCGGTACGCGGCCCCTGGTGGACAATCCGCCCGAAGTGGGAATCGACCGCATGGCGAACTGCGTGGCGGCGCACGAGCGCCACGGCAGTCCGGCGATCATCGTCGACTTTGGCACGACCACCAACTTCGACGTAACCTCCGCCGACGGCCACTATGTAGGCGGGGTGATTGCTCCCGGAGTCTCCATGTCCATCGAATCCCTGTTTCAGGGAGCCTCGCAGCTTCCCAGGATTCAGTTCCGGCGTCCTGGGAAGATCGTCGGTGCCAACACTGTCGCTTGCATGGAGGCGGGGGTCTATTGGGGATACGTGTACTTGGTGCGGTCGATGGTTGATGCGATAAGCGATGAGCTGGGCAATGACCCGCGTATCATCGCAACTGGAGGATTGGCTCCCGCGCTGGTGAACGAGATCGAGTCCATCGACGACATCGACCCGGCGCTCACGCTCCACGGTCTCGCGATAATCCACCAACGGTTGCAAGAGCAGAGCCGATGATCCTGAACGGCAAGCGAATCGTGCTTGGGGTGACCGGAAGCATCGCGGCGTACAAGGCTGTCTATCTGGCCAGCGCCCTCACGAAGTTTGGCGCCAGGGTCGATACGGTGATGACATCCGCCGCTGCCCGGTTCGTCGGCCCTGTCAGCTTCGAAGGTCTCACCGGCAGGCCAGCCTACACGAGCGTTATGCAATCGACGCCGGAGGGCGAGATAGCCCACGTGGCGCTCGGTTCGACCGCGCAGGCCGTCGTAATCGCCCCGGCTACGGCCGGCACCATCGCGCGGCTCGCCGCCGGAATGGCGTCCGACATCCTCACGGCTACCGTTCTATCCTCATCGGCGCCGGTCGTTATCGCGCCCGCGATGGAGTCCGAGATGTACTTGAGCGCCGTTACTCGCGAAAACCTCCAGACCCTCCAATCGCGGGGAGCCACCGTCGTCGAGCCGGAAACCGGCCGCCTCGCCAGTGGCCGCGAGGGGCCGGGGCGCATGGCCGAACCCGACCGGATCACCGACATTCTGCGCGGAATTCTGGGCAGAGACGGACCGCTCGCCGATCGAAAGATCGTCGTCACCGCTGGCGGCACCAGAGGACAGATCGATCCGGTCCGTTTTATCGGCAATCCGTCGTCGGGGCGTCAGGGGATAGCTATCGCCGCCGTGGCCCGTGACCGCGGCGCGCGCGTGAGCCTCATACTGGGACATCACTCTCACCCGCCGCCGGCCGGCGTTCAACTACTGCACACCCCGACCTACGCGGCGATGCGGGATGCTGTCATCAATGAAACCGCCGGCTGCGACGCGTTGATCATGGCGGCTGCCGTCAACGACTTCGAGGCCGCCCAGGCAAGTCCCGGCAAAATCAAGAAATCAGGCACGGGCCTGACGCTCTCGCTTGCCGAAAACCCCGACTTTCTGCTGGATCTCAGCGACGACATGGTCAAAGTCGGATTCGCCGCCGAGACCGGCGAGTTGAAGAAGAACGCCGAATCGAAGCTGGCTGAAAAACGGCTCGACGCTATCGTTGCGAACGACGTCACGGAGGTGGGCGCCGGATTCGCGTCGCCGACCAATCACGTCAGGATTCTGAGACGCGGAGCCGAGTGGAATGACATTCCGCTCGGAACGAAAGAGTCGGTGGCTGAGAAGATCGTCGATGTGGTCCAGGATCTCGTGGGAGACCGGACCGGTTAGCGTCGGTATTCGCCCGCCTGCGCGGCAAGGGTAGCTATGGAGCAAGAACAGGGGAACACTCCCGCCGGATCCGGCGAGCCGACCCCCAACGTCATGGAGCCCGTGCGGACGGTATCTGTAACCGACGCCTCTATCCGCCCGCCGCGGGTAGATTCTCCCTTGCCCCGGCCGGCGACCGTGCCGCCCGGACCGGTTGCGCCTCATGCCGTTGCCGCCCGCCCCTCCACGTTTTTGGGAGATCGAGGCGGTCATTCACAAACGCGTACTCCAGGCGTCGACGCCCGCTGGCCGCTGACTCTGCTGGCTCTGCTCGTCGCGGGCATTGTGATCGGCGCCTTGGTCGGCTCGGTGCTCGCCGTCATCGCGTTTCCCTAGTCCGGTACAGGCGTTCCCGACTCCTGGGATGCCGGTACGCTTCCGCGATTACAATTCCCGTCGAGCCTCAACCGTTCCTTGGGGAGCCTTGGCGTGACTCTGAGCATCACCGGTAAGCGATGGGAAATCTCGAAGCGTGCCCCCAGGAGCGTTTTCAGCGAAAACGCTGACCTTCCTCCGCTCGCCGTCCAGCTTCTTCACAACCGGTCGTACAAGAGCCGCGAGCAAATCGAATCGGTCCTGAATAATTCCGAGCCGCCGCACGACCCGTTCCTCATGTCGGGAATGGAAGAGGCTGTCGAGAGGATTCTTCGCGCCCTCCATTCCCGCGAGACCATCTGCGTTTATGCGGATTACGACGCTGACGGAGTCTCGGGGGCGGCCGTGCTTATCTCCATGCTTCGGTCGCTCGGAGCCGACCCGCGCTCCTACTTTCCCAAGCGTCTGGAAGAGGGCTACGGACTCAACGAGCGTGCGATCCGCGCGATCCGCGAGTCCGGGGCGGACGTCTTGATATCGACTGACTGCGGAGCCAACGCCGTCCGGGAAATCGCCGTGGCCGCTGAACTGGGGCTCGATGTGATCGTGACCGACCACCACATCGTCCACACCGAGCTTCCCGGAGCTGCCGCTGCGATAAATCCTCACCATCCGGGAGAACCGTACCCGTTTGACGGCCTAGCCGGGGTCGGTGTGGCCTACAAGCTCGCCGAGGCCGTTCTGCTCGAAGCGGAGGTCGAGACCGCAGTCGAAGCCGAAAGTCTGCTGGACTTCGTCGCGCTGGGGACCGTTGCGGACGTAGTCTCGCTTCGCGGCGAGAATCGCTGGCTCGTGCGCGAGGGACTCAGCCGGCTCAACCGATCGCCGCGCGCCGGAATGGCCGCGCTCATCGACGCGGCCGGAGTGGAGCCGGGAGACGTGACGTCAACCGACATTGCGTTTCGCCTTGGCCCGCGCATCAACGCTGCCGGTCGCATGAAAGACGCGGCGATTGCGCTCGATTTGCTGCTCCAACCCGACGTCATCAGTGCCCGCCGGCAAGCGGCGGTTCTCAACGACCTAAACCGTCAGCGCCAGCTAGCGACCGACGGCGTCCTCGACGAAATCTCAACTATTAAGCCGGCGGACGGCCCGATAATGGCGCATGGCGCGGACTGGCCTCTGGGCGTGCTGGGCCTTGTTGCGGGACGCCTGGTGTCGGAGACCGGCAGACCTGCCTTCGTATCTTCCGGCCAGGCTGGCGACGCCAGGGGCTCCGCCCGCGGTCCTGAGGGAGCCAACGTAAGCGATGTACTCAAAGCCTGTGCCGATGTGTTGGAGCGATTCGGCGGGCACGAACGCGCCGCGGGATTCAGCCTTGAACCTGAGCGAGTCGGCGAGTTTCACGACGCGGTCAGTCGGTACTGGGCTCAATCGGACCAGCCCGAAAGTGCGGACATAACTCTGAGTGCCGACTGCCGTCTCCTACCCCGGACAATCAGCTTTGAAACGCTCGACCTGCATCAGGCGCTCGAACCTTTCGGCGAGGGATTCCGAGAGCCGGTATACGTCACGTCGGGCCTCACCCTTGGCCGGGCCGACCGCGTAGGTAATAATCAAAATCACCTGAAATTAATGTTCCGGGATATGCCAGGTTCGGTGTCGCCTATCTGGTTTGGGATGGGGATGGTGGCCGATGAACTCGCTTTGGGCGCACGCTACGATGTGGCGTTCAGACTGGGAAAAAGCTGGTTCCGCGGCGAGCCGCGCGTCGACCTGTTCGTCGAGGACATGCGGAACGCGTCCTAGCCGTCGGTCTGGCCGGGGAAACGCCTAGATTGGCGGTAACGCTTCGCGAAGTCGAGCAGACCAGACTCGTCGACCCGCGCCCGGTTTCCATCGACGAGATTCTCAAGAGCGCCGGCGAATACATCTCAGGGCCGCGTCGTGCTGCCGCTCTGAAAATGATCGGCGAAGCGTATGAGTTCGCCCGGAAATGCCACGACGGCCAGGAAAGGCTTTCGGGCGGACCGTTCGTCAACCATCCGCTCTCCGTCGCGGCGCTGCTGACCGACGTCCACATGGACGAGGCCGCCCTGTGCGCGGCCCTGCTTCACGATGTCGTCGAGGACTCGTCCTGCGACATCGAGACCATTTCCGGCAAGTTCGGGGCCGAGATCGCCGACCTGGTCGATGGCGTCACCAAGCTCACCCAGTTCAACCTGGCGGATCTGGAAGACGCGCAGTTCCGCACGCTGCGCAAGATGTTCATGGCCATGGCGCGGGACATCCGGGTTGTCCTGGTCAAGCTGGCCGACCGTCTCCACAACATCCAGACCGCGTACGCGCTTCCGGAACCCAAGCGCAAGCGCTTCTGTCAGGAGACTCTGGATCTCTTTGCGCCGCTGGCGGGGCGTCTGGGGATATTTCAGTGGGAATGGCAGCTCGAAGATAGAGCGTTCCGTCATCTTGCGCCAAACCGCTACGAGCTCCTTTCGCGGCTCCTCGATGCGCGCCGCGCGGAGCGGGAAGCGCGCGTCAAGGCGATCATGGACGTCTGTAAGGAAAAGCTCGAGAACACTGGAATGACGGCCGAGATTTCCGGTCGAGCCAAGCACATCTACAGCATCGATCAGAAGATGCGGCGAAACGGAGTCGAGATAGACCAGGTCTACGACCTGATAGCCGTTCGGGTGATCGTGAAGACGGTGGAACAGTGCTATCAGGCGCTCGCGATGGTCCACTCCGAATGGCGGGCCATTCCCGGCCAGTTCGACGACTACATCAGCGCGCCAAAGCAAAACCGCTACCAGTCGCTGCACACCGCGGTCGCGGGACCCGGCGGAATGCCCTTCGAGGTCCAGATTCGCACCGAGGAGATGCACCGCGAGTGCGAATACGGGGTCGCGGCCCATTGGCGCTACAAGGAGGGCCTCTTCGTCCAGGAGGACTTCGACGACAAGCTTTCCTGGATCCGGCAGGTCCTCGAATGGCAGGAGGATCTGGAGACGGCCGCTCCGCTGGTCGACATTCTCAAGGGCGACGTCTTCAGCGATCAGGTGTTCGTCTTCTCGCCCAAGGGCGACGTGGTCGATCTTCCCGCCGGCGCCACTCCGCTCGACTTCGCCTATCGCATCCACACTGAGGTCGGTCACCACTGCATAGGCGCCAAGGTCAACGGACGGCTGGTATCCCTCGAATACGAGCTTCAGAACGGTGACAGGGTCGAAATACTCACCAGCAAAGGTAGCCGGGGACCCAGCCGCGACTGGCTCACGATCGTTCGGACCGGTCACGCCCGCGACAAGGTCAGGCAGTGGTTCAAGCGCCAGGAGCGTGCCGAAAACGAGGACTACGGAAGGCTCGTTCTCGATAACGAGCTGCGGCGTCTCGGCCATCGCGGCCTGGCCAGGGTCGAGCAAAAGGCGCTCGAAGCCGTAGCCGACCGCCTCTCATTCTCGGACGTGTCCGGACTTCTCGCCGCAATCGGATACGGCGCGGTGACTGCCACTCAGGTCATTAACCGCCTCGGTCTGGACGCCGACGACGAGACCCTGGAAGTTGAAGACGTCCGGGAAATCGCCGCGCCTGAGGACGCCATCGGCGAGCGTATCCGGCCGCCCGTCAACGTTTTGGGTACAGGCGATCTGCTCACGAGATTGGGGAACTGCTGCAACCCGATTCCGGGCGACTCGATCATCGGCTTCATAACCCGCGGGCGCGGCGTGACCGTCCACAACTCCGCCTGTCCCAACGTCGCCAACGTTGCCGAGCCGGAGCGGTTGGTGCAGGTCTCGTGGGGAGGTCAGGTCCTCCGCAACTCGGCCGGACTGCCCTCCAGGCTGGCCCCCTGCTGTATGCCGGCCTGGGGGTCCAAGATCGTCGGCGAGCGTGTCGGTGGCGAGGCTGTGGTCCATCTCGCAAGCTGTCCGCAAGTATCTACCAACGGCGTGGAACGCCTCAGCGTTTCCTGGGGCGAGGAGCTGCGCACGCGCCTGCCGGTGACCATGCTGATCACCGCCGGGGACAGGGAAGGCCTGCTGCGCGACGTGGCGGGCGTGGTGGCCGAGCAGGGCTACAGCATTACCTCCGCCTCGGTTTCGACCACCAGTGACGGCGTCGCCCTCCTCCGGGTGAACCTCGATCTCGCCAACATCGACGAACTGACCCGCCTGCTCAACAGGATCCAGTCCATCCGCAACGTCATGTCCGCTCGCAGGGAAGCGCCCGGCCCGCGCAAGACTTGAGCAACCGCGAGTCGGAGTTCGACGAAAAGATCGCCCGCGTGCGCCGCCTTATGGCCCGCAAGGGCTGGCAGTGGGTTGCGCTCTCCGGCGTTGATTCGCTCGCGTGGATTACGGGCGGGGCCAGGTGCTTCGTCGATCCGGGCGGTCCGGCCGGTATCGCCACGCTCCTGCTCGGCGCTGACACCGCCATCCTGGTCACCGACACGGTTGAAGAACGCCGCCTCCGCGATGAGGAGTTGGGCGGCCTGCCGCTGGAATATTCCGTCCAGGACTGGACAGACTGGTACTCGCGGCGCGCCGAGGTCCTGAAAGGACTGATAGGAGCCGACCACGGCGTTTCCGACATACCGCTCTCAGGCTGGGAATCTGGGGAATCCGAACTTCAAAAGCTCCGGTTCAGCCTTACCGGCCCGGAGCAAAGCCGGTTCCGCAAGCTGGCCCGCGAAGCTGCCGTGGCGCTTGAAAAGGTCGCTCGCGAGATACGCCGTGGCATAACCGAGAGCCAAATCGCCGCGAACATCGAAGCCGAGCTTGCGGCGGCCCACATACGGTCGCCGGTGACGCTCGTCGCTGCGGACGAGCGCGTATTCAACTACCGCCATCCGCTCGCCACGGCCAAGAACGTCGATAGGTACGTGATGGTCGTGAGTTCGGCAACCCGTCACGGCCTCTATGCGTCGTTGACGCGGCTAGTCCATTTCGGATCGCCGACGAAAGAGTTGCGTGACAAGGCCAGGGCGTGCGCCGAAATCGACGCGGCGATGATATCCGCGACCAGAGTCGGCGCGCCGGTTTCGAGCATCTTCAGTTCAGCGGTGCAGGCCTATGCCGACCAGGGCTACGCCGGCGAGTGGAAGCTGCATCACCAGGGCGGAGCCGCCGGATACCGGTCACGCGAGTATTTCGCCGACTTCACTTGTCCCTTCATGGTCGATAACGCTCAGGCGTTTGCGTGGAATCCGTCGATTACGGGCGTCAAGAGCGAGGACACGGTCCTCGTGAACGAGCTTGGCGCCGACGCCATCACCGCCACCGGCAACTGGCCTCAAATCGCTACCGGCAAGGGCCTCGATCGCCCGGCGATCCTCGAGCTGTGAGCAAAATCCCCTGGTCGCCATATACACTTTCACGACCCTGTCCTACCCACTGCGGAGCCGCTTGTGAACAGCCGTAGTCCGTTCGAATCGCCCGGTGTTTGGCTCAAGGGCAACTTGCACACGCACTCCACCCAATCGGACGGTCTGCTGGACCCGGACGACGTTGTGCGCTGGTATACGGACCGCGGCTACGACTTTCTCGCCATCACCGATCACCGCACCCGCACCATCGTCGATCCACCGGAGGACAATTCCCTGATCATGCTCCCGTCGATGGAGCTCGACGGCCGGGACGAGTCGTTTGGCGGCGAATATCACCTCACGGGGATAGGTCTCGCGAGCCTGGACCGCACAGAGACCGGCACGTCGCTTCAGGCCGCCGTCGACCAGGTCAAGGCCGATGGCGGGCTGGCGATCCTCGCCCATCCCAACTGGCTCGGCATTGCCCCTCATCAGGTTTTCCCCATATCCGGCCTTGACGGGTTGGAGGTCTTCAACGTCAACTGCGACCAGGGCAATGGCAGGGGCGAATCCGGCCAACTGTGGGACCATGTGTTGGACGCCGGCATGTCGCTGCACGGGTTGGCCGTCGACGATGCGCACTGGCATGGGCCGGACGCGGGCGAGGCCTGGGTTATGGCGCGGTCCGAAACGCGCACCGCGGAGGGAGTCTACGACGCGCTTGCCACCGGTTGCTTCTACTCAACTCAAGGCCCGGAAATCCACTCGTTTACCGTTGACGGCAACGTCGCCCGTGCCCGCTGCTCGCCCGTCGCTGATATACGGTTCGTCTCTCAGGGCAAATTCGGAAGGCGTTTTACGTCCGAAAACGGTGAAGTCGAAGAAGCCGAACTCATTCTCTACGGCCAGGAGAAGTACGTGCGGCTGGTGTGCATCGACCGCGACGGCCGGATGGCCTGGTCGAATCCAGTGATGACGGCGGGCTAGCACTTCTCACTCGCCGAAGCATGTCCCCGCGAAAGCGGGAAGCCGGAATCCATCCTCTCCCATCCACGCCCAAGCCTCAGTCCGACCTTCCTTGTCATTCCGAGCGCAACCGAGGAATCTACCCTCTCCCCTCCAACAAAATCCCCTCTCCCTTGATGGGAGAGGGATAGGGTGAGGGTGAAAGCCGGAATCCAGTTCTCGCTATTTCGTCACGCCGCCCCCTATCGTCATTCCCGCGAAGCATGTCCCCGCGAAAGCGGGGAGCGGGAATCCATCCCCTCCGTCTCGATGGAAAGGGTTGCGGCCAGGGCATACTCCCAACTGCGCCCGCTCCCGGATGCCCGATCAAGGTCGGACCGGCCGCCTCGCTGCAATATAGACTCTAGCTAGGTTCGTCATTCCCCATTGCGGAGCCGCCCGTGACCAGCAGAAATCCGTTCGAATCGCCCGGTGATTGGCTCAAAGGCAACTTGCACACGCACACCACCGAATCGGACGGTCTGCTGGACCCGGACGACGTTGTGCGCTGGTATACGGACCACGGCTACGACTTTCTCGCCATCACCGATCACCGTACCCGCACCATCGTCGATCCACCGGAAGACAGTTCCCTGATCATGCTCCCCTCGATGGAGCTGGATGGCTGGGACGAGTCGTTCGACGGCGAATACCATCTCACGGGTATCGGCCTCGCGAGCCTGGACCGCACAGAGACCGGCACGTCGCTGCAGGCCGCCATCGACCAGGTCAAGGCAGATGGCGGGCTGGCGATTCTCGCCCATCCCTACTGGCTAGGCGTAGCGCCACACCGGCTGTTCCCTATCTCCGGCCTCGACGGGCTTGAGGTCTTCAACGTCACTTGCGAACAGATCAACGGCAAGGGCGATTCCGGCCAACTGTGGGACGATGTGTTGGACGCTGGCATGTCGCTCCACGGGTTGGCCGTCGACGACGCGCACTGGAATCGGCCTGAAGCAGGTGAGGCCTGGGTTATGGCGCGGTCCGAAACGCGCACCGCGGAGGGAATCCTCGACGCGCTCGCCGCCGGATGCTTCTACTCGACGCAAGGCCCCGAAATCCACTCATTTGCCCTAGACGGCAACGTGGCCCGTGCGAGCTGCTCTCCTGTGGCCGACATACGGTTCGTCTCCCAGCGCACTTTCGGAAGGTGTGTAACCTCTGAAAACGGCGAAATCGAGGAAGCCGAGATTGTCCTTCACGGCCGGGAGAGGTACGTGCGGCTGGTGTGCATCGACCGCGACGGCCGGATGGCCTGGTCGAATCCGTTACCGACGGCAAACTGATCTAGGACGTCCGTCAAACTTCATACCCGGCTCCTTGGCGTCTCCGCCCGGGTACTCGCCCGCTAGCGGTTCTTCCGACTCCTATCAGTCATTCCGGCGAAAGCCGGAATCCAGAGGGAGGTGGTCGGGTGCTGCCAATCTGTCACCCACACGCCCCAGCCCGTCATTCTGAAACTCCCGCCTGTCCTTCCGAGCGAAGCCGAGGAATCTACCCTCTCCGCACCCATCCTCATCCGTCATTCCCGCGAAAGCGGGAATCCATCCCCTCGCTCCAACGTCGTAGGGGCGGTCCGCCAACCGCCCTCCCCACTTCAAGGGAGAGGGTTAGAGTGTGCACATCCCTCGGTCAGGGTTCCCAGTCGAAATCGTCAAGCGGATAGATCGGTCTCGAGATTCTCTTCCAGGGAAACTGCCTCAGGTTCGCGCTGGCCGCTCCGGGCGTATCGACGTAGATGATCCGCCGCGCAAATCGGTCGTACGACGCGCGGAACAGCGTCGGCGACTTTATGGACACGATCTTGGCGTCGGCCGGTTCCAGCCCCGCCGCTCTGAAGAACTCCGGATCGCTTGTCGGCACGGGCTTCGAAGTCACCAAAACGCGCACCGATCCATGCGCCAGCACGGCGGACGGTCCGGCGTCGAGCGGCAGACCGGTGAACGCTGGGCCTTTTCGTACGAATCTCCCGTCGGTCACGCGCTCCACGCGCCCCGCGAACCTGACGCCCTTCGAGCGGGCGGGGTCCAGCTTCCCGCCGACCGTTAAATCAATGCTCGCGCCTACGCCCGCGCTCTGGGCGGCTGCGGCAGCCTCCGCATCTACCACCGTCGTCAGGCAAAGTCCGCCCACATCGACGCCTGTCCCCGCATAA
Source organism: Chloroflexota bacterium (assembly GCA_026707405.1). Taxonomy (GTDB): domain Bacteria; phylum Chloroflexota; class UBA11872; order UBA11872; family VXNJ01; genus JAPOVO01. Next base: position 133,943 of record JAPOWW010000003.1, read on the forward strand.
TCCAGCAGGGCTGCGGGAATCGCCGCCGAGTCCCCCGGCGCGCCCGACGATGGACAATCCGCCGAATCGACCAGAACGACCGGTCCGCCCTCGGTTTCAAGCGCCTCGCGTACCCCCCGTTCAATGTCCATTAGCTCCACGGCAAAGCGGTCCCGTCGGCGCCAGAATTCGCCCGCGAGACGCCGCGCGTGATCGCGGGCGGCTGCTTCATCGCTTCCGACCACCGTCACGCTGCATCCGACCCCGGGGAAGTCGAGCCACGGCTGCACGCCAAACACCGAAACCGCCGCCAAACCCTCTGTTTCAACCAAGTCGGCCTGGGTCCTTAGCTCGTGCATTGGGCCGTCGGTCGTTTGCATGTGCTCGGCCGGCACGAGCAGCGGCAGCTCTTGCAGCACTGTATGGAGACGGGGTCCCTTGGTCGCGGACAGCGCCGCGCTCGCCGCTCGCTGGGCCGTGCTTGCCTGGTCTACGTGGGGATATGTCCGGTATCCCACCAGCACGTCTGCGGCGCGGACCATGCGTTCGGTCACGTTCGCATGTAGATCGAGCGAGGCCCCGATCACGCATTCAGGCCCCACGATGGACCGGCAGGAATCGAGCACCGCCCCCTCGGGATCGTCCTCGCCGTCCACGCACATGGACCCGTGAAGCGCGAGCAGCAGGACATTCACGGGAGCCTCGGCCGTCACCTGTCGCAGGCTCCCCAAGAGCTCGCCGGACAGCGTCGCAAAGGTGTCGGCGGTTACGTTCCCGCCGGAGTTCGCGGCGGCCGCGAAGAGCGGGATTGTCTCCGCGCCGGCAGACTCGCAGGCGTTTAGAAAGCCCGCGATCTCCGTATTGGTCCCTGCAAAGAATTCGGGGATTTCGGTGCCTCGGAGAAGGTATTCGGATTCGAAGTCCGCGAGCACCGTCCCCACGGGAGAAAAGCTGTTCGACTCTTGCATCAGGCCGCCGACCGCAATGCGCATCAGACCCCCTACGAAAACAGGCGATGGAGTAAAGTAAGTTTCGCCTATCGCCCTGTCGATTGCTGCCCGCGCCCGCTCCGGAGGGATCGTCTATGGCCGGCCAAATCAGAACCATGCAGGCGACCGCCACCCGCGACCGTGCCGAAGAGCATTTCGAAAACGCGGCCAAAGTTCTGGTCGCCGGATTGTCCGGCTCGGCGCGCGAGAATCCGGGGCTGGGACGCGCCTTTCTGGCCGAACGCGGCGACGGCCCGTGGCTTATCGCTTCGGACGGCGCGCGATATATCGACTTTCACACGGGTTTCGGGGCCACCATCCTCGGGCACAACCACGCCGGTCTGAGAGCCGCGATCGAGCACGCGCTCGATATCGGAATCGTGCACGGCCCGGAGACCGTATTCGCACAGCGGTTGGCTGCCCGAATTGTGGACCTCGTGCCCAGCGCCGAGTTGGTCCGTTACGCAAACTCCGGTTCCGAGGCCACTATGGCAGCTATCCGCCTTGCCCGGGCGCACACTGGCCGCGGCAAGATTCTGAAGTTTGAGGGGCATTTTCACGGTCTGCACGACCACGTGATCTTTAGCACCCATCCCCCGCGGCGCGACCCGGCTCCCGGCGAATTGCTCGAACCGACGATAGATTCCGGCGGAATTCCCGATGAATTCGCCGACTTGGTGCTCGTTGCTCCGTGGGGCGATCTGCCGGCGGTCGAGCGGGCGTTTCGTGAATACCCGGGCGAGATCGCCGCCGTAATCATGGAGCCGGTCAACTACAACTCGGGCTGCCTTGTCGCCGATCCCGGCTACATGGAGGCCGTCCGCGATCTGACCCGCGACGCCGGGGCTGTGCTCGTCTACGATGAGATTCTTTCCGGATTTCGCACGGGCGTCGACTGTACTCAGGGTTATTACGGGGTTACGCCCGACGTAACGCTCCTCGGCAAAGCCGTCGCAAACGGTGTGCCGCTCGCAATCGTGGCGGGTCGGCGCGAAGTTATGGAGACGTTCAGCCCGCTGGGGTCGGCCGCGCACAGCGGCACGTATTCCGGTCATATCTTCGGGCTGCTCGCGGGACTTGCTACGCTCGAAGAGCTGGCGTCGCCCGTCTTCTACGATGGGCCCGACGGCATCCTGGCCGTCGCCGACCGCCTCTACGGCGGGTTGCGGGAGATATTCGAACGGCACTCTATCCGATGCCGCGTACAAGGACTCGGTGCGCGGTTCGGCCTCTATTTCGGGCTGGACCCGGCGTCTGAACCGCGGGTCTACCAGGACGTCGCCGGCCACGACTCAGATAGCCTCAAGAGGTTCATCGCCGCGTGCTACGAGCAGGGAGTCTATTTCCACTCCTACGATGTCGCGCTCGGGCACCACGGGTTTGGCGCTTCTCATAGTGCGTCCGTGATCGACGATGCCCTCAACCGGATTGAGGCAGCCTGTTCCAGCATCTGACTACCCGACTAGAGTCCACTCGCGAGCGTCAGTCAGAGCGGCGCTCGGCGGTAACTCGTGAATTCAACTCAACCTCCCGATTCGACCCGCCCGATGGATAGTTCCTTGCGGCAGACAATCCTGGATATCGCAGGCGCGGCGGTTTCCGCCGTCGAGCCTCACCAGGCCGTCATGCGTCGCGTTTCGCTCGAAGGGTCGCGGCTGCTTGCCGGTGGTGGTGACTATGACCTCGATGCCTTCGAGCGCGTTGTCGTGGTCGGCGCTGGCAAGGCGAGCGCTCCCATGGCCGTCGCCGTCGAAGACATCCTCGGCGACCGGATCGATTCGGGAGTCGTTGTGGTCAAGGATGGCCATGCGGAAACGACCCGAACAATCGAGATAGTTGAAGCCGGTCATCCCGAACCCGACCGGCGCGGCGAGGCCGGTGCTCGGAAACTGCTCGACTTGGTAAAGGGAGCGGGACCGGATGCGCTCGTCATCGCCCTTATGTCGGGCGGCGGATCGGCGCTGCTCCCGCTCTATCCCCAGGGCGTCGGCCTGGATGACATGCGGGAGCTCACGCGCCTGCTATTGCGCTGCGGCGCCACCATCGGCGAAATAAACACCGTTCGCAAGCATCTTTCCCTGATCCAGGGCGGTCGGCTCGCCCAAGTGGCCGGCGGTGCCGGCATTCTTGCCCTGCTCGTTTCCGACGTGGTCGGGAACCCGCTGGACATAATCGCGTCCGGCCCGACGACGGCCGATACATCAACATACGAAGATGCCCTCGGCGTGCTGCGAAAATACGATATCTCCGCCGACGCCCCTCCCGGTCCCATGCAACGCCTGCGACGCGGCGCGGCGGGCGAAATCCAGGAGACTCCCAAGCCCGGCGACCCGGCGCTGAGACGGGTTCGCCACGTCATAGTCGCCGACAACGACGCCTCGGCCACCGCAGCCGCCAAAGCCGCTCACGCCGCCGGGTTCGATTCCCAGCTCGTCACCACGCACATGGAAGGTGAGGCGCGCGAGGTCGCGCGCCTCCTTGCGGGAGTCGCCAAGGACTTGGTCTTCAGAAAACGCCCCATCCCCCCGCCCGCCTGCCTGATCTTTGGCGGCGAGACGACCGTTACGGTGTCGGGAAGCGGCAAGGGCGGCAGGAATCAGGAGATGGCCCTGGCCGCTGCGATTGCCTTGCAGGGAATACCGAATATCGCGGTTCTCTGCCTGGGAACCGACGGTAACGACGGTCCTACCGACGCGGCCGGCGGTCTGATAGACGGGGACACTATTGCTCGGGGCGAAGCTAGGGGCATGGACGCGCGGAGCTATCTGGCCGACAATAACTCCTACGAGTTCCTGAGCGCGGCCGGAGACTTGGTCGTTACCGGCCCCACGCGGACTAATGTCAACGACTTGGCGCTCATTTTCTCTCTGGAAGGCTAAAGGTTGAACGATCTCGGTATAGACCGGGTGACTCCGCACGAAGTCGGAACCGAGCTCCGATGGTCCAAGGTGACCGGTCCGGACGCGGTGAAGATCATCGACAGGGACTGGATACGGTACCTTCGAATCCTGATCCTGTTTGTGGCTGTGGTCCTGACCTGGCTCGTCGTGAACTGGCAGGAGTCGAAGTTTGACTCGGCCGCGTCGAACGCCGCCCTGAACATGGCGCGGACTACGCGTTCGATTCCAGACGCGAGCACCACTATAAGGCCAATCATCCTTCCCACCGTCAGGCAACCCACTGCTGTCGATGCTCAGCCCGGCGACCAACTGCAAGCCCCTTCCCCGGCGGTCGAGGTTTCTCCTCAGGAGCCTGCCGACACCGCGGGTTCGCCCGGAGGGCCGCGCGAGTACGTCGTCAAGAGCGGCGACACCCTTGGAGCCATTGCCGCCTCGGTGTCCGTGCCCATTGAGGCGCTCATGGCCGTTAACGGGATAACCAACCCCGACCAGATACAGGTGGGTCAGGTGCTTACCGTGCCCAATCCAAGCCGCGGCACGGGACAAGGCCCTGCGGCAACGCCCCAGACCTACACCGTCGCTCAGGGCGACACGCTCGCAGCGATTGCCGCAAGATTCGGAGTCGACGTCGACGAGTTGGCCCGAACCAACGGGATCGCGGACCCCGACTCGATCATAATCGGACAGGTTCTCCGGATACCTTGAAAGCTGAAAGAGCGGATTTAGCTTGTCGCGCGGCTGCTTGCACTCCTAACATGGAGTGTTAAGGTCTGGCAGACTCGTGCTTGCGGGCGCGTTATACACTTCTACTTTGCACGTCGCGAGCCTCCGTTGAAACCCAGACAGCCAATGAATCGAATCCGACTAAAGACATTCTGGGCGGTACCTTGGGATTGGTAATTGATGAGTAGCAGCGCATCGGTCGAATTGAACGAGAATATCTGGCAGAAGGTCGGGGGCAAAGAGGGCGGAACTGTGTCCGCCCTGGCGTCGTCACCCGGGTCGAGCTTCGAGCGGACGATCTGGGCCGGAACGATGGCTGGCATGTTTACCTCTAACGACAACGGCCGAACGTGGCGGATTTCCAACAGCGGCCTGACCAGCCCTTACGTTCAGGCGCTCGCGGTGTCTCCAAACTACGCGCAGGACCAGCAAATATTCGCCAGCGCCGTAAACGTCGGGGCGTTCCGCAGCATCACGTCGGGAGCTTATTGGGAGAAGATGGCCTTCTGGGGCACCGTGCCCCAGGTTGTCTGCATCGCCTATTCGCCCAACTATGCCGAGGATGGCATCGCCTTCCTCGGTTCCGACGGCGACGGCATATTCAGGACCGTCAATAGCTCCAAGACCTGGAACGTGTCGAACACCGGGCTGTCGGGCGACTCGGTTCAGAGCATCCTCGTTTTGCCCGAATTCAAGTCCGAGAGTTCGGTTCTGTGCTCGGTAGTCGACAACGGTGTATTCAAGTCCACCGACGGTGGCCGGTCGTGGAGGCCCGTCGGTGCCGACCAGCTGGGAGAGATGACAGTCCAGACCTTGGCGTCGTCGCCTTCGCAGCGGTCGGGGAGAATATTTGCGGGATCGGAGACCGACGGCTTGTGGTACAGCGCCGACTCGGGCGAAACCTGGACTCAATCCAAAGGTCTGGAAGGCCATTCGGTCAACGCGATAGCCATATCGCCGCGTTACGGCAGTGATTCGATGCTGTTCGTCGGCACCGGCGAAGGCGGCGTATACCGATCGACCGACGGCGGTGAGACGTGCGTGAAGGTCACGCCTGACGACCAGTCCCCGTCGATACTTTCGATCCTTGCCCTGGCTGAGCCTGTGGGCCAGACTCTTGTGCTCGCCGGCACGTTCGAGAACGGAATCCTCAGGTCGGACGACAGTGGCGAAACGTGGGAGCCATCCAGCGGATCGCTTTCCAGCCAGAACTGGCTCTGTCTGGCGCTCTCCCCCAATGTTGAGAACGACGGTGTCATGCTCGCGGGAGGCAGTTCGACCGGCGTGTTCAGGAGCGCCGACGGCGGCTCCACCTGGAGCGATCCGCCCCAGGAGATAGCACAGTTCAACGTTTCGGGAATCGCGATTTCGCCTCAATTCGAATCCGACCGGATGGCGCTCGCCGCCACCTCCGAAGGACTGTTTGCGAGCCGCGACGGCGGTGAATCCTGGCAGCGGGCTGGCGATGGCATACGCGAGATGGAATTGCGCTCCGTGGCGATCTCGCCGACATTCGAGTCGGACGGGACGGTCCTCGTCGGCGGGTATGGCGGCTTTGCCTTCCTCAGCACCGACGGCGGCCACAGCTTCGAAGAAACAAGCTACGCCTTCAGTCAAGAAACAGTCGCCGACATCGCCTTTTCGCCGAACTACGCAAGCGACGGCATCGTCTTCGTCGGCACCATAGGTGAAGGCATCGTTACCGTCCATAAGTCGGTAGACGGAGGCGCTTCGTTCCGCAAGTGGGTGCAGCACCCTTGCCCCACTCAATGGATATCGATCGCCGTGCCCGGAAACTACGATCCCGTCGAGGATGTGTGGTTTTTCGCGGCCGAGAGCGAGATCTTCAAGCCCGCGCGCCGCTTGCGGCAAGTCTGGTCGGGAACTCATCCGTCGTCCCGGGACACCGCCATGCTTCACCTCGCGGCGTCGCCCAACTACGGCGAAGGCGGAGTTCTCTTCGCGGCGTCGAGCAACGGCGTCTGGCGATCGGACGATAACGCCTTGAACTGGGAGGAGATCAACCACGGCCTCGATAACCGAGCCGTGCTACAGGTAGTGCCGTCTCCCAACTACGCCGAAAACAGCATCCTCTACATGCTGGGTCTCGGCGGCGAGATTTGGCGGTATCGGGACGTCCCCGAAACGCGAGTGCTCAGGCAGACCAAGGCGACCGACTACATCTAAACGCCGGTACATGGCGGCGTAACCGGGGTAAACTGTCCATAAGGTTGACCTCATGACGGTCGACTTCTTCGACAACGCCTAACTAATGAACAGCTCGAATCAAAAGCTGGCGATCACTCGCCGCAGGTTTCTCGCTCTCGCTACGGCCTCCGCCGGAATCCTGGCCGCGGCTTGCGGAGCGGATGAATCGCCGGATTTCAGTGGAATGCCCGCGCTCACCGAAAGGCAAAAGCAGGTGCTGGAGGAGAGCGCCGACGTCGCGTCCGCCGGGTCCCGCTCCACTCGCGTTCCTCTGCCGAGCCAGCCGCTGAAGGTACATCCCCTATGGAGCACGTTCGGCCCTACGCGAGGCCAGTACCGCGGGGTCGTCAACCGCGCGGGTTCGCTAGACGAGGCCGCGCCCCGGCTTGAGATGGTCCGCTTTCGACAAGCCGTTGATGGAAACACCATCGGCCGAAGCATCGCCCTGATGGCCGACACCGAGCCTCTCGACCTCCTCGTCTTCCCCGCCGAAGCTCTGCAGGACCTCGAAGACAATGACCTCTTGGTGCCGCTCGACAAGGTCTCCGACGTTGGCGAAGCCGTAAAGTCCGAAAACTACTGGCCGGGAATGCTCGAGTCCGGTCGCATCAAGGGACGCCAACTTGCCATACCTCTGCAGGCCGGGCCGTGGCTCCTGATGTACCGGGAAAAACAGTTGGAAGAGTACGGCATTGCCGATCCGAGCGATCTGCCTTGGAACGCCGAGCAATTCTCCGAAAACACCAGCCGGTTGACGCTTGTCGGCGGCGATAGCAAGGGTGCCGACCAGTATGGATTCCTGCAGATGGTTTCTACCGACAGCACCAACATTTCGATCTCGGTCCCGCCGTCCTGGGTATGGATGGTCGCCGCCGGCTCCAGACTGCCCGATCGCGAAGGCTACGAGGAAGCTCTGCAGGAACCGGCCGCCATCGCCGGACTCGGCGTCATGAACGATCTCATCAACCGCCATCGGTCCGTCTACAAGGTCACGCGCACCACCTCAGGACGCCAAATCCGCGGTCTCATAAACGACCGCAGGGTGCTGATGATGTCGTTCCCGGTCAACAGCGGTTGGTTCCTGTCCACGTGGCGTGACGCGGTCTCGAACGATATCCAGCTGGCCGCGCTGCCGGGTGGCGACAGGCGCCGAACCCCGACCGAAGTTCACATGATGGTCGGCGTCTCGTCCTGGAGCGAACATACCGACTTCGCTATGGCCGCCCTCGCCAATATGTACAAGAGCGTCGGTGACCAGGTCTTCCCTTCGGCGGTGAGGGCCGACTTGGGCATGATGGCGACCGTCGCCCCCGCGCTCAATCCTGCCGATACCGTTGCCATCCAGGCCGCCCTCGAGCGGAGTCAGCCGATCAACCTCTCAAAGGTCGAAAAGAAGCTGCTGACTGAACGGCTCGACAGTCCGATCGCGCTGGAGCAGATAGCCCCCGAAGAAGCTGCCAAGGGCGCCGCTGAAGCCCTGCTTCAGTTCCGAATAGCGGAGCAGAATCGCAGGAACCGCCCGCCCGCCCCGCCGCCTGGGCCCCCTCCCGGAACTGGGTAAAGCTAGAGAACCGAGTAGGCCCAGGTTCCGAGGACCATCATCGCCGCGATGATGACCAGCACCACAAACACGAAGAGCCTTGGAGTCTCGCTCTTGGGGCGAATCAGGCTGGGCGGTTTTCTGTAAGGGTCGGCCAAAGTCATCTCCTGAGCAGCTGCATCCCGCAACTTATACGACCGGTTCCGCAATCGCAACTGCGACGATCTGCGACCGTGAATTTCAATCACGATGCTAACCTCGCCTGCCGTGGCGTGCTACTATTCTCGGCGCGTCAGGATGTGAAAAATTTCACTATCTCGACGCCGAAGGATCGGTAAGACTAGCGGTGGGACCTGTCAAAGCGGCCGTCCTCGCGCTTGAATTCGGATTCATCGTGGGCGGCGCGGTTACGACCGGCTTGCTATTGGGCCGCTTTTTGGATGACGCGTTCGGGACCGAACCGGTCTTGCTGTTGGTTGGAGTACTGGTTGGACTGGGGTTTAGCTTTTACTTGATGTATTTGATCTACCAGTGGCAGAAATGAGAGGCGCGCTTGCAGCCTGAAATCAGCCCTCCGGCTGAGCCCCTGTGCCACGATTGCGTATTCGGCCCGTTGATCGGCGACGGCGACGTAATGCGATTCGTTATCACAAACTCCATGACGATCATGCTCGTCATGATGCTCGGCCTGATCATCGTTGCCTTCGCCGTGCGGCGGAGCTTGAGCACGGTGCCGGGCGGATTGCAGAACTTCATGGAGACGCTTATCGAGACCGTCGACGGCGTCGTTCAGCCGGCTCTGGGCAAATACGCCACGCGGCTCTTTCCGCTGATCGCCAGCTTCTTCATATTCATTCTCTTCGCGAATTGGTTCAGCTTGCTTCCATTCGTCGGAACGATCGGCTACATCGAGGAGCACGGTGGGCACGACGTTCTGATTCCGTGGCTGCGTCCCGCGACCGCCGACATGAACATGACCCTCGCGCTCGCGCTGCTCGCCTTCCTTACGATTCACGTCAGCGGAATCGTCTCGCACGGGCCGTTCGGTCACCTCAAGGCGCTCTCGCAGAACATCATGCTCGCGCCGATCTTCATAATCATCGAGCTGTTCGTAATCGTCTCGCTCTCGTTCCGGCTCTTCGGAAACCTCTTCGCCGGCGAGGTGCTGCTCGGAATGGCGAGCTGGATCCTCCCCATCGTGGGAGTGGGCTTCTACTTGCTCGAGGTCCTGTTTGGCCTGATTCAGGCGATTATCTTTACAATGCTTACGCTTAGCTTCACCAGCGTTTCAATAGGCACTTCGGAAGAGCATGCATAGATTCAGTCGAGGAGGGCGCTAGTTTGGATTTTGGACCTTTGGGCGCGGGACTCGCGGTCGGTCTGGCCGGTGTTGGTGCGGGTATCGGAATCGGAATCGGTCTCAGAGGAGCGATGGAGGCGCTCGGTCGAAATCCGGACGCCGAAAACGCCATCCGCACGACCATGATCATCGGTCTCGGAATGGCCGAGGCCATCGGTATCTACGGCTTCCTTATCGGACTATTCCTGGCTTTGGGTCTGGGCTAGCCGCCACCCCTAAAGCTCGGCAAGCCATAACAACATGATCGAACTGTTTGAAGGCGTTGGGATTCTATTCCCCAATGTTGTGTTTCAGCTTGTCACCTTCCTCCTGTTCGTCTACATCATGTACAGGCTTCTCTACAATCCGCTCCGGCGGACCATGCAGGAGCGCCGCGAGAAAATTCGCGGAAGTCTCGAAGAAGCCAATCTCATGCAGGAACAGGCGCGTGAGGAGCGCCGCAACTTCGAGCAGAGCCTGCGTCAGCAGCGTGAGGAGGCGCGCCGGACCCGCGACGAGGCCCTTCAGCGCGTAAGCGCTATCGAGCAGGAGGAGCTTAAGCGGGCCAGGGCCGACGCCGACCGGATTCGGCAGGAAGCGGAGCGGGACGCCGAACGGCTCAAAAATCAGGCCCTGCGGGAAGCGCGCGGTCAGTTGGCCGACTTGGTCGTTCACGCTACCGCCAAGGTCCTCGACAGGGCCATCGACGATCCCGAGCACCGCAGGCTCGTCGGAGACGTTATTGCCGAAGTCGAGGACCGTCCGGCGTGAGGCGTGATCAGCACTCCGACCGCAGGCGCGTAAGGCAATACGTGACCGTCATAATGCAGTTGGCTGCGGAGTCCGATTCTTGGGAGACGTGGGACCGCGATCTTGAGGTTCTCAACAGCGTGGCGTCTTCCCGGGCTGTCCAGGCGTTGATTACACGTCCTGGCACACCACTGCGGGACCGTTTCGACACGCTCGAAAGTATCGTTGGCAACCTGCTCTCCGCCGAAGGTCTGGCGCTCAGCCGGGTCCTTCTGGAAGACGGCGTGTTCGATCTGTTCCCGACCGTCAGGGCTCAGTACCTTCGCCGAAGCTCGCAGGACGGGCCGGTCGACCGGGTCACCATATCGGGAGCGGTGCCGCTGACGGACGACGAGACCCGGCGGTTGCTCGACAGCCTCCGGCGGCCGGACCGGAAGCTGCTGGTTGAATTCGAGGAAGACCCCTCGATTCTCGGCGGACTGGTAATCCGGCAGGGAGACTGGAGGCGCGACCTTAGCGTGTCGGCAAAACTCGGCGCGCTGGAAACGGCAATTCGGTAGACAGGTGTTTGACAAAGCATGAGTAACAACTCCAACGACATCGCGGCAATCCTCAGAGAGCGAATTGACGACCTCGAAACGACCGTTCGCGAGGCCAACGTTGGGTCGACTATCGAGGTCGGCGACGGTATCGCCCGGGTTCTCGGCCTCTCGGAAGCGCTCGCTGGCGAGTTGCTCGAATTCCCCGGAGGAACGCTGGGCATTGCCCTGAACCTCGAAGAGGACTCTGTCGGGGCGGTGATTCTCGGAGCGTTCGCCCACATTAAGGAGGGCGACGAAGTCCGGACTACCGGCCGGGTAGCCGAGGTGCCTGTGGGCGACGCCCTGCTTGGCCGGGTCGTAAACGCCGTGGGCCAGCCAATTGACGGCAGGGGACCTATCGAGACCGCCGACACCGACGTGATCGAGAAAGTGGCCCCGGGCGTCGCCGAGCGGCGAGACGTCGACATGCCTCTGCAAACGGGCATCCGCGCCATCGACTCGATGATCCCCATTGGCCGCGGACAGCGAGAGCTGATTATCGGCGACCGCCAGATCGGGAAGACGGCAGTCGTTCTCGACACCATCATCAACCAGAAGGACAGCGGCGTTAAGTGCATCTACGTAGCCGTCGGCCAGAAAGCTGGTCAGATCGCCCGCGTCCGAGCCACGCTCGAGGAGTACGGCGCGATGGACCACACGGTCATCGTGAGCGCCACCGCCAGCGACCCTGCCGGGATGCAGTACATCGCGCCGTTTACCGGTTGCACCATCGGCGAATACTTCCGCGATCGCGGCGAGCACGCGCTGGTTGTTTACGACGACCTGAGCAAGCACGCTTGGGCCTACCGGCAGATTTCGCTATTGCTGCGCAGGCCTCCGGGCCGCGAAGCCTATCCTGGAGACGTCTTCTACCTTCACTCCCGGCTGCTTGAGCGCGCGGCGCAGTTGCACGACGATCAGGGCGGCGGCAGCCTTACCTCTCTGCCCATAGTGGAGATTCAGGAAGGCGATCTTACGACCTACATCCCCACTAACGTCATATCGATCACCGACGGCCAGATCTACGTCGAGACCGACCTGTTCAATGCCGGTGTGCGCCCCGCCATCAACCCTGGAATATCGGTGTCCCGCGTTGGCGGCGATGCTCAGGTCCAGGCCATGCGCGCCGTGGCCGGCGGTCTGAGGCTCGACTTGGCTCAGTATCGCGAGGTCGCCGCGTTCGCGCAGTTCGGGTCCGACCTCGACGCCGCCACCCAGCTCCAGTTGACGCGGGGACAGCGGCTCGTCGAAATCCTCAAGCAAGACCAGTATGAACCGAAATCGGTCGTCGACCAGGTAATGGCGATCCGCTGTGGGACTTCCGGCGCGCTGGATGAGATTTCCATAGCCGATACGGGCCGTTTCATTGACGAATTCGCCGAGTACGCCCGCGCCAGCCTGACCGGTCTCACCGGGCGGGTCGAAAGTACGAGCCGCCTCGAAGACGACGATCTGGAAGAGCTGGACGCGGGCATAGAAGCGTTCAGGCAGAATCAGTTCTCACCCACTGTGACCGACGAGGCCACGGCGACAGAGGATTAGCCGGCAACCGTGCCAAGCTCTAGAGAACTACGCAACCGGATTCGCGGCGTCGACAGCACTCGCCAGATAACAAGGGCCATGGAGCTTGTGGCCACCTCCAGGCTCAGGCGCTCTCAAGATGCCGCTCTGGCCCGGCGGCCTTACGCCGACAAGATCGACGAGGTGATCCGGCATCTGACCGAGGCGATTCCGCCCGATGAGGGCGCGCCGAGCCTCATGGAGACCCGCGAACCTCGAAACCGGGTCGTAGTGGTCCTCACGACAAACCGTGGATTGTGCGGGGCGCTCAACATAAACACGGTCCGCTTCGCCCTCGAACACATGCAGGCGACGCAGGACGCCGCGGAGCTTGTGCTGGTTGGAATCGGAAAGGTCGGACTTCGGATGCTCCGTGGATCGAAGCGGATCATCGCGAGCTTTACCGACATTCCCGACCGCCCGGGCATCGACGACGTCTTGCCGCTGGCCCGCCTGGTGATCGACGGGTTCGAGGCTGCGGAGTTCGACTCGGTTGAAGTCATATATCCCGAGTTCGTCAACACGCTCGTGCAGCGCCCGGTCCTCTTCCAGCTGCTTCCGGTCATGCTGCCGGAGGAGGCGCGGGAACGCTCGCCGGTCGACTACATATATGAGCCGAGCGCCAGACGCGTTCTCGACAACCTGCTGCCGAGATACGTCGAGATGGAGCTGTACCGGGCGGTGCTGGAGTTGACGGCGAGCGAGCAGAGCGCCCGGATGGTCGCCATGCGCAACGCCACCGAAAACGCCAGCGAGCTGATAGAAGACCTTACGCTCTCTTACAACCGGCAGCGGCAGGTGACCATCACGAACGAAATGATCGACATCGCGTCGGGCGCCAACGCCCTGGCCCAGTAAATGGAGAACCGGTAAATGGCTACAGGAAAGATCGTGCAGATTGTAGGCGCGGTTGTGGACGTGGAGTTCGGCGCCGAGGAGATGCCGCCGCTCTTCACGGCGCTCGAAGTCGAAGCCTCGGAAGGCAGCCTTCCCGTAATACTGGAAGTCCAGCAGCACGTCGGCAACAGTTGGGTTCGGTGCATCGCGATGACGCCGACGGAAGGCCTGAGACGCGGCGCCGCCGTGCGCGACACCGGAGGTCCCATATCGGTGCCCGTGGGCGAGGCGACGCTGGGCCGCGTGTTCGACGTAACCGGGCGGCCCGTGGACGGCGGCCCGCCCGTGGAAGTCGACAAGACATATCCGATCCATCGTCCGCCGCCCGAGCTTGAGGAGCAGGCGACCTCGACCGAGATGTTTGCGACCGGGCTGAAGGTGGTCGACCTGATCGCCCCGTTCACCCGAGGCGGAAAGACGGGCGTCTTTGGCGGCGCGGGCGTCGGCAAGACCGTCATCATCATGGAGCTGATCAACAACGTTGCCAAGTCTTACGGAGGCTACTCCGTGTTTTGCGGCGTGGGCGAGCGCACTCGCGAGGGGACGCAGCTCATAGGCGAAATGCGCGAGGCCGAGGTCATGGACAACACCATGATGGTCTTCGGCCAGATGAACGAGTCGCCCGGCGCGCGGCTGCGGGTGGCGCTGGCGGGCCTTTCCATGGCCGAGTATTTCCGCGACGAGGAAGGCCAGGACCTCCTGCTCTTCATCGACAACATATTCAGGTTCTCCATGTCCGGGTCCGAGGTGTCGGCGCTGCTGGGCAGAATGCCCTCGGCGGTCGGCTACCAGCCTACGCTCAGCACCGAGATGGGCGACCTGCAGGAGCGCATTACCTCTACGTCCAAGGGAGCTATCACGTCCTTCCAGGCGATATATGTTCCGGCTGACGACTACACCGACCCCGCGCCGGTCGCCACGTTCGCCCACCTCGACGCCACGATTCGGCTCGAACGGTCCATCGTCGAGCGCGGTATCTACCCCGCCGTCGACCCCCTGACCTCCACGTCGAAGATCCTCGATCCCCGCGTCGTCGGCGACAACCACTATCGGGTCGCCCGCGGCGTGCAGCGAGTCTTGCAGAGATACCGCGAGTTGCAGGACATAATCGCGATTCTGGGCATCGAAGAGCTTTCCGAGGAGGACCGGCAGACGGTGGCCCGCGCTAGGCGAATGGAGCGGTTCCTCTCGCAGCCCATGAACGTCGCCGAGCGGTTTACCGGCATAACGGGCGAGATAGTCCCCATTGAGGAGACTATCCGCGGATTCGATGAAATACTCGCCGGCAAGCACGACGATCTGCCCGAGCAGGCCTTCTACATGGTCGGGACGATAGACCAGGCTGTGGCGAACGCCCAGCGAATGCGAGACGCCGCTTGAACCGGCCCGAGCCCAAGATAGTCCCGACGGAAACTGCTTCGGTCTGACCGATGGCGAAACTCTCGGTAGAGCTTGTCACGCCGGAACGGCTGCTTGTCGACGAAGACAACGTCGACATGGTCATCGCTCCGGGAGTGGCCGGGCAGCTTGCCGTCCTGCCTAACCATGCTCCGCTCATAACCGAGTTGGAGCCTGGGGTGATAGTTCTCCGGCGAGACGACGCCGACCAGTTGCTCGCGGTCAGCGGCGGCTTCTTCGAGGTCTTGCGCAACAAGATAACTGTCCTCGCCGACACGTCGGAGCGGTCGACCGAGATAGATCTTGAGCGCGCCCAGGCGGCCCGCGACCGCGCCTTGCAGGACTTGTCGGCGCCGCTCGAGCCCGGAGACGCATTGCGGGCGCGAATCGCTCTGCTTCGCGCAATAGCCCGAATTCGCGCTGCGGAGAGAGCTGGCCGCTAGAATAGGCCGATGGCCACGCGTGCAGCTTCGTCGGAATCTGGCGGCCGGACGATACCCGACCAATTCGTCGTAACCGGCGGAGCGCGGCTTGAGGGCAACGTGGCGATTCCTGGCGCCAAGAACGCGATATTACCGATCATGGCGGCCTGCCTGCTGACCGACGAGCAGTGTCATCTGACAAACGTGCCGCTGATCGAAGATGTCGAGATCATGGCCGAGCTTTTGCGCGGTCTCGGCGCCGAGGTAGAGCTCGACCACGCACGGCATGAGATGTCGGTCTCGGCGCGTGGGATCACGTCGTTCGAACCCGATTCGCCGCTTGTCACCGAGATGCGTGCTTCGTTCCTGGCGACCGGCCCGTTGCTGGCCCGGTTCGGCCGATTCGACTGCGTCCATCCCGGCGGCTGCGCGATCGGATATCGCCCTGTAAGCGTCGATATCCACGGGTTTCGCGCTATGGGGGCGACAATCCGAATTGAGCACGACCGTTACAACGCTGCCGCCGACAAACTCACCGGCGCGCGAATCTATCTCGACTATCCCAGTCACACTGGCACCGAAAACCTGATCATGGCCGCTTGTCTGGCCGAGGGTACGACCACGGTAGTCCATGCCTCCCGTGAGCCGGAAGTCCTCGAACTGGTCCGGTTTCTTCGCTTGATGGGCGCGAAAATAACCGGCGAGGGTACCAGCGTCATCGAAATCGAGAGCAGTCGCCGGCTTCATGGCACATCCTTCAGCATCATGCCGGACCGGATAGCGGCGGGTACGCTTGCCATCGCTGGCTCGATGTGCGGCGGTGAGGTGGAGCTCACGAACGTTGTTCCGGAGCTGCTGGAGCCCGTGCTCTACAAGCTCCGCGCGGCGGGTGTCGAAACGAGCGCGACCGAGCGGTCGGTGGTGGTCCGGTCGGACGGCAAGCTCCGCGGCACCGAAGTCCAGAGCATGCCCTACCCGGGTTTCCCCAGCGACAATCAGGCAGCCATGGGGGCGCTGCTTACCCAGGCCCGCGGGACCAGCACGATCGTCGAGCGGGTCTTCGAAGACCGGTTCAGCTACGTCGGGGGATTGCGGAAGCTTGGAGCGGACATCACCGTTAACGCGAACCGCGCGGTCGTCACGGGTCCGACGCGGCTCACCGCCACCGAGCTCTCGGTCGATAACGACCTGCGCGCCGGCTCCGCTCTGATCCTCGCGGGTCTCGTCGCGGACGGGGAAACGACCATACGCGACGCGCGTTACATACATCGCGGTTTCGAGGACCTTGCCGCCGATCTGACTCAGCTGGGCGCGCGGGTCGAGGCCTCGACTTTCGTCGAGTCCCTCGTGTGAGACCAGGATTGGGGCGGCCGTAGCCGCGTGATTTTCGGTTCCAGCCAGTTAGGCGTTGACCTGGGAACGGTCAACGTCGTTGTCTACGCCAGAGGCAGAGGGATTGTCATCAACCAGCCTTCGGCGGTCGCGGTAAGCATGCCCGACCGGAAGCTGCTCGCAGTGGGGCAGGCGGCCCGCGAGATGGTGGGTCGCGCTCCGGGCAGCATTCGAATACTGCACCCGATGCGCGACGGCGTCATAGCCGACTATCTCGTCACTGAAGCCATGCTGCGATATTTCATTGAGCGGATCTGTGGAAGGTTCAGGCTGTTTCAGCCGGAGATGATGATTTCCGTTCCGACCGGCGTAACGGGCGTCGAGCGCCGCGCGGTCCGGGATGCTGCCCTCGCCGCCGGATGCAAGGAGGCTGGCCTGATCCCCGAGCCGCTCGCTGCGGCAATCGGGGCGCGAATCCCCATCTCGGCTCCATCAGGCAATATGGTCGTAAATGTCGGCGGGGGCACCACCGAGATCGCCGTCATCTCGCTCAACGACATAGTTGTCTCGAACTCGATTCGGGTGGGCGGCAACAAAATCGACGACGCTATTTCCAACTACATACGCAGGGAGTACAACCTGCTGATAGGCGACCCAACCTCGGAGCAAATCAAGATATCCATCGGCAGCGCAATCCCGATGTCCGAATCGATCCCGGCGGAAGTCCGTGGGCGCGATCAGGTGGCCGGACTCCCGCGAACCATCACGATTACGTCGGACGAAATAACCCACGCGATCACTGAGCCGGTGAACTCGATCGTTCGGGGTGTAAAGCAAGTACTGGAGCAGACGCCGCCGGAGCTTTCAGCCGACATCATTAACAAGGGCATCGTTATGATTGGCGGGGGAGGTCTGCTGCGTAATCTCGATAAGTTGATATCGAACCAGACAGGCATTCCCTGCACTATCGCCGAGCAGCCGCTCATGTGCGTCGCGCTCGGCACTGGAATAGCCCTTGAGCACTACGAGGCGCTGCAAAGCGTACTGATACCAACCGCGTGAGCCGCTCAGTAACGCCACCTAGAGGCCTGACCGCATGACCGAGTCACCGTGGAAGTTCGTTCAGACGTTTCCGGTCCCCGATGTCGGCCTGGATATGTTGCGCGCCGCCGGAAGCGTTGTGCAGATTCTCGATCCCCAGCCCGGCGAGGTCGAAGCCAATATGGCCGGCACGCACGTCATCGTCGCCGGTACCGAGCCGATTACCGAAAGCACGTTCGAAGTAAGCCCGGACCTCGAGATCATCGGAAGGTTCGGTGCTGGTGTCGACAGCGTGGACGTGGAAGCCGCGACCAAGCGCGGCATAGCCGTCCTGAACACGCCGGGCATGAACTCTCAGACGGTGGCCGAGCATACTTTCGCGCTCCTGCTCGGAATAACACATCATGTCGCCCAGGCCGACGCGTCAACCCGCACCGAGGCGTTCAAGCTCCGGACCGTTCTGGTCGGCATGGAGCTTGAGGGCAAGACCCTTGGAATAGTGGGGCTTGGTGATATCGGGTCCAGGGTCGCCCGAATAGGCCATTTCGGCTTCGGCATGAAGCTGTTGGTCCATACCGCGAATCCTCACCCGCAGCGTCTGGCCGATCTTGGCATCGAGGCGCGCTACGTCGACCTGGATGAGCTTATGTCCGCGGCAGACGTCGTAACCCTTCATACGGCGCTCACTCCCGAGACCACCGGCATGATCAGCCGCGAACGCCTGGAGCTTATGAAGCCGGGGGCCTATCTGATCAATACCGCCCGCGGGACGCTGATCGACGAGGGGGCGCTGGCCGATCTCCTGGCCGCGAACCGGATTCGAGGGGCTGGCCTGGACGTATTTGTCGTTGAACCTCCTTCTCTCGATAATCCCCTGTTTCAGCTTCCCAATGTGGTTCTCACCCCGCACATGTCGTCAAATTCCGACGACGCCTTCGCGCGGATGGGTATATTGCTGTGCGAGAGCATCCTGGAGCGGCTGCAAGGTGGACGGCCTTGGAACTGCGTCAACCCGGAAGTTTACGAATAAAGCGCCGACTTCCCTTCGCGACGGCCTCCGTCGGACACAGCGCCCCGCTCCGGTTAGCAGACGGACTACGTTCTTAGGCGGAACGCTCTAGCCTCTCGCCACGGAGTCGAAGAACTCCGCTCGGGTGGCGGAGTTATCCCGGAAAGCTCCCCTCGTGACGGTCGTGACCATCTTGCTTCCCGGCTTCTTGATCCCCCGCATCGTCATGCACAAGTGCTCCGCCTGAATGCGAACCGCCACTCCCAGCGGATCAAGCGCCTTTTCCACTGCATCGGCAACCTCGAAGGTCAGCCGCTCTTGCAGCTGGGGCCTGCGGGAAAGAATCTCTAGCGCCCGCGCCAGCTTGCTCAGGCCCACGATCCGGTCGCCCGGTATGTAGCCAATGTCCGCCGACCCGAAGAACGGCAGCAGATGATGCTCGCACATCGAAAAGAACGGAACGTCCCGCAGGACGATCATCTCGTCGTATGGTTCGGCGAAAGTCGTGGTCAGCACGGACTCCGGGTCCTTATCCAGACCCGAAAACAGCTCGGAATACATACGCGCCACGCGTGCCGGAGTATCCCGCAGCCCGTCCCGCGCTGGGTCCTCTCCAATGCCATTCAGCAAATCGCTTACGGCCTCTCTTATTTCGCTATCGACAACCAAATCGACCTTCCAGACTTGATGAAATCCGCTCCAGAAAGCGGCACTATGGATACTAAGTCCCGCCGTTTGAGACGTCTGCAAAAACCGCCATTCCCGCGAAAGCGGGAATCCAGAACCGCAAAGCATACCTTGGCGGTAATTGGTTCATCTCCGCATCCCCCGACGGTTGGGAGTTATACAAAGGTCTCTGGTTACCAAATACGCTCAGCTCTTCCACCCAGACCCGTATGCTGGCATCCCGCACCCGAAAGTCGCTTCTCCAATTACGCCCGAACTTGGAGTGCCTACCCAGCGGAATCTCAAGTTCAGGCTTCGTCAGCGGCCGCCGCGTCGCCGGACCAGGCGCACTTCGGCCCCGTCGAGCGCTCCCCGCAGCGGTACCGACGGCTTGGCTACCACGACTTCCACGGTCTCTACTCGGTCGGAGATTCCCATCACCTCACCGCAGATCCGCTCCCCAAGGGCTTCGAGCAGGTTCACTGGCGGCCCCTCGACGACCTGCTTGACCGTCGAGTAGACCTCGCCATAGTCGACGGTGTCCCCCAGCGAGTCCGAAGCGCCGGCCTGCGACAGGTCGGCGGTTAGAACGACATCTACGATAAAACGCTGCCCCAGCGTGCGTTCCTCCGGCCTGTCTCCGTGAAAGCCGAAGAACACCATGCGCCGCAGAGTTATCGAGTCCTCAGACACGATCGACCGGTTCCGTCAGCTCCGGCGCCACGTGGTGGATGCGGGACCGTCCTCCAGAGTTACCCCCAGCTTGGCCAGTTCGTCGCGAATGTGGTCCGACACGTCCCAAACCCTCTGCTTGCGAAGCTGGGAGCGAACGTTGACCAGGAGCTGAATCAGCGGCTCGACTTCACCGTCGCTGGTTGCGGTTGACACAGGTTCGAGACCCAGGACTGCGGCCAACTCTTGGAAGTCTTCCTTGGCCGCATCGAGATTCTCCGCGCTCGACCGAGGCCCCAGCCGGTTGATATCCCGGCCGAAGTCGTACAAGGCCGCGAGGGCGGCCGCCGTATTGAGGTCGTCGTCCATCGCGCGCTCGAATCCCGAGCGCGCCTCCGCGCTCGCTTTCAGTAGCTCGCCGCTGGAATTCTCGTCGTGTTCGCCGGGTCCGGCAGGCTGTGCGCGTAGCGCGCTCCACAGGCGCTCGTATCCCGCCGCCGCTTGCGGCATCGAGTCTTGTGAGAACTCGACCGGCGACCTGTACTTGGTCGAGACCAGATACAGCCGCACGACCTGGGGATGAAAGCTCTCGAAAAGGTTCTCCAGGGTAACGAAATTGCCGGTCGAATGCCCCATCTTCTCCCCATTCACCCGCAGCACCGCCAGGTGCATCCAGACCCGCACGAACGGTGCCACCCCGAACCCGGCCTCGGCCTGCGCAAGCTCGTTTTCGTGATGCGGAAAGATCAGGTCCGACCCGCCCCAGTGAACGTCGATCCGGGGACCTAGATGGCGGCGGATCATCGAGGAGCATTCGATGTGCCAGCCGGGCCGGCCGCGCCCCCACGGGCTGTCCCAGTAGATCTCACCCTCTTTGTGACGTTTCCACAGAGCGAAGTCGCGAGGATCGCGCTTTTCGGGGTCAACGTCTACCCGCGCTCCCGCCATTGCGTCGTCGCCTGAACGCCCCGAGAGCTTTCCATAATCGGCCCAGCTGCTCACCTCGAAGTAAACGCCGGTCGAAGTTTCGTAGGCGTGCTCTCTTTCGATCAGCTCCTCGATCGCCGTGATGATCACGTCGATGTTCTCCGTCACCTTCGGATACAGGTGAGCGCGGAGAACTCCCAGCTTGTCCATTACGTCGAAGTAGGCCTGCGAGTTTTCCCGCGCCAATTCCATTGGATCGCGGCCGGCGGCCTTGGCTCGCTCGATTATCTTGTCATCGACATCGGTGAAGTTCTGTACGTGCTTGACTTTGATCCCCCGGTATTCGAGGTATCGTCGGAAAATGTCGGCGTGCACGAACAGACGCGCGTGCCCGATATGCGGCTTGTCCTTCGGAGTCATACCGCAAACGTAGACTGTTACGGCGTCTCCCAGCGGCTGGAGCGGTCGTTGCTGTCGCGTGGCGGTATCGAGCAAGCGCATGTTCGATGGACGACCTTTCGTGTCGGACCTCTCGAAGTCGAAATGAGATTTTAACGAAGGCTGCCCGACTAACGCGCCCGGCCCGCGGTGGCCTGCAGCAGCGCCACGGCGTGGCACGCTGCCGCCTCGCCCCTGCCGATCTCGCCAAGACCTTCGTTGGTTTTGGCCTTGACGCTCACCGCCTCCGGTTCAATCCCGAGCGCGGCGGCGATCGAGTCCCTCATGGCCTCCACAAACGGCGAGATCTTGGGACTTTCGAGAATCAGCGTCACGTCGATGTTGCCCACCGCCCAGCCCCGGCTCTGGACCCGCTCGACTGCAAGTCTCAGCATTTCCACGCTGGCAATCCCCTCGATGGCGGGGTCCGTGTCGGGAAACATGCCTCCGATGTCGCCGAGCGCGGCGGCGCCGAGAATCGAATCGATGATCGCATGCAGCACAACGTCGCCGTCGGAATGACCTATCGGTCCCTCGTCGGCGGGCACGATCACCCCGCCCAGTACCATCTTTCGACCCGATTGCAGACGGTGCAGGTCGTACCCTACTCCCACCCGGTTCTCTGACACTTCGGAGTGTTACGCCTTCTGCCTCGAACGAAGCCGGTCGACGATCAACTGGGCCGCCTCCAGATCATGGGCTGTGGTGATCTTTATGTTGGAATAGCTGCCCTGGAAGACCGCTACCGCATGTCCGGTTTCTCTCAGTACGGACGCCTCGTCCGTGAACCCGTCCAGCCGGTCGCGCAGACGCTCGTGCGCCGCTAGGAGCGAATCCAGCCGGGCGATCTGCGGAGTCTGGGCCATCCATACGCTCTCGCGCCGGGGAGACTCGGTGATTATGCCCGCGTCGTCGCTGATCTGGATGGTATCCGTCGCCGGAACGGCGGCGATGGCGGCGCCGGATGCGCAGGCTGTTTCAAGGCCGCGGGTCACTATGTCGGCGGTCACGAAGGGCCGCGCGCCGTCGTGCACGACCGCCCAGGCGAATCCACCTTTCGAAGCGGCCCTGAGCCCATGCAATGTTGACCAGGCCCGGCTCGGTCCGCCCGGACACACCCTGAATTCCGACCGCCGCACGGCCGCGCGGCCAACGCCCGCCAGAAGCCCGTCACCTCCCTCTGGCGAGACAAGTTGAATGGCGTCTATTTCGACGCACGCGTCAAGTGCCGACAGCGACCACTCCAAAACTGACCTTCCGTCCAGGCGCGCCTTCATCTTGTCGATTCCGCTCATGCGCACCGCGCTTCCTGCGGCAAGCACGACGGCGACCACCGTTTCGCGTTCTCTAATCAAGACCCGCCTCGAACGCTTCGTTCAGATCGCGGACGGCAACGGCTCCATTGCTAGAACCTTCGGCAAGTGATTTGGGAATCAGGCATGTCCCGAAGTTCATGCGGACGGCTTCTTCCAGTCGCCGCTCGCCCTGCGAAACCGAGCGGACTTCGCCAACAAGTCCGATTTCTCCAAAGGCCGCGACGTCCGGCTTGATTCGGCGGCCGCGCAGGCTCGACGCAATCGCGAGCGCAACCGGGAGATCGACCGCCGGCTCGCTCAAACGAAGTCCGCCCACGACGTTTACGTATACGTCCTGGTCGAAGAGATTCGCGCCCGCCCTCTTTCCTAGCACCGCGACCATCATCGTCAGCCTGTTGGAGTCGTATCCCGTAGCTAGCCGTTTAGGCAGCGAATAGACGGTGCGGCTGACGAGCGCCTGGACTTCAACCATGATCGCGCGCGACCCCTCGATTGTTATCGCGACAGCCGACCCGGGCGCCGACTCGCTGCGTTCCGATAGGAAGACCGAAGACGGGTTGGGGACTTCGGTGAGACCGGTGCCTGTCATCGCCAGCACTGCCACCTCGTTGGTGGAGCCGAACCGGTTCTTTACCGTTCGCAAGAGGCGGTAGGCCGAGCGCGACTCGCCTTCCAGATACATCACCGCATCGACCAGATGCTCGAGCGTGCGCGGTCCTGCGATGTTGCCTTCTTTGGTCACGTGTCCCGCGATCAAGACGGGAACATGAGACTCTTTCGCATACCTGAGCAGCTTGTTCGCGCTCTCCCGGACCTGCGCCATGCTGCCGGGAACCGATCCCAGATCGTCAACCCGCGCGGTCTGAATGGAATCGACTATCAGGAGGCTCGGCCGCATCTTCTCCGCTGCGGCGATGACGCTGTCGACTTCCACTTCTGGAAGGACCGAAATGTTGCTTCCCGCGATGTCGAGCCGGTTTGCCCTCAGCCTCAGTTGGTGCGGAGATTCTTCGCCGGAAACGTACAACACGGAGTCGCCGTCCCGCAGGCCGTTGGCGATCTGAATTAGAAGGGTCGATTTGCCGATGCCGGGGTCGCCGCCGAGCAGGGAAAGCGATCCTGGGACCAGGCCGCCCCCAAACACCCGCTCCACTTCCGGTAATCCGAAGCGAACTCTCGAATAGTCGATGGACTGGACGTCGCCGAGCCGTACGGGTTCTATCGAGGCGACGTCGCCCGCGCCTCGACTACCTCCGGAAACCCGCGACTCTTGCAGAGAGTCCCACGATCCGCAGTCAGGACAGCGTCCCGCCCACTTGGGGGTCGAGTGCCCGCACTCCCGGCAGACGAAAGCCGTCCGCCGAGCGGGCACGGCTCAGGCTCCGACCGGTTCTCTGGTCTCCGCTCGGAGTTCGTCGCCGTCGCGAACTACCCTGATCTTCTCACCTGGAGAGAAATGTCCCGAAAGCAGGTGATCGGCGAGCGAATCTTCGACCATTGTCTGGATGACGCGCTTCAGCGGTCTGGCGCCGAAGTCCGGGTCGTACCCTTTTTCGACCAGCAGGGCCACGGCCTCGGGCGTCATCTCTAGTTCCATCTCGTGCTCGGTAACCTGTGCGTGCACGCGCCTCAGTTCGAGCTCGACGATCTGTACCATGTCCGCCCTGTTCAGCGAGCGGAAGACCACGGTGGCGTCGACTCGGTTCAGGAACTCGGGCCGGAAGGCCTTCTTGAGTTCGCTGAGCACCTTCGCCTTCATAGTCTTGTAGCGGTTTTCTTCGCTCTGCTCGGTATCGCCGCCAACCTGAAAGCCAAGCTGTACGTCGCGCTTGATGAGCTGCGCGCCGATGTTCGAAGTCATCAGAACGATGGTGTTGCGGAAATCCACAGTGCGGCCGTGCGCATCGGTCAGTCGGCCGTCGTCCATCAACTGGAGCAGGATGTTGAAGACCTCCGGGTGCGCCTTCTCGATCTCGTCGAACAAGATCACCGAGTACGGTCGCCTCCGCACGGCCTCGGTAAGCTGCCCCGCCTCGTCGTAGCCGACGTAGCCCGGCGGCGCTCCCACCAGCCTGGAAACTGAGTGCCGCTCCATGTACTCCGACATGTCGATACGCACCAGCGCGTCCTGGCTGCCGAACATGAAGTCCGCCAGCGCGCGCGCCAGGAGCGTCTTGCCCACGCCAGTCGGCCCCATGAGAATGAACGTTCCGATGGGCCGGTTCGGGTCCTTCAGTCCGGCGCGGGCGCGGCGCACGGCTTTGGCGATGGTGTTTACCGCCTCATCCTGGCTCACCACCGTTCGATGCAGCTCTTCTTCCATGTGCAGGAGCCGCTTGGATTCCTGCTCGGCTATCCGCGAAACGGGAATCCCTGTCCACACCGATACGACGTTCGCAACGTCCTCTTCGAGGACCTGCGGCAAGCTTTCCGTGCGTTTCCTGGTCCACGCCGATTCGAGCCTTTCGGCCATGGCCCGCAGTACTTTTTCCTCGGAACGAAGCTGGTCGGCGCGCTCGAAATCGCTGTTGGTGATCGCGGCGTCCTTCCTGCTGATTACGTCTTCCATTTCGCGCAGGACTTTCCGCAGCTCCTCGGGAGCCGATCCCGCGCGAATCTTTACCTTGGCCGCCCCTTCGTCGATCACGTCGATGGCCTTGTCGGGCAGGAACCTGTCCGTCACGTAGCGGCCCGCCAGTTCCGCCGCCGCCACGATTGCCTCTTCGGTTATTTCAACCTTGTGATGTTCCTCGTAGCGGTGCTTTACGCCCTTGAGTATGTCGATGCTCTCTTCGATCGTGGCCTCGCGGACTCGCACCGGCTGAAACCGACGCTCTAGGGCGGCGTCGCGCTCGATGTGCTTTCGGTATTCGTCGGCGGTCGTGGCCCCGATGCATTGCAATTCGCCGCGGGCCAGCGCTGGCTTGAGGATGTTCGCCGCGTCCACCGCGCCCTCTGCCGCGCCGGCTCCGACCAGTGTGTGCAGCTCGTCGATGAAGAGCACGCATTCCCTGGACGACTTGATCTCCTCGATCACCTTCTTGAGCCGCTCTTCGAACTCGCCGCGGTATTTGGTGCCGGCGACGAGCGACCCGATGTCGAGAGTGAGCAGCCGCCTGTCCTTGAGACTCTCTGGAACGTCGCCGCGCACTATCCGCTGGGCCAGCCCTTCCGCTATCGCCGTCTTGCCTACGCCGGGATCGCCCACGAGCGCCGGGTTGTTTTTGGTGCGCCGGCTCAGAATCTGGATAACGCGTTCGATTTCATTCTCGCGGCCGATCACCGGATCGAGCTCGTCGCGGGTCGCCGCCATCGTCAGGTCGATGCCGAGAGTGTCAACCAGCGGCGTCTTGCTGGAACGCTTGCCCCCCTGTTGAGACGACTCCAGGCTGCCGTGGCTAACGACCTGAACGACCTGTGCTCTGACCTTTTCGAGGTTCACACCCAGGCTTTCGAGCACGCCCGCGGCTATGCCCTCACCCTCGCGGACCAGCCCTAGCAGCAGATGTTCGGTACCTATGTAGTTGTGTCCCAGACGGCGCGCTTCTTCTACGGCAAGCTCGATCACGCGCTTCGCCCGCGGAGTCAGGTTTATGTCGCCGACGACCATGCGCTCGCCCCGGCCAATGATGAACTCGACGGCGCTGCGGACCTTGTTCAGCTCGACGCCCAGATTGCTGAGCACCCGCGCGGCTATGCCTTCGCCTTCCCTAAGCAGCCCCAGCAGAAGATGCTCGGTCCCTATGTAGTTGTGATTGAAGCGGGTGGCCTCGTCCTGCGCGTAGACCAGAACCTTCTTTGCCCGCTCTGTGAACTTGTCAAGTCTGTCGTTCAACGAACGCTCCCACGATTGTGCCCCGCCCTGCGGCGGGGGCAGCCAATCAATTATCGCTAATTGGCGGCCGCTTCGCCTCTTAAGTCTTCAGCTTTCTTTGCTTCGGCAGACGTTACTCCGGCGTCGTCGCCGGTCTTCAGCCTCTTCGCATAGTGGGCTGCGCCCAGGGTGTCGCCGGCTCATCGGACATCCGAAGTGCCGACCACTATTCCCTCGCCTGAATCGACTCCATCGTAGTCATCAAAACCGCGCCCAGCCGTCTCGGCGGGCACTAGCCTGATTCTCCGCCTTTCCGTCTGAACGCTCAGGACGCGAAAGTCCAGAGTCTGTCCCTCGTACATCGAAAGCATGGATTCCTCATCCAGGTCGGACGCGTGGGCAAGGCCCTCGACGCCTTCTTCCAGACGCACGAATACGCCAAACGGGGCCAGCTTTGTAACCGTTCCTTCGACCACCTGTTCCGAAGCGAGCCGCTCCTCCAGAGCGTCCCACGGGTCTTCCAGCGCCCGCCGAATGCTCAAGGCGATCTTCTTTTCCTCGCGGTCGAGCGCCAGGATATAAACGTCCACCTCTTGGCCCGGCCTCAGAACTTCCGTAGGACTGTTTACCCTGCTCCAGGACAGTTCTGAAATGTGTGCCAGACCGTCGGCTCCGCCGAGGTCGATAAAGGCCCCGAACGTCGCCAGGTTGCTCACGATCCCCTTGCGAATCTGGCCAACCCGCAATTCTTCCAGAAGAGTCTCTCTACGCTCCGAGCGCAAGTCGCGCTGTGCCGCGCGCTCGGACAGGATGAGCCGGTTTCGACGCCGGTCCATCTCGATGATCTTCATCTGAAGCGTCTTGCCGACAAGCTGCCCCAGCCGCTCGGCTATGTCGTCCCGGCTGTCCTCACTCGACGACGGCGCGAGGCTCACCAGTTGCGACATGGGAACGAAGCCGCGCGGTCCAACCCCAACGAGCACGCCGCCCTTGTTGAACTCGGTGACCTTGGCCTCGATGATCTTGCCCTCGTTGTAGATTGCTTCGGTCTCGCGCCATTGCTTTTCCTGCATTGCGCGCCGAAGCGAGAGCATCGCGGCCCCCTCGCCTTCGGGCTGCACCACGTAAACCGGGATTATTTCGCCGATGGTTAGCTGCGGCCGCTCGTCCATGACGTTGGGATCGTAAAGCTCGCGGCCCACGACCACGCCTTCCGACTTGAGACCGACGTCTATCATCACCTCGTCGCCCGAAACCCGGACCACGGTGCCGTCTATGACTTCCCCCCGGCGGAGGATTCTTACCTCGTGGTCTCCGCTTTCGAGGAGCGACTCCATCGATTCGAGCTCCGGCATCTCGGTAACCGGCGGTGTTGCTGTGTCTATTTCGCTGACTTTTAGTTGCCTTTATCTGCTTTGAAACGAACGGGAACTCAACGTCGATCCGTCGTAACGAAGAACCCCCAAGCCTAGGAAGTATACGGGAGCTTGGAAATACCGGTAAAGCATCGAAGCCACACTAAAACATCGAACCGAGGTGTCAGGCATAGCGGATTCGCTGATCTACCGCCTCTCGAACGTAGACCGGCAGCATCTTCAAGTCTTCCACCACTACGCCTGAGCAAGACCCCAGGCGTTTGCCGCTTAGCTTGGGCTGGTATGCCTGCTGGAACTCGGATTCGACCACGCCCACGCCAAACGCCAGCACCTTCATGCGCTGCTGCTCCGAGCTGTTTCGGTTCTTCCTGTCCAGGTCGATCAACGCGCGGCGCAGTTCAGCCGGATCGCTGCTTATCCCGTCCGTAATCACAAAGATGCTCCTGAGCCCCTTCTGCCGCGAGCAGTTCTCGATCGAAGCGTTCAGCGCCGCCGAGTCGTCGGTGTCCTTGTGGTCGAGCTCATACAGCTTTCGGAATATGGCGCTGTGATCGTTCGGGTGATAGTCGCGCATGGACCTGAACTTGGCCTTGGTTGGGCTCTTCGGAAACTCGATCAGCGACGTCACCTCGCTGCTGAAAGCGGTCACCTCGAACGGGATCGCCAGGCGCTCGTGGATTTCGATGAAGAGAATCGCCGTCTCGACGAGACGGTCGAACTTGCGGGTCGGGTAGCCCTTCTGGACCATGCTTCCGCTCACGTCCAGAAGTATCGATCCGGCGAAGTCGCGCTGCTGGTCCTCTCTCGGGATTCTCACCCCGCGCAGGAAGGCCGCCGACGGATCGGTGGCCAGTTTTTCCGGGTGCTCCATGTCAATTTCGCCCTGGTCGCCGCAGCGCTGCTTGCGGGGCCGCCGCATCGCTTCCGTCGCTCCGTGACGGCGGCGGTCCATCAGTTCGGCCAGACCCGGTCGCCGGCCGTCTCCCTCAATCGTTTCCGTGATTTTGTCTTCCAGACTTTCCACCGCTTCGAGGTAATCGAATTTCGTGTAGTCGATCCGCTCCTCGGTTGACCGTCGAAGCTGCTGCACGACGGACGCGCTGATTGGTTCGATTGAGCGCCTTTCCGCCTCTGTCGGCGCGCCGCGTCGCACTAGGCCCGGCCTCGCTCCCGCCCTTATGCGCATCCTCACGCTCTCGGCCGTAACCTTCGAGAGCGTCTTCATCTGCTTCGGAGGGGTGTTCGAGCCTCCAACCGACACGCCCCGGCCCGGTCCGGCTCCCGGCAGCGATTCCACATCCTGCGGCGCCTCGTCTTCCGGTTGGCCGGGTGAGTCGTCGTCCGGTTCCGGGCCCGGCTCTTTCGACTCACCCTGGTATGGGTCGTCGGGGTCCCACTGATGGACAAGCTCGGCGTACGCCGGAAGCACCTTCTTCTCCAGCGTCGTCAACATGTCGTCGATATCGTCGGAGTCTGCGGCGTCGACGATGTGCTTCCAGGTCCGCTTCACCGCCTGTGAAACCGCGCCCGGCGGTGCCGGTTCCTTGTTCAGGTTCAGTTCCGGCCAGCTCGATTCGATCCACTTCAGCGTCAGTGCGTCCACGTAGGCGTGATGCGGCGGACGGTGGCGGTCCAGATCGAGCCCCGGCGGGAGCCGTAGATCATCCTTTGCGTGCAATTCCGGCTCGTCGGAATAGAGCGCCTTGAAAAAGACTTCCGAACCCGGATAGCGCCGCAAATGCAAACGGTTGACTCGCATGTCGTTGACTGTGTTCACCAGCAGCTGGGCCGAAGGCGCGCTCAATCCGTGCCGCGAGGCTCTTCGCAGCCACTTCGCGACTTCGGCGGACCCGCCCGTGCCGGTAAACCTGGCCTCGGCCGCCTCGTGGCACACCGCCCCCACCATCCGCCATACGTTCCATTCGGTCAACAGCGTTTGCGGATACAGAATCAGGTTTTGCGAGGGTATGTACGACCACCACGACCCTGGCAGCAGGGTCACGGGCAGATCGCCCAGGATCAATCGACCGGCGAGCTCGAACTGGGCGGCGTCGAAGTATTGATTCTCGACGCTGACCGGCGCTTCCTGGCTCACGAAGGCCCCATCCCCAGTCCGTAGTTGATAAGCACCGGCTCCAGCACGCGCTGGATTTCCGGCGGCGCGCCCTCCAGCGCGCCCCGGCGGTACCAGCCGGTCAACTCGCCGCTCGAACGTGAACCCTGCACCATCGCCGCCATTTCCGCCGTCGTGAGCGCCGTCCGCTCGGCCACTGTCGCGGCGAGATCGGCGGGTATGTTCGACAGGCTGCCGTCGAATCCGGCGTCGGCGGTTCCGGCGAGTATTTCTCGCGACACGGCGGCCAGCTGGATCATCCCGGACGTGCACTCCCGGCTTATCCGGTCGCCGCCTAGGTACTCCAGAATTGCGGCCTCTTCGCTGGGAGGCGGATAGTCAATCGCCACTACCGCGCCGAACCTGTTTTCCACGCCTTCGTTGAGCGGCTTGACCCCGGGACCGTCCGCGTATCCCGTCGCGATCATGCGGAAGTCCGGATGAGCGCGAATGGCCGACCCGTCGGGCAGGGTCACGAGTCCCCCCTTGTCGAATAGTCCGTTGATGATTGAGTGAACGTCGGGATACGCCATGTTGTATTCGTTGATGATTACGAACAGACCGTCCCGGACCGCCTGCATGAACGCCTGGATGCTCCAGCGAGTCGCTCCTCCCTGAAGCTGCCGGACGGCCGTTAGGTCGCCCTTGGCGGTCTCGCCGGTGAACGAAAACTCCACCGCTCGCAGACTCCATAGACGGGCTATCGTTCGCGCGATTGCCGATTTGCCGCAACCCGTGGGGCCTCTGAGAAATACCGGATAGCCGGCCAGCAGCGCTCCCTGCGCCAGACGGATCGCGGACCATGACGAGCGGGTAAGGCACGGAAGCGCGGCGCGGGACGAAGGAACGCTCCCCAGGGGCGTCGGGAAGTTGAGTCCGTGCTCTTCGCGGAGCCGTCTTCGCACGTCGGCCAGCGCGACCGCGTCGACTATCCGCTCGCCGTCGGGACCGGCTGCCGAAAACTCGGGCGGGGAACCCGTCCGCCAGACGATGTGCGCCGCGCTACCGTCCGACAGCCTGATTTCTTCCGTTTCGTCGCCTTCGTGCGTTTCCGGCGGTCTTGAGATTGGCTCGAGCTGCATCGAGCCTGGCAGCGGGACCGCCTCGCCGGAATCGGGCAAGTCGGGCGGCAGCAGGGCGCGATTGAAAGCGTCGCCGTAAGCGGTCGACGCGCGGACCGCGCCCAGTGACGCGCGAGTCATCCGAAACGTCTGCTTTTGCATCTCCGGCGGGGCGATGGTCAACACGGCCCGTTCGCCCACCTCGGCCAGCGGCATCCCGCTGATCCGGGCCAGTGACAGCCAGTGCACCAGCGTTCTGGTTGAGACCCGGTCGCGCATCTGGCCGCCGATCTCTTCGTGAGTCCTCAACCCGTCGGCAAGCGCGACCATCCGCTCGCAGATGGTCGGATTCGCCTTCAGGTCTAGATCGGCAAAAATCCGCTGACGGTCGAATTCGAACTTGAGGGCTTCCGCCTCTTCCTTGGGCGGCAGAAATGTCATCGGCACGTTGCCGAGGCCCAGGCCGAATCGCCGTTGCAGCGACCGGCCGATCTCCATCGTCCCTATGTAGTCGGGGTTGGCGGTCGCGATGATCCCGAAATTCTCGTGCAGCTCGACTTCCACGTTGCCCGTTTCAAGCCCGGAAAGGACGATCCGGCCGGTGTCCATCGCCTGAGTCAATACGCTCAACAGGTCCGGCGGGAGCATGTTTATTTCGTTGACTATCAATATCTTGCCGACCAGCATCGCCTCGGCCGCGGGTCCAAGCGCGCTGATCGTCGACTGGCCGCCCTCTCCCGCCTCTACCTCGGTGCGTCGGAAGAAATCGGCCAGCGTCGTGTCGCCGCTGAAATTCAATTCGACGAACGGCTCGCCCGCGACGTAGCAGAACGTCTTGGCCATCGTCGTCTTGCCGCATCCTGTCGGACCGGTTAGGAGAATGAACGTAGGCACTCGGTCGTTCGCCGAGATATCCGCCATCCGCTCCAGTACGTCCGCCATGCTGGCGGTGACGTGTAGAAAGATCTCGTTGATGCGCGCCATCGATCCGGCAAGATCGCTGTCGATGTTGCTCCATGCTTGGGCGCTTGCCGACGACCGGCTATCCCGCTGCGCCGGTTCGCGCAATCGCCGCCGCGCGAAGCTCCGACCCCGAATCTCGAACTCGCGCCCGGAGACGCTGACCAGCGGGCCGAGTTGTAGCTCTTCGGCGCTGCTCGGAGCGGAGTTCACATCGCGGGCTGATGGAGCGGTCTGTTCCTCAGTCCCGCCGAACAGGTTTCTAAATACGTTTCTCAAAGCAAGAGGACCGTAAGCGTTAGGGCTGTGTCATCCATGTCACCGGTCGGAACGTGAGTATATAGATCGGACTTCCCGTCATTGCCGCGTAGAGTCTGCCCCATACTTGATACGGAGCCGCAATCCAGTGTCGCCAAAGACAAGCTCGCCCGTTCGTCCTGAGCCTGTCGAAGGGCGAACGACTTCAGAATCCCTCTCCCGCCATTCCGGCGTGAGCCGGAATCCAACCCCTCGGCGTGTGCCAATCGATCTGACCAGCCCCTAGTGCGGCGAACCCCACTGTGGCGGTCGAGACAGCTTTCGGGTCTCCTGCGTGATCACGTCGACAACCGCCGGCTGCCCCTCGCGGGTCGCCCTGATGGCGCGCTCGTAGGCCGGGCGCAGTTCACCGGGCTCGGTGACTCGTTCCGTGTAGCAGCCGAGCGCCGCCGCGACTCCCGCGTAGTCTCCGGTCTGGGTTGACGTTCCGTAGTGCTTGATCGCTTCGGGGATCGCTCGGTCGTAGCCGCTGAATACCGAGTCATGTTTTATCACCGTCATTATTGGCGCCCTCTCGCGGACCGCCGTCTCCCAGTCCATGCCGGTCATGCCTACCGAGCCGTCGCCCATGACGTTCACCACCAGCTTGTCCGGGTTTGCGAGCTTGGCTCCCATGGCCAGGCCTATCGAGAAGCCAAGCTGCGAAGACTGCCCCCAGCCCAGATAGCTTCGGGGAACCGTCGACTGATAGAAGACGCTCTGAATGTCGCGAGACGCGCCCGACTCGTGTGTGATCATCGTCGTGTCGGGATCGACCGTGTTCCATAGCTCGCGGAACATTCGGTAGCCGTTGACAGGTGAAGAATCGTCGCTGAATAGCGGCTCGTATTCTGCAAACCACGCTTTCTTGGTGGAAGCGATCAGGTCCGCGTTCCTGGCGCGCAACCCGTTCTGGCCGTTGACGCCGAGACGGCGCAGCTCCTCGGCAACCTCTGCCAGAAACAGTTTCGCGTCGGCCACCACAGGCAGGTCCGTCGGGTATTCCTTGCTCAAATCCACCGAATCGATGGTCGCGTGGACGATTGTCTTGCCCACCGGTACTCGCGGTGTGAACGGCGCCCTGCTCAGGCTGCTTCCGACGGCGAATAGCAGGTCGCATTCGTCCAGAAAGTGGGCGGCCATGTACGTCGACGAATACGCCCCGACCCCGGCGGACAGCTCGTGACCTTCTGGGAAGGCGCTCTTGCCCTGCAGCGTCGTCATTACCGGCGCGCCGCTCAGCTCGGCAACCGTTTGGAGCTCCTCCGAAGCCTCGGCATACAACACGCCCTGTCCGGCCCAGATCAGCGGGCATCTTGCCGCCAGCAGCCGCTCGGCGGCCTCGCGCGCGGCCCCGGGTTGCGGCGCCGGCAGCATTCTCGGAATTGGTTTGTGTGTGATTTCCCCCGGGTACTCCGCCGCGCACACGTCTATCGGTAGTTCCAGCAACACCGGCTGTGGCCGTCCCGACCGCAACGCCGTGAAAGCCTGCCGCAGCTTGGGCATGATCTGCTCGGTCGAGACGACCTTCTGCGCCATCTTGGTTGTGTTCGAGTAGTTGGCGACGCTGTCGAACGTTGGCGGCGTCGCCAGGTTGCGGACGTTCGTGTAGCCCGGCAACACCAGTATCGGAGTCGAATCGGTATACGAGTGCGAGACGGCCGCGAACGCGTTCTCCGCACCGGCAAGCTGCTGGATCGTGAAAACCCCCAGTTGCCGTCCGTTGGTTGACCGGGAGACGCCGTCGGCCATGTTGCCCGCCACGCGTTCCTGCCGCGACGTGATCACCCGAATTCCCGCAACCGCCATCGCGTCCAGCAGCGGCGTGGCCGGATAGCAAAACGCCTTGTCCACCCCCTCCATCTTCAAGACTCGTATGATGGCATCGGCTCCGGTCATTCGATCAAACCTCCTCGACCACCAGGCGGCGTGCCGCTGTTCGGGGTCCGGCCCCATTTACGGAATCTCTTGGGCATTGAATAACGTAAGCTAACAGGCTGAAGCATCAGAATCGAATCGACGCGTTACGGCTATGGCAGATGGCAACCTTGAAGCAGGCGCTATGACCGGGATATTCACCGATCCTCTCGACAAGGCGGCCCACATCCACGAAGTGCAGGTCAGGCCGCTCAGGGTCAATAGGGACCCCAGGGGGATACTCGTCGAGACGCTCCGGGCCGACTGGAGCGACATCTTCGATTCGGAGCGCCTGCCCTTCGCACAGACCTATTACTCCATTACCGAGCCGAACGTCGCGCGCGACGAGACCGAATGGCACGTCCATCAATACCAGGAGGACAGGTTCGCCGTGCTCTCCGGCGACCTGGTGATCGGGCTCCACGATCCACGCCCCGATTCCCCGACCAGCGGACTGGTCAATCTGTTCCTGCTGGGCGAATCGCTCGGCGACGGCGGCCAGATAGCCGTTCTAATTCCCAAGTGCGTCCATCATGGGTTCGTGGTTGGGCCGGACCGTCCCGCTCTGCTGACCAACTTCCCTACGAGGATCTACAACCCCAGCGACGAGGGCCGCATACCGTTCGATCAGGTCGACGCCCGCATGTCGGACGGCACCGCGTTCTCATGGGACCTGGTCAGAAAGGCGCTGAACGCTCCGACTGCCAGCGGCTGACCGTCAACGCGCGAGCGGCCCATCGCCTCGGCCTGTACCGCCCATCCCCCTCTCCCTTGACGGGAGAGGGTCGGGGCGAGGGTGAGCCCAAATCCGCGCCCTCCCTGCCATTCCAAGCGAAGCCGAGGAATCTAACCCCCCGCCATCCAACCCGTATGCCGTGCACCCTGAGCCTGTCGAAGAGCCTGCCCTGAGCTTGCCGAAGGGGCGCACGGCACATCCCGTCATTCCCGCCCTCTCACCCGTCATTCCCGCGAAAGCGGGAATCTAGTCCCGATCGTTCGGGCGCACGCATAGACGACCGGCAAACCGCCCTATAGGCTAGCCATACTGGACCAAATAATCGGAGCCTTCCGGAGCGTGCCGTCGGCCCTATCCATGATTCGTCATTCCCGCGAAAAGCCTGTCCCGTACTTGATTCGGGGCGGGCATCAACGCCTCCTTTACACCCCGTTTACCCCATCGTCAAACACCCCGTTTTTCAAAGTTCACAGGGTAATTTTCAAAGATGTTTATGAAAATCGGCCTGTTCCACCTACCCAATCTCCACCCCCAAGCCACGTCTTTGCCGGTGCGGAGACGGTTCGCGAGCTGTGATTCTCACTCCGTACTCCCTCAGCCAGCCAGCCCTGAGCCTGTCGAAAGGCCGAAAGACGCAGGAAAAAGACGCCCTCAAACGTCATTCAGGCCAGAAGCCTGCCCCACACTCCGATACGGGGCCGGAATCCAGAGGAGCGGGATGTCGGGACGCCTCTAACCCGCATGTCGCGCATCCTGAGCTTGTAGGAGCACGCGCGGCACATTCCCTTACCGCGAAAGCCGGAATCAAGGCCACTCTGCCTCGACTGCCCCGCACACACCCGATCTGGCCGGGCATAACGAGACCGCCGTCCTAAACGGGATTCGGGTATTGCTTGAGGTTCTTGATTACTTCGCGCGTGAGATGGGAGGGGGTCGATGCGCCGGAAGTCACCGCCACCTTATTGATCCCCTCCAGCCACTCGTAGCGGATGTCCGCGACCGTGTCCACGAGATAGGCGGGTTTGCCCACGCGCTCTTTAACGACTTCGACGAGCCGTTTCGAATTCGAGCTGCGTGTGCTGCCGACCACGATCACCAGCTCCGCTTCCGCCGCGGCCTCTACCACCGCCTCCTGTCTGTCCTGGGTCGCGAGGCAGATGTCGTTGTGGATCTCGGCGTGGGGATACCTCCGCTTGATGCTCCTGATCGTCTCGGCTGTATCCCATACGCTGATGGTCGTCTGAGTCGTGACGGCGATTTGATCGCTATCGAGCTCCAACTGCTCCACGTCGCTGCTGTTCTCGACGAAGTGCACTTTCCCGGGAGCTTCGCCCAGCACACCGACCGTCTCGGGATGTCCGCGCTTCCCGATGTAGATGATCTCGAATCCGCGCTCGGCTAGATCGATGACGAGGTCGTGGGTCACCTGGACGTCGGAGCAGGTGGTGTCCACCGATTTCAGCCCCTTGGCGCTCAGTTTCTCCCGCACTGCCGGCGAAACGCCGTGGGCCGTGAGTATGACGGTCCCGTCGCCGATCTCGTCCAGTCCGGCGATACGGTCGTCGCTGTCGATCAACTCTACGCCCAGCTCTTCCAGCTCGGCGGTCATGTGCTCGTTGTGCACCAGGTAGCCGAGCATGTACTTCGGCCCCGAATCGCGCGCGGCGAGCTGCTTGGCCATGTTCATGGCCGTCACGACGCCGTGACAATATCCGCGCGGCGTTACTGCTATCACTTCCAAACTAGGACTCCCATGAGTTTCAGCCTGCTTCACTCCCATGTCCGCCCTGCTCCCCCAAATGTGACCCTCGCTTTCTATTCTAGATAATCTGCCGCTGTGTATGCCCACCCGTCATTGGCTCCCTCGTCCGCCCTGCGCCAATTGCGCGCGTAATCGCGGACTATCGTGAAGGCTGGAGCCGCGCTAGCATTCCCAAAAGCGCCGTGCAAAGCAGTCCATGCCCTTGGGAGCATCCTTGCCGAAATCCGTTTTCAGAGTAGGAGTTCTAGTCCTTCTCGTTGCGCTCGCCTTGATGCCGGCGGTTACATACGCGGCGTCCTCGAAAGGCGCGGATGCGATGCCCGCCGCGGACGGAAATCAGCGACCATCCCCCGCGCTTGATGGCCTCGCGCACCTTGTAGCCGCACCGCTGGAGGGTGATACCGAGCGGCCGCAAGCCGGGACCGTCTCGAACTCGGACCGAATCAGCCTGTTGAAGTGGATCGCCGCCGGCACCCTCGTCGCAGTGCCGCTCGTGGTGCTGCTCGACGGTGCCCGCCGGCGCTTTTGGCATCGTCGCTCATAGACCACGCTATCGGGTTTTAACCGACACGCCGGTTTCCTCCCGCGTCAGACCTTGTGGAGATGCGGCAGTTACGCTTGAGCGGTGAGTATGGTCGCTTCCCACTCGACGGCGTTGCGCTCGGCGGAAATGGCGTCTTCGGCTTCGGACAAGATGGCGATCGACGGCTTGTCGCGTAGCGGCAAGAGCACCGTCCTGGATTTTGCAGTGGGGCCGCCGAACACCAGTCCCTCGCCGAATTCCGGCAGTCGCGGTCGGCCTGGGTCGTTCAGCACCTGCATCACGGCGGCCCGCTTCTCCCAAAGGCACGGGACTTGCAACTCCACTTGCCACATCTTTGGCAGTGACCGCGCCAGGTCCGCCAGGCTCGACTCCGAATTGGCCAGAGCCTCGGCCAGCTTTAGTGTGGCCAGCAGTCCGTCGAATCCCGTGTGAACGCCGGGAAAGCAAAACGCGCCCATGGCGTCGGTCCCCACCGCCGCGCCGTGCCTGCGCGACTCCAGCATGATCGACTGCGGCTGCCCGCTCGTCCAAACAAGGTTCGCCCCCAGCGATTCAAGATGACCGGCCAGCGCCGCCGGCGTGCGGTCAGGAATGCAGAACGTAGCGCCGGGATTACTCTGGAGCTGAAGAGCCAGCAGCGCGCCAGTCAATTCGTTCGGGTCGAGCGCCTTACCCGAACCGTCCACGACTTCGATGCTCGCGCCGTCGGTGTCGATGTGGACTCCCATGTCCGCGCCGACTGCCGCCGTGATTCGGGAAAGATTGGATAGATCGCCGCGATGTCTTCCCGATCCGCTGACCGCGACGTGCGAGCAGCCGGACTGATTGAGAATCGCGGGAAGAATCGCCTCGGCGGCTCCGCCGGCATAGTCGATCACAAGCGCGGGAGCGCCCTTGCGCACAGCCTTCACGTCCACCGCGCTTGCCAGGGCGTCCGCGTAATCGGAATGCACGTCGACGACCACTATCTCGCCTATCTGGTCGATGGGCACGCGTCTGAAGTCTTCTCGCGCCATGATCGAGTCGATGGAGCGCTCCACGTTACCTTCGAGGTCGGAGCCGTCCATCCCCAGCAGCTTGATGTCGACAGAGCTCGCTTCATCAGGTGACGACCGGACGTGAACGCCCGCGTCGACGTCTCCCATGCTGGCGCGAAATCGGGCGGCGGGAGTCGGCGACGCGCCCATGTCCAGGACCGTTACGCCGGTCGACGTTAGACCGGCCATTAGCGCCCGCTTGATCATCCGCGCGGCGCGCGAAGGATCGCGGTTGGCCACGACGCGGTCGGTGGGTTTCAGCACGGAGCCGACGGCCGCGCCCACCCTCGCGGCGAACTCCGGCGTCATTTCTATGTTGGCGAGACCTGTGATGCCCGACCGGCCGAATGGCGAACGCCTGGCCTGCGATCCATGGATCAGCGTTTCGGTTACTACCGTCCCGTCGTCAATGCGCTTGTTGGGCCAGATTTTCACCGCCGTGCGCACCGTCGCGTCCCTTCCTACGATGCAGTTGTCGCCCAGCAAGGCGGCTTCCTCGATCCGTGCCCCTTCGTGAACAGTCGACTGCCTGCCCACCACGCACGAAAGCAGGTTGGTCTTGCGACCGACGTAGCTGTTTGCAAGAAGGATGCTCTGGTCGATCCTGGCTGCGGCGTCGACCACTGCGTAGTCGCCTATCACGGTGGGGCCGTTGATCACCACGCCCTCGCGGATCTGGCAGTTGCGACCCACGAGAATGTTGCCGAACAGCCTGGCTTCCGGATGAATCTCCGCGCCCTCTCCTGGCATCAGCCCGCCTTGGGGGTGGGGCAGTTCAATCCCCGCCTTGCCGTTAACTGCGTCGGAATTCGCGCGGCGGTATTCGTCTACTGTGCCAACGTCGGTCCAGTATCCCTCGGCCACGAAGCCGTACAGCGGTAGCCCCAGGCGGAGCATCTCCGGAAACACGTCGTTGCTGAAGTCGAACGGCCGGTCTTTGGGTATAAGGTCGAAGATGCTCGGGTCGATCATGTAAACGCCTGTGTTTACCGTGTCGCCGAGCACCTCGTCCCAACGTGGTTTCTCCTGAAAGCGGAGAATCCGACCCGAGTCATCTGTAATGACCACTCCATATTCAAGGGGATTCCGCACCCGGTGAAGTGTGAGCGTGGCGGCGGCCCCGGACTTCTTGTGGAAACCGATGAGCGCGGTCAGGTCGAAATCGGTAAGAGCGTCACCGCTGATCACGAGAAACGGCTCGTCCAGGTAGGCTTCCGCGGCCTTCACGCTGCCGGCAGTGCCAAGCGGAATCTCCTCCAGCGAATAACGGATACGGGCGTCTAGGTCCTGCCCTTCGCGAAAGTAGTCCTGGATCACGCCGGACAGGTACTGCACGGTAACTACGATGTCGCGAATACCGTGCCTTTGGAGAAGCCGGACGATGTGTTCCATCACTGGAGCGTTGGCGATGTGGACCATGGGCTTCGGCCGGTCCACCGTAAGCGGACGTAGCCGGGATCCCTCACCGCCGGCCATGACTACAGCCTTCATGAATGCCGCTCCGCGGGCCCGTTGCGGGCTACGCTTTCACCAGCTCCGGTCAAGTGTAAGTCGCGGCGATTGTCACGCTGAAATCGACGCCGATATGCAAGAGTTTCGGGATCCTCTTGGTTGGGTTTATGCAGCCTGTCGAGTTGGATCGCGTCCCCTGCGACGGGCGCCTACTTCGGACCTGACGTGGCGCTTCCCGGCAGGGCGTCGATTGCCCCCTTTTCCCGCGCCAGCTCCAGGTAGACCTGGGT
The DNA here is from genome assembly GCA_026707405.1 of Chloroflexota bacterium. GTDB lineage: Bacteria > Chloroflexota > UBA11872 > UBA11872 > VXNJ01 > JAPOVO01. The sequence goes on from JAPOWW010000003.1 coordinate 173,989, forward strand.
TGTCGCGGGACTCGCGTGTCCCAGCAACGACTGGACTTCCGGAATAGACGTGTCGCCGCGCAGCCGGTGGGTCGCAAATGAATGGCGTAGCGTGTGCGGGGTGGTCGGAGTCTCGATCATGGCCGCGGCGGCGTGCCCCTTGATAATCAACCAGAATCCCTGTCGGGTGAGTCGCCTTCCGCGATGGTTGAGAAATAGCGCAGGCTCGTCGGGAGATTTGAGCAGCTTCCGGCGGGCGCCGCGAACATAGCCCAATACGGCGTGGCCCGCGCGGGCGCCGAACGGAAGGTGCCGCTGTCGGCTGCCGCCCCGACCGCACATCACGACTCCCGCGTCGAACTGTACGTCGTCAACGTCGAGTGCAACTAGCTCGCTCACCCGCATCCCGGTCGCATACAGCAGTTCGAGCATCGCGCTGTCGCGATAGCCTTCGGGCGTTCGGGTTGAGGCTGCCGCCGCCAGCAGTCGGTCGACGTCGCCGACCGAGATAACGGTCGGACGCTTTTTGGTAACTCTCGCGCCGCCGAGTCCCTTGGTCGGGTCGGCGGCAGCCTTCCCTTCCGAAACCAGAAATCTGTACATGCTCTTGACTGCGGCAAGCTTTCTCGCTTGCGACGACGGTTCGTATTCGCGGCCGGCCAGGAAACTCAGAAACTCGGCTATCGCGCTCCGGTCGGCGTTCCAGGAGTCGAATCCGCGATCATCGAGGAAGTTGGCGAACTGTTTCAGGTCGTTCCCATAGGCGGCGACCGTGTTCGCGGAAAGCCCCTTCTCATCGCGGAGATACCTGAGGAAATTCGGAATCTCCATAAGCAGACCAGGGGACTCTCGCTTCGACTTGCGAGCTGCGGCCATCAGCAATAATTCCGTGCGCCTGGGAGCGCATGACGGTCTGGCAGCGTACGCGAAGCGATCATGTCGACCCTACAGGTCTTCCACCAGCACCACTCGGGCCGGAGCGCCATCGCCGCGGGCAATCTTCAGAGGCAAACAGAACAGCGTGTAATGCCCTGGAGCGATATTGGAGAGGTCGATTCCCTCCAGGATGATCAATCGGTTCCCCAGCAGCACCCGGTGAGTGTCGCAGTTGGCGTACTCGTGCGCCTCAACCGACAGGTAGTCGATTCCAATGAGTTGAACGCCGTGATCGACTACCCATCTTGCGCCTTCCGGCGAGATGTTTACGAAGTCGGACTCGAACTCCCTGCTGGATAGCAACCGTCTGGTTGAATTCGAGGTCTTGAGCAGCAACCTTCGCACTCCCGGCGGGATCCGGGCGATGTCAAAATCCTCGCGGCCTACGCTTTCGGTCGCTTTGATCTCGGCAACGTAAGCGGGACCGCAGAGCATGTTCAAGTTGAGACGGTCCACCGTTGCGGTTCCATCGAAGAAGTGCGCGGGCGGTGCGACGTGGGTCCCGGTATGGGTGCCCATTTCGAGCCGGGTTATGTTCCCCCGTTCACTGTCGGAAGTCTTGGCGATCGGCTCGAGAACCACATCAGGATCGCCCGGCCATTGCGGCGTGAGCGGGCCTATGGGAACGGAAATATCGTGGATCTTCGTTTCGATCCCTCCTCGTTACACTACGAAAGCGTCGTCGGTAGTGGAGGTGCTATCGCAAGGTCTGCAGCACCGGCCCCACGCCTCTGACCGGGGCCTCGCGACCTTCCATTCCCAAATGTTAAGACGCGGCGAGGGATTGTTATGTTAACACGAATGGCAAATTCAACGCACCGAATCCGTAAACGCGTGACCGATTGCCGGTCGCGTGTTTACCCTCTGATCAGTTGGGAGTTAGATTCAGTCCTTCTCGACAGGGCCTCGCGATGTCACCCGTCCTTAGTTCCGAACCAGAAAGTGGAGGAGAACCTTGACCGACAACAGCCTTGACGGCGACCGTGCGCTCGTAACCGGCTCGACCAAGGGTCTGGGTGAGATCATCGCAAAACGGCTTGCTGGCGAGGGTGTTTGGGTGGTCGTTACCGGCAGGGACAGGCAAAACCTCGACCGCGTGGTTGAGGAGATTCGTCAGTCTGGCGGCCGGGCCGATGCGGTTCCCGCCGATCTGTCGATACCCTCGGAGGCCGGACGACTGGCGCGGGAGTCAACCGACATTCTGGGCCACCTCGACATCCTGGTTAACAACGCGGGCATGAGCATACGCGAGCCGGTCTGGGAGGTCTCGGAAGAAAATCTCGATTACCAGCTAAACGTCGACTTCAGGTCGTACTTCGTCCTTGCGCAAGCGGCTTGCAGGACCATGATTCCCCGTCGCAAGGGGAGGATCGTTAACATCAGCACCAACGGGGCGTTTCAGGCGCATCCTATGACCGCCGTCTATGACTCTTCGAAAGGTGCCGTGGAGTCCTTCACTCGATGCCTCGCAACCGAGTTGGGCCGCTTCAACATCGCCGCCAACGCCGTGTCGCCGGGCTACGTGCCTTTTAGGCCGGGTAGTGAGGAAGACATCTATTCACACGTGCCCGTCGACGAGACGATTCCGCTCGGCCGCGCCGGTACGGCGGACGACGTGGCGGCAATGGTGCTTTTCTTGTGCCGCCCGGAATCTGGCTGGATTTCGGGTCAGGTGATTTCCGTTGACGGCGGCAGACTCGCGCGGCTGGCCGTCCCGCCGCAGCCCGAGCAGCCGCCCGAGCCGAAGTTCTAGTCCGCTCCCCCCCAACGTGCCGGGCTACAGGACGGGACCGGATACGGTAAGACCGATCTAACGCCTGATCTCGCCGCTGGGGTCGATCCCCGATATGGGGTCCGTACCGTCGAAGGCCACCGCCGTCAGCCACGTGCTCAGCGATTCCCCCGCGCCGAGCTTTAGGCTGTCGCCCGTTTCGACCGCTCTGTCGAACGGGACCTGGAACGTCGAGAACGGCTCTAGCGCCACCGTGTAACCCTTGCTCCACCAGGGCGCGCCGCTGGCTTGATGACCGATCCGCCAGTCCCACACCGTCTTGAAAACCGAAAGGTCGAATGCCAATCCGAACGCCGCGGCCAGTCCCGGATTCCTTATCGCGTACCAGCCTTCGGTCATGTCGTGAACGAACGACTGGTTGTGTTCTATCTCGTCCGGCCCGGCGACCTTGGACAGGTTCACCGGACCATCTTCCGAAAACGCTTCCGGCCAGTCCAGCCCCTCCGAATACCTGAGGCGCGTTCCGGGGGCTCGGTCCGGCCCCCAGACCGTGGCCTTGCTGGACGGAAACTGAATCTCGCAGTCAGGCCCTAGAAACGGAGCGCCAAACGCTATGTGGTGCCCCCACATCAAGTCGATTTCTTCACCCCCTTCGTTGGTGGCGGTTTCTTCGATGTGCAACGCCGGCGCGTCCGACCTCAGAGTCATAACCCTTCGTAACCGAAAAGGGGTCAAGCGGCATCTCGTTTCGAAGCTCACGGAGATCTCGTCGGACCGGTCCGTCAAAATGTCGTGCGACCAGGGAAGGCCGTGCACTTCGCCGTGCTGTCCCAGCTTCGCGCCGCGATACTCGACTCCCACGCTTCCAAGAGGGAAAATCTCTTGCCATCCCGTGAAGTAGAACAGCGAGAAGCTTCCGGCTTCCGGCGGCAGCGATGGTGCGAACGAGCCCGGCGCCAGCGGCTCCAGCGGCGGTCTCCACAAGAAATCGACGTCGCGGGGTTTGTAAAGTAGCTCCAGTATGTCCGCGCCTTTGCCGGACAGTACGGTTACTCTTAGCGGAGCGTTTTCCATGACGACGGCCGGTAATCCGAAGATCTCTATCTCGGACACGCGGCATCCGAAGTTACGGCTCCGAGCGAAAGGCATGGCGGCTCCCCCAGATTGGATTTTTGGCATTCTAGCGGCCCGACCAAAACTGACGGACCCTACGTCTGGATGGGTTGTACGGCTCTTTGCAATGATCAAGTCTCGATAGCGTGCTAAGTAAGACGGCCTTCAGAATCACGGTCGGATTGGCCGTGGTCATTCTCATTCCGATTCTCGCCGTGATCGGACTCGGCGCCTACGGCCAGTCGCTTGGCGGGATTTCGACCGGCGTTGGAGGTCAAGGCGCGGAGCTCACGGTTCTGCCGGCGTCGGGCCGGCCCGGCTCGACCCTGCGCGTCGAGGGCACGGGCTGGCCGCCACGCTCGGAGATTCGTCTGGACTTTACCCGAGCTTCTCGGGACGGAACGGCTGCGGGCCCGCCCATCAGGTTCGGTGGGATCCTGTCGTCACGCAGTGGAAAGTTCGCTTCCGAAGTGGTCCTCCCCACGACATTGCCCATGTCGCCCGGATCGCAGCTCCGAATCACCGCGACCGCGATCGAGGTGCGCGACCGTGGTATCCAGGCGACCGCGCCGTTTGAGGTAGAAGGATTCGACAACGAGCTGATTGTCGAGACTGCCGATCCCGTCACCCGCGCCCGCATTGGCGGCGTCGATGTTGAAATTCTGGACCGCTTCCGAACGCTGGTCGCACGCGGTCAGACTGGATCGGACGGCGCGGCGCGGTTTGTCGGCCTCTCGCCTAGCTCCGGTTACTCGGCCACGATACAGGCTGAAGGCCGCGAGATTTTCAGGTCTGCCGCCTTCTCTATACCCGAAACGGGAACTCTCACGGTCTCCGCCGAGCTGCCCGAAGCCCCCCGCGAACGGTTCTTCATCGGTGCCCGATTCTATGCGGAAGACAACGCGATAGAGCTCATCGGGATTGATACTGCCTCCGAACTGCCTGTGGCCGAGCGCATTGAGCTTGCGCTGTGGGCGCGCTCGGACCAGGAAGCCACCGACGGCGAGCCGGACGTGACAGTCTTCTTCAACACTCGCGAGACGCTCGCCGGTATTTTCGGCGTGCCCGGCGTCCCGACGGAGGAATTGTTGCGCGATCTCCCGCTCGCCGTTTCCGCCTTACAGGTGGCTCGGTCGGTCGGTATTACGAACTTGGTCTACCAGCCGGCCGAAGGCCGCTATTTGGGCAGGCATCCCGAAACTGGAGAGCTGATCGTGTCGATGAACGACGGTCTCCAGGTGGGAATCGCTCTGATAGATCCGGTCTCGGGAATCCAGAAGTGGGCCGCGATCGTCGAGGGGCGATATCGGGGGCCGTTCCTCTCGTCGGACTCCGGCAAGGCCGTAATGTTCGGTCGATCGCAAAGCTCGATCGTGGAGATCGACCTCATGGACGCTTCCGTAACGGAGTACGATTTGCCGGCGATCCAGGCTCCGTTCGCTGTGAGTAGGGACTACCAGGGAGATTGGCTGGCGTTCTCCGTTCCAACGGGAGGCCTGTACCGAATCAAAGCCGGCGCGGCGGTCGAGGTAGTGGCCGTGTTGCCTGACTTGAATAACCGGCGTGTGGTGATCGAGCCTGATCCTGCCGGCCCGAGTCTTTTCGTCCTGTCGCCGCGCGAGGGCCTGGCCTACGTGGTGGATGGCGAGTCGGGAGAAACGCTCGCGATAATCCCAACCGAGAGCAGAATTGACCAGGCTCTCTTTTCGAGCGACGGCGGGCGTGTATTCTTGGCTTCTGGGCAAGACCGTCTGATTTACGTGTTCACGTGGCCGGGGCTTCAGAGGCTGGATTCCGTCTCGATGCCTGAGTGAATTTGCGGCCACGGAAATGATGGGAATGCGGCCGCCGTGTCGTGCTGGATGAACCGGCGCGACCGGTTGAAAGCCGGGCGCTCGCGCCGGTATGCTAGCAGTCGTGCCTAGCGACTGCTAGGATTATCCACTTTGCAAAACGTAGTGTGTTTTGAGACCAGAGGAGTTGAATATGGCCACCAAGACCGAGCTTTCCATATCGCCGTTGGGTGATCGTCTCGTAGTGCACCCGGAGCAGCGGGAAGAAGTTACCAGCTCCGGCCTGGTGTTGCCCGACACGGCCAAGGAAAAGCCAATGGAAGGCAGAGTGGTCGCGGTTGGACCCGGCCGGGTTCTCGACAGTGGCGAGCGTCAGGAAATGGAAGTCAAGGAAGGCCAGGTTGTCCTGTTCGCCAAGTACGCGGGAACGGAAGTCAAGCTCGGCAGTGAGGAGTACTTGATAATCAGCGAGAAAGACGTGCTTGCCATCATGGGCTAGGCCCGACCTCGCTCAGCAGCAGTAAGGAAGGGAAGCATGCCGCCTAAAGATCTCGTATTCAACGAAGAGGCTCGGGAGAAGCTCCAGAAGGGTGTGGAGACGATCGCGGCTGTAGTCGGCTCGACACTCGGCCCCAAAGGCCGCAACGTCATGATCGGCAAGTACTCGACGCCCGAAGTCAGCAATGACGGTCAGAACATCGCCAAGCAGTTCGAGGCGCTCGAAGACATCCACGAAGACGTCGGTATGCGTATCGTCAAAGAGGCCGCGGTTAAGACCGGCGACAAGGTTGGCGACGGCACGACCAGTTCCGTGGTTCTCGCCCAGGCCATCGCCCAGGCCGCTCTCAAGAGCGTTGCCGCTGGTGCGAATCCCATGTTCCTAAAACGTGGTGCCGACCGTGCCGTGGCGGCTGCCGTAGGCTGGATGCGCGAGAACTCCCGCCCCGTCGAGAGTTCCGAGGACATTGCCCGCGTGGCGACCATTGCGGCCAACGACCGTGACATCGGAGAAGCAATTGGTGAGGTCATGGATCGCGTGGGCAAGGACGGAATCGCCATTATCGACGAGAGCCGGGTCGGAACCCCGCTCCTGGTTCGCTATGTCGAGGGTATGCAGCTCGATAAGGGCTGGCTTTCGCCGTACTTCATCACGAACTCCGACCGGATGGAAGGGGAACTTGAAAATCCCCTCATACTTCTGACCGACCAGGTCCTGAAAAACGGCAAAGAGTTCCTGCCCATGCTCGAGCGGATAGCTGCTTCGGGCAACCGGAATCTGTTTTTGGTGGCCGGCAACCTCACCGACGACGCGCTGGCGATAGTCACCCTCAACAAGCTCAGGGGCGTGCTCAACACGGTTGCCATCAAGGCCCCGTCCTACGGTGATCGAATGAAGGCGATTCTCGGTGATGTGGCGGTCCTGACGGGAGCGCGCGTCGTCTCTGAGGACATGGGCATCTCTTGGGAGAACGTGCCCCTCCAATGGCTCGGCACGTGCAGCCGGGTGAACGTCAACAAGGAAGCCAGCGTGGTCATCGAGGGTGCCGGCAACGAAGCCGATATTCTCGACCGCGCAAGGCAGATTCGCCAGCAGATGGAGGACGCCGACAGCGACTGGGACCGTGAGAAGCTCGAAGAGCGGCTCGCAAAGCTGTCTGGCGGAGTGGGTGTGGTCGAAGTCGGCGCGCCGACCGATGTCGAGCTTCGCGAGAAGAAGGCGCGGGCCGAGGACGCCGTCCACACTACCCGCGCGGCCGTTAGCGAGGGGATTGTGCCGGGCGGCGGGGTCGCCTATCTCCGTTCCGCCGACGCAGTCGACGCTCTTTTGGAGGAACTCGGTGGCGACGAGCGCACGGGCGCTCGCATGATCAAGGACGCTCTTGAGGCGCCTATTCGCAAGATCGCCGCCAACGCAGGCGAGACGGCCTCGCTGATTGTCGACAACGTCCGCCGAAACGACAACGTGTGGTACGGCTTCGACGCCTACCAGGGTCAATACGGCGACCTGTTTGAGCTCGGCGTCGTCGACGCCGCAAACGTCTGCGTCGCCGCGCTGCAGAATGCCAATAGCGTTGCCGGAATGATTATGACGACCGAGGTTGTCATTAACGAAATCCCGCAGCCCGCCGCGCCTGTCACGCCCGATCAAATGGGCGATATGGGAGCGATGGGCGGAATGGGTGGTATGGGAGGCATGGGCGGCATGGGCGGCATGGGCGGCATGGGAGGTATGGGCGGCATGATGTAGCCGTCCCGAATCAATCGGACCGATTGCGGCCCGCTCCGTCCGGAGCGGGCCGTTGCCATTCGCAGCTCATCCGGCTGCCCTGCCTATAAACTGTCGGGCTTGGCCCCGCGTCCCCATGTAAACTTTCCATCTTCCGGCAATCTATCCCCAGGCGGAGGATCGTTCCGTGCAACAGACCACACTCTTTTCGCTCGACTCCCTGCTGAGCAGCGACGCCGCGGCCCGAAGTCAAGGACAAATGGATCGCGGTGGCGTTGGCGTCGAGACGCGCATCAGCATCGACGTGGGGCAGCCAGACCCCGCCTCGATGCCTATGGACGACCTCATCGCTGCCGCCGGCCGGGTTCTCTCCACCGACCGGACGGCCCTTCTTTACGGTGATCGCCAGGGATACGCGCCGCTCCGCAAGTTGGTCGCGCATAAGGCGCTGCGATTGGAGTCGCTGGAGGTCCGCCCCGACGACGTCCTGATCACAAACGGCTCGGGACAGGCGATTGCCATGACGGCCCAGGCGTTGGTAGACCGGGGTGACTGGATTCTCATGGACGAGGCCAGTTGGGGGGTGCGGGTATTCAAGGGATTCGGGACCAACGTATTCTCGGTCCGATGGGACGGCGACGGCCCGATCATCGCCGACGTGAAGGCGGGCGTAGCGGCCGCGCGGGACCACGGCAAGCGAATCAAGATGTTCTACACAATCCCTAACTTCCAAAACCCGCTGGGCATAACCGCCGGCGTCGAGCGCCGCAAGGCGGTGCTCGATTTAGCCATCGAGCATGGATTCCTGATTCTCGAGGACGATGCCTACGTCGAACTGCGGTTCGAGGGGTCGCACATACCCAGCTATTACCAGCTCGACGAGAGCCGCAGCCAGGTCTTGCGGGCGGGAACGTTCTCCAAGATCTTCGGCGCCGGCATCCGGCTCGGCTGGACGATGTCGTCGCCTGAGCTTCTCTCGGCCCTCACGCACTACAAGCTGGACGGCGGTACGAGCCCGTTTTCGAGCCGAATCCTTACCGAGTACATGCGCGGCCATATGTTCGAGCACATCGACGAACTGATCGACGTTTACAGGGACAAGCGTGATGTGATGATCGGGGGCCTGCAAAAGGGGCTCGGCTCGCGCGCCTCATGGAGCCAGCCCGAGGGGGGATTCTTCGTATGGGTCTCGCTTCCGGAGGGAGCGAGCGCCGAGAATGTATGCGCCGCCTGCGCCCGGCGCGGAGTGTCTGTCTGGAACGGCGCGCAGTTCCGATGGGACGGTCGGGACGATAGCCACATTCGCCTCTCCTACAGCTTTGCCACTCTCGATGAGATCGAAGAGGGCGTAACCGTCCTATGTGAGGAGATTCTTAGATCGGCGGCTCAGTCAGACTTCGTCGCGGGCGTGGGGTCGCGGTGACCGACCTGCTGATAGAGCAAGAACCGCTCACAAGTTTTTCGGCGGCGCTATTCGAGGCCGTGGGAGTTCCTCAGGACGACGCTCATTTTGCCGCCGGAACGCTTGTCGAGGCCGACCTCCGCGGCGTCTATTCGCATGGCACCGTAAGACTCCAGCCCAAATACCTTCAGGACTTGGCTTCGCGCAAGATCAACCCGGTGCCGGCGATCAGCGTTGCCCGGGACGGTCCCGGCTTTGCAGTAGTCGATGGAGACGGCGGAATGGGCCAGATAGTCTCGCGGGCGGCGATGGGCCTCGCAATCGAAAAGGCCCGGTCGACCGCCGTCGGGGCTGTGACCGCCCGGTACAGTCGGCACTACGGAGCGGCCGCCTACTGGTCGATGATGGCCGCCGACCGGGGAATGATCGGCTTTACCTGTTCCAACGGACCCGGCGTCAACACCGCTCCTTACGGGGGTATCGATCCGTCGCAGGGCAACCTTCCCCTCTCATGGGCCGTGCCCGCCGGTCGCGAGTTCCCCATCCTTCTCGACATGGCCACGGGAGTGGTCGCGTTCGGAAAAATCGCCATGGCGCAGATTCGAAACGAGTCGATCCCGATGGGCTGGGCCATCGACGACGAGGGCAACGACGTGACCGATCCGGCCAAGGCGGAGGCCGTTCTGCCCGCGGGTGGACCGAAAGGCTACGGCCTGGGCGTGATTCTCGACTCGCTCACCGGCAGTCTAAGTGGAACAAAGCCCTCCATCGTACGCTTGGACGAAGGTATCGATGACCCGTCCGCCGACGCTTCTAACCACTTCTTTCTCGCCATCGACGTAAGGCAATTCATCCCCGTCGACGAGTTCGAGAACACGGTCGACAGTCACGTTCGCCTGCTGCGCGGGATCCGGCCCCGCAAGGGTTTCGACCGGGTGTACGCGCCGGGCGAAATCGAATGGCTCACAAAAGAAAAACGTCTGGCCGGAGGCATACCCTTCCGGCCCGAAGAGCTGGCGGTGCTAGAAAAGATGGGGCGCGACTATGGAGTCGTCGCGACCTGGAACTGAGGCGATAGGTGATGACAGGCGATTTCGAAGCTTATCTGGGACCGGATGGAAGCGTCGCGGAGCTCCTCAAGCTGGAAGACGACGCCGGAATCGAGATGGTCGTCCTGATGCCCGCAATCGAGACTCGTCCCGCGAATGAGCTTGTCATCCAGGCGTCAAAGGAAAGCGAGCGAATAGTCCCCTGCGCCTGCGTCAATCCCAACCTCGGACAAGAGGCCTACGATGAGTTCGAGCGGCTTGTCCGCGACCGGGGCATGAAGGGTCTCAAGCTCATGTCGCCGAGACATGGATATCTGATTTCGAGCGAGGTATGCGATCCGCTGATGGAGACGGCGGCCAGCCTCGACGTTCCCGTGACCGTCCATTCGCAAGGTACCCCCGCGCACCCGCTTGAGATCGCCGAGCTAGCCGGAAGACATCCCCACGTCCCGATCATCATGGACCACATGGGTCATCGCTACTGGGTCGAGCAGGCTATCCAGGCGGCTCTGCTCCGTGACAACATTTTCTTGGGCACCACGATCGCCTCATTCGAGCCGGGCACTATAGCGCGGGCGGTCGCCGAAACAGGCGCGGAGCGGGTGGTATTCGGCTCCAACGCACCCACCGCGTATCCTGACCTCGCGGTCGAGTCGATACGCCGCGCCGGTCTGGAAGACCGCGCTCTGGAACTGGTGCTCGGCGACAACCTCGCGCGAATCTACAAGCTCGGCTAGGCGCAAGGAGCCAACGTTCGGCTCCCCTCAAAAATATCTCCGCGCCAGCCGACACATCTCTTGACAAACGCACACTCAAGTCTTACATTCCAATATGGCTATACAGAGCGGTATAGCGATTCAAGGACGAATGGCATCAAATGGGCGTTGTTACTTGCCTGGCTTCAATCGAACGTAACCCTCGTGGCGGGACTCCCGCGCCCGTCTTCGAGTTGGCGAAACCCAAGCCTTCGAGAATTCGTACATACCTGTGGGCGTCCTTGCAGCCCCGCCTGCGGACAGAGTGCGAGTTGGCACTTTTGGGGTCGCCGGCTCGCCAGGGATGGCGACACACGTCGCCGCGAATCGATGGGCCGAAGCAAGGGCGCCCCGGTTATCGGGCGGGCCTGGCTCCCCGGTTCACCGGTCTAAATCCAAGTCACTATTCGACGAAAGGAGGTCAATCATGGCCGAAGTGAGAATCGATGGTCTGGCCGACCTCGGACGGGAAGAAAGCGAGCGGCAGACGAGAGCGGCAATTGACGCCGCCCTGCGCTCGATCCCTCAGGGGGTAAGCGACGGAGTATGTCAGGACTGCGGGTCCGACATTGAGTCCGCACGCTTGGCTCTGCTGCCCGGCACCACGCAGTGCTCGGCTTGCGCGCGGACTCGCGGCAGGCTCGCGGCTAGCGCCAGCATGAACTAGCGGCACAGGCTCTCATCAAGGGCCGCGGCCTCGGGGTCGCGGCCCTTGCGCTTTCCGGATTCTTTGGTCGGAAAACAGGCTGACGCTACGCTAGTGCTGTTCCAGCACAACGGAGGTTCTTGTTGACAGCGGCAACTGGTCTGAGATGCATCGACTGCGATCGCCTGCACCCGCTCGAATACATCCTGTCGTGCCCCGACTGCGAAGGCCTGATGTACGTCGAATATGACGTCGGCGCCGCCTCCCAGGTCCCGTTTGGCCGGCTCGAGGGCGCTGGAGTATGGCGTTACGCCCAGTTGCTTCCCATAGCAAACCCAGACCACTTCGTATCGCTCGGCGAAGGCCAAACACCCCTGATCGAAACTCCGCGGCTTGCCCGCGAGATGGGTCTGGATCGATTGCTTGTCAAGTTCGAGGGGTCGAATCCCACGGGCACCGTCAAAGACCGCTCCACCGTCACCGCCGTCGCTGCGGCCCTGCAATTCGGATTCGACCGGATAGGCGTAGTGACCACTGGGAACGCCGGATCGTCGCTCGGCAGCTATGCGGCGAGAGCCGGAATTCGTGCATTCGTCTTCTCCTCCGCGACGTGTGCCAAGCCCAAGGTCAGTCACATCGCCGCCGCGACGCCGGACTTCTACCTGTATGACGGCGACTACGACGCGATGATCGGCGGGTTTGACTCGGTGATCGACGAAGGTACCGTCTTCGACGCCGGGGCAACCCGAAACGCCTACAAGCAAGACGGCAAGAAGACGATCGCCTACGAGATCTTTGAGCAGATGGGCCTCCAGGTCCCGGATTTCGTCATTTATCCGATAGGTATAGGCGAGGCGCTGCTGGCCGGTCAGCGGGCGTTCGCGGAATTGAAAGCGGCCGGACACGCCGATTCCGTGCCGCGGCCCGTTTGCGCTCAGTCAACCGAGGCCGACACTGTTATTCGCGCGCTGGAAACGGGCGGTCCCCTGGTCCCCCGAACCATCGGTCACACCGTCGCTGAAGGCGTGGCTGTAGGCGACCTCGGCCCGAAAGGTGAGTGGGTCCTGAGAGTCACTCGCGACGACAACGGGCTGGGCGCGGCTTCGACCGACCGCGAGATTCTCGACTGGCAGGCGAAGCTGGTGCGCCTGGAGGGCATTTGGGCGGGCCCCACAGGTTGCGTTACGCTTCCCGCTCTGGCGAAGCTGGTCCGCCAGGGGGCGATTCCCAAGGATGCGAGCGTCGTTTGCCTGGTTACCGAGACAGGGCTAAAAGATGATGCCGAGCCCGCTGCTATGACGCCGCTGGCGCCAACTGTTGAGAACGTGCGAAACATCCTGTTGTCATAAGACACGTTTAGGAAGGGGAACGAAAGATGTTCGTTGTGGATTCCGCGGACAAGCCTGAGGTCGAGTCGCCGTTTCCAGGCGTTGGAAGGAAGCCCCTGGTATGGGGCGACCGTATGTTATTCACCCAGATAATCATGCGCCGGGACTCCGTAGTCGAGCGTCACGACCACCCGTATGAGCAGATGGGGTATTGCATCGAAGGGGCGATCGAGCTGGAGGTTGGAGACGAGAAGGCTGTCTGCTCTGCCGGCTCGGCTTGGACGATTCCGTCTGGAGTCAGACACGCCGCCAGGGCGCTCGAAGACTCGATCCTCGTCGAGGCCTTCAGTCCCCCGCGTGACGACTACAAAGACTGATCTCAATGGGCGGGCCGCCGAAGTCCAATATGGAACTGGGCGGGAGTTCTAGGACAGCCTCCGCTCGTACCATTCGAGGGCTGATATCGGAATCCCCGCGCGGATGACCCACTTATCCGGCCCCGCCCGCGCGCCGGATGGAGCTTTTTCGAAGAGCCCGGTGGCGCACAGTTCGTCGATCAGATCTGACGTCGTCTCCAGTCGCCACTGGTTCCCGGGGTCGCTTCCGTCCACGTGGGGCTGCGCCAGCTCCGCGATTCCATTGGAGGAGTCTTGCTCCAGGCGAAATACGTTTGCCTGCCGTGCCCCTGGAAGGCTTGCGACGCGTTCCACTAGGGCAACGAGCACTTTCTCGGCTTCGGCGCTCACAATCATGACCACGATACTAGTGCGCTATCGTGATTGATCAAAAGGACGATTTGCGACGATGATCTGGAAACTCCTGCACAAAACCCCTCGCACACTCACTTGAACGCCGACCGTACGCCCGTATCCTTCGGAACGGAATCCGAAGTGGACGACTTCATGACCCAGCCTTCCCGAGCCGTGGTGGATGCGCTTCGCGGCGGTGAAGGCAACATTGTGTGTCTGGGCGTCGGTGGCAAGATGGGGCATACGCTAGCGACCCTCGCCGTAAACGCCATAGAACAGGCCAACGGTGACAGAACGGTATTTGGCGTCTCTCGATTTTCCGACGACCGCGCCGCCCAAAAGCTCCAGTCGTCAGGCGTGACCACCGTCAGGTGCGACCTGCTCGACAGCGCCGCTTTGGATAATCTGCCCGACGCGACGGACGTAATTTTTTTGGCGGGTCGAAAATTCGGATCGACCGGCGCCGAGAGTCTCACTTGGGCGCTCAACGTCTACATGCCGGGGCTTGTGGCCGAGCGTTATAGGGACGCCCGGATCGTCGTGTTTTCTACTGGCAACGTCTATCCATTCAGTCCCGCCAACGGAGCTGGAGCCGACGAGTCGACTCTTCCTGCCCCTGTTGGCGAGTACGCTCAGTCCTGCCTCGGCCGTGAGCGCGTGTTTCAGCATTTCTCAGAGGAGTTTGGCACGCGCGTTTGCATCATGCGGTTGAACTACGCCATCGACATGCGTTACGGGGTCTTGCTCGACATTGGCAGCCGTGTTCTGAATCGCCAATCTGTCGATCTGTCGATGGGATACGTAAACGTCATCTGGCAGGGCGAGGCCTGCGACCGCGCGCTTCGATGTCTGGGAATAGCCTCCAGTCCGGCGTCCGTGCTCAACGTTACCGGGGCTGAGACGCTGTCCGTACGCTGGATAGCCGAACGGTTCGGTGAATGCTTCGACATCGCCCCGAGATTCGAGGGCGGCGAAAGTCCGGAGGCACTCCTCAGCGACGCGTCCAGGTGCGCGGATTTGTTCGGCCCGCCTCAGGTCTCGGCTCGGCAAATGATTGATTGGGTCGCCGGCTGGCTGGCGAGCGGTGGTCCGACGCTTATGAAGCCGACTGGATATGAGGTCAGAGACGGTCGGTTCTAAGCTCCATTTCGACGGTTATGTCCGGCCCTGCCAATAGCGTCGAGCTGCGGGCCGTTCCACCATTCGACCTCGCGCAGGTCGTGCGCTCGCACGGTTGGATAGCGCTTCCGCCGTTTCGATGGGATGAGTCGTCGCAGACCCTATCCACGGCGTGTGAGCTGGAAGGCCGCCCTGCGATGGTCTCCGTGCGGGAATCTAAACCCAATACCGTGGCGGCGACGTGGACGGGCTTGGCCGTTGAATCTTCGGTCGCGGACGTCGTCTATCGAATGCTGGGACTATCGGAAGACCTATCGACATTTCAGCGAAAATGCGGGCGACGAAAGCGATTTCGCCACATCGCGAAGCGCGGGCTGGGACTTCTGCTCCGTTCGCCGACTCTTTGGGAAGACGCCGTGAAAGTGCTGTGCACGACGAACATCAGTTGGGCGGGAACCAGAGGCATGGTGCGGCGTGTGGTCGACGAATTCGGGTCCGAGGCCCCCGGCGGTGTGCGTTGCTTTCCGGGTCCGGCAGTCATCGTGGAGGCCGGAGCGCAAGCGCTGGCCGAACGCGCCAAGCTGGGGTACCGGGCGCCGCACCTTGCAGAGTTCGCCTCGGCGGTCTCAGACAAGCGTATCGACCTTCGCAAATGGGAGGACCGACGGGTTGACTCGAACGAAGTTCGACAGGAGATACTCGCGGTCAAGGGCTTCGGCGAATACGCTGCCGCCACTATCATGGCCTTGACCGGACGTTACGACCGCGTCCCGATCGACACGGCGTACATGGACTTCGTCACGCACCGCTATTTTGGAGGCTCCAGACCTTCCCGCAAGGCTGCGGAGGCCGTTTATGAGTCGTGGGGAGAGTGGAAACATCTTGCCTACTGGTTTGAACGTTTTGCCGACTAACCAGACCACTGTTGGCGGGAGCAATCTGATAAAGCGTCGACTGGTACGAGTTTCGGGGATTCGACCGCGAGCGCGTTCAGGCGGCCCGCGCGGCGGTGGCCCGCGTCCAAACCTCTGCGGCGTCACGCCGTTGACGCGTTTTCACGTGAGTGTGGAGAACAGTCAAGTCTCGTGCTCCCAAGACGCAGCCTCGCCTAACATAGACGGAGCAACTCAAACGGCACGGAGCCAAAAGGAAGAGGGCTTGCCAATATGGTAATGAACGCGCTGATTGGCGCGGCTGGGAAAATGAGCGACGAGGAACAGCAGCAATTCCAGGACAGGGTTTGCGCGGACGGAGAGGTGATTCTCGCCGCTTTCAAAACGAAGCGTGACAGCTACGTGTTCACCGATCGAAGGTTCATGTACGAAGACGTCCAGGGCATAACCGGTCGGAAACGCAGTTTGCGGAGCGTGCCGTATTCGAAGATCAGCGCCTTCGAGATCGAATCTTCGGGGGTCTTCGATACGGACGGAGAAATGAAGCTATGGGTCAGCGGCTATCCGGGGACCATGGACTTCGAGTTCCGTAAAGGGATCGATATTTATCTAATCCAGGCGCTTCTGGTAGCGCAGATTCACAAGGAAGAGTCCTAGCACAACGTTGAAATCCGCTCCCGAATAGGTAGTCCAATGCCCCAGCAAGCCCGCATCACCGTTGAGGCCAGCCATCCGATCGCTCGCATAAGGCCGGAGCTTTACTCCCAATTCATCGAGCCGTTGGGTAAGTGTGTGTACGAAGGTATTTGGGTAGCCGACCGGCCCGATATCCCGCAGGAGAATGGAATGCGGACTTTCGCGCTCGACGCGCTGCGCCGCCTCGGACCCGCCGCCGTGCGCTGGCCCGGCGGGTGCTTTGCCGACCAGCACCATTGGCGCGAAGGCATCGGCGATCCAGCGCAGAGACCGGTGCGCCTGAACTTGTGGTGGGGCGGATTCGAGACCCATGCCTTTGGCACCCACGAGTATTTCGATTTCTGCGAGCGCATCGGGGCCTTTCCTTACATCTGCGGCAACGTCGGTTCCGGCACGGTCGCGGAGATGCGCGACTGGCTGGAGTACTGCAACGCGGAAGGTCCCACGACGCTCACCGAGGAGCGGCGGAAGAACGGCAGCGCCAAGCCGCTCGGCGTGCGGTTTTGGGGTGTCGGCAACGAAAACTACGGCTGCGGAGGACACATGAGTCCCGCCGACTATGCGGCCGAATATCGGAAGTTCGCCACCCAGCTCCGTCGGGTGGACCCGAGCGTCGAGTTGATCGCCGCGGGCTACACCGCCGAGTACAATCGCAAGCTGCTCGAAGCTCTAATAACCGAACGCGAGCAAAGCCGCGAACTGATCGACCACGTCGCCGTGCACAGGTTTTTCCGCACCGGAGGCCACGACGTCGAGTTTTCCGAGGAAGACTATTACTCGTCAGTGGCAGAATCGCTGCTGCTCGACGGCGACATCGTCAAGGCTGACGGCCTTTTCAAGAACTATGAAGACCCCAGCAAGCGGATCGGCCTCGTCATCGACGAGTGGGGCACTTGGCACTCGAACGCGCCCAGAGACGACGGTCTGTTTCAACGGAACACGATGCGCGACGCAGTTGTCGCCGCTGGCTGTCTTAACACATTCACTAACTGGTCGCAGCGAGTGGTGCTAACCAGCACGGCCCAGGCCATCAATGTGCTCACGCACGTGATCGCCGTCGACGGCCGCCATGCCTGGCTTACTCCCATCTTCCACGTGTTCGAGATGGTTCGCAATCACGTTGGCAACGACGCCCTTACGACGAATATCGTATGCCCGGATCTCGCTGGCGGCGACGGGTCGTCGGGAGGTGTGCCCCAGATCAGCGCGTCCGCGTCGGCCGATCCGGAAAGGCGGGCAGGCGTGGTATGCGCGGTAAACCGCCATATCTCGGAACCGGCCGATTGCACCGTTGCGTTCGCCGATCTTTCGGTCCAGTCGGCGTCTGCAAGCCTTCTATCGGAGAGCGCGCCCAACGTCTTCAACGACGCTGCCAATCCCGACCGCGTCACGCCTTCGCCGACTGGCGTCGACGTTGATAACGGCGGGCTTCGCATGGAGCTGCCCCCGCATTCGGTGGCGCTTTTCAGCGTCGAGTTGACCTAACCTCCTGCGTCCGCGATCCGGAAGACCGGCCCCCGCTTCTCGTCGACGCTACTGAGGTCGAGCTTCGCGCCGATCCGGGCCTTCTCGCCAGGCTCCAGCCGGCCCATCACTCTCGGGCCTTCTTCCAGTTCGACCAGGACCACCGTGTAAGGGACCTCCTGCTCGTAGCGGGTCGGCCCGACGTGAATCGCCGTCCATACTCGGACCATCCCGCGACCCGTAAACGAAACCTCATGACGCTCGTCGCTCCCGCACTCGGGGCAATAGAGCCGGGGTGGCATGAACAGGCCGTCGCACGCGGCGCATCGATAGCCGGTCAGACCCATCGCGAGGCTAGGACCTGCCGAGGATGTGAACGGTTGCCACGGCGTCGGCCCCTCCAAGGTTGTGAGCCAGAGCCGCTTCCGGATTCGTGATCTGGTTGACGGCGTTGCCCCGGATCTGGACCGTGAGATCGTAAATCTGCGCAAGACCCGTGGCGCCTACCGGATGTCCCTTTGCAATGAGCCCACCACTCGGATTGACGGGAAGGCTGCCATCGAGCGCGGTCTCGCCGGACTGCACAGCCGGTCCGCCTTCGCCCTTTGGAAAGAACCCTAAGTCTTCTGTCGCAACTATCTCGGCTACGGTAAAGCAGTCGTGCACCTCGGCCACGTCGATGTCGGAGGGACTTAGACCGGCCATCTCGTAAGCTGCTTGCGCGGCCTTCACGGAAGCGGAAAAGCTGGTCAGATCGCGCATTCCCGTCAAAGCGCTCGGACCTGTGGCGTGCCCCGAGCCAAGGATTCGCACCGGTTTGCCTGCGAAGTCACCCGCCATTTCAGTCGGACAGAGGATCGCTGCGGCTGCGCCGTCGCTTATGGGCGGGCAGTCGAAAAGGCGGATCGGTTCGGCTATGAAGCGTGAGTTGACGACCTCCTCCAGATCGGTGGCGCGGCGAAACTGCGCCTTCGGATTGTTAAGGCCGTTTTGATGGTTCTTGATCGACACCTGCGCGATCTGTTCACGCGTGGTGCCGTATTTCTCCATGTGGGCTTCCATCACCATTGCGAACGCACCCGGAAACGTCAGTCCGGTGCGCATTTCGGATTCCTCGTCACCCGCTGTGGAAAGCGCCGCCGTGATTTCGCCAATCGGCATCGCCGACATCTTTTCAACGCCTGTGACGAGGACAAAGTCGTAGAGACCGAGCGCGACGGTCAGAAACCCCTCGCGGAGCGCGAGTCCGCCCGAAGCGCAGGCCCCTTCAACTTTGGTTGCGGGGATGCCTTCAAGTCCCAATCGCCCTGCCACGACGGCCGCCAGCGAGCCTTGTCCTGCAAGCCGCTCGCCAGCGAAGTTCCCTAGGTAGATGGCTTGGATGCTTGACTGGTCCACGCCGCTGTCGGCGATAGCGTCCCGACACGCGTCGACGGCCAGCTTAGTTATGTCCTGACCTTCCAGCCGTCCAAACGGGGTTGATCCCACGCCAAGGATGGATACCGGCCGCAGTCCGTTGCCCTGCCTGGCCGATCCGCTCGCCGTCGTCATACGCGCCTCCCCCGGCCCGACCAGTAACGCTCGCGCAGTTCTCGTTTCAATATCTTCCCGTACGCATTCTTCGGCAGCACCGGCAAAAACTCCACCGAAGTCGGTTTCTTGTAGCTGGCCATATTGCTTCGGCAGAAATCCATAATGTCCCGATCTGTCGCCTTGGTATTTTCGTTTAACACGACCAGCGCCTTGACCGTCTCTCCCCATTTTTCATCCGGCACGCCTATCACGGCAACATCGGCAACTGCGGGATGGGTCGCGATGACTTCCTCGACCTCCCGAGGATAAACGTTCGCCCCGCCGCTTATTATCATGTCCTTCTTTCGGTCGGTGATGTAGAGGTAACCATCCGAGTCCAGGTTGCCCAGATCGCCCGTGTGCAGCCATCCGTTTCTAAGCGTCTCCGCCGTCGCCTCGGCGTTGTTCCAGTACCCCTTCATCACCAGATCGCCGCGAACAACGATTTCACCCGTCTCGCCGGCAGGCAGTTCGTGGTCCTGCTCGTCCACCACCGATACCCGAACCCCCGTCACTGCGCGGCCCGCCGAAGCGAGTCGTCGAAAGGCAACCGGGTCGCCCTCGATCCGGTGCTCCTCTATGGGCAGCGTGGTCACCGCCATTGGAGCCTCGCCCTGACCGAATATCTGAACGAAGATCGAGCCGAACGTACGCACCGCCTCGACCAGGTGCTCTGTATACATGGGGCCGCCTCCGTAGATCACTGTATGAAGGCTGGACAGGTCGAAGTCTTCCTTGTCGTCGCTCGCCACCAGAAGGTTGATCATCGTGGGAGCCAGGAAGAGCGTTGTGACTCGGTATCGCTCGATAGCGCCGAATATCTTGCGGGGCTCGAATTTTGGTGTTCCGGTGAAGGCGCTGGCCGCGCCGCGAGCAAGGTTGTGAAACATGCACAGCCCCGAGCCGTGCGTGATCGGCGCGGCATGGAGAATTACGTCGTCGGGCGCGGCCGGATTTATGTCGAGCAGGTAGCCCTGCGCCATCGCCATCAGGTTGCGATGGGTGAGCATGGCGCCCTTGGGACGGCCTGTGGTCCCCGACGTGTAAAAGAGCCAGGCCACGTCGTCCGAGTCTGGCAGCGCCGACGGCACGTTTTCCGATGACGCGTTCAGGAGTTCGTCGTAACCCAGATCCCCATCAGGATCGCCGCCCACGCAGACAAAGTGTTTGACGGTATCGAGCGATCCGCGAATCTCGGCAAGGTGATCGCGAAACTCGTGAGCGTACACAAGCGCAAATGCGCCTGAATCGTTCAGCAAGTACTCGTGCTCGCGTGGCTGAAGCCGGGCGTTCATCGGTACGACCGCCATTCCAGCCTTCATCGGCGCCAGAATCGTCTCCAGACCCTGATGGCAATTAGGCAACAACATCCCCACCCGGTCGCCGCCGCGACCGCAAAGATCGATCAGTGCGTTGGCGAGGCGGTTCACTCGCGCCTCGGCCTCGTGAAACGAGACTACGGTATCGCCGTCGAGCCACGCGGGCCGGTCGGGATAGCGGCACGCGCTGCGCGTGAGCATGTGGCCTATGTCCAGCGCGTCCTCCCTGTCGTGATTAGGGAGGCGGTCTTGCCGTTACATCCTGGTGCGAGCACTCCGAATGCCCTCTCACATCTCCGACGGTTGCGAACTCCGCCCGAGGCTGTTGTTCAGCAAGCCGTCCCCGCACTCACCGCGTTCATCGACTCGACCGGCTATGCTCCGGCCAGCTCTTTGACTTTGGCCTTCAACGGCCGGTAAACGTGCTCGTTCATCACCGCTATGGCCCCTATGTCGGACTGGTCTTGCACTATCGCGGCGTAGGCTTTGGTCCCCGCCCGGCAATGATCGACCGCGGCGTGCGTCTGCCGCAACGCCTCGTCCCCCTCGCCGGCCGAGTCCGCAAGGGCCGCATTTCGTAGCGACTCAATGCAGTCGAGGTAAGCGATTCCGAAGTCGAGTCGGCCGATCCAGTAGTCAATATATTCCCCGCCGCCGCTCCCCACCTTGCTTCTAGCCTGTCGGGCCCAATCCAGCGCATTTAGGTAAGCCTGCCTCACCTCTGCTAACTGGCGTGGGAAAGGTTCGGCGACCCAGCTCTTCATAATCATGTTCGGAGCGGGAAAGGCGATGGTAAACGCGTTCTGCTCAAGTATGACGGTCGCTCGCTCGACTTCCTGATGCATCTCGAACATGTCTTCCACACAGGCCTCTCCGCAAGCAGCCTTGAGCACGTAACGGCAGACTTCGTCCGGCGACGCCGCGATGTCCCATCCGGCCTTTGCAATGTAGGAAACCGTGGGATCGTGATCGCCGATCAACCAGTACCGCGTGCTGAATCCCGACCAACCTCGGTCGCGTATTCGCTGAGTCATTCTGTGCAAGCTGCCCAGTGTGCTCTGCGGCAAGATACCCACGTTGTCGTCGTGAAGCGTCAAGATGGCTGTAGCGGGCAGATCGAGCTGCGGAGCCTTGCCGTACGAGTCTCGTAACGCGCTGCTCGATGGGAAATAGTCCATCCCGACGTGTGTCTGCCAGCCCGGCTTTGCAATTACGTTCAGGACGGGAAACAGTTCTCTGGCGACCGACTCCAGTATCACCTTGATTTCCGGTCGGGCCGTGTCCGCCAGCACGTCCAAATCGTCGATAAGTCTGTCGAGAAAGTAGAGGCTGACTATGTCCCCCTTGACCTCCAGAACGGGACGCGGCTCTCCTCCCGGATAACTGCCTGCGGGCATGTCCCTATCGGCGGCGTTGGCCAGCACCGACTCTAGGCTGCACACT
Source organism: Chloroflexota bacterium (assembly GCA_026707405.1). GTDB lineage: Bacteria > Chloroflexota > UBA11872 > UBA11872 > VXNJ01 > JAPOVO01. Next base: position 196,204 of record JAPOWW010000003.1, read on the forward strand.
TGCTCGACGCCGTACTTTTCATCGAGTGCCTGCCAGGCCCGCTCATGCTCCTCGATCCACTGTCGGTGCTCTTGCATAACGAACGAGATGTAGCAGGCTTCGGGATAGATGTTGACGGTCGCCTGAATCACCGCGGTCGCAAGATCGGTCAGCACGTCGTCATCTATGGCAACGCCGTCGCCCGGCACGACGGTGGTCGTACCGAGTTGGTGAGTTTCGCGAGCGTTCTTCAATAAGCCGGCGAACTCAGAAGGAAACTCAGTTGTGGCAGTGTGGATCACGCATTCCATGCCGCGGGATGCTGCGTAACCGAACAAGTTGTGAATATGCCGCTGTCCCGCGGCAGCGGTCTCCTCGTAGCTTGCGCCGAGCGGAAGGTCAGGATTCCAAAACTCCTCGATATCGCCAAATACCTCCCGACCGATGGTGTCGTCATCGACCGGGTATCTGTCACCGAACCAGAGAGTTCCGGAGTTGCGCTTCACGCCGCGTACTTCGTAATGGACAAACGGGTGGTAGGGCCATATGAATGCGTAAACCCGGTTGAATTTGAGCTTGGCGAGCTGATCGATTACGGGCTTGTAGTCCTCGATGCCCCAAGATTCCGGTCCGCATGCAAAGTCGTTGACCACCCTCCATTGCCGGATGGTCAGATTAGGCTCCATCACGGTCATCATGTCCGGCAGTTTGAAGGCGCGCCGCTCGGGCAGGATGTCCCCGTGCAGCAGATAGCGCACGCCCCAGCGTTCCACCAGCTCATATACGGCCCACAGCGTGGCTCTGGGACTTCCACCGCCGACAATCAGAGCGTCGCCCCTGCGGGACTGGCAGCGTTGGATCACGATCCCCTGATCTGAAACGTCGAAAGACGAACCGTCACCTATGGCCTCGGCGACCGCCGGATTGGTTGCCGGACTCCCGATCAAGAAGAACCCGTCAGGAAACCCTTCCGTGTGTTCGGAGGGACTCGCCTCCACTCCGAACAGGTCCGCCAAGTACCGGCAAAGCTCGCTCGCCGCGAAGAGCTCCAGGTCCGGCTGACTGCCGCTTACCACCACGCCAACTTTGGGGGCTTGCCCGCCGCTCTCCGTCATGTCTACCGCCTCTCAAAATCCGTCCGCCGCCGGAAAGCTCTGAACCCCATCACGATTTCGATAAGTTGACAATCGAGAGTATCACGGTGACCGCCCACGGCCGGTACTGGGACTCGAACTGCGAGCAAGGCAGAAGGCGTCAATCGCAGACCACAACACGAGTCCGATGAACCAGAGCCGGTTCGGACGTTCCTCCCCCGTAACTTTAATTCGGTATTTCCGTTACGGGTCTTGAATCTGGTTGTAGAATCGGAGAAACACAAGTTGCTCCCGAGATTTCGCAACGATTGTGGCGAAGTCTGACTTCGACGAAGAAGGGGACCCCCGATCGCATTTCCCTCTGAATCCCTGGCGCGCATAAGCGCCCGGCGCCCGTGGCGCGTGGTCTTGATATGGGCGTTTGTCGTTACCGCCGCGCTCGCGATTTCGTCGCAACTCCTCGACAGTGCCCTCACTACCGAGGACGGCTTTATCGTGGAACCCGAATCGGCCGTCGCTGCTCGCTTGACTGAGACTCGCTTGGCGGGCTCGGACAAGATAGTCGAACTCGTTCTCGTGACTTCCGAGTCTCTGACAGTCGATGATTCGGCATTCCGTGAGTTCGTTGACTCCCTTACGGCTGAAGTCTCCAAACTGGCCCCGAAATACGTTGAGAGCGTCTTCAACTACTACTTCATCGGTGACGAAACCATGGTCTCGGGTGACCGTGATGCGACGATCATCAACGTGGTAATGGCGGGCGGCCTCGACGAAGCCAGCGAAAACGTGGTCCATCTGATTGAGGTCGCGCGCGAAGCGGGCTCCGCGCCGGACTTTGAAACTCACGTGGTTGGTCCGGCCAGCGTTGATCGGGATTTCGTGGAAGTGGCGAAACGCGACGTTCTCAAGGGAGAGATAATCGGCGTCGGAATCGCACTGGTCATATTGATATTGGTGTTCCGGACGGTCGGGGCCGCGCCTATACCGATCGTCATGGCCATTGTCTCCGTCATTATCGCCCTGGCGCTTACCAGCCTCATTGGCCAGATATATCGGCTCTCGTTTTTCATCGTAAACATGATCACCATGATCGGCCTCGCCGTGGGTATCGACTATTCCCTTTTCATCGTCGGTCGTTACCGTGAGGAGCGTGCCGCGGGCTTAGGCACGAGAGAAGCCGTCACAAAGGCCGGGGCCACCGCTGCGCGCGCGGTGTTCTTCTCCGGAATTACGGTCGTTCTTGCGCTCGTGGGAATGCTGGTCGTCCCGGCGTCCGTGTTCTTCAGCCTGGGTCTCGGAGCGATATTGGTCGCGGTTATCGCGGTGCTCGCCGCGCTTACTCTTCTGCCCGCGATTCTGAGTCTCGTAGGCGACCGGATCAACTCGCTGCGCCTCCCGGTGCTTGGAAGAAATCGCCGAGGGCGCGGAAGATTCTGGGTCCGGATCACGCGCATGGTCATGACGCGTCCGCTGCTCAGTCTGGCTCTATCCGGCGGATTGCTCATCGCCGCGACCGCCCCGGTATTGGACCTGAATCTGGGGGCCTTGGGAATCGACACGCTTCCCGACTCTATGGCGAGCAAGCGAGGTTTTCAGATCCTTGAAAGTGAATTTTCGGCCGGCCTCGTATCACCTTCAACGATAGTCGTGGACGGAGACGTTCGATCGAAGGAGGTTCAGGACGGAATAGCTCGTCTCACTTCCGCCCTCAGGCAAGACCCGGGTTACGGCGAGCCGCGTGTGCAGGCTAACGAAGCTGGAGATCTCGCGGTTATTTCTGTTCCCTTCAATACTGAGCGGTACGAGGGCGGAGGTGTCGAGGGAGTGCGACACCTGCGAACCGAGCACGTTCCCAACGCCGCCGTTCCCGCCGACGTATACGTGGGTGGCTCGGCTGCCGAACGCACCGACTTCAGGGACTTGGCCGCAAGCTGGACGCCGCGCGTATTCGGGTTCGTCTTGGGCCTCAGCTTCATTCTTCTGACAATCGCGTTCCGGTCGCTTATCGTGCCGATCAAAGCGATTTTCATGAATCTGCTATCGGTCGGCGCCGCCTATGGCTTGCTGGTGCTCGTGTTTCAACGAGGCATCGGGGCCCGTCTGTTTGGGTTTCAGCAGGTTGAGGTAATTGAGACCTGGATCCCGTTGCTGCTGTTCACTGTGCTATTCGGATTGTCTATGGACTACCACGTATTCCTGTTGAGCCGTATCAGGGAGCGTTTCGATCAGAACCAGAACAACCAGGCGTCGGTCGCCTTCGGACTGGCAAGCACCGCGGGAATGATCACCGGTGCGGCGCTGATCATGGTCGCCGTGTTCGGCGGATTCGCCGCCGGGGAAATTGTCATGTTTCAGCAGGTCGGATTCGGTCTCGCCGTCGCTGTCCTGCTCGACGCGACTGTAATACGCTCCATACTAATCCCGGCCAGTATGCAACTCCTTGGGAAGCGAAACTGGTACTTTCCGCGATTCCTGGAGTGGCTGCCGGACGTAAGAGTGGAAGTGCCTAAACCGCAAGCCCGGACCGCTTCGAACGGCAGTCTGTAACAAGCAGCTCCGTCGATGGCGGTTCCGCCTCCGGGTTCAGTGCCCCCACGACCTCGGAACTCGGCAACCTGAGTCAATATATGACCATGGTCGTGACCATGACAAAATCGAGGGTATCGTTACGGATGAGGTGCGATTGTGCAGGTAGAAGGCTCCGAAGCAACTAGCGGCCCCAGGACCATCAAGGCGTCTGAATTCAAGGCCAAGTGCCTGAAGCTAATGGACGAGGTAGCCGAAAGCGGCCAGGAAATCGTCATCACCAAGAACGGCCGCCCCGTTTCGCGGCTGACACCGTATCGGAAGAAGCCGAAAGCGCCGTTCGGCCGTTACCGCGACCAGATCCGCATACTTGGCCACATCGTCCAGCCTCTCGACGTGGAATGGGAAGCTGAGGCCAACCCCGACAGGGTCTTGAATCCTTGATCCTGCTCGATACGCAAGTCTTGGTATGGTTGGCATTAGATGATCGAAGGCTCGGCAAGCGGACTCGGAGCGTCCTGGACGGTCACTGGGCTGCGGGCGAAGCGGCCGTGTCGGCGATCATGTTCTGGGAGATCGCCATGTTGCATGAACAGCAGCGCTTGGCCTTGCTGACGGACGTCAAATCATGGCGCCAGAGCTTGCTTGAAGAGGGTCTTAGCGAAGTCCCAACCAACGGCGACGTGGGTATACGGGCCGCAACTTTGACAGACTTCCCCGGCGACCCGGCCGACAGCCTCATCGTTGCCACCGCGCTGCAGGGCCATCGACTTGTCACCGCCGATCGGCGCATCCTCGACTGGCCGGGCAGTCTGAACCGCTTGGACGCGGCTGAATAGGCGAAGTCGGCGTAAAGAGCCCCGCCGGCCAACTACGCCGTCTTGCGCAACCTCGTGTGATTCATAGAGAATTCGCGCATTGGATTCATCGAGCAACACGCTTGAGACTTGTATCTGAGTAGGTGGTCGTGGACGACATAAGCGAGGAGCGGGCGTAAATGGCAAAGGTACTAATGGTTGTTGGCGACGGCGCCGAAGTCTTCGATACTTTGTATCCGATATATCGCGTCCGCGAAGACGGGTTCGAGTGCGACGTGGCCGCCCCTGAAAAGGGGACCTATCACATGGTTCTGCACGAACAACCCGAGGATTGGGACATTACGCAGGAGACCGCTGGCTACCACATCGAATCCGACGTCGCCTTCAGGGACATCAATCCAACCGAATACACCGGAATCCTGATAAGCGGCGGACGGGCGCCGGAGTACATTCGATACGACGAGGACCTGCTCCGCACTGTCAGGTACTTCGTTGAGGCGGGGCTTCCGGTCGGGTCCGTTTGTCACGGCATAGAGGTCTTGGCGACCGCGGGCGTCATAGAAGGCAAGCGCGTGACAACGGTCAAGAAGTGCAAGTTCGACGCCGAGATCTGTGGCGGCATATACGTGGACGAGCCGGTCGTTATATCCGATAACGTGATTACCGCGCGCACCTGGCACGACAATGCCGAATGGATGCGTGAGTTCATGCGGCAGCTCAACCAGGCCAGGGTTGAGCGGGAGAAAGTCGCGTAGAACGTCGACGGCGGCGCTTGTCGACTAAATCCACGCTACGTCCGCGGTTCGGTTGCGAGCGCTAGGGGATCTTCAGTTCCACGACTACCGGCAAGTGGTCCGAGGCCAGCGACATAGGCGCCTCGGCTCGCACAAACTCCAGGTCTGACGAAGCGAACGCGTAGTCTATTCGCTCTTCGAGATCGTCGGACGGATAAGTAGGTCCAGCATTGCCGGCCTCCAAAAGCAGGTCGCGTAGTCCCGCATCCGTTATCCGGCTGTATTCGGCCGAATCCGGCTCCGCGTTGAAATCTCCAATAATCAGCGTGCTCGGATCACCGCCCCAGACGTTCAGTACCGTATCGATCTGATTCAGCCTGATCGGTGCGCCATCGTCCTCGTGGTCGAGGTGCGGCGCCAGTACTCGCACTCCCGATCCTCCGAACAACACGTACGTCTCGAGAACGCCTCTTGGGACGCGTCCCGGGTTGTCAAAGCGATGGTTCTCCGACGTCACGACAAAATTGGTCAGCAGGGCGTTGCCCCACAGTTCGCCCACATTGGAGCCGAATTCGGCGCTCATTCCAAGCCGCCGCGACAGCCAAAGTAGCTGATCGGACATGCCCGAAATCACCCATCCCCGTCCTACCTCCTGCAGCACAACGATGTCCGGGTCGTGGCGCTCTATCTCGACGGCGACCGCCTCCAGGTCCCACCGGCTTGAGACGCCAAAGCCCTGCCTGATGTTGTAGCTGACGATGCTGATCGTATCGGTGCCTGAAGCGGTTCGCGGCTCGATCTCCGGCCTGTCCAAAGCGGCCCGCACCGCTCCCGGGACGATGGCCAGCACAAGCAAAACGAGCACCACCGAGGCGGTCGCGCGATTTGGCACTGGAGAGGGCGCGCGACGGAGACTTCCCAGTAGTCCGGCAAGCGCCGCGACGAGGACCGACGCGATAAGCACCCATTCGGGTGCGTAGAACGAGTAAAAGACGAACGTGAAAATGAAAAAGAGAATGAACCCCAGTGTTCCGGCGATAGCCGGACCTGCGGCCGCCGACTTCGCGCCGGAATCGCGATCGGTGTCCGGCACGGCGGGCATCCATGCCAGCAGGCGAGCCAAAGCCGCTCCGAGCAGGATGACGGCCCACCCATAACCCGCCAGGCGGAAGAGCGCCAGTCCCGCGATCACGAGCCCAACGGCCGCTACAGTCGAAACAGCCTTCCAGCGTCCGGCGTCCGGTAACGCGGCCCAGCCGAGTCCGAGAACGGCCCCCGCGGTAACCAGCGCGGCCGTGGCGGACCAGTCGATTCCCCCTGTCGCGGAGACCTGCCCAAAGTTCCCGGTCACAAGCATGAAAAGCAGCAAACCCACCGGGATGCCCACGATGGTCCACGAAGATAAAGAACGAACCCCGGCAGACTCGACACCGCTACCGGCGTAAGCGAGGACCAGTACTCCGACGGCCGAAATCAAGGTAATCGCCATCGCGGCGGAAGAAGATGCAAACGGCACGTCTACGGTCAGAAATCCCGCTCTCGCGGCAACGTCCAGCGCCATCCCCGCGGCCAGTCCGCACCCGGACTCGCGGCCCCGAATCCCAAGAAAAGAGACCACAAGCCACGTGAACGCCAGAGTACCCACGAGTCCGAGGTACACGTCGGCGACGGGATTGGCCGTCGCCTGATCGGCGATTCGCACAGCGGCCAGCAAGGAAGCCGCCAGGAGCATGGTCGGACGCCTGCCGACTAACCGTATCAGTGGCCAGGCGAAAATCGTCGAAGCAAACGCCGCCAGCGCCAGCAGTCCCAGGATCACCCGGTCCGACGTCTCGCCCACGACCCACAGGAGACCGGTCACGAAAACGCGGATCGACTGGAGACCCAGAAGCGTTATCAGAGTGGATAGGACTATCGTCTTCACGAGCAGCCTCCAGTGCGGATTCTACGGGGCGGGACTATCTTGGCAGACTATAGCCGCCTAATCCTAGAATTGAACCCGTGAACCTCAATGACGTCGCATCGGAGGTTCATTCGTATCGCGCCGTCGATCCCGGCGCGGGGGAGAGGTTCGATATGCCCGTGCTCAAGCCCGAAATGCTGGATCACGTCAACATCAAGGTCCGCGACATGCATGCGAGCATGGACTTCTATACCAGATTTCTGGGACTGGACGTGTCTAGCGTCAGCCGTGACGAAGAGGGCGAGCCGGACTTCGTGGGGCTGGCTGCGGGGCCGCAGACTGTGTACCTTTCGCGCAACAGAGAATTTCGATCGCCCCCGAACGTGCCCGACCGCGGCCTAAATCACATCTGCGTGGTCGTTGAGCCGATGGAGCTAGACGACCTTCTCCAAAAGCTGCGCGACGAAGGCATACCTGTCCGCCTCAAAGCCGCGCACCGGCGTGACGAACGTGGCGCTAGCGTCTCCACCTACGTCGAAGACCCCGACGGACACGGCGTCGAGATAAAGCAGTACCCAGGCTGATCCTAAAGGATCGCTAGGCGCACCAGGGGGCGTCAGCCTCCCACCGGTGGAACTTGGGAAGCCCATTCTCGGCAAGCTTGTCCCGCGCCCGCTCCCACAGGCTTACCCATTCGCCGTGATCCGAGAGCACGGACTCGGGCCGCGCGTTGCTCCTGACGACAAATCCCGGGAACGCCTTCCGGCCGGTCGGCTGACCGGTCGGCTGATACCTAAGATCGAAGCTCCATCGCACTTCGTTGCTCAGGTTCGGCAGCGACATGTGCGCGGTGTATCGGGTCATGAACAGCACCGAACCGGCGCGTAGAGGGATCGGCTTCGCTTTTTCGGTCTCGATCAAGTTATCCGGAATCGCTAGCTGGGGCATAGGACAGTGTCCCATCAGATTCCATCGGTGGCTCCCCGGCAGCACTCCCAGGCAGCCGTGGTCGATGGTCGCGTCGGTCACCGGGACCCATGCGGTCAGCATCTCCGTCTCGTCGGCGTCCGTAGTGACTACAGCGTTGTCCTGGTGCCATAACGTGCGCTGGGCGATTCCGGGACTTCCCAGCATGTTCGCCGCGCCAGTCGCCCCGACGATTCTCATCGGAACCTTCATGCGAATGTGCTGCACTGGATTGGAGTAGACCTCTGGCCCAATCAACTGCTCCACTACATCGATCAGCGGCTCGTGACGCAACAGCTCGAAGCCGCCGCGCCCGAGGTACATCGGTGTGTCTTTCGATACCGCCCTTTGAGGCAGCGATATGTCGAACGGCTGAAGCGGCAGATCACCAGCCTGTTTGACTACGTCCATTACCCGCTCGCCAAACGGCAGCGCCGGATCGTATGAGTCGATTTGTCTGCCCGCCAGCATCTCGGCGGCCGACTTGTCGAGAATGTCGCTGTACTCCTGCTTGAGGACCTTGAAGTCCACGTCTGGATCGAACACGTCCTCGACCGCCAGATAACCCTGGTCGTGGAAGTGGTCGAGTTGCTCCTGCGTCAACACCTTCACTCTCCGCCCTCCAGTCGTCGCTGTCCTTCTTGCGTAGAGATGCCGTGCATCTGATTCACTTCGAGGATGATAAACCTAGTGGACATATCTTGACACTACCTAAGACACGCCACGGCTGTAAATGGCCGTCAATCCGGCGCGACTACAAGACAGTTGATTCCCAAGCGGCCTTGTTCGATCAGCCGCCAACTGCTGCCTTGATCGTCCGAGATAAACACTCGTCCATCCCGCATCCCGAACGCCGCACAGCCGCCGCGCGCGTCCAGCAGCCCCGTATCGATATTGTCGTTGAACCAGTCAGGAAGCCCATCGACGCACTTTTCGAACGGCCCGGCGCTTTCGACCGCCCGGCGATAGAGGCAGGCATTCCTTCCCCCGGGGCCGTCCGACGCCGACACCAAAACATGCTCCGAGGTGGCAGCGACCGCGCGGCAGTAGCGCGAATGCATCCCATCGCTTTCCACGCTCCAGCTAACGCCCGAATCCCGGCTTACCTCCAGACCGCGCGCGGCGGCGGCGAATATCAGACCGGGGATCGTCGCCCTGGCCAAGACCTCATGAGCGTCGGCGTGAATGTCCAGACCAGTGGGCCGCCACGACTCGCCGCCGTCCGTTGACTTGACCACGCCGCCGACGTGAACGTTGACATAGATATTCTCGTCTCCGTCGATGGTCATCGACCGGCAGTCGGCCGGCCCGCCCCAGGGCGTGTACCACGAGGCGCGGCCTTCAACTGCATCGAATCCGGCGACCGCCTCGAGTTGTTGTCCGTTCAGCTGTAGCAAGCGGGCTTCCGACGCGCCCACAAAGAGCCGGCCATCGACCGCCAGTAGGCACTCTCCGCTCAACTCGTCAATCTTGGCTGTCCGCTCCCACGCACCGTCCAGTCCACCACGCCAGACAACCCTGCTGTCTGTGATCGCCCACCAGCCGTCGGAGCCGGCTGCCAGCGCCGTAACGTTTTGCCCTTCGAGTCCCGCGCCGACTGACCGACCGGCCACCCGCACTCCGTCTGGCGTTCCAACTACGACTATCGTCTCCGAAGCTCCATCCATTGCCTCTCCCACTCCCCTTCGCGCCTGGCATTCGCTCGATTCTCGGGCGCTGTTCGTGTGACCTCGTCAGGTGGCGGATTGGATTCCCAGCGCCGGTTCGGGCAACGGCGGCCGCTGCCTAGCGATCACGCCTGCCTGACTATCGTCGTCCAAATGCTGAAATCTCTCCGCCGCGCTCAAGACCTTGGGAAGAATTTGCACGTCACCCGCCGAAGGCGCGGTGTGCATGGGCTGTGACAACACCCACCACAGCGCGGCGTCGATGTCTTCCTGATCGCGGTGCGGATCGTACCAAGTCGTGCACTCGCGTTCGCGGTCGCCCCAGCCGCCGCGGGCGATCATCTTTATCGTGTGGACGCCCACGTTCCGTTCGATCGCCAGCGCCAGGAGCCGCTCCGCGTCGCGCCTGTATTCCGCATTGCGGTAGATAGCCGCGCTTATCGGAAACATCACGGTGTCGAAATCGAAGCGGTCGAGCGCCTCTATCTGGACCCGCGGCGCTTCGGGGCCGTGGCCAGTAATGCCAATGAACCTCGTCAGTCCTCGATCGCGCATCTCGACCAGCGCTTCCAAAGCGCCGCCCGTGCCAGTGGCCTTGTCGAGCTCTTCCATGTTTCCGACGGAATGCAGTTGAAAGAGGTCGAAGGAGTCCACCCCCAAGCGTCTCATGCAGTCGTTGATCTCTTCCCACGCCTCGTCCTTTGAGCGCTTGCCCGTCTTGCCTCCGAGAAACATCTTTTCGCGGAGCCGCGGCATCCAAGGCTTCATGCGCTCCATGGCCTCACCGTAGGTAGGCGCGATATCGATGTGGTTGACTTTGTGAGCAAGCACTTGCTCGACGGCCTCGTCCGCAACCTCCTGCGTAACCCTGCCAATACCTGCCGTGCCGAAGCACACCACGGTACTCGCGTGACCTGTCCGTCCCAGCATTCTTTTTTCCACTGATCGCCCCCGGGGAATCGACTTGCGCCGGCCGGTTTTAAGCTTAACGAACGTAACGCTCCACCGGGGCAAAAGTCGGGCTGCGGCGTAGAATCAACGTACAAGCACGAAAGGCCACGTTCAACCTCAACAGAATCCCCATCTGTTCCCGACGCCATAGAAAGGAGAGCGGCCATGGACCCGAAGATCGTCAAAGCAGGTGACCCCTTTCCGGAAGTTCATCTAACTGACACGTCCGGCGGTTCCGCCGGACTCTCCGGCGCGGACTTCGAAGAAAACACGCTCCTGTTCGTCTGGGCTTCCTGGTGAGGTTGCAGAGACCAGCTGCCCGGGTGGCGGCAGTTCCTCGAAGAGCGACAATATTCGGGATTCAGGTTCATCAGCATCGCGGCGGAGGCTCAAGGCCCCGAGGTAGCCCGCCCCTGGGTCGAGAAAACGCGCGCTGCATACCCCACCTGGATCGATCAGAAAAACGCGCTCGGCAAAGCGTTCGGATATACGGCGATCCCTGTTGGAATCATGGTGCGAGCTGGCGGGACCGTCGTTGGCGTCAAGGTCCCGTTTTCGGTTGATGACGAGACCGACCGGCACTCAGTCGATGTCTTCGCTCGCGGCGGCGCCCCCGAAATCGAGGCCTCGGGCCGGCTGGATGGTGTGCCGGACGCGATCGAGTCGTTCGCCGGGGGCGTCGGCGCCTACGCTGGCGGTGACAGGCAAACCGCGATCCGTCGCTGGCGTGAGGCTCTGGCCGAGGACCCAGCCAATTACCTCATTCGCAAGCAGATTTGGGCCGTACAACACCCCGAGCGCTTCTATCCCGAGATCGACTGGGACTGGCAGATGCAAGTCCTCGCCCAGGAGAGGGAAGCTGAGGCAAGCGGCACGAGCCGGACATAGAAGCGACATCGAGGATTCGATGGAGTTTTCCGGCGAGACTCCGGGCGCGAGACAGCGTGAAATCCGAGACTGCGGTCGGTACCGGATGAATACGCGTAGGCCCGTGACGTTCTAACAAGATCGGAACTTATCGCGTGGCTTCCTTCTTTAGGGCCTTCCTGTTCACCCTGTTCCTGATCGCGGTGCTAGTGGTTGTCCCCATCGTCTATCTGAGCGCCGCGGTCGGAGCGACCGACCTGCCCTGGCTGACCGGTATCGACATCGCTGAGTTGCAAGAGCTCCGCCCAGATCACTCTGGACGGGACAGCCTCCGTCGGCGCATAGATCAGCAACTCCAGTCGGCGGACAGCTTCGACATCACGCTGACGGAGCACGAAGTCAACCATATCTTCGAAGGCGAGATGGCTGGACTGGGAAGACTGCAAAAGCCCCGATTCGATCTTAAGTCTCAAGGAGGCCGCCTGAGCGCTGAGCTTGCCGGACGAGTGCCGATTCCTCTCGAAGCCCACGTTACGTTTTCACTCGACGGCGGACGAGTAAGGCTCCACTTGCACGAGGTTTCAGTAGGGTTCTTGACGTTGCCAGAGCCCCTGCTCGATCCCTCCGGCACGGTTCTCAACTACGTGGCTGGCGTAAACCAGGTGCTCTCGCGTCAGGGTGATGTGAGACTCGCCGAGCTTAGGTCCGGTAACGCGGCGCTGCGAATGACGGGCTATCGGGTCGAGGGCACGAATCAGATTTCAGACACAGAGCTCGCCGCTGTCCTCTCCGACCCTTTCCGCAACATTCCGGCGCCCCGCGAGCGTGCATCCCGCGCGCCGTCCACTGTCCCCAATCCCGGAGCGTGGAAGTACCTGGCGCTCGGCGACTCCCTCGCTGCCGGCGAAGGCGCTTCGTCACCGGCGAGCAATTACGCCACCCGGTTCCGGCAATATCTGGAAGCGACCTTCAACGTCGACTTCACATTCGCCAATTTGGGAATTCCGGGCGAATCGACATCCTTGTTTGTAGAGGGTCCGGAGCCGCAGCTCGATCGAGCAATCGATGAGATCAAGGCCCTGCAAAACGACGGCGATCCCGAGACCCACATGCACGTGATTACCCTGTCGCTAGGGGTCAACGACATCATCCCGATTCTCGAAGGTCCCGTGTGCCGCGCGGGGCCGGGCGATCCCGCCTGCCGCACCGAGCTGGACAAGGCGACGGTCCAGATCGAGACCAACATGAACGTAATCCTCCGGCGTCTCCGCGAAGCGGCCGGTCCTGAAGTGCTGATAATCGCAATGACCTATTACGACCCCTTCGACTTCGGTTCCGGCCTGGCCTTCGAAGCGCTCTCCGATGAGACAATGCGAAACATAAATGGCAGGATCGTCGCCGCTGCGCAGGCGAACGACGTCGCAATTGCCGACGCTCATCCCCTGTTCGGCGGACTCACGGCCCGGCTTACCCATGTGCTGGAGGGGGATGTGCACCCGGTGGACAGGGGTTACGGAGTCCTGCTTCTCGCATTTCAAGACGCCTACGAACGCATAGGACCGTTCAGGTGATATGGAGCGGACCGTGACCCAAACGCACAATCGGAGCCTGATCGCCGACCGCGGGATCGTAGTCGCTAACCATCCGCTCGCCGCGGCTGCCGGAGCGGAAATGTTCGCGGCCGGCGGCAACGCCATCGACGCCGCCGTAGCTGCCTGCCTGGCCGCTAGCGTTGTCGAACCCGCCATGTCGAGCATCTTCGGCGCGGGGTTCATGCTCATCCGGCGAGCCGGCGGCGGAATTGCCGCACTCGACAACTACATAAAATCGCCCGCCGCCGCTTACGACGGTGTTTACAGGTTGGAGTCGGTCGAACGAGGATTGTTCACCGTCAAAGATCGGCTGAACGAATTCGGCCATCTGTCCGTCGGCGTACCGGGTTCCCTCAAGGCCTATCACGAATCGGCCGTGCGTTACGGCAGGCTCTCTTGGTCCGACATCTGCGCACCGGCGGTGAGACTCGCCCGCGATGGATTCGTCATCTCGCCGCTGTCGGCCGACCTCATACGCCGGCATCGCAATGTCCTCGCTCGATATCCCTACTCGGCCCGGGTTTTCCTCGATCAGGGGCTGCCGCGCAAGGAGGGGACCAGACTCGTACGAGCCGATTACGCCGACACGCTGGAATCCATAGCGCAAGAGGGCGCCGACCTCCTCTACACGGGAGACCTGGCGAGGCGCGTTTCCGAAGAAATGAGCGACCACGGCGGCATCCTGACGTGCGATGACTTGCAAAACTACCGTGTCGAGCGGCGCGAGCCGGTCCGGTCGACCTATCGCGGATACGAGATCGTCGGAATGGCGCCGTGCTCGTCAGGCGGCACGATCCTTGCACAGGCGCTGAACCTCCTCGAGGGCTTTGACTTGTCCAGCTTGGGATTCGGGACCGCTGAGTCGATTCACCTGATAGCCGAGTCGCTGAAGCTCGCGTTCGCCGACCGTTACCGTTATTTCGGCGACCCCGACCAGGCGCCCGTGCCCGTCGAGTGGCTTACCTCAAAGCAGTACGCCGACAGGCGGCGAAGCGAGATCGACGTTAGGCGTGCACGGAAATACGGACCAGGTGTGCCGGTCATGGGTGAGCCAGGCTACGAGCAGGCCGTGAAGGCCGCTCGCGACGAATTCCGTCATCCAGCGGTAGGTGAAAGCGCGAATACGACGCACGTCACTGCTTGCGACCGCGGGGGGAACATGGTCGCCACGACCCAGACCCTCAATGGAGGATTCGGCAGCCACGTCACGGTTCCAGGAACCGGGATGCTGCTTAACAACTGCATGATGCTGTTCGATCCGCGTCCCGGCCTCAGGCAATCGGTAGGGCCGTCCAAACGCCCCGTCTCCAGCAACACGCCCACCTTCGTGTTCCGCGACGGCAAGCCGGTGCTCGCTCTAGGGGTGCCCGGTGCAACGCGAATCCCCGCTGCGGTCCTGCAAGCCATCATCGATTTCATCGACCACCGAATGCCATTGCAGGAAGCCGTCGAGGCGCCGCGTTGCCACGCGGGTTCTGAAGGCGACGGCCTGTTGCTCGAGCACGGGTTCGCGGCCAAAGTTGACTCGAAACTGGCTTCACTAGGCCACCCTGTTTCGAGAGCGCCTTGGGTCGCCGGCGGCCTCAGTGCCGTTACCTTCACCGGCGATGGCCGGCTCGAAGGCGCCGCGTGCTGGAGAGCGGACGGCGCTCCCGCCGGTATCTCAGGTGGATCGGCGCGCCTGCCGGAGGGCGACTTCGATTCCGATGTCTTCTAGCTTCGACCGCAGGTCCCCGATGATGCCTGTTCTCCAATATGCTTCGCTGCGGGGCGATCGAGGGAAACGAAAACGGACGGATCGGAGGCAGCATTGAACGACTACCGAAAGCTGCGGGTCGCCGTGGTGGGGCTGGGGGGCAACGGTTCGAGCTTTGCAAGACTCTATTCAAAGCATCCAAGGGCCGATCTGGTTGCCGCGTGCGACTTGAGAAAGGAGCGGTCCGACTTCGCTTCCAGCCTGGGAGCGACGTTCCTAACCGACTATCGGGAGATAGCGGAGCTTGAAGACCTCGATGCGGTATCTGTCCATTTGCCCGACCGTATTCACGCCGACGCGGCTCTGGCCGCCATCAACGCCGGTAAGCACGTTTTTATCGAGAAGCCCATGGCGACGACCATCGAAGATTGCAACGCCATTATCGACGCCATGGACCGCACCGGCCTCTCTGTAGCCGTCGGACAGGTCTTACGGACCAAGAATCTCTATAAGCGCGTCAAGGAGGTCGTCGACTCGGGCGCGCTCGGAACGATCTACTACTGCGAAGGCGACTATATGGTGCACGAGTTCTCCAGCGCGGAGAAGGCTGCCAAAGTCGGACCGACCTATTCGCTGCAAGGGTTCGCCTGTTCCGCGACGCATCCGCTCGATCTACTACGCTGGTACCTGGGCAATCCGGTGGAGGTCAAAGCAATGGGCAATGCCGGGATGGCTTATCCGTCTCACCCCGGCGACGGATTCATCGCCGCCCTATACCGCTGGTCAAACGGCTGCATCGGCCGCGTCACCGGCACGTGGGCGTGCAGCTACGACCATAGCTACAAGAATGCCTATGGAATATCGCTGTTTGGAAGCGAGGCGTCCATCGTGCGGGGCTATCTGATTTCGCCGGACACGGGCAACGAGCCTGTGGAGCTGGCGGGCCACACTCCGGCCCATCCTTACGATGACGAGGTCGACGACTTCGTAAACGCGATCCTGGATGGACGCCGCCCTGCGACCGACGCGCGCGATGGCGGCAACACGGCCATCGCCATCATCTGCGGAATCCAGGCAATGGAATCCGGCTCGGCTATCGCCATCCCGAACCGATAGGGAGTTATCTCAGCTTCGCGCCGGGGCGGCCAGCCGGAACAGAACGATCCCGCAAAGCAGCGCCACAAGCGCCAGGCCGGCGAAAATGAAGAAAGCCCCCGCCGGCTGGTCGGTGACCATCCTTCCCCCAATCTGCGCGCCGCCCAGCGCCGCGACACTCCAAGGGGCGTTGATCAGCGCCATCGCCCTGCCCGTTTCGCCGGGACGGGCAAATTCCTTGGCCAGCGGCGTCACTTGACCCGACAAGGCCCACGCGAACACTGCGGCCAGCGTTCCCGCGAGAAACAGTCCAAGCAGATTGCCGGTGGTGAGTCCGATCAGAGCGGAGCCGAGGGCCGTCCCGCCGAGACAGATCAGGACCGGCCCCCGCCGGCCGCGGCGGTCGGAGAACGCGCCCACCAGCAACATGCTCGCGAGACCAACGCCGGTCGTGGCGGACACAAACGCGCCTACCACGAATTTGCTTCCGCTCAGTCCTGCGATCATCACAGGGCCCATGATTTGAAATCCGCCCCAGAAAAACGTCCTCAGCATCTGCATCGCGACGAGAAGCCGATACGAGGTCTGCCGCAACAGCAAGGCATAGCCGGCCAGGGTCTGCCGCAATCCCGGGCGCGGGCCAGGGCTGCCGCGCCACATGTTCGGCAGGAGCAAGAGCGCCAAAACGGCGACTCCACCGGTGGCCGCGGCGATGTAAAGCGCAAGCGCTGAATATCCCGCCCACTCCGCGACTGCCCCACCGGCCAGTCCACCGACCACGTTTCCGGCGGTCAGTCCGGAAAACCAGAGCGCTGTCATCACCGCCAGCCGGTTCTTGGGCGAAGCCTCCACGAGGTACGCTTGACTGCCGGTGACGAAAAGCCCGTCGGCCGCGCCTACAATGCCCGGCAGTAGAAGTCCGACCGCGAGCGGAGAGCGGGTGACGAATATCGCGGCACCGGCGAGCATTCCCGTTAGACCCAGGACGATGGTGAATTTCCGGCCCGCCGCGTCGCTCAACGCTCCGCCGGCTACCGCAAACAGACCCATGCCCGCCAGCCATACCGCTCGCGCGTTCGCTGTGAAGTCCTGGTCCAGCTTCAGGACTTCATCGACGTAAACGGGTAGAAAAGCCACCATCGGGGCCGCCGCGACTCCAGAGAGAAACTGCACGGCAAGCAGAACGATAAGCCGGTGATCGGTCAGAAACCCGGAGACCCGCTTCGGATTCGGCGAATTGCCGATCACCTAAAAAGACTCGCCGTCAAAGACTTAGTTTTCACGGGTCTATGGCATACCGCGGCCGAATCCCGATCCGGTCCCGAGCTGCTGTACACAATCAGCCGAATAAACTCCGCGCCACAATTACCAAGGTCAGCCAGGATGCCATCCGAGATAGACGTATGGGCACGCGCCGGTCAGTTGCTTTTGGCGGCGGAGTGCGAGAGCTCCACGCCCGGGCTTATCGACCGCAGGTGCAGGTCGCGCTGCGGGAACGGAATCTCGATGTCGTTCTCTCTGAACATCTCGTCGATCGCGAAGTGGAGATCGCTCAGGGTCGTCAGCCTGTCGGCAAGGTCTGGCACGTAGGCGAGAACTCGAAAGTCGAGTGAAGACTCGCCGAAAGCGACAAACATCACGCGGGCCGTGGGCTCGTCCAGAACGCGTTCGTCGGCTTCCAGGAGGTCTCGAAGCAGCTTTTCGACCAATCGGACGTCGGATCCGTAGGCGACTCCCACGGTGAAGTCGATCCTTACCCGTCTGTCGTCCAGCGTCCAGTTGGTCACTGCGTTTGAAATCAGGTCCCCGTTAGGCACCAGCGACTGGGTCTGGTCGAACCGGCGCAGCGTGGTGGCCCTGATTCCTATGCGCTCAACGGATCCCAGGATACCGCCAACGTCGACGATGTCGCCGATCTTGATCGGCCGCTCGGACATGAGAATGAGACCGGAAATGAAGTTGTTGGCAATGTTCTGGAGGCCGAAGCCGATACCCACGCCGATCGCCCCAAGAACGATCAGCAGTGAGTCAAGCTGAAAGCCTACCGACCTGAGCCCGACGTACACACCCAGGAAAACTACCGAGTAGCGAATGAGTGCGCCGATGGTGTGCAGGTTCGTTTCTTCGATCTCGGAAACCGAGCCGAGCCATCGCTCGAACTTCGAGCGCAGCTTTCCCGCGAGTGGAAACGTGATTCCTACAATCGCCACCAACACCAGGATGCTGACGACCGTGACGGGGTCTCCGCCCAAGCTGAACAGCGGTGCGTTGAGCGCGTCCCAAATAGAGTTCAAGAAGTGCATCAAACCGACCTTTCGACGACGAAACTAATTCCGTTAGGTCTCATGCTAGTATCCGCCGAGAGGCTCTTCAAAAAGCTCGCTTTGTCGCGATTGGCCGATGTCTGCTTGGCGTGCTGAATCGTACGGATGTATGAGCGCCGTCGCTTGATAAGAGACAGCGAGCCGATCCTTCAGGAATCCGTATTGAGTGCTCCCTTCGTATTAGCTGATGACGGGTGACGCTCAAACGAAATGGTAGAGCCGTAAAGAAGATGAAAACACTGGTAGCTGCAAAACGGTCATTGATCTCACGAAGGCGGTTGGTGGCAGCGTCGGCGGGACTGATAGCTCTCGCTGGTTGCGGGTCTCAGCAAAGCTCAGGTGCTCCCAGCACTTCGCCGGCGGCCGATTCTAAAGATCCAACGACGTCGACGACCGCACCGTCGGAACCGACTGCCGCGAAGGTCGAAACGGTTACCGAGGCCTCGACGGTCGCCACAGCCGCATCAGTCGCAGCCACTCCTGAGCCGCAGCCCGCTAGAACAACTCCACCGAAACCGGCGGGCCGGCAGGACCCGCCTATCGAGGCTTCACCTACATCGGTGGCCGCGCCGGGACTGCAGGCGTCCGGCATAGTTCGACCTCGTTTGAAGCAGGCGCCCGATTTTCAGTCCGACGAGTGGATTAACTCCGAACCTCTCTCGCTCGCGGCGTTAAGCGGCTCTCCCTTCATGGTCAAGTTCTGGACCTTCGGTTGCTACAACTGCATAAACGTTCTTCCGAGTATGAAGGCCTGGTACGAGGATTTGCATCCCGAAGGATTCGAGATCGTGGCCGTGCATTCGCCCGAGTTCTCGTTCGAGAAGGTCTTCGACAACGTAAAGAAGGCCGTAGTCGATCAGGGCATCACGTACCCCGTTGCCATAGACAACGACTTCAGCATCTGGCGCGCATACAGCAACCAGTACTGGCCTACCATGTATCTCGTTGACCGAGAGGGCTGGATTCGATACGTCCATATAGGCGAGGGCCGTTACGACGAGACCCGGCAGGCGATAGTGGACTTGCTTCTCGAGCAGCCCTCCCCTTGACGCCCTATCCAGGCGTTAGGCTCACGTAAAGCCCGCGGCCGATTAGACCCTCGGGATCGAAGGTCACGTCCAGTCCGGCGTTACTGAACGACGCCATATATTCATCCTCGGTAAAGAGCGTCAGCTCGTGCCGTTCGCGGAAATAGTCCACCTCGGCGTCGTGCGCAACGAGGATGTGAAAGTCGATCAACGCCAGGCGGCCATTTAGTTCGCTGACGCTGATTCGGGCGACCTTGAGGTTCGGCTGGTCTACGTAATCCGACCATAGGGTTCCCGGTAGCCACGACTCCGGTGTAAGCCAGGGTTCGACGACCAGCAATCCGCCCGGCTTAACGTGCCGGGCCATGTTTGCAACTGCCTGGTTCAGTGCCTCCACCGAGCGCAGGTATCCGACGGAGCTAAACAGACAGGTGACTACGTCGAAACGGCGCGTGAGGTCGAATGTGAGCATGTCACCCAGATGGAGCGTGCAATCCGGGTTGCGCTTCCGTGCGATCTGAAGCTGCGCTTCGCTCAGGTCCAACCCCTCCGCGTCGTAATGGCGCCGGAGATGATAGAGGTGCTGTCCTGTCCCGCATGCCACGTCCAGAACGGTTTTCGCGCCGGGGGAGCGCCCGTGGACGATCCCGCGCAACTTCTCCGTTTCGGCGGCATAGTCTTTGGCTCCATAGACACGGTCATAAAGATCGCCGTAAGACTCAAGCAACGGGATCGTTCCTCCTTTCCGCCGGCGAGCCTACGCCCACTCTGCTCGAACACACTCTATTCATCGAATGCCGACCGGCCCTAGCCGTTCAGTGCAACGATCGAATACCGCCACTTCTGTGTCTTGAGCACACCCTACTGACACTTCCTGATGAGCGAGTCTGTCAAAATAGTGACGAGCGTCAATGAGGTGTGAGCGTACAAGCAACCACAAGATATAGGCGCCGAACCTAATTCGTCGTCGGGATGAACATCAGCGTAAGTATCTCCAAAGCTGGCTATTTCTGGGATATCGTCTACCTCAGCAGCGTTGCTGAGGTTCCGTTGGGGGTGGAACGTGAATAGGAAGCCCCATCTCCGCGCGACTGAAATACAAGAACTCGAGTTCGAGGGTATCTACGACGTGCCCACGGTTGCGCGCTATCTGCTCGCCACCTGCCACGCAAATACGGTGTATCCGGTGACATCGAGGACGCTCATTGGATGGATACGCCGAGGGTTGGCAGATCCAGCGCTTGCGGATATTCCCGGCCATGATCTGCTGGTTGCGTTTGAAGACGTCATTTCATTTCGCGTCATTGCGGCTCTACGAGCTGCTGGGGTGTCGTGGTCGAGAATCCGAAAAGCCGAAGAATGGTTACGCAGCAACACTGACCATCCGCGGCCGTTCGCGACCCAGCAGCTCTGGACTGAGCATTCTGAGATCTTCGCTGACTTTGGTGATCTACTGATCGCCGCCAGCAAACACGGACAAATCGCGATGAGCCTTATCAAGGAGTTCTTGATTCCGATCCACGGGTTGCAATTCGAGAACGAGGTCGCAGCTCGTTGGGAACCGCGGAAGCATGTACTCCTTGATCCGCGGATTCAATTCGGCGCGCCCTGTATCAACGGTACGCGTATTCCGACTCGTTCAATCTGGGACATGATTCGTGCTGGCGACCCGCAGAGCCTAGTTGAGAATGCCTACGACATCACTTCGGCGGAATTGACCGCGGCTGTCGAATGGGAGCAACAAGTCGCCGCCTGATGCGTTTGGTGAAGCTAGAACGGAGCCGCGGCTCCTTGTCGATGAGTCTCTGAGCCCCAACGTGGGGATGGCGCTTCGTTGCGTTGGATACGACGTGGTCTTAGTAAGGGAAATTCAAGCATTTCACGGTCAGTCAAGCGTCACCGATCAGCAACTCATTCCTTGGATGAGTGATCATGACGCCATATGGATCCACGCCGACGATAACGCTAAGCGTCAGCACAGGAAACTGCTCGTCGCCCATCAGGTCCGTACGCTATGGGTGCGTAGGTCAAAGAAGCGAGGCATGAGCAACCGAGAGCAGCTTCGTGTGTTGAGCTACGTGCTTCCCGATCTCTTCGCCGGATTCAACAAACAGCCGGGAAATCGACACCACTCGGTGCGCGTGCACGGCGAAGTTCACAAGACGCGTATTCGGCTCGAGCCCTATAGACTTTAGCCTCGGATTTGCAGGGATCGTTGGCTTACTCCCAAGAGCCAGCGTCAGACCGGGGATGTCATTCCAAAACCGGGAACGATCTAGTGGTCAAGCGATGTCGGTTCTTCGGTCTTACCGTCACAGTGGCCGCTAGATCAGACTGGATGGCGGAGCCTCTCCTCATAACCTATCCGCGTTTGATATCCCACACGTCTGACTTGCTGCTTCCATTTGAAGGACGTTCGGGAGTGGCTTCCCGAACGAGGGGCGAGTCAGCTGGCCTTAGACCAAGGAGCGCATTGAATGAATCAGTACTGCGTGAGCACCTTCTCGTTCCCCAAGTTCGAGCTGAAAGATTTCCTTGGCGACCTGGCGGCAATCGGCGTTTCGACCATCGAGTTGGGCAAGATGCACTATGAGGCCCTCGACCCGGAAACCGCCGCCCGCCTTCAAGCCGAAAACGGACTTCGCTTCAAGTCAATGCTGACCACGGAAGATATCGCCGCGCCCGACGGTCTGGACGTGCAAGTCGGAATCCTGGACATCGCCCATCAGCTCTCGATTCCGATGGTCAGCGTTTCGAGTGGGGGGCGCGAGGAATCGTCGGAAGCCGAAATCGAGATGATCATCGATCGCTTGAAGATGCTGACCCAGGAGGCGGAACGCCGAAACATAGTGCTCTCCTTTTACCCTCATGGCGGATGGATGGCTTACAACCTGGAACGCACCGAACGGATCTTCGACGCAATCCAGTCAGACAACTTCGGCTTCTATTACTGCTCCTATCACTTTCAGGTCGCGGGCGACGATCCGGTCGTGGCGCTGGAGCGGCTGGTACATCGGATGGTCAACGTCTACTTCGACTGCGGGATCGACCCCGAAACCGGCGAGACGCCTCTGTGGGCGCCCGCGACCGACTATCCCGCCGTATGCCAGGCGATCAAGCGCACCGGTTACAAGGAGGAGATAATGATCATCTACTTGGGCCTGGACTCGGCAACACCCGGACCTATCGTGGACGGGATAGTGCGTGCGCGGGCACTAATCGACGAGATGATTGCCTAACGCCGGCGCGCCGTTCGAGCCTCCTGCGCCACTTGCGCGCTGGCGACTGCTTAACCTCGATCAGCCCGCGGTTCCGTCCTTGCGGCGGTGCAGCATGATGGCGTTTCCGTCGGGGTCGACGATTCGGGCGTAATGGCAGGCGGGAGATTCGACGGCGTCGAAGATGATTCCCACTCCCTTGGCCTGCAGCTCGTCCACGGCTGCCTGCACGTCTTCGACGGCGATGGCCACTGAGCCGCCGTCCTGATTACTGAGTTCCGTAAGGTCGTCCCGCTCTATCTGGTAGAGCGCGAGCGTGGCCGAACCGATCTCGAACTCGACCCAACCATCGCCGTACCAGGCGTCGAGCTTCAGGCCCAGTGTCTTCTCGTAGAACTCCGCGCTGCGCTTGATGTCGCTAACGTCGTACATGTAGAAATCGATGGCAATTGGTTTCATGATTGCAGTCCTTTCGTGTGCCCGATCACTGCGGCGTGCGTGGCGGGAACAAACACTGAGTATGCCACGTATTCGGACGCCCTCCCGCTACTGTGTAGAGCCACGCCGAACCGCGACGTGTCTCCCGGACGACGTGTTGGCGCGGGCCCGGTCATCGAGTCCTGGTGTGAGTGTATTCGGCGTGCGGCCGCTAAGCGCAATGGACGCGGCGTCCAGTGGCGCTGGTTATGGGGGCGGAGTGTCCGGTCCTGTGTCGCCTCGTGGACGCCAAGCGCGATACGCTGTTAGGATCGTCGCTCTTGCGGCGCTATTGATCCCCCGTGGCTGTGGGGACCCCGGTCTGTCCTGTCACGCGACATATCGTCGTCGGCGGGCCGGGGGGTACGTCGGCTGGCCCTCAGATGGCATAGGGAGAGTGTGATGGCTAGCTCCGGGCAACTTAAGGTACTCACCGAGGAACAGCGGCGGTTCTTCGCCGACAACGGGTATTTGACAATCGAAGGCATGTACTCATCGGACGAGATGGATGAGATGCGCCGTCAGTTTCACGACCTCATCACCAATACCGAGGACCGCCCCAAGGCCATGTCTTACGACTTCATGGAGCCAGCGCCGGGCTATCCGATTGACCCATACAACCCGAAGAACGTGCGGGGCATGATGGACCAACCACTCGCTAGTGAGTACTGGTTCAACAACATTACCGATCCTCGCATCGTCAACGTCTTCATTGACCTCTTCGGGCCGGACATTGATTTCCACAACGGCAAGGTGCGGAACAACCCACCGGGGTTTACCAACAAGCAAGGCTGGCACCAAGACTGGCCCTACGAGCGTCACAGTACGACCGACTTGGCTGCAGCCATCATCTATCTCGATGAGACGGGTGTGGACGCCGGGGCCACGACCGTCCTTCCCGGCAGCCACAAACGCGGTGAGTGGCCCACGCGCGACGGACGCACCGTAGCCGACGAGGATGTCGAGGGTTATAAGGCGGTGCCCATGCTAGCCAACCCCGGCGATGTGCTGTTCATCCACGTGATGGTGCTCCATACGGCCGGCAACAACTACACCAACCGTTCGAGACACAAGATCATCAACGAGTACAAGACCAAGGATGCGATAGACCGCTGGGGCAACTGGTGCGCCTTCGCCAATTTGCCGCTCGCCCGCAATGGTGAAGTGCTGATTCCTCAACTCTGACGGCCGCCCCTTACAGACTGGAGACGGCGAGCCCCAACGCCGCCTTGTCAGACGAGCTCGGCGTACTTCGCCCTGGCTTCGAGGAAGAGTTCGGTTACGGCGTTGCGCTGTCCGTCCGAGGCGTATCTTCCCCGCGTATTGATCCAATCGAGCGACCGGTCAAGCGATTGGATCAGCAAGTGCGCGGATTGCGACCTTACCGGATGCGTGCGTCCGGTCTCGACATATACCGGGCTCGTGTGCGCATAGATCGCGTGATCGAAGCTATTGCGCGCGTCGCCCCATAGTCGCGCCGCAACCCAGGAGTCGTGCTCTACCGAAATGTCGACGTCCCAGGCTCCTCGCTTCCCCGGCGCGGGTATATCCATGCGCGCTGCCACCTGGCCGTTGACGATCAGTTCGGCCAGCGTCACCGGATAATGCGACTCCCAGCTAACGCGGCAACCAAGTCTCCGAGGTCGGCCAGGTGTTAGGACGGCTCCCACCGGCTGCCCGTCGATCTCAAGCATCAGTGACGGTCCGTTGGTAATGAACGTCGAACCGGCCTTCATGCCGTCGAGCCAAGCCTGATACGAGAACTCCGACTCCGTCCCTACGTATACGCGGTTGCTCGAACACACGAACCAGTCGGTGCCGGTGCTCGCCGGAAGCCGGATTCCGGCATTGAGAAGCTGATAGTAGATCGTGTATTCGAGATCAGCCCACAACGGGTCGAACAGATTGAACGCGTCCAGCTTTCCAAGAACGGCCGCGACAGGAGCTTCCATGCCCCGACCGTTATGGCACCAAATAGTGACGCCGTCCTGGTCACGCGCCTCGTCGCACGCCCAGCACAGCGGCGGATAATCAGGGTCGAGGTTCGAGGCCAACTGCCCTCGGCTCACTGGCTCCACCAGGTTGCGGATGTTGATGAACATCACGTGCCCATAGCCGATGCTCGTGGCAGAAGCGTTGTGCCGCGACTCCTCGCCCACGTCGACCACGTGGTGGGAGGTCGTCAATTCGTTGAACACCCCAGGCGCGTATTGATTGCTGGCATACGGCAGCTGGCCGCGCTGGAGCACGCTGATCACCGTGACGTTGTAGTCCTCGACTTCGGAGTCGAAGGCCAGGCGCTCGTTCGGCCGCGTCTCCTTCTCGTCGTAGTGCAGATGCGTATTCCCGGGGTACCACCCGGCGTCCGGCAGATTCGTCCACCTGGAGAGAGCGACTTCCAGCTCGACCGTGCCTTCGGTGGGAATGCGTACCGTCGATCGGGACGGCACGAACTCCGTGCCGCGCTCGACGATTACGTCGGCGTGCCCAACGGGAAGCTCTACTTCAAACCCGCCCTGGGCATAGAAAAACGGAACGCCCGATCCGATCTTGAGAATGGCGCCGGACGGTGAGACGAACGTGCCAAGCGACGATAGGACGTGAACCTTCCCGTCGAGCGGCGCCCCGGTGGCCCTGTCGCGAATGGAACATCTCAATGAAGCCATGCTAGACCGTCACCTTTCTCAGGAGTCGCAGGTCTTCCGGCGACCGAGGGAGATCGCCTGGGCATGAACTCCTCGCACTCGCCACCCCCACGTTACATCCCGTCGAGCGAGCGAATCTTACCGACGAGTGTAGTCCTTCCGGTGGTGACGAACCCGCGCCTCTCCTCGCCTCCGCCTATCTATAGCCCCGCTCCCCGCCCATATCCACTAGAGCGCGCAGCCATACCCACACGGTGCGAATTATCTCCTCCTGGGTGGGCTCTCGCAGGTCTGCGTCGCGTTCAGATAGCGGGTTGCTTCTTGCGAGCTCGCGCTGTCGGTCGAGGGTCAGCCCGAAACAAACCTCGGCGAACAAGACTAGGCACCGGTACCGCTCGTAGGCAACGTCCGGAAACTGATTCAGCGATTCCGGGATTCCGTATGTCCGGACCGAGTGGCGGGAGCAAGGCAGACCCTCCTCCATCAACGCTGTCATCATCCGCTCACCGTATTCGAGCTGGGTCATCCGGTCGCGGCCCTTGGCCGCAGGGACCGGGACGAACATCTGGCTCTGCCCCTCGTGGTTGTGCAGCTCGAAAATACAATCGGGTCGGATCTCGTCCAAGAAATCCCTCAGTGCGCGCGTTTCCGGAGCGCGCAAGTTGAGCCAGTCCTCCCACAGATCGACTCCCTGGTCGCTCCACAACTGGCCAAGCACTCCGTCCTCTTCCTCGACGAAGACTCTCATTTGCTCGTCGGTCAGGAAGTGATCTATCCCGCGAGTCAGGCCGAAGCGCATGATGGGATCGCGCACAAAATGCAAGTAACGGTCCCAATCGGCCGCGTTGAACCTGTTGCGCGTGTACGAACCGGGGAGGAACCGCGACATTCGCGCCGCGCCGTCGATGTTGTGAAAAGGCACCAGCGTGATCGTCTGCCGCCGCAGCAAGTCGCCTACCCAATCGCCGAGTTCCTCACCCCAGGGACTCTCGCCGGTCGACAGCGTGTGCGCGAAAGCGAGCATCCCGAATCCGTTCGCCATCTCCGCCGCATGCATTCCCCCGACCACGACGGCCCGAAGCGGGCCGTCGCCGGCTTGAAACACGACAAGCTCGCGCCCGCGAAAGCTGGTTCCGTAGCGTAGCGTCCTGACGGGATAGGACGACTGATCAGCTAGAGACTCCAGGTTTGCGGCAGCTTTTAGCGGATCGTTAAGCCAGAATTCGGCGACGACGTCCATGCTTACCCCCTTCGGTCTCTTTCCCTATCCCCGACGCGGAAGCCGAATATAACGCATACCCCAGTGCCGGGTATCTTGCCCGACCCGGCCGGTTCACTGGAAACCGGGCCGTTGTATATAGAGGCCTCTTTCGGCTGCGGAAGTCTATCGAGGTTAGTTTGATGCGATCTGAACAGGGTGGGAGTGTACGACTCGGTACGCGGCCAGCAGCGCGATTAATAGCACGGCTGAGGTCACAACGAAGAGGCCCGTGGGGCTGCTCTCGGTCAGCAGACCGTGGAGCTGTGCTCCCGTCAGGTTGCCAAGAGCCCATGGAACCGAGACAGTCGACATCATCCGTCCGGCCTCGCCCCCGCGTTCGATCTGCTTGACCAGCGGCGGCACTTGTCCGGATAGCATCCATGCGCCTATGGAGGCGACAATTCCGCCGGCTAATATGCCAGCCGCGCTTCCGGCGAAGACCGCCAGCAGCACCGACCCAGACAGCATTGCGCTGACGGCGGCCAGCACCGCGAATCTTCGACCTATGCGGTCGGAAACCGGGCCCATGACCAGAACCGCCATAACGCCCGCGGCCAGTGCAACGGCGCTGAACCATCCCACGGTAAGATTGCTGTCGGTCAAACGCTTCAAGAGAAATGGAAGCGCCAGTCCGGCCGCACCCCAGAACGTGGTGCGGAAGTACTGCATCAGGGACAGTGACAGCACCTCGCTGCGCCTCACGATATCGGTGATTCCCGCCAGTACGGTCCGCAAATCTGCGGTCTTGCCACGCTCACCCGCGCCGCTACGCGGCAGGGCAAACACGGCGGCCAGCACGGGAATCAGGGCGACTAGCGCGATTAGTCCCAGCGTCCGGAAATCCCACCACTGAAGAATCGCCCCGCCTATCGGGTCCCCGGCGACGGAGCCGAGGGAACGCCCTGCAAAGTACAGACCAGTTGCCGTCCCGACTCTCCCGACCCACGTGGCGTTGAGAAGATAACTCTGGCTTCCGGTGCTCAGCATTCCGAGTCCTGCGCCCTCCGCGGCTGCTAGCAGGAACAGCAACGGCGGCGACTCAGTCAGAAATATCGCAGCTCCGGCAGCAGTGCCGAGAACGCCGACGAACAGCGTCGACCGCGATCCCACGGAGTCGCTGGTAATGCCGCCTACCAGGGCAAATATGGCCATGAAGAGCAGCGAGACTGTCCGCAGGTTGGCGGCAAGCTTTTGATCTTGCGCCAGACCGTCGGCGACGTAAATCGAGAGAAATGTCGACAGAGGACCGGAGATGGCCCCGTTGAAGAAAAGTATCGACAGAAAGACGATGAACCAGCGGTCGGCGAACAGCGGCCGCACGGGGGCGATCAACGCGCCTGGATTAACTACGCCGCGTAGGATGGAAGATCAGCCACGTCGCTTGGTCCATTCGGCGGCGCTCAGGCCATAATCTCGTTCAAATAGACCCGTCGCCCCGTTTCCATGGACCGGTAAGCGGCGCAGACTGCGGCAAGCGGCGTAAGCTGATCCTGGCCGTTCGTCAATGGTTGGCGACCCGACCCAACGCAATCCAGAAAGTGGCCGATCTCATTGCGGAACGCGTCACCCGGTTTCGCCTCAAGTTCACGCAGTTGCGTCCGGTCGCCATCCGTATCAGCCCGATATACTCGAATCGAGCCGCCTTCAATCCACATACTGGCCTTCGATCCGACAACCTCGACCTGGATGCCGGTGTCGTGTGTTCGCGCCGAGAAGCTCTCAATTACGATGGCGACTGCGTCGTTCTTCAATCCGACCAGTGCAACCGAGGAGTCGTCCGCGTGCATCTCGATCAGGTTCTGTTTGGCCCGGAGCGCGTAAACGTGCTCGATCTCGCCCCCTAACATGCGGACCGTTTCCAAATCGTGAATCCCTCCGCTCATCATGATTCCCCCGGCGGGATCACTCAGAAACCATGGGCGAGATCGCAGATAGTGGTGCATTCGATGGAGCCGCTCGACCCGCATGAGGAGGACGTCGCCTAGAAATCCCTCTTTGATGAGTTCCGCCGCACGGACCAGAGCCGGATTGAAACGCACGGTTTCTGCGACCATCAGAACGACTCCGGTGCGGTTGGCCGCTTCGATCATCGCCACAGCTGCGGCGATGGAGTGCGCAAGCGGTTTTTCGACCAGTACGTGCAGTCCAGCGTAGGCTGACTTAATAGACGCGTCCGCATGAAGCGCGTGCGGCAGGCACAGGCTTACGGCGTCCAGATCGGCGCCGGCGATGAGAGCATCGTAATCTCCATACCATGCCCTCGCCCCCCACTCTTCTGCCCGCGCCTGGGCAACTGATTCGTCGACATCCGCGACCGCGACCAACGCGGCTTTTTCGGGAAACTCGAGCAGCGCCTGCGCGTGTCTCGCGCCGGCCCACCCGCAACCTGCGATGCCGATACGGAGCGGCGGCATCAGCTTCCGGTTCGCGCCGCGTCCGGGGACCGGCGGCCAACCCTGTCGAGCGCCCTGCCCGCCGCCGCGACCAGCGTCTCGTCGGTTCCGGGAACCGTTATTGCTGCCAGGTGTGGATGCACCCCGTAGATGTATGACCCGGGGAAGTAAGCATCGGCTTCTGGCACGTAACCGACCAGCCCGTTGGTCAACGACATCACTGCCGTGATCTCGAAGGGCGAATGACTACGGATCCGCCAGCCAGGGGTTGCGAAGAGTTCCGCTGGGATGCCGACCATCGCATAGCCGCCGATCGCGAGGACGATTACTTCGGCGGGAGCGATCCGATCCTTGGAATATGCGGCGAACTCGCGGCTTTCCAACCGCGTGCCTTGCGGCGGCCAGTCGTCACGGACCTTGACCTGGGTCCTGTCGGCGGAGGTTCGCACGCGGAACACGTCGCGGACCGCCACTTCGGAAAGCGCAGCCAATAGGTGGCCCGCTAGCCGCCGTCCGACCCGCGCGGCGTATTCCATATCGCGAACGCCGCCCAGCTGGATCATCACGGTTGGGTCATGGTCGCCCTGTGCGCCGGGAGTAATGAACGCCACGCAACCGGGCCCTTCCGACGCCTCGATGAGCTCCATAGCTACACCGAAGAAGTCGTCGTGCATCTCCGTCGAGTTCATCCCGGCGGAGTTGTGACAACCGAAGTCGGCGACCGTCGCAAGCCGGCTCCCGTCCAGGCGCTCGAGCACCAGGACTCGAATCTCGTCTTCCGACTGGCCGCGCCTCAGCTTCTGGTCGTCCGGGATGTGCCAAGCGGAGGGCATCGCCCAGCGCTCCGTATAAGCGCGCCCATCCTTGAGATAAATGTGCCGGCAGCGGGCGACTCCCGGCGCTGATGCGGTCCTCCAACCGCCCCTGACCGGCTCCAGACGACCAGCGACCGCTCGAAACTCCCTCTCGGCGATCGCCGAAAGGTGCTCGTCGTAACCGGCTTCCGGCCAGAAGCAGTACGAGTATCCGCTATGAGTATGGGTCGCAACGACGAGAACCGAGTCGACTGGCACGTTCGCTGCCCTTTCGACCGCCTTGCGAACCAGCATCGCCTCGCCGTGAGCCAGTCCCACGTGATCGACCAGGACCAGCGCCGCCCGCTCACCGCCGACGTCTTCCAGCAGCAGTCCACGCATGTTCAAGGGCCGCCCGACCGGACGGCTCGGTTTCGTGGGCGTCACATCCGTCCGAAAGGCGGCGGCGCGCGGGCGTCCCGTGCGTTCGATCTCCCGCACCTGGTCAAGCCAGTGCCTGGTCTCGGGATTGCAGGTATGAAACAGGCGATCCGACTCGTTGTTCAGGCCGTGAAGGGCCGTCTTGATAACGTCACCCGCGCGCGCCAGTTTGCAGGTGGCGTTCCCGATATTGCCCGTGCAAACTGAACCGGCCGATTCGAGATACTCGCCCATCAGCGTGAAGTCGAAATCCGGCCACGGAGTGTCCTTGGTGATGCCCAGGTGTTCTCGTTTGTAACGGGCCTGAGCGTGATGGAGGATCGTGCAGCGATTGAATCCCACGCCCAGCAGCAGCACCCACGCGTTCAACTCACGGAGCCGGTCCCAGGGACTATCGAATCCGAGCGCCTTAGGCCCCCACGGCGAGTTGGGTCCATGCGCTTGTCCATGTCCGGTCGTTATGGAAGCGGCTAGCCGGCCGATAGCGGCCACCGAGTGGGTGGGGTGATTGCTTCGAAGCGCGCCGGGCCACTTTCGGACAATCTCGGTCAGCGTCCCCATCTCGGAGGGCGACTCGCGCAGGTCGAACAGCGGGCGAAGCCCACGCAACGCGGGCACGAGGGTCGGCACAACCAGCGTCCCCTCAGGACCTAGGACATCCCTGAACGCTTTGACGATCGCCGACGGGTTTGGCTCGATCCACCCCACAGCCTTCAACGAACTGTGTACAAGCACAACGTCTCCCCGTTCCAGCCCCAAGCCGCGGATGTCTTCTGCCAGGCGCTCGCGACCGAAGGTGGCATCCGTCCCGTTCAACGGCGTAACTACCTGCCATCCATCCCTGTCGGTACAGGATGCATGATCGTCACGCTCTTGGGGAACGGCCCCATTAGATGCGTGTAGTCGTCTCGAGGAACACGCCGCTGTCGGCAGACCGGGCGGCCGTCTCCATGATCTCGGAAACGTGCAGCGCATGACGCCCCGATGTCTCCGGCTGCCTGTCTTCGAATATGCAATCGACGAGGTGGGTGATTGTGGTCGCGATGGTGAAACCGCCCCCCAAGTTCGGCGACCCCGCGGCAAGCCATCCCGATACGCCCGAGCCTTCGTCTTGCCGGTAGACCTCTATGCAGTCGGCGCCCGTGCCGCCGTTCACGGCCAGCACGCCCTCGTCGCCGAAGAACTGGCCCTGCGGCCCCTTGCTCGCCACGGCGCAGTAGCCGACGTCGAGCGATCCGAAGGTACCCTCGCCCCAGTCGAGCAAGACCAGGTTGTTGTCGGGAGCGGTGGTCGCAAAAGGCCTGCCCTCGGTGGGACCGGCGGCTGCAATCCGTTCGGAGATCGAGATACCCGAAAGCGCTGCCACCCTTAGCACCGGTCCCAGAAACCACGTGAGACTGGTTAACGCGTAGGGTCCTAGGCTGGACATCGGTCCGGCGTGTCGCTGGTAGAACCACGTTTGATCGGTAAAGCCCCAATTTGCGCGACGAGCTGGCCCGCTGCCCGAAGCGTGCCAAATGACGTGCGAGATCTTTCCGACCGCTCCGTCCCGTATCAACTCCCTGATACGTACCGTCACCGGGTCCAGTACCGAAGGTGGGGCGGCGCTCAGCTTTAGGCCGCTGGTTTCTGCAAGCTCTACGATTTGCCGCGCCTGATCGAATGACTCTGCCAGCGGCTTTTCGATGGCGAGATGCTTACCCGCTTTTAGCACCTTCATCGCGTTCTCATAATGGTGCTTGTGTTGCGTGAGGACGAGGACTGCGTCGAGGTCTGCCTCCGCGAGCATCCGGTCCAGATCCGAGAACCAACTGGATGCCCCATACTTGCGGGCGGCTTGCTCGGCCCGGTCGCTTACCACATCGCACACGGCGGTCAAATCGGCGGTTGAATGGTTTCGAATGCCCGCGAGGTAGTAAAGCTCCGCGACAGTGCCACAGCCCACGACGCCAACTTTGATCTTCGCGCTCATTGGCCGGCGCGCTCCTCGACGAAAGGCCGACGACGACCTTGCCGCCGCCCGTGCAAGCTTGGGAGCGAGGGTCGATGATCGCTGATGCGCAGGCGGTAAATCCGTTCGCCAGTCATCCTCCGCCTCATCCTTGCTTCAACCAATGGTCCAGAAACTCGAAAGAACGGGTGCCGTGGATCTCGTGACCTAGTTCGTGCAGGTGGACCTCTGTCCGCTCCGGAATGCCAAGCCGGGCGTAGACCTCCTGCACTTTGGCGAACTCCGCCAGCATCATCGGCCAGTAGATAGCCCCGTCCCCTCTTCCGGCCTCAACCATATACGGACGGGGGCAGATCAACGACGCCAGGTCCCAATCGGAGAACTCGGCGAGATGACCGTGGATGAACTTGTCGTGCTCGGGGGTGTCTATGAAGGCCGTGTAGCGATCATCGCTTACGATCATCTTGGGCACGCGCTCGTTGAAGTACGCCGCGCACACAGCCGCCCTGATCCTCCGGTCGGCGGCGGCAGCGTAGAGAGTGCTCAGCCCGCCCTGCGAAAGTCCGTACATGCCTATCCGGTCCCTATCCACTTCCGGCAGGCTCGCCAGGAAATCGACAACGCGCGTGAATTTCCAGACTTCCAAGCCGAGCATCGTCTTGCCTATCAGCAGCGCCTTGCGATGTAGGCTAGGACGCTGTTTTGGGTAGCTGACCACCTTGTGTGCGAACACGACATAGCCTAGCCCAGCCAGCTTGCGGCCAAAGCCATGGTAGTACGGATCGTCCTCTATCAACCCGAGCACGGCTTCCGGGTCGCCTCCCATGCCATGCTGGACGATGACCGCTGGCGACGGGCTTTCGCTAGTTTTCGGCAACAACAGAATCCCCCGCGCTGTCACGCCGGTCAGCACGTCAAGCGTCACCCGAAAAGCGTCGCATTCGTCCCATTGGGCGAAGCGCTCCACACGCGGATCAAGGGGGACGATTTCCTCTGGTATCACCGCGAGCGTCTTCAGCAACCGCTGCCTGTTCGGAGCCACCGACGCCTCGTATGCCTCAATGCTGTTGTAGTCTCGTTTCCAGCGCTTCGCGCGGTGAGGTCCGTAGCCCAGAATCAGGTCGTCGAAATAGCTATCCAGTTCCCGGTAGGTCTCCCGCTGAATGCGGTCGACGCGTGCTTCGACGCCGGGAATGCTGATCGAATTCTCAGCCTCTCTCTCAGGGTCGGCCTCGCCCGGCTTGAGCCAGCTGTCCAAGAAGCGGAAGGAGCGCACGCCGTGGATCTCGTGACCTCCATCGTGCAGGTCCAACTCGACGCGTTCGGAAACGCCGGCGTTTTCGTAGATCTTGAGGACTTTCGCAAATTCCGACTCCACCATGGGCCAATAGCAGGCCCCGTCCTGCCTGCCCGCCTCGATGAGCAGCGGCCGAGGGCATATGAGCGCCGCGAGCTCCACGTCGGTGAAATCCAGCATTCCGTGAATATCTTTGTCTAGTTCCTCGGTGTCGATATAAGCGGTGTAGTCGCGCCCGCCCGAAACGACCATCTTGGGCGTGCGGTCGTTGAAGTAGGCGCAGACCACCGACGCGGCGATGCGCGGGTCGCAGGCGGCTGCGTACAAGGTGGTCATCCCGCCCTGGGAAATGCCATACATGCCGATTCGCCGCGGGTCCACCTCCGGCAGCGTTTTCAGATAGTCGATCACGCGGCTGGTCTGGAAGACATCCATGCCAAGTAACGTTTGACCTATTAGCGTCGCCTTGCGGTGGACTTGCGATCTAGGTTCTCGAAAGCTCAGGTTCTTATGGGCGAAGACAACGTACCCACGCCGTGCCAGCGCAAGTCCGTAGGAGTGATAGACCGACTCTGGCGCGCGCAGGCCCATAACGGTTTCGGGCGCGCTCACGTAGCCGTGTTGGGTCATAACGGCCGCGGTCGGAAACTCAACGTGTTTCGGAATCGCGAGAATCCCACGCGACTTCACTCCGGGCAGAACGTCGAACTCCACCGAATAGCCCGTGCAGACGCTCGTCTCAAACAGTTCTTCGCAGTGGGGGTGCAATTCCAGCTTCCAGTCGGGAAAGCTGCCCAACATGTTGATCAAGCGAGACCGGTTGCCGTCCGAATACTTGCCGCAGGCGTCGTCGGACAAGATGTCCGCATGCCAGCGTCGCTCTCGTTCAGCCCCGTAGTTCAGGATCGCCGACTGGAGGAAGTTATCTAGCTCCTCGTATGTCTCCTGAGCGCTACGCTCCATCCTTCTGCGGAAGTCGCGCTTCATCGTCAGTACGACCTCCGGCTTGCAGACCACAGAGTCAAGATGCGCACAAGGGAGTTGGCTCAGGTCAAGGCCAATAATCGGTCAATCGATGGCGAGGGGGGACTGCAGGCGCACCACTCGCACTTTCTATTGCTTGAGGCCGGTTAGCACTACGCCGCGGACGAAGTAGCCCTGCATCAACATGAACATGATGATGGGCGGCAATACCGACAACATGCCCACGGACATCAACGCCGTGATGTTGATTCCCTGCGCTCCGCGGAAGAACGCCAAGCCCACCGAGATCGTGTATAGCTCCTGATCGCGGAGGTAGATGATCGGGTAGAGCAGATCGCCCCAAGAGCCGACGAATACGATTATGGCGACGGTCGCGATGATCGGCTTGGAGAGGGGGATGAATATCTGGAGGAATATGCGGAGCGGGTTGGCCCCGTCGATCCGGGCGGCGTCCTCGAGCTCGGTCGGCAGCGTCATGAAGTATTGGCGATAGAGGAATATCGCAAAGGCCTGCCCGGTCCAGTTCGGCACCCACAGCGGGTGCCACGTGTTCAGCCAGTCGAGGTGCTTGAACAGAATGAATTGCGGAATGAGTGTGACTTGCGGCGGCACCATCAACGTCGCCAGCATGATTATGAAAAGCGCGTTCTTTCCCTTGAGGCGAATGCGCGCGAAGACATAGCCAGCCGCGGCTGATGAGATTATCGCTCCGCTTACTGAGAGAAGGGTGAGGATGAACGTATTGATGAAGAACCGGCCAAACGGCATCATCCCCAACGCGGTCGTATAGTTGTCCCATTTCCAGCTTGGAATTAGCTGAGGTGGCCAATCGAGCGCCCCGAAGCCAGCCTTTGCGTCGAGCGACATCAGAAACATGTAGTAGAAGGGAAGGAAGGCGAGAAATCCGAAGATCGACAGTACGACGTACGCAAAGATCTTGCGGCGCCGCACGTCCTTGCGGCCACGCGAAAGCGATATCGTGGTGGCCTCGGCGACCCTTCGGGCCGCCTCAGTCTGTTGAATAGCCACTAACGCACCCGTGCCATTGATCGTTCGATAAAGGCAGTCAGCCTTCGCGCTCCGCGCCGGTCGTAGAGGCCCCGGTACCCTCGGTCGGCGCTACTCATAGTGCACCCAATACTTCTGGGCCCACCACTGGATCATGGTGACTATGAACACCGCCAGGAACATCATGTAAGCCAGGGCGGCGGCATAGCCCATGCGGAAGTTCTCGAAGCCCATTCTGTAGATTTGCAGTGCAAGAGTGAGCGTGGCGTAGCCGGGGCCGCCGCCGGTGATGATGTACGACGCCGTGAAGACCTGGAACGATCCAATGACGCCAAGGATCATCAGGAGCAGCACAAATGGCGTCAGCATGGGAACCGTGACGTGCCGGAATTTCGCCCAACGCCCGCCGCCGTCGATCTCAGCGGCCTCGTAGAGGTGTTGGGGAACACCCTGGAGACCCGCCAGCCAGTACATCATGAGGATTCCGAGCCCCTGCCACACGCTCATGATGATTATGGAGTTCAGGGCCATCTCGAATCCAAGCCACTGAACCGCATCCAGGCCGAAAAGGTCGAGCACCCAGTTGAGGACGCCTCGCTTATTGAAGATGAATCTCCACAGCAGGGCGGTGGCGACGCCTGACGCGACGACGGGCAGGAAGAAGAGCGTCCGGTAGAACGTGATGCCGCGAATCCTCTCGTTGAGCCCGATAGCCAGCAACAACGAAATGATCATCGACGAAGGCACGTACCAAAGTACGTAGTAACCGGTATTCTTGAATGCGGCTATGGTCTGCTTGTCGGTCGCGCCCAACGTGTAGTTTTCGAATCCGAGCCACTCAGGTCTCCGAATCAGGTCGTAGTTGGTAAAGCTAATGAGGAAGGCGGCTATTATCGGGCCGGCCGTGAAGAGCAAGAGGTTTATCAGGTATGGCAGCATGAGGAGAAGCCCCCAGAGCTGCTCCTGGATGATATTTCTGCCCAGGAACTGACGCAGCCCACGCAAAGGGTTCACCGGACCGGCTGACGCCGCGGCCGCGCCGCCGCTTCCACGTACTTGCATCCAGTTCACCTTCCCACGAGAACCATGAAGGGCGCGGGGACTAGTCCCCGCGCCCCACTTTGACCTACTGAATCTACCGCTTATCGGACCGGCCGGTCGCCAACCTACTCCAGCTGGAGGTCCTTGAACACACGGTCGAGAACCTTCTGGCTCTCCTCTTGCATCTTGACTACAGACTCGGAGATCGGGCGCCGGTTGAAGGACGACTCCTGATATTCCGCTCGCCAGGCGACGTACCACTCTACCCAGGCAACGTTGGTGCCCAGGCCGTTCATCCAGCCCTGGTCCAACTCGTGCAGCCACGGATCGATGCTCGTCGGATACTGTGAACGCGCGCCGAGGGCGGAGGGGGTCCACAGCTTGGTGTTGGCCGGCAGCCCATAGTCCGCCTTCGTGTAAATCTCCAGAGCGGATTGCTCGTCCGTTACCTGGAAGACCATGTACATCCAAGCTTCTTCGGGATGCGCGCTCGACTTGGCGACGTGCATCTGGTGCGAGAAGAAGGAGTTGCTGGGCCGCGTGCCGCTCAAGCCGACCATCGATCCTATCTCGAAGTCCAGTGAAGCGGGGTCGGGCCAGTGCGACTCTTGCCCGAGCAAGTGCTCGTACATGGCCGCCCTGCCGTTGATTAGCGGCGCGTGGTATCCGCCCGACTCGATGGCCGCAGTCTCGTCCGGATCAGGCGCCACCATGTGGACGTACATCAGATCGTTTCGCCACTTTAGCCCCGCTTCTGTCTCTGCGAGGTTAAACGTGGAGTTTCGAGCCTGGGCATCGATGATCTCGCCGTCGTTCTGGTAGACGGTCGGAACGATCTGCGTGACCCAGTTGTCCCGGAGGTAGGCGCCCCACTGCTCGACGTTGTCCAGGTCGAAGCCAGCGTCGCCGGGATGCCTGCCGCTTGTGTCGAAAGTAAGCACGCGCACGTTCTCGAGGTACTCGTCCCACGTCCAGGGCGAATTCAGCGGGGCCGGTTCGATTCCGGCCTCTTCGAGCATTCTCGCGTTATAGGTCATCGCTGTGCCGATGGCGTTGCGGCTCAGCCCGTAACGCTTGCCGGTACGGTTGTCCATTCCCCGATCCAGCATCGGAACGTTAGCTATCTGTTCCGCGTCGCGCTTGGCGAACTCGTCCAGCGCGAGGATTGCTCCCCGCGCAACGTAGCCCGGCATGATGATCTCGTCGTTGAGGAACACGTCGGGAGCTTCGTCGGCGGCCAGCCTAGTCCTGAGCTTGGGGCTCCACTCGCCCCACGGAACTGT
The DNA here is from genome assembly GCA_026707405.1 of Chloroflexota bacterium. GTDB lineage: Bacteria > Chloroflexota > UBA11872 > UBA11872 > VXNJ01 > JAPOVO01. Next base: position 234,237 of record JAPOWW010000003.1, read on the forward strand.
TTCGCTCTCGACGGTGATGTGGGGATTGGCCGCCATGAAGCGAGCATTGACTGTGTTTTTGATGTAGTCGATGTTCGCCGGGTTGTTGGCCGGGAAGCTGACCTCGATGGTCACGGCCTTGGGCGCCATTGGCGCCGCCGTCACCACCTTCTCGACGATCTTCTCCTTCTCGACAATCGTTTCCTTTTCGACGATCTGGGTGACGACTTTCTGTACCTCGACCGGTACCTCTTTCTCTACTACCTTTGCCTTCTCGACGATCTGCGTGACGACCCTTTCAACGGGAACTTCCTGCGTCACGACCTTCACGACTTCTTTCTCGACGATCTGGGTCTCTCCGCAGCCAGCTAGTGCCGCCGCCGCAGCCGTCCCGACGAAACCGGCCGCAAGAAGTCGCCGTCTGGTAATTGGACTTTTCCTCATCATCTACCTCCCAAGAACAACGGACGCCGCTGAACGCCGCGACTCTTCTCGCCGGCGCCATACAAGCGCTCGACACCACAGGCGCCAGAGATGCGCTTACAACTATCGATTTCGTTCCCAAACGACGCGCGGCAACGGGAAAATCGATTTCCTGAGCGTCATGATACTCTCACGCGTAAGTGTGTCAATCTGATCAAGGCTTTGACGGTCCGCTGCGACGCGAGCAGCCGCTTGAAGCGCCAGCGTCCGGGTCGCCAAATTCGTCCCCGGCTCAGCCGCACTCGTGCGAGAAGACTTGAGCTGTCGGGGCCGCCGCCGGACCTGGCGGCGCCCCTTAGGCGATGGTCACCACGCCCAACTGGTGCAGCTCCGATACGAATCCAGCTACGAAATCGCGCGCTTGATCGGGCGAACCGAAGGCGCCTGTCGAGGCGATGCGCGCGGCGATCTCGTTTCCTGTCGTCCGTCCGTCCACCATCTCGAAAACCGGCCTGCTCTCGAGGGTTGCCAGCAATCGCCGCGGCCTGCCCAGCGCGTCCGGCAAGCTTATCTTTAGGCACGGCTCCAGCGTCCCGTCAAGCAGTTGCATATAGGTGGTGACCTCCGTTCCGTCGACGAAGTCCGGCGCCCGCGTCATGACCTGACCCTCTGACAGCTCAGCTCGATTTCCGGGGGGCGCGCCGGCGAAAACGGTGGGAGCCCGTCCCCCTAGATCGGCGCCCAGATTGTCGTAGAGCACCTGAAGATGCGCTTCGTCGAATCCGCCGGTCGGCCTTAGCACGTGCTCCCTTGCCAGTGCTCTTTCACCCCGGTATCCGCCGGAGAGATATACAAACGCCTGGCGCAGGGAGAGGTTCGCTTCCGGCTCCACGAGCGCACGCGCCTTCCAGAACCAGGAATCGCGGTTCTTGTTGCCGTGATACCAGTGGGTGGCCAAGTCGACGAATCCATCGAACTCGTAGAAGTATTCCGACTCGTACCACCACAAGCTCAGGTCGCGAAGCCCCGGGTTGTTGAGAACCTTGTCGATCGCCAGACTGGCCCGCACCGCCCCGTGAACCGCCAGATAAACGCCGCTGGAGAGTATCGGATCGACGAAGCAGGCGGCGTCGCCTACAAGAAGAAAGTGCGGCCCCGATAGCGGCCTGCATTGGTACGACCAATCGCTGATGGATTTGGCCGGGCGACCGGTCCACTCGGAGCCATCAAGAACGAGCGCTATTTCCGGCGTAGACTGAACCAGGTGCCGCAGGAGATCAGTGCGCGCCGCCCCCGACCGTCCCCTAACGAGGTCCGCGTCGGTAACCAGGCCAACGCTGCGAACGTCCCCTGCCAAGGGGATATGCCAGAGCCAACCTTCATCTACGGCAACGATCAGGATGTTTCCCGCGTCCTTGGCCGAGAGCCCTTCCACTACGTCGGACAGCAGCTTGCCGCCGGTCCAATAGGAATAGAGCGCCACGTGCCGCAGTTGCTCGTTGAGATTGCGAAGCCCCAACCTGGAGCCTAAAACCGAAGCCTGCCCGGAGGCGTCGACGGTGATCGCCGCAGGCACGTTGCGCTCCGAGCCATCGCTCAAACGCACCCTCAGGCCCTCCACACCCTGGGCCGACCCGATCGGCCCCAAGACGTTGCAATTCTCATGCACCGTCACACCGGACTGTCGGCTGTGATCGAGCAGGATCTTGTCGAATTTCGCGCGGTCGACCTGCAGGGCGTGCAGCTCGCCTCCGGCCGCCGCTTCTTCGAAGCGCACGGTCCAGGGCGTTCTCGTCTGTCCCCAAACGTAGGTTGCGCCGTCTTTTACGTTGAATCCGGCGCTCTCGATCTTCGGTAGAACGCCGGTCTGCTCCAGGAGCCCGAGGCAGCCGGGGATTAGCGACTCGCCTATATGCTCGCGGGGCATCCGCTCGCGTTCGAAGATTGCCACGGTGTGGCCGCGCTGGGCGAGCAGCGTACCCAGCGTGGAACCCGCCGGACCGCCGCCGATGATCGCAACGTCCAGGCCAGCCATCCGTCTCTCCCCGTGAACCGACTAAGTGTCAATTTTAGACTCCGGCGTAGCCGGGTTTATGCGGCTATTCAGGGATTGGAAGTCTCCGATTTCGACGGCGGCTCCGCGACGCTGTATCCGGCGTCTCCCTCGCGCACGACGATCGTCGAACGGGAAGGCACGTCCCGCAAGACGGTCACCTCACCGGAAACGGGCCACGTTATCGTCACCGTATCGACGGTGCTCTCATACGCACCCAGACCGAAGTGGGCTACAAGTTCGCTCTGACCGAGAAAGTGGCTGCTGACTCCCATCTGACGTAGCTGACTCTTTCCGCCGATTTTCGGGGTTACCTCAATTGTCGCCCCAATTGGCGTGCGGTTCGACTGCTCGTCCACAAGCAGGATTCTCAGCCACGAGTTCGCGTTGCCTCCGTCATTGCGATAGAGACTGGGCGGTCCCGCGTTGTTGACTACGAAGAGGTCCAGGTCGCCGTCGTCGTCGTAGTCAAGGGCAATCAGACCCTTCGCGGCGCTTCGTTGGCCCAACCCGACGCCGCGGGCTATTTCGGTCATCCCGCCGTTTCCTTCGTTCTGCCAGAGCCGGGGGTAATCAAGCTCGGACTCCGACAGGTCGTCGGAATGATGCATCCCGCCGACCATCGCCAGGTCCAAATCGCCGTCGTTGTCGTAGTCGAGGAAAACAGCGCCCCAGCCCCATCCTCCGTTCCGCACTCCGGCGACGTCCGTGACGTCCGAAAACAGCCGTCCTCCCTCGTTTCTGTAGAGCCGGTTTCCGGTTGCCTTGCGGATGTCGCAGTGCTTGCCTTCGCAGAGGTCGACTCCGGCGTAGATTGCTGTAACGAACCAGTCGAGATCGCCGTCTCCGTCGTAGTCTCCGAAGGTCGAACCCATACCGCTCTTGTCGGTACCGACCCGCGCGCCGAGCGTTCCGTCGGTAAATGTTCCGTCGCCGTTATTCCAAAACAGCCTGGAGTGGCCGTTGTCCGAAGCGACGGCCAAGTCTGGCCAGCCGTCAGAGTCGAGATCGACGAACGTCGAGGCGAACGCGAAGGGTCCCTTGGGAGCGGCGAGCGACGGGCTGATGGGATCCCTGTCGAGTTGAGATTGAACGTCTTCGAGCGCGACCCCGGCTTCGACGGTCACGTCTTCGAAATGTCCCGGCGCCGCAGGACCTCGATTCCTGAGAAGACGCGCATGGGACGGCAGCCCGTCCAAAAGCAGCGACGAACCCCATTCGTTGAGGTGAAGGTCCAGCCAGCCATCGCGGTCGTAGTCGCCGACCGCGACGCTGTAGCCGATGTGTTGATAGGCAGTTTGGACGGCGGCGCCTCTGCCGACGGCCTGTTCGGTGAAACGGCCTTGGCCGTCGTTGACGAACATATAGAAGCGGGTATCGGCAATTGTGGTGACGTAGAGGTCGAGGTCGCCGTCGTTGTCCGAGTCGAACCAGACGGCCCCATTCGAGCGCAGGTCGAATTCGTGCAACCCGGCCTCGCGGGTACGATCCTCGAAGCTCCCGTTTCCGAGATTGCGGAACAGTATGTCGGGGGCGTTCAGGCGAGTGACGTATATGTCTATGTATCCGTCGTTGTCGTAATCCGCCGCCGCTGCCGCGCCGCTTTGCCGTTCCGCCGCGCACATGCTTCGGAGCAGGCAAGAGCTGTTTGGTCGCAGCGTGTCCTGTATGTAGACCAGCCCAGCCGATTCCGTAACATCGGTGAACGTCGTCGCGCCGGCTGGCACGGGGGTGATCTCGGAATCTTCAGGTATCGAGTCGGCGCTTTCAGCGACGCTGGGGAGCACCTGCATCCCCGCCAGCGGAGGGTCTGTCGTGAGCGGGTCGAGGCCGAGAACTGCGAGTCCGCCGAGCGCGCCCAATGCCCAGGTGGCAGCCCCAAATGCCACTATGGCCCGCTTCGGCAGGACCTTTGCGAGCCCCCAGAACGTAAACGGGCCGCCGGCAGCGGCGGTGAACAGCAGCGTCGCGGCCGGAGCGGTGCCCATGCCTACCAGTAGCAGCGCCGCGACCAGCGGAATCTCGAAGAGGAGAGGGACGTTTATCAGTATCCCGAACGTTGCCGCAACAGCGATTCCGGCGACGTCGTTACCCAGAAACCCTTCGACGAGGTCGGGACTCAACCATTGAACTACGAAACCGCTCACCAGGCCCGCCGCAATCATCAGCGGCCCGAGACGCAGTAGATATCGAGTGCTGGCTTTTACCCATTCGATCGGACCGTCCGTGAGGACCTCGCGCCACGTTGACGGGCCGGAGTCGTCGAGCGTAAGTCTTTCCGTGGCATCGGCCCGCCCCGGCCGGTTTCGCATACCGGCCGCTTGGGCGACCAGCGGGCCGATCATCAACCCGCCAAGAACGGCGAGCGCGATGCGTGATCCCGCCAGGATCGGAGCAAACACGGTCACGGCCATGACGATGGCCGGCAGGTTCAGCGTGGACGATCCCTGTGCTATGCCGATTGTCGCTTCAACTCCCGCGCCGCGCCTCCTGAACGCCGACGAAATCGGAACGATGCAGGCCGAGCAGAGGGTCATGGGAGTTCCCACGAAGAGGCCTTTTAACGCTCCCCTGACTCCACCGGTCGAAAACGCCGGCACAATTCGCTTGGGAAATAGGAATACCTCGGTAGCACCGGCCACCAGGAAGGCAAACCCCATTCCCACGGCTACCAGCTGCAAGTAAGTCAGCGTAAAGTTCCACCACCGGGTAAAGAAGCCGGCGTCCTTCGCGTACTCGACGCAGAAGCCCTGGAAGCATCGCCCCGGGACGCCGCCCCCGGCGGCCGCGAGGTCTTCGCGCGCGATATCGAGCTTCGGAACGCGATTTAACAGTAAGAAAAGGCCGAGCAGTACGGCAATTATCGCCAGACCCACGATCTGCCGTTTGCCGATCCTGATGCGGCTGATCGCCGAGAGTCTGGCCGCAGTCAGAACTCGCGGTATTACCGCCAAAAGACCATTTGCCTCCCCTGCCGACCGGTGTGTCAAACGGCCGTGAACTCGATAGCCTAATTCCTGCGGCGCGTCGGATCGCGTCCGCTGTTGCGGATACGCGTGAACTGTCTGATCAGAGTCTCCGGGACTCTAGTCTGGTTGGAGATGCGTTCTGCACAGGACGCAACGCCGACCGCGCATTAGGATAGTAAAACGTTTCAGACCAAAACTCGACCTCCGCCAGCTTAGTCGCTTACGGATGAGTCACGGTACTCGCGGGTTAATCGGATACAGCCGTGGGTTGATGCTCGCGCAGCCACTCTCGCAGTGGAACGTCTTCGGCGCCTGGGCCGTAACGGTGGCCCTCCGATTTTGAGTATCCGAGTAATTGCCGCCGCACGGGATCGGCATCACGCAGTATGGCCTCGGGTATTTCGAAATCGCCCTTAATGCGTATCCACCGGTAACCATAGCCGTAGACCAGGAACCGCCGGACGCTTTGCGAGTAGTTGGGCGTTGCGGCGTGCCAGAGACGCCGGTCGAAGATGATGGCGTCGCCTGCGTCGGCGCAGACGGGCAACGCGCCCTTCGGCTGACCCAGGCCGCTAACGGGAAGTTCAATTTTCTTGGCGAGATGGCTGCCGGGAAGCACCCAGATGTTACCGGTGCCCGGCTTGCCGGCGTCTGAAAGGAAGAAACCGACCTTAAGCGACAGTCTCGCCGGCACGTCAAGCTCCGGCATGTCCAATGTCACTCGACCGGAGTCCTGATGAAATCGAAACGTAGGCCCGTCTGGGTCGTAGCGGCCGTCAACCGGCGGGGTGATGACCAGGTGATTGGTGTAGCTGTAGATGTTCCAACCGAGGATTCCCCACACCTTCGGGAAAGTACGCGGGTGATCGATGAGGCTGACAAATTCCGGACTCAGGTGCAGGAAGCCCACGTGGTCCACCCGGTCAGCTATAGATGGGTCTACTCCAAGATCGAAGCGGCCCCTGCCGTAGAGTTCGTCGATAGTGTGGATCAACGTCGCGACGCGGTCGGATGTGAGCGCGCATTTGACGACGAAATATCCGTCCGAGTCGAACTTCCGACGTTCCTCTCCCGTTAGGAGGTGTTGAAGACAGACGGAATTCATTGGCGGTCCCGACCGGATTCGAACCGGCGATCTTCTCCTTGACAGGGAGATATGCTAGGCCACTGCACCACGGGACCCCACTAGCGTTACTATAGCTATTCTATTACGCGGCGCGTCGTAAGACCTGCTGAATTTGGACTTGAGAAAATATGAGACGAATTCGACCGCACGGTTTCCTTGATTCACGGTGTGACTATTTTGGCCATGCTCGCGATCGCCACACGCAAACCCGGTCTAGTACTGCTCGGGTCGGCGTTTGTACGAGCCGACTTCGTGAAATGGACTTTCTACCAGTTCCCAGAGTCGGTATTCTTCGGAGCGCGCATAACAAAGTGGTACATCACCGAGTACGGGCGAAGTGTATGTGGCCGAACGAGGAATTGTCGCATAGGGCAATAAAGTCAATATCAGAATAGACTGTCATAATTCGAATCATCATGGCTAACCAGAGGCAAGGTCGCAAAAGGAGAAAGGCTCGATGGCAATAAGCACCAGTCGGGAAGGCCAGACCCTGATCGTGAAAACCGAGGACCGCATCGACGGGGCTAACGCTCGCGAGTTTCAGGTCGATTTGGAGGCCGCGATAGACCCGAATGATCGCGGCTTGGTACTGGACCTCGAGCAACTCTCCTACGTCAGCAGTGCGGGCCTTCGAGTCATCCTTCTGACTGCCAAGACTCTGCGAAAGCAGAACGCCAAGCTTGCCGTCTGCTCGCTTTCGGACTCTGTGCGAGAGGTCTTCGAGATCAGCGGTTTTGACAAGATAATCCCGGTTCACGACAACCAGGCCGAGGCGGCCGCAGCCCTAGCAGACTGATCCAAGCGGCGCGGTTGCGTATGCTCGCGCTCCCCTTTCTCCGAGCGTACGCCGACCTGACGCGGAAGTGCCGGAGGTGAGAGTGACGCAGCGTGCTTGCAAGATTCTCGTAGTCGACGACGAACCGGACCTTCAACCTCTCATGCGCCAGCGCATGCGGCGCTATGTCCGGAGGGGCCTCTACACGTTCGTGTTTGCCCAGAACGGCGTCGAGGCGTTGGAGATGTTGCAGGAGCAACAGGACATCGACTTGGTTCTATCCGACATAAACATGCCGAAGATGGACGGGTTGACACTGCTTCAGCAGATACCCAAGGTAGACCCCGACATCCGTTCGGTGATTATTTCGGCTTACGGGGACATGAAGAACATCCGCACGGCCATGAACCGCGGCGCGTTTGACTTTGTCACCAAGCCAATCGATTTCGACGATCTCAAAGTCACTATCGACCGGACGCTGCGCAACCTTACCGAGTGGCGCGAGGCGCTCGCGTCGCGCGACAAGCTGGTGGCGTTGCAGAACGAGCTCGACGTCGCCAGCAAGATGCAACAGTCGATTCTCCCCACCGAGCTTCCCGGCACCGACGAGTACAAGGTAGCCGCCAGCATGCAGCCGGCGCGCGCCATCGGGGGCGACTTCTTCGACTTCGTGCACCTCGATGGCGGGCGGATCGGAATCGCCGTCGCGGACGTTTCGGACAAGGGCGTACCCGCGGCGCTGTTCATGATGTCCAGCCGCACTCTGCTCAAGGGTGCGGCGATCGGCGGCACCGGTCCCGGCGAGGTGCTGTACGAGGTCAACAACCTTCTGGAGGAGGAAAACGAATCGGCGATGTTCGTCACCGTGCTGTACGCAGAGTACAACCCCGCGACAGGAGAGCTTTCCTACGCGAACGGCGGACATAACTCTCCGGTGGTCTTTCACGAGGACGGAAGCTCGACCGTGCTTCCTCTAACCGATGGTGTTGCGCTGGGATTGATGCCCGGTCTCGATTACCGGCAGGAGACAGTGAAGCTGTCGCCGAGCGATACGCTGGTGCTCTACACCGACGGCGTAACCGAGGCGATGAACACGGATTTCGAAGAGTTCGGCCTTGAGCGTCTGCGTAGTATGTTCGTCGAATCGATGCCCGGGGACGCGGAGGCAATCAACACCGCCATCTTCAAAGCAGTGGCCGACTTCGCGGGCGACGCGCCTCAGTCTGATGACATTACCTGCCTGACGCTCCGCCGCATTACGACCGACGCATGAGCGCCGAGCTAAACATGAAGATCGAAACCAGACTCGAGGAGTTGAATCGCGTCTTTGACGCCGTGCGGAAATTCGGAGAGCAGGAGAGCTGGCCTAGCGAGACTCTCTTCATGATAGACCTCGCGCTCGAAGAGCTGACGCTCAATACAATGAATTACGGACACGATGGTGGTATCCACGAGATTGAGATCGCACTCAAGTCCGAACCTGACGCAATTACCATCGAGATCATCGATGACGGTCGCCCTTTTGATCCCCTCCATGATGCTCCGAAGCCCCAAGTCGGAGCGGCGATCGAAGATCGGCCGGTGGGCGGCCTCGGCGTCCACCTCGTGCGGACGATGATGGACGAGATGAGTTACCGCCGGGAGGGCGACAAGAACCACATAACCCTGGTCACGCGCAAGGTCCAATGAAGCGCAGGCCAGCGGCTCAGCGGCGCTTGCTGGGAGCCGGGGGAATCCTGGCGCTCGCACTGATCGCTAGTCTTACGGGCTGTTTTCCGTTCGACTCCACCGACAACGGCAGCCCCGACGCAATGGCTACGGTTCAAGAAACCCAAGTATCGGAGACCGAAACCGTCGCGGTGCAGTCTCCCGGCGTGTCAAGCGAGCGCATCCTCTTCGGTCAGTCCGCAGCGTTCAGCGGACCCGCCCAGGAACTTGGCAGGAACATGCGTCTCGGTATACAGGCCGCCTTCCATGAGGTGAATGAGAGCGGCGGCGTCAACGGCCGGAGGCTGGAGCTCATAACACGGGATGACGCATACGAACCCGAAGCGGCAATTGCCAACACGACTCAGCTAATTGAGGAAGACCAGGTATTCGCGTTGATCGGCGAGGTCGGCACGCCTACGTCGCGCTCGGCTACTCCGGTAGCCGCTGATGCTGGCGTTCCCTTCATTGCACCGTTTACCGGTGCCGAGTTTTTGCGTGACCCGGAGTGGGACAACATCATCAACCTCCGCGCTTCCTACTATCAGGAGACCGAGGAGATGGTCGCCCGCCTTACCACCGATCTGGGCATCAAGCGCATCGCCATCATGTATCAGGATGATTCCTATGGCCGCGCCGGCTGGCGCGGAGTCCGGCTGGCGCTGGATCGGCGCGGCATGGAACCGGTGTCCATAGGCTTGTATCCACGCAACACGATGGCTGTGAAAACGGCACTGCTCGACTTAAACCAGGGCGCTCCTGAGGCGGTGATTATGATTGGCGCCTACGAGCCGGTAGCGGCTTTGATTTTGTGGGCGAGGCATATGGGACAGTCCCCCATCTTCCTCACCGTATCGTTTGTAGGCAGCAATGCGCTGGCGAGAGAGCTCGGTCCCGAGGGGGCTGGTGTCTACGTGACCCAGGTCGTCCCCTTTCCAACGGACGGCTCGTTGCCAGTTGTTTCGTCATACCTCAGCGCCCTCTCCGCCTACGATCCGGACGCGGCCCCCGGGTTTGTCTCCTTTGAAGGTTATCTCGCGGGCCGGCTGGCCATCGCCGGCCTCGACGGTTGCGGGCCAGACGTTAAAAGGGCCTGCTTCCTGGAGAGTCTGCGCAGCGCCGACGTAATCGATATCGACGGGTTCCAGTTGCGCTATGGCGATGGCGACAATCAGGGCTCGGACAAAGTGTTCCTCACGGTTATAGGTAAAGACGGCCGCTATCACCCCATCAATACGCTAATGGCAACGGGATCATGAGAGACCGGTTGAAGCGCCTGCTGGAAAGCCGTTTTCGTATCTCCATGCAGCTTTATCTGGGGATCGGAGGAGCCGTCGTGCTCACCGTTGCCGCGAGTCTTGTCGGATGGTTTTCGTTCAACCGCGTGGGCGAGGTTCAAAGTCGCGTAAACGAAGGCAGCGTCCCCGAGGTGGTGGCCTCTTTCGGAGTTGCGCAATACAGCGGTGCTCTGGTGGCGGCAGCTCCGCGTCTGATCTCCGCCGCGACGCCCGAAGAGTTCGATCGCGTCTCGGCCAGCATCGCCGAAGCGCACACCGCATTTGAGGACCAGCTTGCCGTCCTAGAAGAGAAAGACGGAGGAGAGGAACGCTTTCGGAGCATCCGTGCCTATGCCGACACGCTGATCCTGAACGTCCAAGATATCAAGGGTGAGATGTCGCAACTGTTCGATTTCGGCCAGCGCAGCACTGCGCTGCAAACGGAACTTGCTGAGTTGCGCGCCCGCTTGGAGGACATACTGGTACCGGCCATCGACGATCAGCTCTTCTACACCGTTACAGGCTTTCGCAGTCTCGACGAGCCTCCTCGGCCCCGCTCAGAACATTTCTCGGGGGATGAGTTGGTGCACTATCGCCACTTGGCAGAGTTGCAGGCCGACGCCAACTTGGCGACGCAGTTGCTTACTAGCGCCTTCACCCTCGCGGACGCTTCAACCATCGAACCGCTGCGGGAGCGCTTTGAGTCGACCGCTGGGCGTATCGAGCGGAGCCTGGCGGCTCTCGAGGGCTCCTCACTGCATGACGAGGTCGCGCCGCTTTTCACCCGTCTGGTGGAACTGGGGATCGGAGAGGAAAGCGGGTTCGATCTGATCGAAGACGAGCTAAGGCTAGCCGAGCATCAACGGGGCCTGCTGGCGCTCAATCGAGACATCGCCGTCGATCTGGTAGCCGAAGTTGACGGCTTGGTAAACGCGGCTCACGCGAGCGCCCAGGAAGCCACCGAAGCCTCGAGTGAGGCAATCTTTACCGGCAGCACGCTCCTGCTCGGAATCAGCGCGCTCAGCATCGCCGGGGCCGTACTAATCGCGTGGCTCTTCGTCGGACGGGTGCTGTTGCGCCGTCTTCAGCGTTTATCGGACTGGATGCTACGCATGGCCGGCGGCGACCTGGAGTCCAGGGTTGATATCGGGGGACGAGACGAAGTGGCGGACATGGCCGCCGCGCTCGAAGTGTTCCGCCGTCACGCCCTGGAGGTCCAGCGCCTGAATCTGGTGGAAAAGCTGGCGGATGAGCTGCAGGGCAAGAACGAGCAGCTCGAAAGCGTGCTTGCCGACTTGCGCAAGGCGCAGGACCAGATCGTCACGCGCGAAAAACTGGCGGCTCTCGGTGAGTTGACCGCGGGCGTGGCGCATGAGATCAGGAACCCGCTGAACTTCGTGAAGAACTTTTCCGAGGCCTCGGAAGAGCTTGTTGATGAGCTGAAGGAGATCCTCGAAGACGCGAGCGAAGCGATAGGCGACGAAGACAAAGAAATGATCGAGGAAATATCTCAAGACTTGACCGGCAACATGGAGCGCATCCGCTCACACGGCGAACGCGCCGACCGTATCGTCAACGACATGCTCATGATGGGCCGAGGCAGCGCCGGAGCGCAGGCGACCGACATCAACCGCCTGCTCGAGGAACATGCGCGGCTCGCCTACCACAGCGCGCGGGGGACCGATGACGAATTCCAGCTCGACCTCAAATTCGATCTTGACCCGGAGGTTGGGGAAATCGAGGTCATTCCCCAGGATATGGGCCGCGTATTCCTGAACATGGTGAGCAACGCCGGCTATGCGTCTAACGAGAAGCAGCGTGAAGGCCCGCCTAGCGTGACAGACGATTTCCTGCCAACGCTGTGGCTTACCACCCGGCGCAAGGAGGACAGGATCGTGGTTAGCATCCGGGACAACGGAAACGGGATTCCCCCAGATGTCGTAGACAAGATATTCAATCCTTTCTTCACGACCAAGCCGACGGATCAGGGGACCGGGCTGGGGCTCGCGATTTCCAATGACATCGTCCGCGAGCACGGAGGAGCCATCCGAGTAAGCACCGAAGTCGGCGAGGGTACTGAAATGATCGTCGAGCTGCCGCTGACGCCGTCCGCAGTGTTGCAGGAAGGAGCGGCCGAGTCGGACGGAGCGGCAGACTCGGGAGTCTCGATCGCGGGACCGATGTCCACCGCGCCCGAGGCGCCGCCAGCCTGAGGAAGCGCCGGAAATTACCGAGATGTTCCAGGCAACGTTTTCAAGTTATCCCTCGGTCTCCTTCTTTCCGGATTCCGCACAGACCCGACATCCATTCGGCCCATAAGCTATCGCCGTGGATTTCGACAGCTATGATCTCAATCCGTCGATCTACGATGAGATGTTCCTGCCCAACGGTGCGCCTCGCGAGCATTGCCGAGAGCTCCACGAAACCCTCGGACGGCTCTCAGCTGAGCAACTAGGCAGCATTCAGGAGCGGGTCACGCGCTCGTTCTCGAACGAAGGCATCACGTTCACGGTCTACGGCGACGACGAGGCCGACGAGCGCATCATTCCGGTCGATTGCGTGCCCCGCGTGATCTCGGCCACTGAATGGCAGAGTCTCGAGACCGGCCTGACTCAGCGACTCAAGGCCCTCAATCTCTTCCTGGCGGATGTCTACGGCGACGCCCGGATTGTCGATGACGGCGTGATACCGGTCGACGTGGTGAGGGGATGTCCGCAATACCGTATCGAGATGCGTGGGTTCTCCGCGCCGCACGGTGTCTGGGCGGCAATCTGCGGCACGGATCTGGTGCGGACCAACGACGGTTTCAAGGTCCTCGAGGACAACCTGCGCGTTCCCTCCGGCGTGTCCTACATGATCGCGAACCGAAAGGCGGTAAAGGCGAACCTGCGCCGTCTCTACCGGAGGTCCCGCGTGCGACACGTAGAGAATTACGGAAGCGTGCTGCTGGAGACCTTGCGCGACCTCGCGCCCAGCGGATGCTCGGACCCCTCGATCGCACTGCTCACCCCCGGCGTCTACAACTCCGCCTTTTACGAGCATATGTTCCTGGCGGGCGAGATAGGCGCCGAGTTGGTGGAGGGCCGCGACCTGCTGGTCAACGACGGCTTCGTCTACATGCGGACTACCAAGGGCCTGCGGAGGGTCGACGTGATCTACCGCCGGGTGGACGACGACTTCCTTGACCCTCTGGTCTTCCGCCAGGATTCTCTGCTTGGCGTGCCCGGGCTGATGAACGCCTACAAGCTCGGAAACGTATCCCTCGTGAACGCGCCCGGGACGGGCGTGGCGGATGACAAGAGCGTGTATGCCTACGTGCCTGACATGATCCGCTATTACCTGGGCGAGGAGCCGCTTCTGGCTAACGTCGAGACCCATCTCTGCCGACGTTCCGAGGACCTCGAATACACGCTCGACAATCTGGAGAACCTGGTCGTCAAACGCGTGGGCGAATCGGGGGGGTATGGAATGCTAGTGGGCCCACACACAACGCCCGCAGAGCGAGAGGCCTACGCCGAACAGGTACGCGCCAACCCCGCCGATTTCATCTCCCAGCCGGTACTCGCCCTCTCCCGCGCGCCCTGCCTGATCGATGGCGGTTTCGAGCCGCGCCACGTCGACCTGCGCCCGTTCGTGCTTCGCGGTCGCGAGACCCGCATAGTGCCAGGCGCGTTTTGCCGCGTGGCTCTGCGGCGCGGCAGCCTGGTGGTGAACTCCAGTCAGGGAGGCGGCGGCAAGGACCTCTGGGTGCTGCAAGACTGATGCTCTCCCGCAGCGCGCAAGGTCTCTACTGGATGAGCCGTTACCTGGAGCGGGCGGACCATCTCTGCCGCCTGCTGCGCTTGCAGACGGAAGCGCTGGTGGACCGCCCGATTCGGGAGATTCATTTCGGCTGGAGCCGCATCTATAGAAGCCTGGACCGGCAGCCTCCGGGCGGCAGGCTGGAAATGCTCCATAGCGACGACTACACGCTGGCGGATTCGTACACGCTCGCCGACGACCTGACGTTCGAGCGTTCGAACCCCAGTTCGATGTGGAGCTGCTTCGCCTTGGGCCGCGAGAACGCCCGGCAGATGCGCCAGTGCATCAATGCGGACATGTGGAGTTGCTTGAATCTGGCATATTTGCGGATCCAGCAGCTTTCGATCCAGAGGATCTGGACGCCATCACCCGAGAGCTTCTACGCGGAAACGGGAGCCGAGATCGACACTTTCTCAGGAGTGTCTGCAGCGACGATGTACCGCGACGAGGGCTGGCGCTTCATGCAACTCGGACGCTTCATCGAGCGCACGCAGCTTACTACCTCGCTGCTGCTTTCGCAGCTTGCGGTCCAAACTCACGAAGAGACATCCGGCGCGGATTGGACGAGCCTGCTGCGCATCTATCACGCGTTCGAGACTTACAACCGCAGCTATAGCGTGGAGGTGCAGCCTGACCAAGTGCTCGACCTGCTCGTCACCGATCCGCTGCTACCCGACTCGCTCTGCCGCTCGATCGACAGAGCAGTGTCAGACATCGCCGCCATCGGCCCCGGACCGGACGGCCATTCCAGCGATGCGGCGCGGCGTCTGGCAGGCCGCTTGAGCGCTCTGATCCACTACGACTGGCCGGATTGCAAGGATCGCGGAAGCCTGTTGCGTGAGGTCAGCAAGTATTCTCGGGAGCTCCACCATCTCGTAACTGCCGCTTACTTCGAATACTCCATTGAGGATTCCCCAACGCGCTGACGCCGTGGCCGGTCGGACGCGCTACGAAATCGAGCACGTTTCGCGCTACTTCTACACCTCACCAGTGCGGGACTGCGTGATGTCGCTATGTCTCAAACCGCGCGACGATTCCCGTCAGCGGCTGTTGAGCTTCGAGGCGGCAACCGTCCCGGAGTCCCCGCTTAACGGTGAGATGGATTGCTTCGGCAATACCAAGCATGTCCTCAACATCCACCGCAAGCACGACCGGCTGGAGATCACCGCCCGCTCGACGGTCGAGATCGCGCCGGCCGCTTCAGTCCCAAACTCGCTGGGGGCTCAAGCCTGGGACCAGATTAGGTCGTGGGGCGAGTCTCTTATCCACTGGGACTTTACGCACGCAAGCGCGCTGGCACGGCCCTCGCCCGCGCTGACCGACTTTGTCGAAGGCGCTCGCATAGAACGGGGAGACGACCCGCTAGAGTCGCTGCTGCGGCTCTCGGACACGCTCTACCGCAGTTTCCAATACGTCCCAGGGAGCACGTCGGCAGTCTCTCCCATCGAGCACATATTGGATTCCGGTCGGGGAGTCTGCCAGGACTACGCTCACGTGATGATCGCAATCGCGCGTTCATGGGGGGTGCCGACTCGCTATGTCTCGGGGTACCTCTACGTCACGGGCCGAGCGGGCGAGCAAGCGCCGGAAACCGCCACGCATGCCTGGGCCGAGTGCTTGCTGCCCGACCTGGGCTGGATCGGGTTCGATCCCACCAATCAGACTCTGGCCGACGAGCGGCACGCGCGGATTGCCGTGGGCCGCGACTACTCGGACGTCTCGCCGACCCGAGGAGTCTTGCAGGGCGGTGGGGATAGCACGCTGGAGGTTGACGTGCGGATGCGGCGGCTGACCTGTCCGGCTTCGCCTTAACTGATACCCCCTGTTCGAGCCGCGGACGGCGATGTGAACGAGACTGAGTTTCATGAAAGTTTTGAAAATTGCCCTGTGAACTTTGAAAAACAGGTAATTTGAGGATGCGGCAAACGGGGTGGACGCGGGGGTTGCCTTTGCGTACGCGCGCCCATTCACTTGTGATGCGCGCCTTAATGGATACCTCTGAAGGTGGGGATGAAAAGAGGGATGTCAGGGAATGCAATCCACAGTCAGAGGAATGACGAGATTCCACGTGCGCTCCCGGATGTGCTGTGCAAAGGGTGCACGGACGATGAAGCCGATCCGATAACACATGGATCGTCGAGTGGTGGTTTGCAAGAGCCTTCAAGTATCACGGGGAACATGCTTCTCGACAACGACATCAACGATGAAAAAGCAAAGAGTATGACCAAGCTCCTTCATTCCCGACCTGATCAGGCATCCGAAGGCAGGGAAACACGACACGGGAACCGAATTTCAGTGTGGCATCGCCGGAACCGGTACGTCTATCACTCCGACCAAATTGCTGTTGCTACACTCTGCCGGTGCCCGGCCGGCATTTGGAAAGGTGAATTGAATGAGCGAGCAATCAGACCGTCCCGGAGTGACCGGCGAAGTTCTGCTTGAGGCACAGTTCGACTCGAAGATCTCCCCGTACTATCGGTGGCTGGTATCGCTCGTACTCCTAATCACGCTCGTGGGCATACCGTTGATCCCGCTTTGGCTGATCTTTAGCGTTTGGTACGGCCGGGAATACCTTCGGCGCATCTCCGCCCGGTTGACGACGCAGGCCGTGGAGATTCGGAAGGGCGTGTTTTTCCGAAAAGAAGCCACGATTCCCCTGGACCGGATCACTGACGTGCGCCTGCATGACGATCCGCTGATGCGCATGCACAAGCTGCGCGGCCTGAAGGTCGAGACGGCGGGTCAGTCGGGGCAGAACGCCGGAAGCGAAGGCGACCTGATCGGAATCATCGACGCGGTTGAGTTTCGCGACGCGGTCCTGTTGCAGCGGCAAAGGGTGCTGGACGCCGAACCTTCCGCCGCTCCTGCCAAATCGGTTGGCGGGACCAATGAACTGCTGACGGAGATCCGGGACATCCTGGAGCGGATGGAGGCCAAAGGCTAAACCTCTGCTTCCGCATGCGATCTCCGGAGGGGTCGGCTTTCCGTTGGAGCACCGTCGCAGATCAGGCCAGTCGATTTGACCAGTTAAGAAAGTACATCGAAGGCGTTCGATATGTGTTGAAGTTGGAAACCGGACGGCTGGCTAGCCTGTAATCTACCTGTCAACTAAGTGGGGGAGTCAGGCGGTTGCCGTAGCCGTCAACTGATAGGCCGATGAGAGAGTTTCCGATATACGTCGAGCCGTTCTCGAAGGCTCAGGACAGGCTCGAAGCTCTGTTGGCGCATTACCAGGCCGAAGACCGCATGGCCCCGGTAACGGTGATCGCGCCTTCGCCCTACGCCGGACTGTTTCTGCGCCGGAAAATCGGCGAGCGGGGAATGGTCAACGTGCGATTCATGCCGCTGGCGCGGCTGACGGAGCTGTTGGGCGCGCCGCTGCTGGCGGCGACGGGACTGCGTCCGCTTACGACGTTTGTGGAGTATGCGGCGGTGCGCCGGGCGACGACGGAGGAATCGGGGCCGCTGGAACGGTTCCGGGACCACTCGTCATTTCATTCAAAGCTCCGCTCGACGTTTCGCGAGCTGAGATCCGCCGAACCTGACGCGGTGACCCAGCTTGAACGAAGAGGTGGGCTTTCCGGTCACGTCGTGCGACTGTATCGCCGCTTCCGCGCCTTGACGGAATCCTATTACGACCGCGAGTCGCTGGCCGCGGCCGCCGAGGAGGCGATGCGGACCGGCCGGGACGCGGCGCTGGACGACCTGGGGCCGGTGATCTTCTATCTTGTGCGCGATCTGACACCGGGGGAGCGCGCCTTCGTGGAGGCTCTTGGGTCGACCGGGCGGTGCTCGCTGATATTCGGCGTGACGGGCGACCAAGAGGCCGACGCGGACTGTCGGGCGCTGGCGTCGAGTCTCGGAGAGGCGATACACGGGGGTTCCGCGCGAGCGGCAACAGACGAGAAAGAGTCCCGGCTGTTGATCGCCGCGGACACGCGGGAGGAAATCAGGTGGGTAGCGCGCAGCATCGCCGCCGACGCTCACCGCGGGGTCCCATTTCACCGGATAGGCGTGTTGTACTGGCAGGGTGAGCAATACGCCTCGCTGCTGGCGGAACAGCTCGAAATGGCGTGCGTGCCGACGACCGGTCCAGCGCCCAGAGCGCTTGGTTCGACGGCAGCTGGCCGAACCGTAAGGGGCATGGTCGAGCTGACGGGGGATGCACTGCCGAGAGACGCGGTGATGCGATGGCTCACCGGCTGCCCCGTCAAACTACCAGCGCGGGACTTGAATCCCGCGCGGTGGGACGTGATATCGCGCAACGCCGGGGTGATTGCGGGAAAGAATCAATGGCGGGACCGGCTGGCGCGGTACGCGGCAAGTCTGGAGCGGTCAGTCGAGCGCGGGTCTGACGAACTCCCGGAAGCTGACGTCGAGCGCATTTTGCGGACAGCGCGCGACACGCTCGCCCTGAGACGGTTCGCACTTCAGGTTAGCGACGACCTTTCACCGCCCGACGATGGGCTTCCCTGGCCTGATTTCGTGGATTGGATTCTCGGTCTCGTAGACAAGTACGCGGACGCCTCCGCGCTCCCGCCGGAGGAACTGGAGAGCCTTGACGCGCTGCGCTCCGGAATCGAGGAGATGGCGGCGCTGGAGGACCTGCGGCCCGGCGCGACTTTCGACTGGTTCCGCGCCATGTTCGACGAGGCGTGCGAAAGACCCGCGACAAGGCTGGGTACGTTTGGCGAGGGTGTTTTCGTAGGCCCCGTTCACGCCAGCTATGGCGTGAGGTTTGACAAGGTGTACCTCGTGGGAATGATCGAGGGGGCCGTCCCGTCTCGAACCAGCGACGATCCGCTCCTGCCCGAACGGGAGCGCGACCGGTTCGGAATCCCGCTGCACGGGGCATCCTCGTCGAAAGAACGCTACTCGTACCTCGCCGCGATGTCCGCCGGTAAGTCTCGCGTTTTGACGTTTGCGCGGTCGGATACCGCTGCCCGCAGAGCCCAGCATCCGTCGCGCTGGTTGCTGGAGGAGGCGTCGCGACTGGAAGGCTCGCGAGTTTTCGCCACGACGCTGGGCTCGCTGGGGCGAAGAGACTGGCTAGACGTCGTCGCATCTCAGGAGAGCGGACTCCGGGACGTCGGCGATTCGCAGCCCGCCGATCTTGGCGACTATGACCTGCACCGGTTGTGGCGGTGGCAGCGCTCGGGCAGGTACGTCGCAGACCATCACCTCGCGGCGGACAGCGGCATTCTCGGTAAAGCCTTGCAAATGGAGAAAGCCAGGGCTTATAGACGTCTGACGGTCTGGGACGGCGATGTCTCCGCTCTATCCGGGGGACGGCGGAAGTTCGCTCCCGATCAAGGCGCCGTCTTCTCGCCGACCAGGCTGGAGGCTTGGGCGACTTGCCCGTACCGCTATTTCCTGGCCCACGTGCTCGGCATAGGGGCTTTACACGAGCCTGAGGACACCGTCACGATCAGCCCGCTTGACCGCGGTTCGCTGGTCCACTCGGTGCTGGAGCGTTTCATCCACGAAGCGACGCAATCGGGAGAAGTGCCCCAACCCAAACATCCCTGGGACGAAGCGCAGTTACGCTTGCTCATGGACATCGCTAGTGAGCAATGTCGAGATGCGGAAGAACGCGGAAGTACCGGAAAATCGCTTCTCTGGGAGATGTCGCGGGCGGAGATTCAAGGCGACCTCCGGGCGTTCGTGGACGAAGACTCCAAAATGCGGCGGAAGTACGGCGTCTCGCCGCACGCGACCGAGCTTGCGTTCGGGACTGTACGTCACGCGTCCGAGAATGCCGAGACGGCGCCGCATGTGGAGTGGTCCCATCCGGATGTCGGAACGCTCCGCTTTCGGGGCATCGTGGACCGGATCGACACCTCGCCGGGTGGCGAAGTCGCTCTGGTGATCGACTACAAGACCGGCGGAGCGGGCGTCTATCAAGGGATGAAGAAGGACCCCGTGGACCGGGGACGGCGGCTTCAACTGCCGGTTTACGGCTTGGCCGCGCGGCAGCACGTGGGCGAGGACGTGGAGGTGTTGGCGGCCTACTGGTTCATCTCGACGAGGGGCGGATTCGTGATGCTGCCCGATCCGCCCGTGCCGCTCGACGAACTGCTTAAGGCGTTCACCGAGTCGGTGCGGACTATAACCGCCGGCATCGCGGAAGGTCTGTTTCCCGCTCATCCGGGTGATCCAGAAAAGAACTCCACCGATAACTGCACATATTGCGATTTCGACCGGCTTTGTCCTCAGAAACGCTCACGGTCTCGGTATTGGGGATGGAAGCGCAACGATCCCCGATTGCGGCCATACGTTCTGATGGCGGACGGCGAACCGGAACGGGAACGACGATGACGGCCGCGCCGCTCCCCGCAGACCAGCCCGCGCGGGACGCGATCGTCGAACGACTCGACGAGAACGTGGTCGTCGAGGCGGGAGCGGGCACCGGCAAGACCCGCAGCCTGGTCGACCGCGTGATCGCGCTGGTCGCGACCGGGCGGGCGACGATGGACCGCGTCGCCGTGATCACTTTTACCGAAGCCGCCGCAGCAGAGCTAAGAGAGCGTGTTCGGCAATCGCTTGAAAGCGCCGCCGCCGATTCCGCCAGGGAACCGGTCGAAAGTGAACGGTGTACAAAGGGGCTTGCGGATCTCGACCAGGCCGCCGTGCAGACGCTCCACAGCTTTGCGGCCGGCCTTCTGCGCGAGCGCCCGCTTGAGGCGGGCCTGCCACCGGGCTTCAGGACTCAGGACGAAATACAGGCTGATCTGACGTTCGATGACGAATGGTCCCGCTGGCTGGATACGGCGCTGGACGATCCGAAGCGCCAGGCAGTGCTGCGGCCGGCGCTGAAGCTGGGCCTGGAGCTATCGCACATGCGACAAGCGGCCGTCAAATTCCACGAAAACTACGACCTACTAATCAGCGTTTCGTTCGGCGCGCCCTCGATTCCCGAGCCTTCCGCGGCCCGGGCCCTGGTGGAAGCCCGGAGCGATTTGCAGCGCTTGTCACACTTAGCGAAATCACGTGACGAGCTGTCGGCTCACGTCCAGGCCGTACTCGTCCTGGCCCGGCGCGTGGAGGAAGCGGGGGAGGATGCTCTGGAGGCGTACAGGCTGCTGGCGCGGTCTCCGAGGGTCAGATCCACCAAGGGCCGTCAAAGCGACTGGAACCAGGACCCGGTAACCAAGACAAACGCCTGCAAGCTAGTAAAGGAGGTTCTGAAAGAGCTAGACGATCGGATCAACGAAAACCTGGCGGAAGCGCGGGCGGCGGCACTGGAACAGGTGCTGGAACTCCTGCGGGTCTTCGCCCTCGAATACGCTCACAGCCGCAAGTCCAGCGGAGTGGCCCAGTTCCAGGACCTGCTCGTTTGGGCACGGGACATGCTGCGGGACAACCTCGACGCGCGAGACTACTTCCGCGACCGCTACTCCCACATCCTCATCGACGAAACGCAGGATACCGATCCGCTGCAAGCCGAAATCGCGCTGTTCCTGGCGGAAGACGCGCCGTCTGACGGAGACGGTCAGGACCGGCCGCGGGACTGGGACAGCGTGCGACCGGCGGACGGCAAGATATTCGTCGTCGGCGATCCAAAGCAGTCGATCTACCGCTTTCGCCGCGCCGAGGTGAACCTCATGCGGCGCGTGCGGAGAATCGTGGGCGGGAAGCAAGTTGTGCTGAGCCAGAACTTCCGCTCCCGCCGCTCGATCATCGAGTGGGTCAATCACCTGTTCGGACAGTCGATGGAGCCAGGCGAAGGCCAGCCCGAATACGTCCCGCTCGACGCGTGGGTCGACGACGAGTTGGGCGGTGAAGACGGGCCCACGGTCCGGCGTCTGGGAGGCGCGCAAGAGGACGAGGGCGGTATTGACAATGTGCGGCGCGAAGAGGCCAACGCGATAGCGAACGCCATCCTGCTGGCCTGTGAAGAAGGCTGGGAGGTCAGGCCGGAAGAGGCCGGTATTGCCAACCGGCCCGCCACTTATCGAGACATCTGCGTATTGATGCCGACCCGCACGGCGCTCTCGACCCTGGAAGTCGCCTTGGAGGACGCCGGGATTCCGTACCGGCTCGAAAGTCCTTCGATGGTTTACGGGACTCAGGAATTGCGCGACCTGCTGAACTGTCTGCGCGCCATCGACGATCCGACCGACGAAATCTCGCTCGTAGCGGCGCTTCGCTCGCCCGCGTTCGCCTGCTCCGACCTGGACCTGCTGAGCTTCGTGGAAGCGGGCGGCCGGTTCGACTACCTCGAAGAGCAGACCGCGCCGACTGGGCCTGTGCTTGAAGCGTTCACGGTTCTTCGGGAATACCATGCGCGCCGTTTATGGGTCTCGCCTCCGACCCTTATCGAAAGCTTCGTTCGCGACCGGCGTCTCCTGGAACTGGCTCTGAATCAACGGTATCCCCGGGAAAGATGGCGGCGGTACCGGTTCCTGATGGACAGCGCTCGCATGTTTGCGAGCGCCGGGGGAAGCTCACTCCGGGCCTTTCTCGAATGGACGGACCGGCAGCAGTCCGAGGGCGCGCAAGCGATGGAGTCACCCCTGCCGGAGCTTGACGAAGACGCGGTGCGGATAATGACGGTCCACGGCGCCAAGGGCCTGGAGTTTCCCGTAGTCATTCTCACCGGGTTGAACATCACCCGAAACGCGAGAGTGGATCCTGTGCTGTTCGAGTCGACCAGCGGCAAGGTCGAAGCAAGGATCGGACGGGCGGGTTCTCACTTCAAGACCGGCGGCTATGACGCGCTGGCGGAGGTCGACAAGCAACGGCAGGCGGAGGAGTTCGTGAGACTGCAATACGTCGCCACTACACGCGCCCGCGACCATCTTGTGGTCAGTCTCTACAGGACCGCCAAAGATAAGAAATCGGCGGCTGCCCGGATCGCCGGGCATTCGGGAAGCGACGACCACCTCTGGCGGGAGCTGGTTGTCTCATCTCAAGCGGGTTCGAACGGCACGGTCATGTCGATGGAAACTCTGCCGGCTGATGAGGACACGGCAGAGGCCAGAGAGACATGGCTGGAGGAAAGAAACGAGGTGTATCGACGCCGGTCGCGTCCGGTGTCGATCGCGGTGACCCGGCTGGCGCAAGAGGCCAAACAGGAGCAGGACCTGCCTGACGAACCGTGGAAACGAGGCCGCGCCGGAACGAGCATCGGCAGAGCGGTGCACGCCGTGTTGCAGACGGTCGATCTGAAGACCGGAGACGGACTGGACGACATCGCCAGGGCGCAGGCCGCCGCCGAGGGAGTTCCCGACCGGACGGGGGAGATAGCGAGGCTTGCCCGCTACGCGCTGTCGAGCGTTCCGGTGAAACGAGCCGTGAAGTCGGGGCGCTGGTGGCGCGAGGTGCCGGTGACCGCCCCGATGGGAGGCGGGGTGATCGAAGGTTTCATCGATCTGCTGTTCCAGGAGGATGGCGGATTCGTAATCGTCGATTACAAGACCGATGCGCTCCGCTCGGGCGACGAGATCGAGACGGCGATGGAACGCTACCGCCTGCAGGCCGGTGGATACGCCGTGGCGCTGAACAAGGCAATCGACGCGAGCATCAAAGAGGTGTCTTTCCTGTTCCTCCAGCCTCAGCGCGAGGTGGAGATCGACGACGTGCCCCGTGCGATGGAGGACGCGGAACTGGCGGCCCTGGGGATACTGGCGTAGCGGCAGCTAACTCCCTGCGGGGACACCCTCACTCGAATCCTCTGCCTTCAAGGGCCAGAGAGCGGACGGCGTTGGGACCGCATTAGAGTTCGGCGAGGACCCAGCGATGGATGTCGCGCATATTGGAAAAGGGGTGGTAGGCGATCCCCTCGACCTCACACTGAGCCGCTAGGCGGTCACGGGCAAACAGAAGATCGGCCAGGCGCGCCGCCGCCAGGTCGCTCATGCCGTCGCCGGCGTAGGCTATGCGGCGGCCGCCCAGCCGGGCCGCTCGCACGACTTCGGCCTTCCAGCCGCCGCGCGGGTCGAGATCGGGGCGCTCGTGCGGAAACTCCAACTCGATCGAACCGTCGCGGAAGGTCAGCCGGTTCGACTCGAAGGCCACATCCGCCAGCCCGGCCTTGGCGAGCATCGGGCCGACGTATATATCGAAGCCGTCGCTAACCACTTGGGGTTCGATGCCGTGCGCCCGCAGTTCGGCGACCAGCGGAGCGAAGCCGGGATCGATGCTCTGGCGGGCGATTAGCTCCAGCAGCTCCCCGCGCCCGGCGCTAACAAGCTCGAATTGACGCCGGGCGCGAACGCTGGTGGGAATCTCGCCGCGTATCCACTCCTCATCGATCTCGCGCCAGGACGGGTCTGCGAAGGCGTTGAAGATGACGTGTCCCATGTCGCTGGGCGAGACGGTGCCATCGAAATCGAATATGAACGCCCATTGCGGATCATCCACCATAGAGCAACCGCCGGAGGCCGTAATCAAGCCGCCGCAATGTCGACGCTTTTGGGCTTAGCGTTATGAGTCGGTTCGGTAGAGGTAGCGGGTGTCCCAAAGGCCGTAGAGGGTTGGCGTGGTGTTGCCGAAGACGTTGCGGACGGCGGTGAGCCGCTCGGATTGCGTGGTGTAGATGACCGGCACGTTTTCGGCGGCGATCTCCTGGGCGCGGTGGTAGTGGGCGATCCGCTTGTCGCGGTCCAGCTCCTGGCTGCCCATGATGTAGAGCGCGTCGATCTCGGCTTCCCACTCGGTGGCGGGCGCCGGCTGGTTTGGATTCCACAGGTGCAGGTCCTCGCTGCTGTGCCAGAGACCTATGCCGCTGTAGGGGTCGGATCCGCCGGTGAAGCCGATGACCATGGTCTCCCATTCGTAGGAGCTGACCAACTGATCGACTAGCTGGCCGAATTCGATCAACTCGAAGTTCACCTCAAGACCGATCCGAGTAAGACCCTCGTGGATGATCTCGGTAACTGTCGCGCGGACCGTATTACCGGTATTGGTGACGAGTGTGAACGATATCTTGTTGCCGGCGTCGTCCTCGCGTATTCCGTCGCCGTCGGTGTCGATCCAACCAAGGTCGTCGAGCATCCGGTTGGCCCTGTCGATGTCGTATTGGTAGGTCCGCACGTTGGGGTTGTGGAAGTCGCCCGCGGCGGGACTGACGGAAGACCATTGCGGGTAGCCGAGTCCGTGCTGCACCTCGCCGATGATCTTGTCCTTGTCGATAACGTGGGCGACGGCCTGGCGGAACTGGATGTTCTGGAACCACCTGAGCCTTTCGGGCGCGACGTAGGGAGCGCCGGTATCGGGGATAGACCCGGGGTTCATGTTGAACGCGAGGAACGTCGTTCCAAAAGCCGGGCCTCGTCTGTGGATGGTGTAGTTGCCGTCCGCTTCGAGCGGTTTCAACTCGGCGTATTCCTCGCCCAATACTCCGTGAACGTCGGCCTCTCCGGAGAGGAACTTTTCAAGCTCGGCGTCTAGGTCCTCGACTATCACGTGAGTGACGGAGTCCAGGTACGGCAGGCTGTTGCCGGCGGCGTCCTTGAGCCAGTAGTTCGGGTTGCGCCGCATGACGACGCGTTCGCCGGGGTCGTAGCGCTCGATGGTGAAGGGTCCGGTGCCGATGATTTCGGCGGGGTCGGTCTCGATGTCCCAAACAGACTCGAAGGTGCCGTCGTCCACGTACTGCTCGAGGACGTGCTTGGGATAGATGGCTGTGCCCATGGCCCGCAGGAATGGCGCAAAGGGTACCGGGAGCACGCACTGGACCGTGTAGTCATCCAGCGCCGTGACGGTCATCTGCGCTACTTGCCACTGGCCGGTGGCCTCGTCCAAGAACCGGAAGTTGAACGAAGAGCGGGCGCTGGCGGCGATGTCGTCGTTGTAGGTGATGCGGTTGAAGGTGAAGTCCACGTCGTGGGCGGTGAAGGGCTGGCCGTCGTGCCACGATACGTCTTTGCGAAGGTGGAAGGTCCAGGTGAGGCCGTCATCCGAATGCTCCCAGGACTCGGCCAGCGCCGGCTCGACCTCGTCGGTGAGCCACGAAGTCTCGGTCAGACCCTCGAAGAGATATCCCAGTACGCCCGACGAGGATGCGTCGTTGGAAATGGCCAGGTTGAGGGTGAGCGGCTCGGAGATCGTGGCGAAAGTCAAAGTTCCGCCGGGATTGCCGATCGTGTATTCGAAGTCCTCGGCGTTTTGTCGGAGCTGGGCGATGCGTTCCCAATCCAACAGCTCGGTGTTGGGACGGGACTGCAGACCGAGAGGTCCGTTGATCCAGGTGCGATTCCCGTCGGTGAAGGCCGTCCAGTTGTCGGCCTTCCGCCATATCAACTGGCCTCCAGTGGTCTCTTGTAGCGATTCGCCCGCGTCGGGGTGGAAGTGCTCGTTGTCAACGCAGGCACCGACCCTGTCCGGTCCTTCGGCGGCGTCGACGAGTGACTTGAGCATGGCGAAGCCGAGGACGAATTCGCAGTCGGACGCGGCGGCCGTGGGAGCAGCGAGAAGGACGAGCAGCCCGGCGATGATCAGCGCAGATAATCGACGCCTCATAGCGCCCCCTCTCTATACGGTCCCAGGCGCGGCGCCTGCCGTTTGAACCTCAGGTGTCTCGA
The DNA here is from genome assembly GCA_026707405.1 of Chloroflexota bacterium. Lineage (GTDB taxonomy): Bacteria > Chloroflexota > UBA11872 > UBA11872 > VXNJ01 > JAPOVO01. The sequence goes on from JAPOWW010000003.1 coordinate 260,874, forward strand.
AAAGTGTCGCAACTACTGGCCGCCGTTGTCCAGACGGCCTGTCCACCGGATTGCCGGCGACATATTTCTGCGACATTTCCTCGCCATCGTTAGCAGCATCACGGATTCCTCACAAAGGAGGCGGAGGATGATCTGCAAGAAGCTGATGACGAGGATGTTCCTGATTGGACCGGTCTTGGGCGCGATGCTCGCCGCGGGAATACTCGTCGGCTGCGTCGACGACTCGGGACGCCGAGAGGGCCGAGATTCCGGCGGCGCCGCGGTAAGTCAGGGCGAGTCTGGAGGTGAACACGGCGGTACAAGAGAAGGTACCGAAGGAGGCGGAGGACAAGGGTCCGGTGGTGAAGGCGGTACGGGTGGCGGCGAGGAAGGCAGCGCCGCCAACATGCTGGCCCCGGACGAGACATTTGACATGGTGCGCTCCGGCGCGCGGCTGATCTTGTCGTACGACGCCACCGCGAACTCCTTTAACGGGACCGTCGAGAACACGACCAGCGGTACGCTGACCCGTGTTCGGGTCGAAATCCACCTGTCGAACGGGGTAGAGCTGGGACCGACGGCGCCGGTTGATTTGGCCGCCGGCGGGACGATCGACGTCAATCTCCCGGCAACGCCTCGAGTGTTTACCGGGTGGTTGCCACATGTCGAGGTCGGCAGCGCCGAAGCTGGCGAATCCGGCGGCGAGTCTGGAGCGGAGTCCGGTAGCGAAGGCTCCGGCGGCGGCGAGAGTGGTCCGGATGGTCCCGAAGGCGCCGAGACCGCCGGCGAAGCGGCCAGAGAAGCCGCCATGTCCAGCCCCGTCACCCCTCTGGGACAGACGTGGGAAGGGAATCTCGGCGGACTGGCCGTTTTCGCTCGGTACGACGCGGTGACGCGGTCTGTCGAGTCAACGGTGCGGAACACGCTCTCGCAGGTGGTCTGCTACGTGCAGGCCGAACCTCACCTGAAGTCGGGGACGCAAACCGTGGGAGAGCTTGGTCCCGACGTTCTGGGACACCTGAGCCCCGGACAAACAGCCGTATCCAGCGTGTCGATCGCCAGTGAACCGAACCTGGCGGGGGTCTCCGTCGACGGGTACGTGGTTCACCTGGAAGTGTTCGACTGCGGCGGCACCGGTCCTGTGCCTCACACGGCAGGACAAGGCGCTGAGGGCGGCGGCGAGGGAGCCGGCGGCGAAGGCGGCGTTGAAGGCTCTGGTGGCGAGTCCGGTAGCGAAGGCTCGGGCGGCGAAGAGGCCACGGCCAATCAACTGGCCCCGGACCAGACTTTCGACATGGTTCGCAACGGCGCCCGCCTGATCTTGAGCTACGACGCTGCTAGCAACTCCTTCAGGGGCACCGTGGAAAACACGACCAGCAACGTCCTGATCCGGGTGAGGGTCGAGGTGCACCTGTCAAACGGGGCGGAGCTCGGTCCGACGTCCCCGGTGAACCTGGCTCCCGGCCAGGTGGCAGTGGTCGACTTGCCCTCGACGCCGGCATCGTTCACTGGCTGGATAGCCCATGCCGAGGTCGGCAGCGGAGGCGAAGGAAGCCAGTCGGGCGGTGAGCACGGGAGCAGTGGCGAGTCCGGCGGAGAGCACGGCTCCGGCGGCGAGGGCAGCGGAGGCGGCTAAGTCAATCGGGCTCGGTCTAGGGAGGATGTCGAAATCTTGGATCAGATAATCTGACCATGGCAGCATCTCGTCGATGGACGCGGCGTCTCCAGCAGGCGCCGCGTCCAAGGTGGCTGTTGGGGGACTGGTGATGAGCGGCAGAGTACTGATCGTCGAAGACGATACGAGGATCGCGAGCTGGGTCAAGCTGTACTTCGAGCGCGCCGGGTTCTCCGCCGAGGTTGCTCATGATGGTGAATCGGGTCTGGCACTGGCTCGCAATCTGACTCCGGACCTGATAGTCCTCGATCTGATGCTTCCCCGTCTCGATGGAGTGGAGCTGTGCAGGATCCTGCGCCGCGAGTCGGACGTTCCGATAATCATGCTGACGGCCAGAGAAGCTCCCGCCGAGCGCATAGTCGGACTGGACAGCGGGGCCGACGATTACATAGTCAAGCCCTTCGATCCGGAGGAAGTCATTGCTCGCGCCGACGCGGTGCTGCGTCGGGTCAAGGGCAGAGTTCAGCAGGTTCTGACTCGCGACAACATCACACTCAATGAGACCACCCGTAGCGTGACCGTCGATGGAGAACCCGTAACGCTGAGCCAGACGCAATTAGCTCTGCTATCGACGTTCATGCGTCATCCCAACCAGGTGCTCACCCGCGATCAGCTAATCTCGATGGCATTCAACGACGATTTCGCTGGGTTCGACCGCGCCATCGACAACCAGGTCGCCCGTCTGCGAAAGCAGATAAACCGGGATGGCAGGCAGCCGATTCAGACTGTCTATGGAGCCGGCTACAGGTTCGTCGTGGACGACCAGTGATGTCGCTGCGCTGGCGAATCATGGGTTCGACCGTCCTGGTTGTCGTTCTCACCGTCTTGACCAGCGTTGGCGTCGGCTACTACGCGACGCAGTCGCGCCTGGGCGTGTTCGTAGACCGGATAGGTGGTGACGAGGCGGTTCAGCTGGCCCGGAATCTCAGCCGGGAGTACGCCTCGACCGGTGGTTGGGGAACGGTGGACAGGGCGCTGTCCCAGGCGGGGTACATCTACGACGGAGCTCGGGAGAGCGAGCGGTCCGAGGAAGGCGAGGAAGAGCACTCCGATTCCTTTCACCGAGACCCGGTACGAGTCGTCGTCGTGGGCATCGATGGACGCGTCGTGAAGGACAACTTTTCCGAGCTGTTGCCTGGAGTCGCCGCGCCTGACCTGAGCGGGCATCGCGAGACGGTTTTCGAGCTAACCACGAACCAGCCCGTGGGCCACGTCTACGTGGATGTAAACCGTGAATTCCTATCGTCCGAGTCGCATGGGTTCCTCAACACACTCCTGTACATCATCCTGATCGGCGGAATGCTGACAGTTGGCGTCGCCGTACTGCTGGCCGCCTGGTTGTCCAGACGGATCACGGCGCCGGTGACTGCCTTGACGGAGGCGACCGAGGCAATTGCCCAGGGGGAGACGACCCAGCTGCCGGTCACGTCTTCCGACGAACTGGGGAAGATGAGCGTGGCTTTCAACCGGATGACCTCGGCCCTGGAGACCCAGCGCGTGCTCCGCAGGCGGCTGATTAACGATGTCTCCCACGAGCTGAATACGCCGCTGAGCGTCATCAAGCTGGAGGCGAAGGGACTGCGCGACGGACTTCAGACTGCCGAAAGCGCCTCCGACCACATTATCCAGGAGGTGGACAGGCTGCGCGGTCTGGTGACCGACCTGGACTGGCTTGCCGAGACGGATCATGGCGAGTTGAGGCTTACGCTCGAAACAAGCTCGATTCGCGGGCTGCTCACCGCGGAGTTTGACCGCTGGCAGCCGCAATCTCAGGCTCGGCAGGTTGAACTGTCGCTGCAGGTATCGGCCGACCTGCCGGATGTAGACCTCGACCGGATGCGCATGAGCCAGGCGTTGGGAAACGTCGTGAGCAATGCCATTCATTGCACGGAAGCCGGTGGAAGCATCGTGCTCAGGGCGGGGCTGGAGGGCGGCGACGCGGTGGCTATCTCGGTTACTGACGACGGGATCGGCATTGACGCCGCGGACCTTCCCCACGTATTCGACCGCTTCTACCGCACCGACCGGTCTCGCAGTCGCGGGATAGGCGGTACGGGTCTGGGACTGGCCATCACCCGAGCCATTGTCGAAGCACATGGGGGTACGGTTGCCGTGGCAAGCGACGGGCCTGGACAGGGCGCCGCCGTGACTATTCGCCTTCCCCTGAAATAGCTTCAGAAAAGGCCGCTCAGCGCCTGCTGGGGACGGACGGCGGGGATGGGAGAGCATTCGTAGTCGGCGACGTTCCGGGTGACGATGCGCCTGGCCCCGCAGGCGCGGGCGGCGGAGGTCTTCTAGGCTTCTGGATTCCACGCCATTTGCGGCGCAGAGCCCGAAGACCATCGACCGCACCAGTACCCAGGGGAATACGATCCAGATCACCGCCGGACGGTTGCGGGAACCTCCGGAGATACCCGCCGATTGACGCGTTGCGGACGAAGGAACAAGAGCGGGTCTATTGCGGGCGCTGCGCCTGTGGTCTACAGTGCCTCGTCGCGACTTGCAGGAGTTGAGCGATGTACTTCGATTGGCGATTGTTCAAACTGACTCGCGGCGTACGGCTCCGGATCCTGTTCGCTGCCGCCTTGGGCCTGATCGCAGTGGGCGCAGGCGTTGCTCCCCTGGCGGTGTCCGGCGTGGTTATCTACCGGGTCATCACCGGGCAGGCGGACTTTTCTGCGCTCGCAGCGCCGCTGCTGGTCATCGCGGTCCTCATCGTCGCCCGCAGCGTCTTCGTGTACTGGCAGAACGCGGTGAGCCATCACACCGCCAACATCGTCAAGATCAGGCTGCGCGAGCGGGTATACGAGCACGTGTTGCGACTCGGCCCGGGGTACGCCGACCGGAACCGGACCGGCGACGTCGTCCTCGCCATCGTCGAGGGCATCGAGCGGCTGGAGACATTCTTCGGGCAGTACCTGTCGCAGATCATGGTCTCCGCCATCGCTCCCATCGCAATCTTCGCCTTCATGGTGACGCTCGACCCCTACATAGCGCTCATCTTCCTGCTGTTCGCCATCCTCGCGCTAGTCGTTCCCGCCTCGTTCTATCGATGGAACCGGGACAGCAGCTACAAACGCCGCCGATCCTATGGCGCTCTGGGTTCGGACTTCCTGGACAGCGTCCAGGGGCTGGCGACGCTCAAGGCGTTTGGCCAGAGCAAGAGCCGCGGCAGGGCACTGGCGCAGCGTGCTCACCACCTCTACAAGAGCACGATGGGCGTGGTCGCCGCCAACAGCGCAACCAGCGGCGCGTCGATATTCTTCATGGCCACCGGGGCCGCGGTAGCCCTGGCCGTGGGCGCTGTCCGCGTCAGCGACGGCGACATGGAGCTGCGGCCTCTGCTCATCGTACTGATGCTCGGGGTCGAAGTGTTCCGGCCCATGCGGGAGCTGACCAACCTCTACCACCAGGGCATGAACGTGCTCTCATCGGCGCAGAGCCTCTTCGGCATCATGGACGAACCGGTGACGATCCTCGAATCCGCAGCCGCCGCCAAGCAGCCTGCGCCCGACCTCACACCGGAGGTCACCTTCGAGGGCGTGACCTTCGGTTATGACAGCGGCCACCGGCCCGCGCTCTACGATGTGTCGTTCAAACTGCACAAGGGCGAAACCCTCGGCGTGGTAGGCGCCAGCGGCGCCGGCAAGTCGACGCTGGTCTGGCTGATGTACCGCTTCTACGACCCCCAGTCCGGCTCAATCAAGCTCGGGGGGCATGACCTCCGGGACCTCCCGCTGGACGTGCTGAGAGACAACATATCGGTTGTCACCCAGGACACATACCTGTTCCACGGTACGGTCGCCGAGAACCTGCGCTTCGGGAAGCCGGACGCGACCCAGCAGGAGCTGGAGGAGGCCGCCCGGGCCGCGAACGCCCACGAGTTCATTGCGGACCTGCCGCAAGGCTACGACACCGTCGTCGGCGAGCGAGCAGTCCGGCTGTCGGGCGGACAGCGCCAGCGGCTGGCCATTGCGCGTGCTCTGCTGAAGGACACGTCAATCCTGCTGCTGGACGAGGCGCTCTCCAGCGTGGATGCGGAGAATGAATCCGTTATCCAGGCGGCGCTCGACCGTCTGATGGAGAACAGGACAACGCTCATCATCGCTCACCGTCTTTCCAGCGTCATCAAGGCAGACCGCATTCTGGTGCTGGATGAAGGTCGGGCCGTGGAGATCGGGTCGCACGCCGACCTGATGGCCGCCGACGGCACCTATGCCGGTCTCATGCGCCAGCAGGCCCAGATGGGCATGGTCGACCTGGCCGCTGTCGCCGCCCCCGAGCGGGCGCCGGCCAAAGTCTCCATCGAACACGTCTCCGATCTGCGCCAGTCCAACGGCCATCAGGATGACGCGCCTTCGCCGTCCCACGACGACGGAGAGCGGGTCAACATCCGCTCCCTGAACGTCTGGGTCAGGCTGCTCGGGTTGGTCGGGCCGGTCAAGTTCCAGTTCCTGGGCACCGTCACTCTGGGGCTGTTCCATCATGGCTCCGTCATCCTCCTGGGAGCGTTCAGCGCACTTCTGGTGGGGGCAGTAGTCCGCGGCGAGCCCCTGACGACGTTTCTCGTCCTCGTGTGCCTATTCGCGCCGCTTTCGGCGCTGTTGTTCTACCTGGAGTCGTGGCAGGCGCACGACATGGCGTTCAGACTGCTAGCGAAGATGCGGGTGGACCTCTACGAAAAGCTGGAGCCGCTCGCGCCGGCCTACATGGTCCGACGTCGCTCCGGCGACTTCGTCAGCGTCGTCGGTGGCGACGTGGAGACGGTCGAGTTCTTCTACGCACATGCCGTGTCTCCGATGATCGTGGCGGTCCTGATACCGGGCGGCCTGCTGGCCGCGTTGGCCGTCGTATCGTGGCCCATCGCCGTGGTGCTCGCCCCGTTTCTCGTGGCGGTGGCCATCAGCCCGTTCTTCGCCAACGCCCGTATCGAGCGGCTGGGAACCGAGATCCGCAGCCGCCTCGGGGAGATCCACGCCTACATGGTCGACAGCATCCAGGGCATGCGGGAGATCGTCGCGTTCGGACGCGGGCCCGACCGGAACCGTGAGCTGTCGGAGAACGGCTGGAACTATGCCGGTCACCGGGTCCGGTTCCAGAAGTCGCAGGCTTTCCAGATAGGCTTCATGGAGGCCATGATGGGACTCGGCGCGCTGGCCGTGCTGTCAACGGGCGTCTGGCTAGTGCTCGACGGACAGATAGCGCGGACGGAGCTGCCGCTGGTCAGCGTGCTGGCCCTGGCGTCGTTCAGCCCGGTCAGCGAGCTGGCCCGCACCATGAAGCAGATGATGGAGACGCTGGCCGCGTCCCGCCGCATCCTCGCAGTCCACGACGAAGCGGTGCCGGTGCGGGACGGCCCCGGCGTGGCACACCTCGCCGACGAGGCAGCGTCCGGCACGCCGTCCATCGACTTCGACGACGTGGCCTTCGCTTACTCGGAAGGCGACCCGCAGGCGCTGGTGGACGCGTCCTTTGGCATCGGGTCGGGGCAGACCGTGGCTGTCGTGGGGCGATCAGGGGCAGGCAAGACCACGGTCGCCTATCTGATGATGCGCTTCTGGGACCCGGACCGGGGCGACATCGCCCTGCAGGGCCACAGTCTGGACGAGCTTCTGCTCGATGACCTGCGCGGCCGCATGGCACTCGTCGCGCAGGACACCTACCTATTCAACGACACTATCCGCGAGAACATCCGGCTCGGTCGGTACGACGCGACTGACTCGGAGGTGGAGGAGGCCGCGCTGCAGGCCAACGCGGATGGATTCATCGAGTCGTTCCCGGACGGCTACGACACCCGCGTCGGCGAGCGGGGAATGCAGCTTTCGGGCGGTCAGCGGCAGCGTATCGCGATTGCCCGCGCGATCCTCAAGAATGCCCCGGTGCTGATCCTGGACGAAGCCACGTCGCACCTGGACGCTATCAGCGAGGCGACTGTCCGGGAGGCGCTCAACCGGCTCATGTCCGGCAGGACCACGATCGTGATAGCCCACAGGCTGTCCACCATTCGCGACGCCGACAGCATCCTGGTGCTCGACGAGGGCGCGGTCGTCGAGCAGGGGAAGCACGAGGAGCTCGTCGCACGCGGCGGGCTGTACGCGCAGCTTGTGGCAACGCAGATGCAGGAGCAGAGGGCGACCCCGGGCTAGCCCAGCACCTGTTCCAGCCGATTACTCCTTCGACCACCATCGCGGCGAAGAGCGGCGTCAGGCAGGTCAGCAAGTCGGCGACTTGACGGTGATGGTCTGCTTTTGCTTCTTGGCGGGTTGGGGCCTCTAGGCTCTGTATACGTATGTTCTAGGTAGGTATACGGGTAGTTGTGGTGGGATGCTCGGAGGGTGCCGGGGATGTTGGGGGGCTTGGTGGAGATGACGGGCGGAGAGAGTCCGTTGCACGTTCATGCGCTGGTCGGCGCGGGGGAAGCAGCATTGCCTACGTCGCCCACCGGAATCTCTACGTGAAGATGCTTTGCTCTTGGCCGGTTTGGTGGGGCGAGAAGGATGAGCAATCGGGGCAACGACGAGTGCGGCTAACCGAAGCCTCATGCCGCTCCCTCCCTTCACGGTTCTAGGCACGACGTGTGCCGCTTGATTCGTAAGTGTCTGAAAAAGCGTCGCAACTAATCGTCGCCGTTGTCTAGAGGGCTTGCTGGCCTAAGGTTGCTATAAGGGCGCACCGTAAAACCGGCCTGACATTTCTCTTGCGTCCCTAAGCGGCAGGAGTGGCGATCAACAAGGGTGCCAGCACTGCTTACGTAGCGAAGCGGGGATCACTCGATGGGTATAGGCAATTGTCATCTCAACAGATTGCAATGTCGGGAGTGCGGACCTATATGACCAAATCGCGCTAATCCAAGTCCGGGACTTCCTCTTTGACCCTCCACGTTACCTGCGACAATACGTCCCCACAAGAAACGCTCTCCCGCGAGTTCATCACGCGCGGTCCGCTCTTACATCGCCAAGGGTACCTAGGATTGTCGGTAACCAGTATGACAACTTGGCGATGAAAAACGAAGCTTGGGATTGTGACAAATTATAAGGGAATGGTATACTGACTCCTGACAATGTCAGCATGCTGCCCCAGAGGATCTATGGAGGTCAACGTGCCGGAAGGGGATCGTTATGAGAGAACTTTCGGCGCTGGATGGCGCAGTGCTTTTCGGTATGTCAGGGAGGGAACCGTCCCTGTAGCGGAGGTCGGTGACAAGCTAGTGAAGTCGCTTGCTGAGACTCTACGAAAGCACGATGGCATACCGGGATTTCAAGCGGTTGAGCGTATCGTCAGGGAGCGGAAGGAGGTTCCTCTCATAGAGCGTTTCGACGCACTGGACACCATTGTGCGGGAGCAAGGAGGTCACCGCCATACCAATATCGCGGTGCAGGTCGCCAAGACTTTGCTTATACAGCGGCAGTTTGCCGATGGTGAAAGTTCAATACTGCCGAGTGTAGAGGATTGCATTGCTGAAGGCACTTGTTTAACCATGGTGAAGCATTACTTCTTTGCGAGAGCTCGTGAGATCTTGATTGGCGAAGGTCAGTTAACAAATCATGAGAGGGCGTCCCAATGGCAGAGTGAGATAGAGCAAACCATACGGGGTGACATTAAGAAGATCGCTGACCAACTCGTTCAGAACCCCAATGCCGGGGATCTGCGGGCACCTAAGGGTTCCGTATCGAAGAAATCCACTAGCGATCTTTTGGATGAGGTGCTGGTTCCCTCCGAAGCTCTAGTGGACGTTTCGTCCAGTCTGTAACACGAGGCTTATGTCTTACAGCTTTGACTTCACTGCTGACACGCAGCGATTAGAGCTTGACCCATCCTACTGGGTGGATGATCGGCGTCTGTCACGAGCCTTCTGTCATGCGCTTCCCGCTAGCTTGGCGGATCTGTTGGACGTGGTAATGGCCGTTTATGCGGCCGACCGCCGTTCGCTACGCAATTTCAAAGGTGCAGCTACAGGGCAGCGTCGTATAACTGTTCGTGTGTGGGTAAGGGATCCAGATCGCTGGACTGATCCGGAGACGGCCTCCAAGCTCCACGTGTTGCTGAAATGGCTTAGCGAGGACGAGTGGTCGTTTCACTTTGACGAGCGGAAAGGTGGCCCGAGGCCCTCGGAAACGGAACACTTTCTCTTCGAGTTGCCACCCGCTCTTCCAGTCAGTGTCTCCCTATTCAGCGGCGGACTTGACTCCATCGCCGGATTGGCTGTGCGAGTTCAGGAGGAACCCAGTCGGTCGTATGTCTTGGTATCTGGATACACCCACAACCGCTTGGCATTTCAACAGCGGTTCCAGGTTCAATGCATCAAGTCGGTATTGAGGCAAGGCGCTGCCCCCGAGGAGATCCCCGAGTTGCGCCATTTGGCAGTTCCATTCGGCATTCGCAACCCAAACGGCTGCCAAGAAGAAAAGAGTCAGCGAACGCGTGGCCTCGTATTCCTAGCGTTGGGTGTGGCCGCTGCGGTACAAGCGGGCACTGACACGCTGTGGGTGCATGAGAATGGAATCGGAGCGCTCAACCTCCCCCTTAGCGAGGCGCAACTTGGAGTCGACAACTACCGAGGTGTGCATCCCCGTTCTTTGATGCTGGCCGAAGATCTCTTTGCAGCGGCGCTCCGGCAGCAAGTGCGGATTAAGAATCCTTTCCTGTTTCAAACGAAAGCTGAAATGTGTACGGGATTGCGGTCCGGCAGGCTCGCGGACATCATTAAGGAGACGGTCTCGTGCGATGGCTTCCCACAACGAATCCGGAACCAGCCGCCTCAGTGCGGCTACTGCACCTCCTGCGTCTTGCGCCGTCAGTCTCTACATGCGAGTGGCTTGGAGCAGTACGATCCAGCGGTGGGGTACCGCTATGACGTGTTCAGAGGCCAGGCGGATCTGAACCAGCGTTATCTCTTCGGGCTTGAATTAATGCGTGGCCAAATCCACAAGATTTCTCAATGCCTTTCCTGTAACACTCCTTGGTGCACGTTGGCCGCGTCATTCCCGGAACTGGGGAGAGTTCAGGCCGAACTTTCGGCGCGCGAGGGCTTACGAGCTGAAGTGGTGAAAGACCGTTTTGTTCGGCTGTACGAGACTTACGTAGGAGAGTGGAGGTCTTTCGTTCCCGCCAAACTAGCGGCTTAGGAGGTCCTGTGCAACAGCATGTAGTTGAAACAATCGACCCGACGGTATTGGGACGACGCCTCCAAGAAGCTAGAAAAGCTAGGGGCTTTACCCAGCAAGAGGTTGCTACCTCCCTGGCCGTAGCCCGGACGACGATCACTGCCTTAGAAAAAGGCGACCGACGGACCCGGTCCGATGAACTCATACAAATGGCAAGACTCTATGGTCGACCGGTGAGCGATTTCGTTGGTCAAAAGGAACCCACGTCCGACTTCACCGCACAATTCCGTGCAGTTGTCAGCAGCGCGAGTCTGCCCCAGGACCAGAAGGAACTGGAACAGGCAGTCCAAGAGTTTCAACACCTGTGCGAAGACTACCTGTATTTAGAGAGTCTTAACGGCACATCACTTCGGCGGAACTATCCGAGCCAATACTTGATAGATAGGATCGCTCCTGAAGATGCTGCTGAGGATGTAGCTTGGTCCGAGCGCAACCGCTTAGGCCTAGGTGATGGGCCGGCCCTACACCTGAGAGAAACACTCGAGAACGATGTGGGCGTTCGTGTTTTCTCCACTGAACTGCCTTCTCGGGTTGCGGGCATCTTCTCCTATACGGAAGAACTTGGTGGTTGCATCGCTGTAAACGCTCGCCATCCTGACGAGAGACGGCGATGGTCGATGGCTCACGAATACGGTCATTTCCTGACAAGCCGCTTTCAATCAGAGATATCGATGTTGGGTGTATACAGACGTGTTCCCGCCTCCGAGAGATTCGCCGACGCGTTCGCTCGGTGCATGCTTATGCCATCCACAGGTCTGCGGCGAAAGTTTAACGAGTTGTCTCGTGCAGTTGATGGCAAGATCACAGCGGCGGAAATATGCCGACTCGCTCACCACTACTTCGTGTCCGTAGAAGCGATGATGCTGCGCCTTGAGGAACTTCGGCTTCTTCCCCCGGGCACTTGGGATCGACTACGGGATAGGGGTTTCAAGGTCCAGGAGGCTCGTACGCAATTGGGTTTGATTCCTCGCCCCAAATGCGACGGACTGCTTCCACTTCGGTACCTACTCTTAGCTGTCCGGGCTTACGAGGACGGAAATCTGACGGAAGGCGAGTTGGCCCGACTTTTGCGTGTCGACCGTGTATCCGCAAGGCGGACGGTTCAGAATCTGACCCATCCCATATACCTGTTAGATGAAGGTGAAGTCGCGTCTCTCTCCATTGATCTGGCAAGCACCATTATCGAAAAACGCTTCTAGAGCGGGTCAGCCGCCATGAAGAACACTCTTGGTTGCCTTCTTCTCGATGCTAGCTGTCTCATTAATATCTATGCGACCGGATGCTTGCCGGAGATTGCTGGAACACTGCCCTATCAGCTCGGGGTCGCTGCTTATGTGCTTGAACGGGAAGCTCTCTACACGTGGCTATCAGACCAGGCCAGCACTCGTGAGGAACGGGAACCCATAGACCTTTCTCGGCTCGTGGATGAAGGAATGATTGACGTAGTGCACCTGGAACATCCAGAAGAGAGGATCACATTCGTAGATCTTGCCGCCTTAGTTGATGATGGTGAGGCAGTGACAGGCGCGCTTGCCCTTCATCGGGGGTGCTCCGTGGCGACCGACGACCGCAAGGCGCGTCGAGTACTTGGGGGGCAGGTTCCGTCGGTTCCTCTAGTTTCCACTCTGGAACTTCTGAAACTCTGGGCTGAAGAGGCGGCAGTCCCTGACACCGAATTACGTGCGGCAATGATTATGATGCGGTCAAGGGCAAGCTACTTACCCGGAGATCGAGACCCCCTCTACCCTTGGTGGAGCAAAGTGATGTGCGGTGCCACACTGTAGCATCGACTCTTCCTCAGTTGGTTTGGATCTTCACATGAATGTGTGTGATATCGCAGGTACCGTTTCGATCAATGGCAGAAGGGAGCGACCTTGGGCAAGCGGCGGAGTTAGTCCAGAAGATATGTATGGGAAGAAATGATCGTAGAAAGACTCGCAAAAAACCGAGCCTCTGGGACAGCCTGCCAGGAGAGCGCATGCTGCCAAAATCGCCCTTAACGGGAGAGTTCGCAGTGTGGTATGTCATGGTGGGCCGGGCAGGATTCGAACCTGCGTAGCCCTTCCGGGCGCCAGATTTACAGTCTGGTGGTATTAGCCGCTCACCCACCGACCCATTGTTCTCGAAGAGGGAGAATCCTCCGCGGAGGGGTGACTCCTCTTAGCGAACAACCCGCGCGCCCGCTTTCTGGAGCGCACGGATTCGACTTCAATGCTATCGACGCTTTGCGAAGAGCGTCAACCGATATGATGGGCGTCGGAATTAGCCGTTTCTCGCGAGACGAGACCTTTGCGTAACAGCGGGAGCGGGCGGCCCCGGGTCCATGAACCAGTCTCCGCCCAGGCGCAGCTCGTGGCGGATGGATTCCCGCTTTCGCGGGAATGACGGTTTTGGGCAGGTTTCGGGACGGGCGGGACTGATCGGGCAGGCTGAAACCACGGGCCTGTCCCGAGCGAAGTCGAAAGGTCTCGGAGCGCGATCCGCGGCTTTGGTGACCCTTTTCCGAGATCGCGACGTGCCATGGACTGGATCCTCGCCCGATGGGACGAGCTGGAGGCGCTGGTCGAGCTTCCGCACTGGGGGGCGGTGGGGTTCGGCGTGGTTTTCGGCCTGTTTTGGACGAGGCTTGGTCCCCCACTAAAGCTGTATTTGCCGTGGGCGGCGATCGCGCTGATCGCCGGAGCGGCGCTGTCGCCGGTGGTAGAGACCTGGGTCCAACCGGAGCTGCACAGCGCTTCCCAGGACCTGCTGACGCACATCGCCGGAGAGGAGCCGTTTGACGGAAACTCGCTGCTGACCGGCGCGTACTCGGCGGTGGTGGGCGAAGCCGCTCAGGAAGCGGTGCTGCTGTTCGGAATCCTGCTGATCATCGCGGCGTCAGGATCGCGGCGGGACAAAGCGGCGACGGTGACGGTGGGCATTTTGACGGCGCTGGGCTACGCGCTGTTCGAGTCGGCGGGTCTCCTGTCGCCCGCCCTGGATGCGGGCCTCTCGACCCGGCTGGCGCTGCCGCTGGTGCGGGAGCTGTTTGTGGTGGGGGCGCATATCGGGGCGGGAATGATACTGGCGCGGGCGTGGATCGACGGCCGGTTCATAAGGTATTTCGTCATTGCGACGCTGTTGCAGGCGGCGGTGGCCTATGAGGCGGTGTTGCAGGACAGCGGCTGGCCGGTGACGTGGTCGCTGGCATACCTGTCGGCAGTGGCTACGCTGGCGTTTTTCTGGGGATCGAGCATCGCGACGGGGCGGAGCTAGAGGGAGAACGGCTCGCGGCAGACGTGCCTGATTCGCGGTATTCGGGCGGGTGCGGGAAGAGTGATTTTCATAAAAATCCGTGAAATCTACCCTGTGAATTTTGAAAATCGGGGTGTTTGACGATGGGGTAAACGGGGTGTAGAGGGCTGCGGCTTCAATTTGATTTCGTGCTCCTGGCTACTCGCCGGAAAGCTCCGATTGTCTGGTCCGGCATGGTCAGCGTATAGGACGATTTGCGGATCGTCTCTGTGCAGGCCCGAATAATCGGGATTGGATTTCGGCTTCGTATCGATTCATGGAGGGCGGTTCGCGAACCGCCCCTACGGAGTCGGAATGAGGGTCTGGACGCCGGCCCCTTATCGGGGTACGGGGTGACGTTCTTTCGCGGGAATGACAAGTGGGGGGTGGCAGTGCGCGCCCCCTCACCCTAACCCTCTCCCTCGGAGGGGAGAGGGGACAGAATGGCTGATTTCTCTTCGTCACAGGCTCAGGGTGCACGGCATAGGGGTTGGATGGCGGGGCGGAGATTCCCTAGACGAGGCCTTTGAATAATTCGAAGGCGGAGTTTCAGCGATGGAGACACCCTCACCCGTCAAGGGAGAGGGGACTGGATTCCGGCTTTCGCCGGAATGACGGTTGGGGCCTCGGAATGACGGTTGGGGCCTCGAAATCACAGTTGGGGCGCTGGCGGAGGCGGCTAGAGGGAGAAGACCTCTTCGCCGGAACCGTCCAATTCGGACGGCTGCTTGACCTCGCCGCAATACTTGCAAAGCCACCGGCCTTCGATCAGCTTCTCGTCGTCGCTGCGAAGGAAGTTGAACATGTCTGCCACCGGCCTGTATTCGACTGTCCGAAGGTGTCCGCGGCAGACGTTCGACTGACAGTGGATCTGGCGTGTCTCACCATTCTCCGGCAAGTTTCACCTCCGGGGTAACCGTGCCCTTGAAAAGTATAAGATCAATATCCCAAGCCGCCGCGCGGCGGCGGGCGCTCGTCTCTCAATCCGCAGCAAACTACGACTAGAATTCGCCTAGCGTACACGCGGCCGCTGAAATTCGACTGGATGGTAACCCATGTTGCCGGTGCTCCTGACCGTAAGGGAAGTCGCGCAACGCCTCGGCATGGCGGAGTCGGCGGTCTACGCCCAGATATACAGGGGAAACCTGCCGGCGATAAAGATAACTCCCAGGTCGATACGCATCCTGGAGTCGGAGCTGGAGCTATATCAGAACCCGGCGGGACCAGAAATGACGGTGGCCGAGGTCGCCGGCCATCTGAGCCTTTCACACTCGGAGATTTACAAGCTGATACGCGAGCGACGGCTTCCGGCGCTGGTTCGGGGCAAGAGCCGCAAGCGGATATTGAAGCGGGACCTTCTCGACTACATAAACAGCCGGCCCAACGCGGCGGACCGCGGGGAGAAGACTACCTAGACGGGGTTTGAATAATTCGGAGGCGGAGTTTCATCGATGGAGACACCCTCACCCTAACCCTCTCCCGTCAAGGGAGAGGGGACTGGATTCCCGCTCCCCGCTTTCGCGGGGACATGCTTCGCGGGAATGACGGGATGAGACGTGTGCCCCTTCGGCAGGCTCAGGGCAGGGCGTGCTCAGGGTGCACGGGATACGGGTTGGATGGCGGGGCGTTAGATTCCTCGACTTCGCTCGGAATGACGGTTGGGGCGGCTGGCGGGCGGTTCAATCGGCGGCGAGCGCGTCGCGGGTTATTTCGACCAAACGCACGAAATCGGGGGCATCGAGGCTCGCGCCGCCGACGAGCGCGCCATCGACGTTTTCCCGTCGGGTGATCTCGTCCCAGTTTCCGGTGTTGACGCTGCCACCGTAAAGGACTCGCGCGCGCCCGGCGGCCTCTTCGCCGAACGAGCCTTCGATCAGACCGCGGATGAAGGCGCAGGCGTCTTCGGCCTGGTCCGGAGTGGCGTTGACGCCGGTGCCGATGGCCCAAACCGGCTCGTAGGCGATGATCATGCGGGCGGCCTCGGCGGGACTGATCTGGTCAACGACGAATCCGACCTGCCTGCCCACGACTCCTTCGGTACGGCCCGACTCGCGTTCCGCAAGCTGCTCGCCGACGCAAAACACAGGGGTAAGCCCGTGGTCGAACGCGGACCTCACTTTGCGGGCCACAAGCTCGTCGCGCTCGCCGAAGATATGCCGCCGCTCGGAGTGACCGATGATTACGGAAGCAGCGACTCCGTCAAGCATGGTCGGGGATACCTCGCCGGTGAAAGCACCGGACTCCTCGAAATACATGTTCTGAGCGCCGACGGAGGTCCGCGTGCCCTCCAGCGCGCGCGCCACGGCCTGCAAGGCGACGAACGGAGGGTAGACGGCAACGTCCACGGCCGCCATGCGCTCGACGCCAGCGGCGACTTCGCCGGCAAGCGCGACGGCGCCGCCGATGGTGGTGTTCATCTTCCAGTTGCCGGCTACGAGTGGGGTCCGCATCTTCAGGTATTACGCTCGCTGAATCCGATTGTGTTCAAAGTCCGTGGAACCAGAACGCGTGTGCGTGCGCCGGGTTCGTTCGCGGGTCAATCGTACCCTAGGGGCGATGGCGTGGAGCTAGGCTGCGGCGTTTATGCGGTCGATCAGACGCCGCAGGTGCAGGCCGGTGTAGGACTCGCTGTTTTTGGATAGCTCCTTAGGAGTGCCTGAGGCGACGACGTATCCGCCCGCATCGCCGCCCTCCGGCCCCAGATCGATCACATGGTCGGCCTGAGCGATGACTCCGAGATCGTGTTCGACGACCACGACCGTGTTGCCTTCCTCGACCAGCTTATCGAGTACGTCGACGAGGACCTTCACGTCGGCGGCGTGGAGGCCGACGGTAGGCTCGTCGAGCAGGTAAAGGGTGTCTCCCGTGCCGGAACGGCTAAGCTCGGCGGCCAGCTTGATGCGCTGGGCTTCGCCTCCGGACAGGCCGGTCGCGGCCTGACCCAGCCGAATGTAGCCAAGCCCGACTCCGCACAGGACTTGCAGGTAACGTCTGATTCGCGGCATGGAGTCGAAATGCTCCAGCGCTTGCTCGGCAGAGAGCTCCAGAATGTCGGAAATGTCCAGACCGCGGAACTTGACCCTTCTCGTCTGCGCGTTGTAGCGCTTGCCGCCGCAGGCGTCGCATAACACCTGAACGTCGGCGAGGAACTGCATCGAGATTCGCTGATACCCCTCCCCGCGACAAGCGGGGCATTTCCCCGGTCCCTCGTTGAAGCTGAACCGCCTTATCCCAAATCCGAGCGCCTTGGCGTCGGGCAGCCTGGCGTACAGGGCGCGAATCTCGTCGAATACGCCTATGTAGGTGGCGGGGCAAGACCGCGCGGACCTGCCGATGGGAGACTGGTCCACAACCACTACCTTGCTAAAGAAACCGGCGCCTTCGATCCGCGAATGCTCTCCGGGGAACTCTCTGGCCCCATGAATCCGGTTGCGCAGCGCACGCCGCACGATGGTGTCGACCAGAGTGCTCTTGCCCGATCCCGATACTCCGGTTACGGCCGTGAAGCACCCGACGGGGAAGGCAACGTCGATGTTCTTGAGATTATTCGCCCGAGCGCCTATCACTTCCAGGTCGCCGGACTTCATGCGGGGCATCATCTTGACGCGGTGAAGGAAAACGTCGTGGCGGAGCGCCTGTCCGGTAATGGAGTCCGGCGACTCGAGGATGTCGTCGAGCGTCCCTTCGGCGACGACCTGGCCGCCGCGCTCGCCGGGTCCGGGACCGAGGTCGATGAGGTGGTCGGCCATTCGCATGGTCTCTTCGTCATGCTCGATCACGATGACCGTGTTTCCGAGGTCGCGCAGCCGCTTCAGCGAAGAGAGCAGGCGTCCGATGTCACGCGGGTGAAGGCCGATGGAAGGCTCGTCCAGAACGTAGAGAGCGCCCACCAGCCGGGTACCCACCTGGGTCGCGAGTCGGATTCGCTGAGCTTCTCCGCCGGAGAGCGAGGCGGTGGGACGGTTAAGGGTCAGGTAGCCGACGCCCACGTCATCGAGGAACTGCAAGCGGTTGGTGATCTCGATCAGCGGCGTCTCGGCGATCTCGGCCTCGTTCCCGCTCATTCCCGAGCCCCCCGGGTCATCGGCGACGCCTTTGAAGAAGTGTTTTGCCTCGGCGATGCTCATGTCGAGCACCTCGGATACCGTCTTGTCGACGAACCGCACGGACCGGACCATCGGCTGCAAGCGCGCGCCGCCGCACTCCTCGCAGATCTGCTCGCGCATGAAGCTCTCGAAGAAGTCCTGCCGGCCGGTGTTCCTGGTGCGCTCGTACCAGCGCGCGAAGATCGGAATGAACCCCTCCCACGGCTCCATCCGCTCGGTGCGCGATTCGCAGTCATCAGGGTCGCGCTGGAACACGCGCTTGATCGGCGTGTCGCCGGTCCCGTAGAGCACGGCGGACTGGACATCTTCGGGCAGGGTGCTCCAGGGCATGTACGGATCGAAGGCAAAGTGCTCCGCCAAGGCCATCACCCATCGACCCCACCACGAGCTTATGGGGTCTGAATCGAGAAACGCGATAGCGCCCTCGGCGTAGCTCTTGGAGGGATCGGGGACAACGAGGTCGCGGTCGAACGTTCTGGCGGAGCCAAGACCGTCGCAGGCCGGACAGGCCCCGGTGTAGGCGTTGAAGGAGAAATGCCGCGGGGTCAGCGGACCATCGAGCGCGGACTCGCAGATCGCGCATATGGGCCTGGAACTGAAGGCGACCCGCCGCCGCACGGAGCCGTCGCGGTTGACGACTTCGGCGAACATGCGTCCGCCGCCCCTGGCCAGGGCAAGCTCGACCGAGTCGCCCAGCCGGTCGAGCGAATCGGACCGTATCACGAGGCGGTCGACGACCAGCTCGACCTCAGAGAGCTCGAATCCGCCGTCCGAAGGCACTCCCGCGGAGAGATCCACGGGGCGGCCGCCGATGCGGACCCTGACGAATCCCTCCTTCAGCAGGGACCGCAGATAGGCCAAAGGGTCTTCGACATCCTCAGGGTCGTGGGAGGCTGGCGTGATGATGTTGATCCTGTTGCCGTCTCCCAGGTTCGCCACGGCCTCGATGATCTCCCTGGAGGTCATTCCGGCAATCGGACCGTGGCCGTTTGGACAGTGAGGCCTGCCCGCCCGCGAATAGAGAACGCGCAGATAGTCGTATATTTCCGTGGCGGTGGCGACGAGCGAACGCGGAGTTCGGGTGAGGTTTTCCTGTCCGATGGCTATTGCGGGCGCGAGGCCGCTTATGGACTCCACTTCCGCGTCTTCGAGCCTGCCCAGGAACTGCCGCGCGTATGAGGAGAGACACTCCACAAACCGCCGCTGGCCTTCGGAGAAAATCGTCTCCATCGCAAGAGTCGACTTGCCAGAGCCGGAAACGCCGGTGACGACGGTCAGCTTTTCCTTGGGTATCTTGACGCTGACGCTTTTCAGATTGTGCTTGCGCGCCTTGACGACCGTTAACACGCCTTCCTCGGAGTCCGCCGAGGGGGCCGTCGCGCCATTGGCGGACGTTCCGAGCGGGTTACCGGCGAATACCTCGGCGAGCATCTCGCCGGTATGGGACCCGCGCGCGAGGGCCACGTCTTCCGGCGTGCCGGCGGCGACCAGAGAGCCGCCTTCGTCGCCGCCTTCCGGCCCCAGATCAATTACCCAATCGGTGATCTTGATGATTTCAGGATTGTGCTCGACGACGATGACCGTATTGCCGCCGTCGACCAGACGTTGAAGCACATCGACGAGCCGCTTGACGTCGTAAAAGTGCAGGCCGGTCGTTGGCTCATCCAGGATGTACAGCGTGTGGCCCGACGGGGGGCGCGCGAGCTGCGAGCTGAGCTTGAGACGCTGCGCCTCTCCTCCGGAGAGGGTGGTGGAGGACTGCCCAAGCGGAACGTATCCGAGTCCAACGTCGACCATCGTTTGCAGGATTCGGTGGATGCGGGGGATGTTCTCGAAGAACTCCAGCGCATCGCTGACTCGAAGAGCGAGAACGTCAGCTATGGACTTGCCTTTGTAGCGGACTCCAAGCGTCTGGCGGTTGAACCGGCTGCCGCCGCAGGCTTCGCAGACGATTTCCACGTCGCCCATGAACTGCATCTCAACCAGCAAGGCCCCCCGGCCTTCGCAGGCTTCACAGCGTCCGCCTTTTACGTTGAAGCTGAATCTGCCTGGCCTGTAGCCCCTGGCCCGCGCTTCGGGAAGCTTGTGGAAGAGATCTCGTATGTGGTCGAACACGCCCGAATAGGTCGCGGGGTTCGATCTTGGATTCCGGCCGATGGGAGACTGATCGATCTCGATGACCTTTTCGACGTTCTCGATTCCAGTGATGCGGTCGTGGAGTCCGGGCGTGGCCTGGGCGCCGTGCAATGCCGCCGCCAGGGCGCGCTTGAGAATGTCGTCGACCAGAGTCGACTTCCCCGATCCCGATACGCCGGTGACACAGATGAGCATTCCCAACGGGAAAGCCACGTCTATGTTCTTCAGGTTGTGCTGTCCGGCACCCAGAATCGAGAGTGACCTGCCATTGCCCGGACGCCGTTTTGGAATCGGAATAGCATCGGCGCCTCGCAGGTAGCGTCCGGTGGGCGAATCGCTCTTTGCGACCGCGTCCGGGCTTCCCTCGGCGACGACGAGACCGCCCTCGTCGCCCGCCGCGGGGCCGATGTCCACTACGTGGTCGGCGCTTCTGATGGTCGACTCGTCGTGCTCGACGACGAGCACGGTATTGCCCCGGCTGCGCAGCGCGCCGAGCGTGCGGAGCAGTCCGGCGTTGTCTCTGTGGTGAAGGCCGACGGAAGGTTCGTCGAGGACGTAGAGGACGCCTTCGAGTCCCGCGCCTATCTGCGCGGCGAGCCGGATGCGCTGGGCCTCGCCTCCGGCCAGGCTGTCGGCGCTACGATCGAGGGTCAGATAGGAAAGCCCCACGCGTTCGAGAAAGTCGAGCCGGAGGTCGATCTCGTGGAGAATCTGGTCGGCGATCCTGGCTTCGCGCGGCTGAAGCTCCGACGATTTGAGAAATGCGCGCGCCTTTGCGACCGGCATGGCATTGACCTGGGCGATGCTCAGCCCCTGAAACCGGACACTGAGACTCTCGGCGCGTAATCGCGCGCCGTTGCAGGTCTGACAGGTTCGATGGGAGACGAGCTTGTGCGCCCACTCCACGCGGCCCGACTTCGATCGCCGCCGCAGGAGGGGGATCAATCCGCGCCAGGCGCGCTGTACAGCGCCGCTCTCACCTTCCGCTGACTGCTTGCGGGCGGACTTGCGCCGTCGAGACCCGTACAGGATCACGTCGCGCTGCTCGTCGGAAAGCTCCTTCCAGGGCGTGTCGATACTGAAGTCAAACGCCCTGGCGAGCCGCTCCCAGCTACGCATGGGCATCCGCGCGTAGAGCGTGTAGCCGGAGTTATTGGTGAGAGCAATGGCGCCGTCCCTGATACTCAGATCGGGGTCCCGGATCAGCTTGTCCGGGTCGAGGTCAAGCACCCGGCCCAGACCCTGGCACGTGCGGCACGAGCCGCGGCGGCTGTTGAAGCTGAATGATGCCGGTTCGGGTGGTTCGACGCTGGCGCCGCAGCCGGGACAGCCGTATTTTGAGCTCAGCAGCTCGTCGCCGGCTTTGGTTGAACTGATCACCATTCCGTCGGCAAGCTCGGTCGCGGTCTCGACGGAGTCGGTGATCCGTTCCCGGTTCCCCTCGGCGATTCTGATTCGATCGACAACTACTTCGATGTCGTGCCACTTGGTGCGCGCGAGCCTGGGGGCCTCGTCGAGGCGGTGAACCACGCCGTCGAATCTGGCCCGAACATATCCGCCGCGCCGCCACTGAGCGATCAGCTCGGTGTGCTCACCCTTGCGATGGCGCACGACGGGGGCCAGTATCAGCGCCAGCTCGCCGCCGCCGGTTTCGAGCAGATGGTCGACGATTTGCCCCACGGTCTGGGGGCGAATCCGCGTATCACAGCGATGGCAGTGGACCTGACCGATCCGGGCGAAGAGGAGCCGCAGATAATCGCTGACCTCAGTGATCGTCCCGACGGTGGACCGCGGGTTGCGATTGGCCGACCGCTGGTCGATCGCGGCCGCCGGCGAAAGTCCCTCGATGTGATCGACGCGTGGGCGCTCCATCTGGCCGAGGAACTGCCGGGCGTATGAAGACAGCGACTCGATGTAACGGCGCTGTCCCTCTCGAAAGATCGTATCGAACGCGAGCGACGATTTGCCCGAACCGCTGAGGCCGGAGATTACGGTCAGAGCCTCGTGGGGGATGTCAAGATCCAACCCCTGGAGGTTGTTTTCGCTGGCGCCCCGAACAGATATTTTTCGCATCGGCAGAACGCGCATTTTATCGCGTTTGGGCCTCGGAGCGCGCGCTCCATGTTTTGTTGCGTTTTAGGGGACTGAGACCTGTCTAGCCGTTGAGCAACTTGATGAAGTCTCGCCGGAACGCCTGGAGGTCCAGCGACTCGGCGACGAAATTGAGGCCGCTCGATTCGCTATCGATGACTGCCGTACCGGTGGTGCGCCCCCGATCGGTCGAGTCATCGAGTCCTATGCTGATCTGCCGGGGCGTCAGCTTAAACGCGCTCGGATTGATCGCGTAATAGACGGTAATAGGGTCGTACAAAGCGACGCCCGCCTCTTGTTTCAAACTCAGCAGGGTCTCGTAGAACCCGCTCATCATCCGCGTGACGGGCCGCCGGATGTCCTCGTCGCGCAGCGCCTTGAAATAATCGCTGTGGAACTTAAGAGGGTCGCATACTTCGAGCGGCACGACCGCCGTGCGGACCGGGAACCGGAAGACGATATCCGCGGCCTCCGGGTCCACGTATAGGTTGAATTCCGATCCGTGGGGCATGTTGCCGGGTCCCCCGAACGTTCCGCCCATCACGACTATTTCTTGGACCCGCGACATGGCTTCGGCGTCCAACAGGATCGCCTGAGCGACGTTGGTCAAAGGGCCGAGTGCAATGAGGGTGATCGGCTGCGTAGAGTCGCGGACGATCTCGACGGTTTTGGCTGGCGCGTCGTCGGTGAGGCTCGCGGGGCGGTCCTGTCTGACCCCGGCCAGTCCGCCCTTGCCGTGTACCGGAGCCGTTACCAGGTCGCGTTGCAGGGGCTTGCGAGCGCCGGTATAGAGCGGTATGTCGCCGCGACCGGCGAGCGCAAGCAGGAACTCGGCGTTGGCGGTGGTGTCCTCTATTGGGGAGTTCCCCGCGACAGTGGTCATGGCGTGAACGCGAAACCGCCCGGACTTGAGAGCCAGCAATATCGCCAGCGCGTCGTCGATTCCGGGGTCGGTGTCGATGATGGCGTCGATCAAGCGGGATAGCCGCCCACCAGGGATAAACGGTTGCGGTCGGGTTGCCTATGCAACGCGCAATATCAGGACGGCGTGCAGCACTATCACTGAGTTCGAGTCTGGGCGGTGTGGGTGGTAGCTAGGACAAATTGTCCTGCATATTCCCGCACCGGGTGCAGGCCCAAAACTCCTTCTTTTTCATGCCGAACCAGGAAGACTTGATCCGAAACCGCATGGTTGTTTCGGTCTTACAAGCCTGACATCTTCCGTCGGCGGTTTCCCCGTCGCGCATTGGCGCAGTGTCCTGTTTAGCTTCGCTCACGATTCGCGCTCCCTCACCTCACGCCTGGCCGGCTCACGGAGTCCTGACGCCCCAGATATTACCCTTATGGCTCTTGTCAATCATCGGCAGGCGGATTTACGTTGCGAAGCGGATTGGATGTTGCGATAACATCCAATGTGAAAGCTCGAAGGCTGTGCGGGACAGCCGCAACGGGCTGGAGATTGTCGGCTGCGATCGGGAGCGGTAAGTGTCAGTCCAAGTGAGAATTCCCAGGGTCCTGCGCGGTCACACGGCCGGCAAGTCCAATCTTGATGTCGACGCCGAAAACCTCGCGGACCTCCTCGACCGCCTGTACGAGCAGTTTCCAACGCTCAAGAACTCGCTATCGTCGGATGGCGTCGACGTGTTGGATCACACGAATATCTTCGTAAACGACGTCGAAGTGCGGGAAATCGGCGGTCTGTCGGCCGAACTGAAGAGCGGCGACACGGTGACAATCCTGCCGTCGATGGCGGGAGGCGGCTATCCCTGAGGGCAGGGCGCCCGGTCGTTTGCCCCTTTGCGTGCGACGAGGTTGACGGCCTCCAGATAGGAGTCGATCGACTCGCCGCAGTCAGCCCAGTATCCGTCGAGGACGTTGTATGTCGCCGTACCGGCCCGGATGAAGTGGTTGTTAACGTCGGTTATCTCCAGCTCGCCCCGGCCCGAAGGCTCCAGCGTCTTGATGACGTCGAACACTTCGCTGCTATAGAAGTAGATACCGATCACGGCGAGATCTGATCTCGGGTTCTCCGGTTTCTCCTCGATGCCGGTTATTCGACCGTCCTGAAGCTCCGCTACTCCGTAGGCCGAGGGGTTAGGAACCTCTTTTAGGATCAGCTTGGCGCCGTTCTGCTGCGCCGCGAACTCGGCTGCGGCCTGGCGGATGTTGGACTCGATTATGTTGTCGCCCAGAATGACCAGGATGTCGTCGCCGCCAGCGAACGTCTCTGCCAATCCGAGCGCTTGGGCGATTCCACCGGCCCGCTCCTGATAGGCGTAATGAAGTCTGCTGAAGCCAAACTTACGTCCGTCGCCGAGCAGTCTGAGAAAGTCGCCGGCGTTGTTGCCGCCGGTCACGAGCATGGCCTCTTCGACGCCGGCGTTGACAAGCGCTTGCAACGGGTAGTACACCATGGGCCGGTCGTACACGGGAAGCAGATGCTTGTTGGTTACGGTGGTAATCGGGTAGAGACGGCTGCCGGTGCCGCCCACCAGGACGACGCCCTTCAGCGATCGGGCGCGTTCAGGTTTCAATTTCCGGACCTCATGAGCGCATCCACGAACTCTTCGGCGTCGAACGGGGCCAAGTCTTCAATGGACTCGCCCGTACCAGCAAACTTAACCGGCACTTCAAGCTCTTTCGTTACAGCAAAGACGACGCCGCCTTTGGCGGAGCTGTCGAGCTTGGCGAGCACGATTCCGGACACTCCGACGTCCGCATGGAACTCCCGCGCCTGGGCAAGACCGTTTTGGCCGGTGAGGCCGTCCAGCACCAACAACACCTCGTGCGGGGCAGATTCGATGCGGCCAGCGAGGACACGACGGACTTTGCGAAGCTCGTTCATCAGATTTCGATTTGTCTGCAAGCGGCCCGCCGTATCGACGATCAGGTAATCTGCCTTGGTCGCCACGGCGGCTGAAGCGGCGTCGAACGCCACGGCGGCGGGATCGGAACCGGGCGCCTGAGCGACGACCCGCAAATCCAGGCGCCTGCCCCATATTTCCAACTGATCGATGGCGCCGGCTCGAAACGTGTCGGCGGCCGCAAGCACCGACGTTTTCCCCATTTCCTGAAGAAAATGAGCAAGCTTGGCGACCGTGGTCGTCTTGCCGGAGCCGTTGACGCCGACCACCAGGATGACGATCGGTTTTCCGGCGGGCGGCTCGGAGACGCCGTTGACACGTAGAGCGTCGATCAAGACTTCCCGAGCCGCTCCCAACAAGGCGTCGGGGTCCTTGATCCCGTCCGACTTCACGCGGTCTCTGATCGCTTCTGTCAATTCGATCGCCAGGTCGAGTCCCACGTCGCCGCTGATAAGGGTTTCTTCCAGCTCTTCCCAGTCGGCGTCGGTGATGCGTGACCGCTCAAATATGCCTGCGAGACGACTTCCAAACCCTCGCCGGGACTTGGCTGCACCCTGCTCGATATCGCGTCCGCTCCGCCGGCGCTTGAGGCGTTTGAACATCGAGAATCCCTAACCGTCCTGACCGCGCGGCTAACGATTCGCCGGGAACGGCTGCGGAATGACCGGCCCGTCGACGGGATTATTCGGCAGGAACAACCCTATCTCCGACGCCGACAGATAGTCCGGGCTGCCGTAATGGGAGTTGATTCGGATCAACGTATACAGCGTCGGCACGGGCGGATCGAACTCGAACCGCTGCACGTCGGCTATTTGCTCTGCCACGAACACTCCGACCGATTGGAGCTGGGAGTCGTCTTTCGCGGGGTCAACCGGGGACACGAACACCTCGAACTCCTTGATGTAGGTGGAGGGATCTTCCGCCGGATGGTTCCAAAGTACGATCTTGTCCATCAGCCGGGGCTTATCGCTGATAAATAAGAGATCAATCGGCAGGTCGGCGCTCGCAGAGTGCCACGCTGGGATCTGGGCGTCGGGCAGACCGTCGTGGAGTCGCTCGGCGTTGTGAAGCGGGTCCGAACTCTGCGAGCTTGCCCGGAGCTGTCCCTCGTTTAGCTGCTCGGCGAAGTCGAACCCTTCGCCTCCCAGTTCGAATGTTTGGGTAAAGCCGGCCCGAATTCTCCTGATGAGCGTGAAGTCGACTTCGGAACCGGCAGACCGCCAGAAAGCCGATACCAATGCCCCGATTCCAACAAAAATCAAGAGTACGACGAACACGCCTATCAGAACGCTTTTGCGGGCGATCCGCCGGAGAATGTTGCGGGGCGTCGGCCGGGACTCCGCGCGAATCCGGGCGAGTTCAGCTGTTTCTTCGCTACAGCGGGCGCAGAGCAGCCTTTCGTCGACATCTTCGACGCAGTCGCCGCAAAAATGTACGTAGCATCTGTCGCATCGCTCCTCCGCAACACGATGCGGATGCGAGGGACATGCGGGAGGTTCGCGTAGCTTGGCGCCGATCATATATGCGTATTAGACCCTAGGCAGGCGATGACAACCACGTCGCCCGCCGGCGAGATCGAATTAGCTCTAACGACGCCTTGGAGCGTGGTTTACGTCTACGACTGGCTCGTTGGAGTAGACTTCGCCGTTACGAATCTTGAGGTTGAAATGACAGTCGGGATTCGTACAGATCCAGGCCTTGAAATGAACGGCCGCGCCCTGACTGCCGAAATCCGAGAGTGGTACGAGGTCTCCGTCGCCACAGCTTCTACATTGGGGGAACCCAGAAGTTATTTCTTCCACAACCACAACCTCACCCTAGTGCTACCAATTGCACAAAGTCGTAATCAATTTTCACCGAATGACTGCCGCCTATCAAGAACCAATTCGCGCGTGTCGCGCCTCGGGCGCTATGTACTCCGCCGCTGTTGCTAAGCCTATGAGGCCGCCATGTCGCCGGTCTCCGCCAGGCGAACTGCGAGCTCCTGGGCGCGTTTCTTTTGCATCCAACGGCGAGTGCTCGCCAGCCGGCGGGCGCGGTAGTCGAGGTTGGTGGCGTAGCGATGGCGGACGTAGCATTTGCGGCAGCGTTTCGCCCGGATAACCTGCGTGCCACAGTCGACACACGCCTTCGGTTCCCTGACAACCTTGGGTTTTAGGGCCGCACGACGACGGCGTAGCTCTATTACGCGCTCACGATTGTCGCGCGCCCACTGGCGATTCTTGGCCAGGACCGCGTCTCGATTGGCGATGTAATACTTTCGGAAGTACTCGGAGAGTCTAGCTTTGCGACCGCACTTGGCGCACAATCCCGCGCGCTTGGACTTACCGTTTCGCTGGTTCTCGATGTTTACATCGCATTCTTTGCAACGCATAGCTACTCCCTCGTAACGTTGCTGGGCACCAAGTCGTGGTGTCTGGTATTTCGGGGATCTAGTTTGTGCAGTTTATCACAAACCTCTTGTAGATACTACGCATGAATTTGTGTGTCGTCAATGCTCATTTTCAGATTTTTGGCCGGGCCGATGGCGCGTCGGCGGCTAGAATCGGGAGACTTGATGTCAACTCCTGAGCAACTAGTCGGGAATATCTTGTGATCCACCTAGTACTGGGCGATCGCGGGCCCAGGCTCTCGAAGGTCGTCGAAAATCTTGCAAGACGTCCGGCGGCGGACGATCTGGACGCGGCCTGGATCGACGCTTCGGAGACCAGTCTCGCGGAGGTTGCAGCATCCGTTCAAACTCCGCCGTTCTTTGCGGCTTTGCGGACGGTGGTATTGCTTGACGCTCCAGCCGGCGGGAAGGACGCTACGAAATTCTGGAAGTGGCTCACGTCCACCGCCGAGTCGCCGCCTGACCGGTTGCTCTTGGTGGTCGCGTTCTACATGGACGGATTGACGCGATCGGTCCGACGGAACTTCGAAAACCGCGCGATGAAGCTGAAGTCGGAACACGTCGACGTTCAAGTTCTGCGGGAACTGAGGCGAACTGGACGGGACACATCGGCGTTTCAGTGGATTAGAGAGGTTGTGGAGGAAGAGGGCTTGCACATCGACCGCAGGACCGCGAACTATCTAATAGAAAGATCGACTTTGGACGACGGGTCGCTAGAACAGGAGATCAAGAAGATCGCCGCGCTCAAGAACTTCGCCGGCCAGATAACCGAGGACGACGTCATGGAGGCTGATCCTCAACCGGCGGAGCGGGCAATCTGGGAATACCTGGACGCAGTGATAGAACGCCGCACGGGGGCGGCGCTCGACGTATTGACCAGGGCGCTCAACAACGGAGAGCCGCCGGAGCTCGTGCTGGCGATCCTCGGGCGGACCGTACCGAGGCTCATCCTGACGAAGGCGCTGGCGGCAGGCCGCACGCCGCCGGGCGAGGTGGCGTCGGCGCTGCGGGTTCCTGCCTGGCAGGCGCGTAAGCTCTCGGGGCAGGCTTCAAGGTTCGAGTCAAGCGAGTTGCGAAGGATGCTTACGGCGCTCGTCGATCTGGACTTCGACTACAAGGCGGGACGCCTGCCGTACGGGGGGCTGGCAGCCGGTCTTGAAGCGCTTACCGTACGGTTTTGCT
This sequence comes from Chloroflexota bacterium, assembly GCA_026707405.1. Lineage (GTDB taxonomy): Bacteria > Chloroflexota > UBA11872 > UBA11872 > VXNJ01 > JAPOVO01. Next base: position 289,736 of record JAPOWW010000003.1, read on the forward strand.
ATCGCAGGTTCGCCGAGCGGACAGCGGCGCGAGGGGCGTAGTTAAGGTCTTATTTGGGGATCGCCCGCTTAGGATTCGGGAGACTCTTTTTTGGCCAGTCCGGCGTTCAGCCGGGCCATCAGGCGGGACTTGCGCCTGGCCGCGTTTCGCTGGTGAATGATGCCCTTTCCAGCGACTACATCGAGCGTCTTGACGGCCTGACCGACGGCGGCGACGGCGGCGTCCATGTCGTCGCCATCGATGGCGGCCCGCGCTTTGGAGACGAGCGTCCTGGCCGTGTTGCGGGCGGTGCGGTTACGGATTCGACGCGCGGACTCGCGGCGAACCTTCTTGGCGCGAGCGCGGGCCTTCTGGACCTTCTTCTGAGACGGCAAGCCTAGATTCCAATCATGAGATCAACGGCAAAGTCAGTTGACGAGTATATCAGCGCCGGGCCGGTGCTACGATTGAATTTCCCGTTTCGTTCTGCAAAACGGGGCATTGCGCCCGTAGCTCAGCGGAGAGAGCACTGGTCTTCGGAACCAGGGGTCGGGGGTTCGAATCCCTCCGGGCGCGCCAAACTGGCCGGTGAAATGCCCCGCGATGGCGCTTGCCCGACCACGGAGAGTTCTGCGTATTGGGATGGCCCGTTGGGGGACGTTATTCGGCGCGTCGGGCTTGTTTGACCATGGTCAGCCAGAACACGCCCACGCCCGCCAGGGTTAGGGCGGAGCTCAGCAAGAAGAATTCGCGAAAACCGGCCGCCGCGATGAGGTATCCGCCACCGGCGCCGAGAAGCGTGCCGGCGAGACCTCCGGCGCCGACGATGGATCCGTAGACGAGCGGTCGCCGGTCCGGGCGGACCACGCTCATAGAGAACACCTGATACGCCGGCCAGAAGATCCCGATGGTGAAGCTCATGCTTAAGAAACCGGCTCCAGCGGCGGCGATGCGCGGGATCAGCGCGACGGGCAGCAGCATGAAGGAGCCGATCATCGCCGCGAAGGCGACGGTGCGGCCGTGTCCCAGCTTCGCGGCAACAAGGGGCATTACGAGGGACGCGGGCGCGGCTATGAGCCAGCCGGCGCCGATAAGCGATCCTATGAGGACAGTATCCGCGCCCAGGTCGGTTTCCATGTAGACGTTGAAGAATATTTTGGTTGCGGTGAACGCGACTTGCAGAAGCAGGCTGGTGAACAAGACCAGCGCAACGAGGCTGGCCGCGCCCGCCCCGATGCGGGTCAGGCTTTGCCCAGCGGCCTCGGGAGCCCGTTGCGCGGAGACGCGCGTCATCCAAATGGAGACGATTGCGACCAGTGCGGCGGAGGTCCATAACGCGTACCGAAACGGGTCTGGTGAGCCTACGGAGGAACCGGTCACGGCGGCGTACATTGGTGGGAGCCATCCTCCGATCAAGTTTCCGGCGAATCCACCAAGGGCGAGCAGCGCCCAGCGAACGGAGAACGCCTGACTGCGCTGGCGCTCGCCAACCAGGGTCATCATGAACGGGTTGCCGTAGACGAACCAGACGGATACGGCCAGCGACACCAGTGCGCCTACGGCAATCAGCCAGCCGACCTGTGCTGCACCCGCCAGCAGTTCTCCGACAGGGAGGATGGCGATCAGCAGGGCCGAGCAGGAGAGGCCGGAGACCATGGGCGCCTTTAGATGCCAACGACCGGCGAGCAGGGCCGCCGGCAGGGCGGATGCCGCCGCCGCGACGTTGGCGGCTCCGTTGAAGACTCCGATAACCGCTGGGCCGTAACCCAGGCGCAGCAAATAGAGATTCACCAAGAGCGTGTAGATGCCGTTGAAGGCCAAGGAATGCAACATGCAGACCAGCACGAAATGCACCGTCGGCTGGTTGAAGCGCCGGACCGCGGCCAGGTACTGGACCATCAAGACTCAGGCTTCGGGACGCCGGAGATATCGCGAGATCGACCGGCGGCGGGCACCGCGCGAGGCGGAATAACGGGGATGCCCACATTCGCTATAGCGTGTTTACCCGCAACCAAGTAATCGCGCCTCCGGCTTCGGCGTTCCGTCAAACGCTCAGATGGTTTTCTCTGGTCTATCCGCGCGCCAGCTCCGCGGGCGCGACTGTTTGGTGCGAGTCCATCGACATGTAGGCGGCGTGCACGATGCGCAGCGTGTCCAGATTGTCGTCGCCGGGAGTCTCGGGGCGTCCGCCGGACTCGATGGCGCACATGAGCGAGGCCATAGGGCCTACGAACGCGTCCGGTATCCACATGTCGTCGATCTCCACGTCGAACCAGTGGTCTTCACGCAGCTCTTTCGAGGTGAACCGCAAGGTGTCGGGCTGACCATGGGGGTAGTTGTAGAGGAGACCGATAGTGCCGTGGGCCAGGCCCTCGGTTCCCTCGAACCGGAAGACGGCGCGCTGGTCCCAGGTCCAGTCCCAGTGATTAACGCGCACCAGACACGTCAGACTGCCGTCGTATTCGAGCACCGTCGTAGTTCTTGTCTCGGCCTTTTCCGGCTGACCCGGGAACCGCCCCGCCGAGCAGAACAAGCGGTCGGGCATTCCAAACAGAAAGCGCATCGAGTCGAGGTAGTGGATGCTGTGGTACATGAGGTCCAACCTGGGACTCACCACGAGCCAAGGCCAGGCGCTCCAGTCGCTCATGATGCTTACGTCGATGGTGGCGACCGTAGGCTCGCCAAGCCAGCCATGTTCCAGCATCCGTTTGCAGGCTCGTATTCCCGGGTCCCAGCGCATCTGCTGGTTTACAGCCAATTGCACTCCGGCGTCGCGCGCCGCGGCGACGATGCGCACCGCGTCCGGCAGCTCCTCGGCCAGGGGTTTCTGGCAGAGCAGGTGGCGTCCTGCTCTTGCCGCTTTTACGGCGATATCAGGTTGAAAGGGGGCCGGCACGGCGATGTCGACTATCTCGATTGCGGGGTCGTCGAGCAGATCTTCGAGCGCCTGATAGACCTTGGGAACGTCGAACTTAGAAGCGGTCTCGCGAGCGGCTTCCGGGTTCTTGTCGGTGATGCCGACGACGTTGAATCCCGCCTTGTGGTAGGCGGGCAGGTGCCCCACGTTCACAATCGCGCCCGCGCCCACGATGCCGATCCCCATTGTTCGATTCAAAGGCAGATCGGGCGCCCAACCGATGTCCAGCTCTTCAGGCGTCACAACCTGGATCCTCCTCCGGCGTTCCGACGGGCCGTAGTGCTGTCGGCTCGCCGCCGTGGTTCCTCATAAACTGAGTTGACCGTACCAAAGTCGACCGCTGTGTAGTAAGCCGCCCGGAGTGGGGACGAGATGGCAACCACGCTGAACATGGTGTACCGGACCTTCGACAGCTTCGACGCCGCCCTCGAAAAGCAAGCCGAGGTATTTCGGCAGCACCATTCCGGTTATGACGTCGCCCTCAAGTCTCTCGATCTGCCCCCACTTCACAATTTGATGTTCGACCGAGGCGGGCTCACGAACGGCGAGGTGGACGTTTTCATGTGCGTCACCGACTGGCTGGCGGCCGCGGCACAGACGGGCGGGCTCAGCCGCCTGAACGAGTTCATCGAAGCCGATCCTCCAGAAGGCTGGCCGGACGCCTGGCCTGAATCCCTGTTGGGAATACAGCGGGACGAGCAGGGCAATATCTGCGGCCTCCCCTACCACGACGGCCCCGAATGCTTTATGTACAGGACCGACCTGTTCGAGGACGAGTCGGAGCGCAGCCGTTTCCGGTCGGAGTACGGGTACGAGCTTGCGGTTCCCGAGACGTGGAACCGGTTCCTTGATGTCGCCAGGTTCTTCAACCGGCCGGATGAGGGGCTGCACGGCTGCATAGTGGCGGCCTATCCAGACGGTCACAACAGCGTCTACGACTTCCTGATACACCTGTGGAGCCGCGGGGGCGTGTTTCTGGAAGCACGGAACCGCGTGGGCTTTGACAGTCCCACGGCCAGAGAAGCACTGCAGTGGTACGTGGACCTGATCCACGAGCATGGAGTCACGCAGCCGAGTCCCTGGGAGCATGACAGCGTGGCTTCGGGGATCGAGTTCGCAGGCGGAACGGCCGCGATGATGTGGAACTGGTCCGGCTTCGCCGCCGTCGCCGATCTTCCCGAAATCTCGAAGATACCGGGCAAGGTGCGAGTAACGCCGATTCCCAAGGGTGACGGTTCCGCCGGCCGCCGCGCCTCACTGAATATCTATTGGGTCTTGACGATCCCCAGCGGAAGCAGCCACAAGGACGCCGCATACGCGTTCTGCAAGAACGCAGTCAGCGCGGAAATGGATCAATATCTCACGATGGTGGGAGGCAACGGCTGCCGCCTCTCCACCTGGAATGACGCCGATGTCCGTCGCGCGTACCAGTATTACGAAGTCATCGAGAAGATCCACCGCCACGCCCTTACCCTGCCGCGCATACCGGAGCTCGCCGAGCTTCTTGACGCAATAAACAGGATGGTCGACGACGCGGTGAGGCTCCGAAAGACGGTGGACGCCGCCGTAAGCGACGCGGCCCAGGAGTCCGAGGAACTGCTCGCCACGGCAGGCTATTACAGGGATTGAGCGCCGTCGCGGTCACAGGCGGGTCTACATTTCGACAGTCTTACCGTCGGGCTGGGGCACCGTGGGATAATCGGGGCAACTGACGATGGTCGACAGTCCGACACTGCAAGTATTGCCGACGCGTCCAGAGGCGGCGTTGTAACGTGGCGCGGAGATCCGGTTTCCGGCGTCATGACTACCACACAAGGACTTGAGTCGTGACCGAAGCCTTGCCGACCGTTCCCAAGGTAACGCTTGGCCGAAGCGGGATTGAATCGACCAAAATCGGACTCGGCACCGCAAACTGGATCGGCCGGACCTCCGACGGGAATCTCCTCTCGATCATGAGGGAAGCGTTCCGGCTGGGTATTCGGCACCTGGACACGGCGCCATCCTACGAGCAGGAGCGCCTTGCGCGTCTGCTTCGGGAAGCCGATCCGCCCGATGATCTTGTGGTAATCACCAAAGTAGGGCGTCTGCGAAACGCCGCGGGTGAAATCGAGTTCGACTTCGACCCGGACCCGGCCGAGCGGACGGTCGAACTGAATCTCCGCCAGCTCGAGATGGAGAAGCTGCCGATCGTGCTGCTGCACGACTGCACGGACGAGGACCTGCCCTACATACTTAGTAAGGGTGGGGTGCTGGAGCGGCTGAGAAAACTACAGTCGCAGGGCATTATCGAGGCGGTGGGCGTGGCGACGGGCCAGCGGCAGGCGGTGGCGCTGGCGGCGGAGAGCGGGGAATTCGACATCATCCAGAGCTACCACCTCTACACGCTTTTGAACCGCGTAGCGACGGAGCGGATATTCCCGGCGGTCCGAAAGCACAATCTCGGAGTGGTCAATCTCAGCCCGTTTGCGGGCAATGTCCTGGCGACGGGCGCAATCGAAGGCGCGGTCTACAGTTATCTACCGGCTTCGGAGCCTGTGCTCCACGAAGTTGGCAGGATGGAGCGTGAGTGCGCGGCGAAAGGCGTTTCGCTTCCCATAGCCGCGCTTACGTTCTCGCTGCTCTGCCAGGACGTGGACGTGACGGTAATCGGCCCGGTAAGCATCAAGGAGCTGCGGGAGGACGTGGCGGCATTGAATCCCGCGCTGACTGAAGACGAGCTGTTGGCGATAGCTTCGAAGACCAATCACCATAACTATTGGGGGTAGGTTTTTTGGCCGTCAGGAGAGGAAACTCGGGCGGGGTTTCGGACGCCGTCTAGCTAGCCGGAGAAGTCCAGGGAGATCTTGTAGCCCTTTCGGGTGCGAATGAGGTCGAGCGCCTGATCGATCTCGACGAAAGGCATTCGGTGCGTTACAAGTCCCTCGACGCCCGCCAGACCATGTTGCCAGTAGGAGAGGGCGGCTTCGTGAACCTCCGCCTCGCGCGTGTTCAGGTACTTGATCGACCAGTTGCGCCCGCCTCGCGCCCAGTCGAGCTTGATCACGCCTTCTCCGATAACGCCGTATAGTCCCACGGAGCCGCCGACCGCGACCAGGTCGAGCGCCAGGTTGATCAGCTCGTTGCTTCCAACAGCCTCGACCACGTAGTCGAACCCCCGTCCGCCGGTTAGCTCGTTCGTGCGCGCGGCTGCGTCCTCCCTGGAAGTGTCGATGACCGCGTCGGCTCCCAAGGCCATTGCGGTTTGCAGAGGTTCGGCGCGGCGGGCGAGGGTAACGACCTGGGAGCAGCCGATCAACCGGGCCGCGCGCGTGAAGCAAAGGCCCACGACTCCCGCGCCAAGTATCAGCACGGAGGGGTTCGGCGCGGCGACCAGATCGAGCAGCGCGCCGAGAGTTTCTTTGAAAGTGATGAATATCCCGGAGTGATGTGGATCGAAGCCGGCGGGGACGACCTGCTGAGTAGGCGCGAAGACCGGCAGCGCCGGCTCCTCGCCAGCTGGTGTGTCTTCCTCGATTGCCTTCGCGTCGGCCACCAATCCCCACGTCGCCATGCCGCCGAACGCCGACTCGACTCCCTCGATGGACTCGCCGGGCCGCAACAGAGACGGGCGCAGTACCAGATCGCCGGGCTTTAGATTGCGAGCGCGGGAGCCGCATCTGATGACCTCGCCGATGCCCTCATGCCCGAGCACGAAGGGATAGGGCGGCAAGGACGGAAAGCTCCCTCCCACAATGCTCGTGTCCGTGCCGCTGCAAATGCCGCAAGCCAGAACGCGCACGATGGCCTCGTACGGTCCGGGCTCGGGGCACGGAAGCTCGCGGATTCCCAGTTCGTTTCGGGCCGTCACGATGACGGCCTGCGCAGTTTCTCGGCTCAAGAGATCAACTCCTCGGTGCGCCGCCGACGACACGGCTAGTCGTTCGGCTGATCTTTCGATAGTTCAGCCTGTTCGAGTCAGACTCGCTCCAGCCGGACCGAAGCCAAGGCTACGCCTCCCAGAGCCGACTTGTTGATCTCCTCGGCCCGGACCTTCAACTCGTGCATTCCGGTCCCCTCTATCGTTATCCGTCCGAGATTGGTCATGTGCTCCGGGAAGTACGAGGCGCGCGGGCCGCCGGTCTGCTCGTCGGCGGTAGTCGCGCCGCTCACCGAGCTGCCGCCCACCGACACCCTGATCCTGTGACCACCTTCCCAAACGCCGTAATGGCGCAGAGTACCGGTGACGACTTTTACGTCGAACTCACCCGGATCGACCACCTTGAACTTCCAGCTCATCCAGTTGGCCTTGTTGTACCAGTTGGCGATGACGCCTCCGGGATGGACCTCGATCCGGCTTCCCCGCTTCGGCACATGCAGATCGGCCATGCCGGCGAGTAGCTCGATTGAGCCGTTGGGCTGCTGGAGCGGCGCGGCTTCGACGCCGGCGGGACCGTCCAGCTCCAAGGCCACCACTGAGACGTGCTCGTCGGGGGCTTCGGACGGCAGTCCCAATTCAAGAACGTCGTGGTCGAGGTCGTCGTCCCGCCTCTGCGACACGTTGAGAGTTTTGTCGGGATCGGCGAGCAAGTAGGCGCTTTTAACCGTGGTCCGCAGGCCGAAGATAGTCAATCTCGTGCCCGGCCAGCGGGTCAAGAGCAGATACAGCGTGCTGCCCTTCTGGGTTATCCCGCCCCAGTCGAACGCGTAGGCGTAGGGACTGGGAGAAGTGCCGTATATGGCCTCGCCGTTGACCTCGATCCATCGCCCTATCGCCTCCAGGCGTTCCACGCTGGGCTGGGGAATTTCGCCCTCGGCCGTGGGACCGACGTTGAGCAGGTAGTTGATACCCTTGCCGGCCAGATCGGCCAGCAGGTGAAGCAGGGTCTTAGTGGACTTCCACTTGTGGTCCTCGGTCTTGAACGCCCAGGTGTCGTTCATCGTCGCGGGCGTTTCCCAAGCGCCGTCGGCGCGCCCCGGGGGAATCTGGTTGTCGCCGAGACTTCCGTAGTCACCCACGCCGTGGCCTATGCGGCCGCTGACCAGACAGTCGGGCTGCAACTCGTGCACGAAACGGCGCAGGTGTTCGCTCTGGGCTTTGGAGATCAGCATGGGAGTGTCGAACCAGATGAGTCCAATCGGGCCGTATTGGGTCAGCAACTCAGTGAGCTGCGGCTTGACCTTTTCGCGGAGATAGCGCTCGAAGTCGCGCTCCTCGGGGGGCGCGAAGTCGTCCCAATCGTTGCCGGAGGCGTTGGGCTCGTGCCAGTCCTGATCCTGAGAGTGGTAGAAGCACAGGCGGATGCCGGACTTGCGGCAGGCTTCGGCGAGCTCCGCGAGTACGTCGCGACCGAATGGGGTGGCGTCGACGATGTCGTAGTCGCTGACCGCCGAATCGTAAATGGCGAACCCGTCGTGATGCTTGGACGTGATGACCAGGTACTTCATCCCGGCTCTTTTCGCGAGTCCGACCCAGGCGTCGGCGTCGAACCTGGTCGGGTTGAACCGGGCGGCGAGGGTCTCGTATTCGGCCATTGGTATGCGGGCGGTGTGCATGATCCACTCGCCGATCCCGGGGATGTCCTCGCCCTTCCACTTGCCGGCCGGAATCGCGTAGAGGCCCCAGTGGATGAACATGCCGAACCGCGCTTCACGCCACCACGCCAGCCGCGCTTCGTCTTCGGGTGTCAGGTGAAGCCGACCGCCTGCGTTCCGATCCCTCAGTCTCCGGGCCGCCATGCTCATCCTCCCGCTTCTATGCAAGCGCCGCCACGATCATGCGTTGTAAGTGATTTGGAGACGGACAGAGTCTATCGCTCGTCCGGCGGCCGCTCGATTCGCCGCAAGCCGAATAGGACCTCGATTAGTCGCGGCGATGCAACCGAGAGATTTGGGCGTCAGCTTCAGGGAAGGGGGAGGACAATTGGGAGCGTAACGTTACTTCTATGCCCTGTGTGAATTATTTGCAGCGTTTGTTTATGATACGGCGTATCGTTTTCTATTGAGACTAGATATCAAAACATGATGACGCTGACCGACGAGACGCGCATCGATAATGTGCTCGAAGAGCTCGGCTATCGCGTCACGGGTCCGAGACGGAAGGTAGCTCGGCTAGTCTCCACAAAAGAAGGGACTTTTAGCGCGGAGTCGATAAACGACGGCCTTCCGACTGTGGGCCGCGCCACGGTCTATCGGACGCTAAAGCTGCTGTCCGAGACCGGCATCCTGTGCAAGATCACGCTGCCGGATGGATCGCCTCGGTACTCCCTTGACGGCGCGTGGCATCACCACCACGTAATTTGTTCCCCATGCGGGAAGATCGAGGAATTCCGCAAGCCTGTGCTGGAGCGGTTACTCCGTGAGATGGCCAGCGAGGTCGACGGAAAGATTCTTGGCCACCGCGTCGAAGTTTATATAACCTGTGCAGATTGCCTCCCGGGTATGGCGCCCGGCGATAACTAGTCCAACACGCTGAAACTGGAGTTGATGTAATGATGAGCCGCTTAATGAGACTAAGTATCAAAATACTTTCGCTACCGCTACTTCTACTTTTCCTGATCCCAGCCGCCGCGTGCTCACCGGGCGAAGGTGACGGATCATCCGTGAAAGTGGTCGCGAGCATCTACCCGCTGGGTTATTTTGCCGAGCGTATAGGGGATGATCTTGTTGAAGTGGAGGTGCTGATTGGGCCTGGCGTGGAGGCCCATGGGTTCGAACCAGCCACATCCCACCTGCGCAGCATCGAAGCCGCGGACGTGATCGTGATGAACGGACTGGAGCTCGAACCCTGGCTGGAGCGGGCGCTCGAGGCGCTCGGTGACGACGCGGCGGGGATAGTGGTGGAAGCGGCGGACGAGTCGCAGGCGATGGAAGGGGGCGGCCACGGTCACGAAGAAGAACACGAAGGAGAAGAACACGAAGGCGAGGAGCACGAAGAAGAGGAACACGAAGGAGAGGAACACGAAGAAGAAGATGAGCATGAAGGCGAGGACGAGAGCGAGCACCACGGCGAGGAACTGGACCCCCACATGTGGCTCGATCCCAAGCTCGCCGTTGTCCAGGTCGAGCGTATCCGTGACGCGTTCGTTACGGTGGACGCAGACAACGCCGAAGGCTACCGAGAGCGCGCGGACGCGCTGATCGCCGATCTGAACGAGCTGCACTCGGACTTCGAGGCGGGTCTGGCCGCCTGTAAGCACGACCATTTCGTCACCTCGCACGCAGCGTATGGTTACCTGGCCGCCCGCTATGGCATCGAGCAGATCCCCGTCGCCGGATTGTCACCGGAAGCGGAGCCTTCGCCCCAACAACTGGCCGAAATCACTGACGAGGTAACGGAGTTAGGTTTGAGCTACGTATTGGTTGAGCCGGTGCTCAGCCAGACCCTTGTCGAAACAGTCGCCCGAGAGACTGGAACCGAGCTTCTTCCCATCACTCCCATCGAGAGCGTGACCCCGGAAGAGCTAGAGGCTCATGGCGACTACTTCGGTCTCATGCGCAACAACCTGGCCAGCCTCAGGCTTGCCCTGGAGTGTTCTTGATCGCCGCAAGCTGGATGGGGAGGCCCGTGATCGAGTGGGACCACGTGACCTTCGCGTATGGAGAGGTGGTGGCGGTGGAGGACGTGTCGCTGACGGTCCATGAAGGGGAAATAGCGGCCCTACTGGGGCCGAACGGCAGCGGCAAGAGCACGCTTGTCAAGCTGGCGCTTGGCTTGCTGCAACCAGAGTCGGGCGCCGTTCGGATTTTTGGATGCGATGCGGCGGAATTCAGGGAGTGGCGCCGCGTCGGATACCTGCCACAGGTAGTAGCCGGGGCATGGCGGGATTTCCCGGCCACCGTGGCCGAGACGGTGGCTCATGGCTCTTACGACGGTTTCTCGCCGTTTGCGCTATTTCACCGGTCCGAGCGGCCGGATGTGATGGAGGCGCTTGAAGCGGTTCGGATGTCGAACTACAGGCGCCGGCGTCTGTCGGAGCTTTCGGTCGGCCAGCAGCAGCGGGTGCTGCTGGCCCGCGCGCTGGTGCGCCGGCCCGACTTGCTAGTACTGGACGAACCCGCGGCCGGCGTGGACGTCTCCGGTGAAGAGCAGCTGTATTCCATCCTTCGCGATGTCAACCGGGAGCGGAGTATCACCGTCGTGATCGTTTCGCACGACATCGGGGCGATGGTCCGCGAAGCCAGCACGGTGGCGTGCATGAACCGCACGCTCGTCCGGCACGGTCCGCCCCATGAGCTGACCCGAGATGAGATATCCACCTTGTACGGCGTGCCGGTGGACGTGCTGGTCCACGACGCGCTACACGAGCACCGCTAGCGATGCCCGCGATCCTCCAGTACGAATTCATGCTGCGGGCCCTGGCCGGGGGCACGCTTGTGGGCGTGCTGGGGCCCCTGCTCGGTATGTTCATCGTTTTGCGGCGGTTCTCGCTGATCGCGGATACGCTCGCGCACGTTGCGCTAATGGGGGTGGCGATCGGCCTTGCCACGAAGACGTTCCCCTCGGCGGCGGCCGTGGCGTCGGCATCGCTGGGCGCGATCCTGGTGGAGCAATTGCGCTCGCGCGGACGGCTCCCGGGCGACGTGGCGATGGCAGTGGTGCTATACGGCTCGCTGGCTTTCGCCGTCGTGGTGATCGGAATCGCCCGAGGCTTCAATGTCGATCTGTTCTCGTTTCTGTTCGGTTCGATCCTGAGCGTTTCGCCGCTGGACCTGTGGCTGCTCGCCGGACTGACCGTCGCCGTGGCATTGTTCGTGGCGGTTTTCTTCGTCGACCTAGCGCAGATAGCGCTCGATGACGACCTGGCCAGGGTGAGCGGCGTGCGGACCGGTCTGCTGAACCTCGCGCTGGCGGTGCTAACCGGCGCGACCATATCGTTGTCGATGCGCGTGGTGGGCGTCCTGCTGGTGGGAGCGATGCTCGTTATACCGGTGTTGGTTGGCTTGCGTCTGGCTCGGGGGCTGCGGGCCGCGGTGGGCACGGCAATCGTCGTGGGAGTTGTCAGCGTACTCACGGGATTGGCGTTCGCGTTCTACAGCGACGTATCGGCAGGCGGCGCGATCGTGCTGACGGCGCTGGCCATCCTGGCGCTGGCCCACGCCTGGGTGGCGCTGGCCCACGCCTGGGTGGCGCTGCGCCGCAGGGATGGCGCGTTTCTGCCCCTTGGAGGCAGATAGGGTCCTATCAGCGAGTCACTACGACTCAAGTTCCGCCAGCCTTTCCTGCGCAGCCTGAAGTCTCCGTGTTCGACGCTCTGGCTCCACGTAGTAATGCATGAATAGCTCTTCGATGATCTGTAAGCACCACTCCGCCTCGCCCTCTTCAATATCTATAACCTGCAATGTCGTTTCTTCAGTAATCGGCCGAGCGTCGGGGTGAGCGGAGAAATTGCCAAACCTGCGAACATAATCGATGGTGCCTTTCATTGCAGTTGGCAAGGCATTTTCGCTTTCTTCATCTAGAACGGCCTGGATTTGCTTGTATAGATTCTTTGAGGCATATCCTTGTTCTCTCAAGACTCCTTGCAGCACTCGCCGCGACAGCACCGCAGAGGCTTTAGGGCTGAGTTCCAAAACGTCGCACGCTTCGAGGTAGTCATCCTTGAGCGTAGCCGGTAACGACTCACTCTGAATCTCAGGTCGGTTACGGCGTCGAGGGTACGCGAGAAACTCTTCCCCCACGACCGTGTCGCGAAGCCCGGGTCCCAACTTGCGCCCCTCTTCCCAGTGTTCTAGGCGGATAATTCTCTTATAACAGGCTGGGCACTGCGCATGCACAACACACCATCCGATGTAACCGACGTAGCCTGCGATTCGCGAACCGATTTCAACGGTCTCCCAATTAACAGATACCCTCACAAGGCAATGCGGACACTCGATGGTCTCGTTTGGCATTTCAGTATTCCTTCCTAAGCCGCCCCCGGCATCACCGGCACGCGCTCACAACTCGAACACGAAGACCGCATTCCGCCCCTGGTGTGGTCCGCTTCGCTCCATCAGGGATACTCCAGCTTTTGTCTGAAACTTGAGCGCCCCCAGAGCGCCGCAGACCGCCGGAAGACGGTCGTGTAGCCCAAGCCGGTCATGAAGATCTCCAGCTCGAATTTGCACAGTCTTGTCACCCTTCGTGCGAGCTGGCTCTATGTACGTCGCGATTGCAAACCGCCTAATCCGATCAGCTTGCTTCATGTCAGACCTCCTCCGTAAGCCGACGGCGCGGTGCGGCATCATGGGATTGGCAGAATCTCGGCTGGGTCTAGCATCGGTTCGTGACAGTGCTTATGGAGCAAGGCTCCGTTCTCCAGTTCGGTTCTACCGCCTTGGCTGTGCGGCCTGATGTGATGAATCTCCGCCTCGTCCCAAGCGACCTCCGCGCCGCAACCGCGGCGGCGGCAGTTCCTGTCCCGCCAATAGATGTATTCTCGTTCAAGAGGGTTGAACGCCCGCTGTGGGTCCTTGGGAGTCAGGTTTCCCAAAAAATCAATCATGCGTCGGCAGTAGTAGCGATGGCGTCGGCGGATATTCTCGCCGCGGTCAGAGTTGGATCGTGTCCAAACTCCGTAGTTGAGCCAGGTTTCATCGGGATTGCCCTCCCTGGCAGAGAGTGACGCCTGCACCATCAGCGCGGAGAACTCCGCTTGCGCTTGCTGGAGAGACGCTTCCCATGATCTGGTGTAGTCGTCCCAGATAGAGTCGAGGAACAAGGTTAGGTGGATGGCGTCGTGAGCCTTCAGCTTCGGGCCTGTGCCATCGCCCAGAAGCTGATTTAGCTTGGTCAGAATTGCCCGGAACCGTTTGCAGTCGTCCGAGTCCGAGTCGAAGTCCAGATTGGCATAGTAGTAGTTGTCGATGGCCTGCTTGCGTATGTCGATAAAGTGATCCGAGCGTCTGCGGCGTCGCTCAAGGAACAGCATCGCAATTTGGGACGCCAATCGCCGAGTCCTGCCACGGTCGCGGCCTGGCTTCATCTTGAGGACGCGCTGGAAGAAATCGTGCCCCGGATAGCGATCTATCTGCGGCTTGCCCCCTATGGCCAGAATGAACTCGGTGAATTGGCCGGGGTACGCGTCGCGCGTCTCTTGGTCGTTTAGATCGACTCCTTGCTGTAGCCGTACGAACAGGTCTCTGACCTCGTTTTCGTTGTCGGTGGTGATGTAGGCGACCGGCAACTCGCTGTTTAGGAAGCGCCCTTGGAGGTCTTCTTCAAGTTCATGGAAGTACTTGTTGCCCCAGGGACAGGGTTGGTCCTGCTGGAACCTCGGGAATCTGGCCAGCTTGTCGTCAGCGGCAAATAGGCGGAACGCGCCTTCAGCGAAGCGATAAAGGGCCGTGATCCTCTGCTGCCCGTCGATGATGTGGTAGGACTGACGTATCAAGCCTCCAGCCGTCTCTTCGTTGAAGTGGAGGTAGATGATGGGTAGCTGATACCCCCGCATGACAGAGTCGATCAGCCGTTTCTGTTGTTCTTCACGCCATACTTGGCCTCTTTGGTACTCCGGGTTGGCAGTGGCCATATTCGCTCGTCTCAGATCGACGAGCTCGGCAATGGAGTGGAACTTGAGGTCGGTTTTCATTTCGAACCCCCGGGTACATTGCGCCAGACATTGATGCTGGCCCTATAGTTTTCGCCTAAGCCGATCTCGGCATGCGGGCACGCGCCCATTGAAGTAGTCCTCGACGGCGTAAATCTGGATCACGGGCGCTTACATGAACCGGCCGGCGCTGGTGGCGGCGTCTCCAATTCGCGGCGTGACCCGCTCCTCGAAGCACGTGAAAAATGCCCAGGTCCGCGCCCGCCGCCTTGCTCCCGACCGGCGCGGCGTAGGTCTGATTCGAGTTGAATGGCGGGTCGAGGTAGATAAGGTCTACGGAGTCGCTATTGAGACCCCGCACGATATCGAGATTATCGCCCGTCCAGATCGTGCGGTTGGTGAAGTTAGGAGCCGGCATTTGGCATCAGTAGATTCTCGTACTCCATGAACTTCGCGTCGTCATTGGTGAAAGCCAGCTTTTTCATGCACCTGCGGCAGAGCCGAACAAACCCCGCTCGCTTGGCCTGCCTTGGGGTATCGAAAAACTTGGCGTTGTCCATTTGAATCCGCCAACGGTAGTCGCAACTGAGGTCTTCGTCGTCGATGTGATAGGGCGGGCTGCGGCTGTAGGACTGGACATCAGTACTCGCGACGAACACTGCTCAACTGCCCGTCGTTAGAACGTCAATCTTGATTGAAGCATCCTCTGGTGCATCGGGAGCCACCTCCCGCCTCAAACAGACGTGCGTATGCAACAAGGTTTTCCAGTGGGATATCGAAGCCGCAGAGCACTTTGATCTTTCGATTTCTGTCGGTGGCTTCAGGGAGCGCCAAATGCACTGGTTTATATTTGCTGCCCCAACTGACGGTTCGGACATACCGCCCCGCCAGTTTGACGGTGACGCCTTCGTTTAGTTCGATCTCCATCGTTTCCTACCTCAATTGCAATCGGGGCACGGTTTGTATCCTCTGGCTTTAGCCTGCTCGGGCGATGTGAATGGCACTAGTTGCGCCTTCCCCTCAAACCAGTCGTCTAGCATTCCCAGGGCATGGACGCATGATCGCCGGTGGAAATACGGCGTTTGCTCTTTACGCGCCCCCTTCATCAAATGGTGTGCATACCCAAGACAGTGACTCTTCCTCCTTTCTTCTATTCGCTTTACTGTGCCGGGCCTTGGCATGTGTTCGAACCGACCACTGCCGTAACCGGTCATGCGCCGCCTATTCTTTCGGTCCTCGCTGTCTTCTCGTCGTGATCCCAGTCTCCCCATTTAGGCTGAAATCCCTCGTCAATGCCCGGCGTTGTTGAACCGCCGCATTGACCAGCGCACCTGGCCCCAGACTTCCATGACGTTCGGCTCGGAGCGCATCGGCGGATATGACGGGTTGTCGCTCATCCACCACCAGCCGTCGCGCCCTTGCCGCACCTGTTTCTCGAACAGCAGTTCATCCGCCTTCAAGCCGAACATGGAGTTCTCGCAGACCAGGTACTTCATCCGAGCCATGTCCTCCTGGTGGGGAGCGAGTGTGACGCACCTCTTTTACGGATGTATAACGATACAGCCTGAAATGATGACTTATTGGTGACTTATGGGGCGGAGAGGGTTACGGATAGATGACGTTTGAGGAATTTTGCAGGATTTTCCGCGTTGGTGCCGCGCGGGGGCCGATTCTTAGGGGAGTTTGGGGGCGAGTCGGAGTGATGGGGGAGTCGTAAGGGTGGGTGCTAGTGCGCGCTTCGAGAAGCTCAGGGTGAATGGGAGGGAGTGGATTCCCGCTTTCGCGGGAATGACGGATTGGAAGCATTGGAATTACACACTGGATTCCGGTCTCGCATCAAGTACGGGGCAGGCTCTAGCCCTCTCCCTCGTAGGGGAGAGGGGATGGGGACTGGATTCCGGCCCCGTATCAAGTACGGGGCAGGCTTTTCGCCGGAATGACAGTTAGACCTAGACGAGAGAGGGGATGGATTCCCGCTTTCGCGGGAATGACGGTAGATGGCGGAATGACGTGGGGGTTGGTGGTCGGTGGGGATTATTCCGGCAGGTCGTGGATGCTGGTGGGGATTTCGGGTAGGCGGCGCTGGCCCGGGCGGAGTCTGAGGGCGAAGGGGTCGGCCTGGATGGCGGCCATTACGACCTGGCGCATCTTTGCGGCGGATATCCGGCGGACTATGGCCTCGCCGATGACTATCCCGGTTTGAGCGCCAGCGCGAATCAGAGGGGCGTTCATCCTGTTGAAGTCGTAGGGATAGTCGTAGTCGTGCAGCCTGGTGGGCAGCGGGCGCTCCTGGCCGGATTCGTCGATGATGCGCACTCCGGGAACTTCCCGGAACTTGACATAAGAAGGGGCCATTTCCTCTTCGATGGCCTCGAAGGTGGTGTTGGAGTTATGGGAGACGCCCAGCAGGAGTATTTGCGCGTCCGTTGCCATGATCTTCTGATAGGGGCTGTCGGCGCCGCAGTTGGAATCGGAGTGGGTGCTGGTGAGATAGGCCGCGGCGGGGCCGAGCGCGGAGATCGAGTCGACGAGATGGGGACTGCGACCGGTGGCGCGTTTGCGAACGGCCTCGGAGATAACACCGCGCCTGGCGGGGGTGTTCAGGAGGTCGAATACGGGACTGGGCTCCAGGTCCGCCGAGGGCTGACCGGCTGCCGAGGCGACGGTGCCGGCGGGGCCGACCACTTTGACAAGCGCCTCGACGACCGTTTCGGCACCGCCCTCGACGTAGCCGAACTTGCTGAGCGAAGAGTGGCAGAGGACCGTGTCGCCGGACTGGACGCCCACGCGCCGGAGACCTTCGGTCAGGTCGTCGAGGGTTACGTGTGCGCACTGCCGCCTGCGCGTCTCAAGGTCCATTTTGGGCATGTCCGCAACCTCCGAGCGCTAGTTGGTTGGTCGGTACAGGTTATAGGTTTGCGCTAGGGAGCGTCGGGGGGACGGGTACATAGAAGGGATGACGGGTTGGGGGGCTCGGAGTGACAGTTAGGCCTAGACGAGAGAGGGGATGGATTCCCGCTCCCCGCTTTCGCGGGGACATGGTTCGCGGGAATGACGGGACAGCGTGGATGTTGACGGCGCATGGGGGAGCATCGGCACCAGGGGACCCCTTACCCTATCCCTCTCCCGTCAAGGGAGAGGGGACTGGGATTCGCCGCTTAGTCTCCGGCCTCTGGATTCCCCTAAGTTCACAAACGAAGTGCAACATCATATTGAGGAGTTGCGATGGGAGACAGATACAAGCAGATCGGCATTGAGGAACGGGGCGGTTTGGAGGGGAAGGAGCGGGAGTGGACGGGTAGATAGCGTTGACCGGCGTATGGTTGGTACATAGACTCTACTGGTTGGGCCGCCTGACTTGTCGGGCGGCGAATCCGCGCGGACGGGAATCCGAAAGTACCAGAACTCGAACACGGGTCCGCGCTCGTTCGATCTTATGTGAGAGGCGTTAAGGCATGGCGGCGCGTCCAGCGGTGATGGTTCAGGGCCGAGACTTATTCGGCAAGAAAGTCGGACGGTTACGGTCGCAGGGCATCGTGCCGGTCAATCTGGTGATACCGGGCGACGACTCGCAGGCGCTGCAGACAGACGAGCGGGATCTGGTCGGCGTCCTGAGGGAGACTGGTCAGTCCGGGCTGGTGGAACTCAACTCGCGGGACGCGACCGAGGTGGCGCTGATCGGCGACGTGCAGGTCCATCCGGTCACCCGGCGCGTTCTACACGTCGCTTTCAGAAGGATCGACCTGACAAAGCCTATCCAAGTAGCCGTGCCGATTGATTACGTCGGCGTTGCGCCGGCTTCGGCGGCGAGCGACAGATTCGTCGCTCACGAGCTGCAGGAGCTGGAGGTCCGCTGTCTGCCGGACGATCTACCGAGGTCGATAGAGGTGGATGTCAGCGGTCTCGACCTGGCGGGCGACGTTGTTCGGATTGCTTCAGTAGCCAGCCCGGAGGGCGTTGAGATACTGAACGACCCCGACGAGGTGGTGGTGCGGGTCGAGTTCGAACGGGCCGAGGAGGAGGAGACGGAAGCGGAGGATGAATTCGGACTCGTGGGCGGCATCGGCGAGATCGGCGAGACAGCCGGAGACGGGGAAGCCGAAGCAGCGCCTCCGAGCTAGGAAGGCTGGGAATCTCGGAAAACGGGCGGCCGCAACCGTTGGGCTAGGGTGCCGGGCCGCAATCCCGATCGACCCCGCGGGAAGGCACGCGCCGCAGGAATCCAAAGCGTCTCGAATCCAGACTCGCAGGCGTGCGTTCCACCAGTAGCGTCAGAGTTCAATCGGCTGAGTTTGAGGCCAGGCTCGGAAAGACGGTTGGAAGGTGGAGCGTGGCGCAGGGGATCACCCTCACCCCAACCCTCTCCCGTCGTAGGGAGAGGGAGTGGAAGGGTACAGACCGGGGAGACAGGCAACACCTAAACCGGGCACAGGGGCTAGTCGTCGCCGAACAACTCCCGCGCCAGATCTACCTCGGCTGAGCCGTCCGACTGGGGAAACAACGCCTCGTCAGTCTTGCGGCGGCGGACCTTTTCGGGCCGGAAATAGTCGGTCCACGTTTCGGCGGACTTGTAGCTGGCTCCGCCGTGCGGGGTCTTACGTTCGCGCACCCGGCAGAGGACGGTTGTGTTGACGGCGGCGCCCGACACGATGGCTTGTCCCTTAGAGAGCGCCGGCAGCTCGGCCAGCAAATCTCGGCCCATGCTCTCTACCGCCGACGCTACCGCGTTCTGGTCGACGGGATTGACGATTCGCATGATGCACTGGGTCATGCACTGGGAGAGAACGTCCTGGTCGAGCTTGCCCGGGCGCTGAGTAATCAGACCGATGCCCATGCCGAACTTACGGCCCTCGGCGAGTATCTCGGCCAGAAGGTTGCTCGTCGCCGCGCCCCCTCCGGGGGGAGCGAAGCGGTGCGCCTCTTCGATCAGGACGAATATGGGGAACGGCAGGTGCAACTCGTCCCGGGGATCGGTCTCGCCGCGTTTGGTCTGCTGCCTCCCTTCGAAGGCGCGTCGAAGAATGGTGGCGACGACTATCTGCTGGCTGCGACGGTCCATGCCGCCGACCTGGAGGACGGAGCACCGGCCGGGGCGCAGAAGCTCTTGCATGTCGGTGTGCTTGTAGTCGTCGAACGCGCCGCGGCGGCCGAGGGTGTCCTGGAGCCTCAAGGTTAGGGCTTGCTTGGAGCTCCGGTAGTCTTCCTGGCTGTCCGAATCGGACTGTCCTCCTGAAAGGCGCGCGACATCCACTCTCTCGATGGCGCTGAGTAGATCTTTGAATATCCAGTTTCTTTTGTTACGTAACGAGCGAAGCGCCCGGCGGGCGATTACCCGCTGCGGAGTGGGTATGTCACCGAGCAAGTACATGATGTCGTCTTGGTGCATGACGTTGCGGCGAACGACGAACTCGCCCTCGCGAAATATCTTGACCTCCGGCCGGTAGTCGATTTGCGAGTCGCTTTGGCGGAAGGTGTCGATATTCGGAATCTGGCCGAGCGTGTCGTATTCCTGATGGGGGTCGATGATTAGGACGGCGGCGGCGTTGTTGGGGCGCAGCAACTCTTCGACTATTACGCCCGCGAGATAGCTCTTGCCCGCGCCGGTGCCGGCGATGATGGCCAGATGCGTGTTTGCGAACTCGTCGGCGTCCATCGAGACGGGCACCTCGCCGTCACCTCTCGTTAGCAGTGATCCAACGTGGACCGCTCCCGTTTCGCCGGGATTCTTGCTGCTGAGAATCGGGGCCAGCGTTTCGGGTTCGGCGAGGAAGACGGGCAGTCCCGGCCGGGGGGCAATTCGCGGATTGACGAATCCCATGGTCCCGGAGAAGTGGCCCATGATTGATACGTTCACCTCGTAAAGCTCGGAATCGGCGGACTCGAATCCGAGAATGCGGGCGACCTCGCCGGGGGATGTGGCGGGATCGGCCATGAACGCGTCGGGATAGAGCTTCAGGTGAGCCCGGGACGCCACGCGCCCGAAGATTCGACGACGGCCGCCGTCGACTTCATCCCAGTAGTAGATGAACTCGCCGATCTTCACGACACCTTCACGGTCGGGCGTGACGATGGTGAAGTCTCCGGCGCTTTCGCCGGGACCCTTGGTCGTGCCTATCGGGAGGTTATCGCCCGCCACGCCCGAAATCATTTGGACTGCTCGACCTTGAGCTTCCACGCCAAATTGCTGCGTATCACGGAGAGCGCCGCCGACTCCTCCGGGAACAGATCCGCCAGCCGGTCCGAGAGGCTCAGGAGCAACTGTTCGATAAGCGGATGGCCATGGGCGAGCAGATGGGGAACATAACCTACGGTAAAGCGGCCATTTGGCTTGTGAAAGTTGGTGATTTCGTTGTCTCGCAGCGCCCGGACGCGCGCGCCGATGAACGGGGATGTCGAAGTGACGCCGTGAACTACCGTGTTGTCGCGGTTCAACATGCCGAGCGCGATGATCCCCACCAGCGTCGCGGTATCGGCGTAGCGGTCAGGTGTCAGACGGTCGGACTCGATTTGCGGCCTGATTCGCGGTCCCGCCGAACCGAAGTCGGGATTGAAGAGGATGGTGTCGAAAACGACGCCGACCAATTCAGACGCGGCGTCCTCCATATCGACTGCGACGAGGGTGCCAAACGCGTAACGCGCGGCGGCGGGCGGATCGTCGACTTCTCCCTCCGCCAGGACCTGGCAGACGAACTCGACGTGAGAGTTCGACTTGACGATCGTGCCTATTTCCAGGCTGTCTATCTCCTCCACTGCTTGCTTTCGCTCTTGGGCCGGGACCGCCGGCTCCGCAGCGGGCTAGATGCGGAGAATTGCCGCTCGGCGAACCGGCGGAAGATATCTCTGAACCTGTCCCTGTCGCGAGATGTAAGCACGGCGACCGCGTCGGCAGTCTCCATGGCGTACGGGTAACCGCCGCCTTGTGCCGCGATTTCGGCGCGGATTACGTCCACCATTTGGTCAAGCCTTCCGGACTCCAATATCCAGCCGGGAAACTCCAACCGCGCCGGCAGCGCGTCGCGGCTGGAACGGAGATATACGAAATGGACATCGGTCTGCCGTCCCCGCCCTTCGTAGTTTTCCAGCCCCTTGGCCCGGGCGCAAACGAAGGCGGGGGTCCGCTGGAGCCATTCGCTTTGGGGCAGCAAGACGCCGTCGTTCAGATCGGTTGTCGATCCGTTATCGAGCCACGAGTACATTTGCGAGAGATCGCGGGCGCGGCTGGAATCGACATAGCCGACGACGGGCGTCCGCGTTTTCTCGGACGCCTCCATCAGGTCCAGGACGGATTCCACGTATCTGGGTCGGAGACTGGTGGCGAATGAGACGACCAGACTTCCGTCGAAAATCGCGACTCTGCGGCCCGGCTCGTCCGCACGTGACTCCATCCACTCGATTAACGTCTCGATTTCCAGGCGGTGACGGCGTTCGTTGACGGCGTCCTGAAGAGCCGCGTCGTCCGGGGCGCTCGCGAGCAAATCGTGGGGCAGCAACGGCTTGAATAGAGTCGACTTTCTGTAGTCGCCCTTGCCGCGGTGGGGATTCTCGAACATGCCCACCCGCACGGCGGCTATCGGCACACTCCAGTCGCCGGTCGGATATATCTGGCTGCCGTCGACGGCCAGCGTCGTCACGTCGTCCGATGCCCGCTCGGCCCACCGGCTCCACTCGCGACGGCTCGCGTCGTGGGGCAGTCCGGTCTCGAACGGAAGCCAGTCTCCCATGCCCGGGTTCCACTCGGACGACGGGTAGGCGCCGTGCCTGCCGGCGGGAAAATCGAGCGCGGCTTGAAGGTCGGCGGCCGTACGGCGGCGCGCGGCTTGGGCGGATTTTCGCAAGCGGTCGCGCTCCTGGAGGAGCTCGCGATTCGATAGCGCCAGCTCGTCGGCATGGTCTTCCAGGAATTGCCAGACCTGAGATGCGTCGATCATCGATTCGGGTTTATCGGGGCAGCTGCGGTGGAATTCACTGGACTCGGACGCGGGATACGCCGTTGATCTTTTCGACGTGAATGACGGATTGGAGCAGCCGTTCGAAGGTGTCGTCGTGGCTAATGACGAACAGCTGGGAAAAGCCGGTGATGCGTTGAATCTGCTCCGCGAGATTTTCCCTCCGGGTGGCGTCGAGATTCTGGGTGGGTTCGTCTAGGAATGCGGTGTCGATTCGCAGCAGGTCCCGGAGCAAGGCCAGCCGCACCGAGAGCGCGGCGGTTATCTGCTCGCCGCCGGAGAGCTGGCGGAAAGATCTGCGGTAGCCGCCGCTCTCCAGCCAAATTCCGTATTCCTCGTCCCATTGGAGCGATTGATCGTAGCTGCCCATGATTTCGCAGAATATCTCGTTGGCAGAGTTGGACACTCCGAAGACCATGGCCTTGGTTACCTCAGGACCGGCGTCGCGCAGCGAGTTGCGAATGAGCCGCGTAACTCGTTGGAGGGTCTCGGTGCGTTTGACTTTAGCGAGAATGACTCCGGATTCCCGCTGGACCTCCAGCAGCTCCAGCCGCTCATCTTCGAGCCTCCTCAACTCGGCGTCCAACTGCTCGCGACGACTCTGGAGAGCGCCAACCTCGGTCTGAAGAGCGCTCTCGTGTTCGCGCGCTTTAGTCAGGTTCTCAGGGTCGAACTGCTTTGCCTGCTTTTCGAGGAGGCGTTTTGAACGCTCGACGGCTTGCCCGGCCTGATTGGCCTTTGCGCGGGCGGATTCGCGCTCTTCGAGGAGAGCGGGCAGGCTCCCAGCGACGGCGCTGTCTTTCAAGTGCCGTTCATGTGCAGGACGCAAGGATGCGAGGGAGCGCCGCAGGTTATTGACTAGTTCGGGTGTGTTCACGAGAGGGCCGATTTCTTCGCGGAGCGATGCGAGCTTCGAAGTGGACGACGCAATGGCATCGCGCGCGTCGGCAAGCTCAGCTTCGATTGACTTGCGCCTGGCGAGCTCCGACCGCGCGATCTGAAGTCGGGAGCGCGGGTCAGGGTCGCCGAACTCGTCAATTTGTTCTGCGAGTGCGATGGCTTCCGATTGCGCTTTCAGGGCTTGAGCCTCTGCGGTCCTGGCCTCGGCGACCAGGGCGTTTTGCGCCTCGATGCGCTGGGATAGCGTGTTGACCTGGTCCTCCCAAACCGCGATCCCTGCTGCCTTTTCCTCGGCGGCGCGGGCCAGCCGCAGGCGCTCGCGGGTCTCTTCGAGCACGGCTTCAAGCTCGGTTCGTTTGATCGGGTCGGCGGCCTCGAGGCGGACGCTGTAAAGCTCGACCAGGTGCGCTCCCCGCTCGATGGCTCGTTTCAACGCCTGACGCAGGTGATGGAGATCCGGTTGACGGTCTGAGCTTTCGGGGCCGGACTCGATGCGCCGCTCAACGCCGGCAAGCTCCAGACGCTCGTGGGCTACGCGCGCCGAGAGACCGTCGACGTTCGGGCTGAAGAGCTGCAAATCGCCGTGGGCGGCGTCGGCCGAGGTTATGGACGCTGAAAGATCGACGATCCGCTGCTGGAGGTCATCTACCTGGGCGGCGAGCGGCCTGTCGTTATGCGCATCGGCAATGCGGCGTTCGTATTCCTCCCGGCCGGCGATGTGCCCAGCAATCTCGGACTCGATCCGCGCTATTTGTTCCCTTGCGTTGGCGAGCACTGCCGCCCGCCGGCGAGCTTCGTCGAGTTGGTCCTCAAGCTCCGATTGAGACTCGACGGCTTTTTGCAGGTCCGGTAAACGCGCATGGAGACGGGACAGCTCGTCCAGGTCTGCTTGCGCCTGGTCGCGGCGCTTTTGATGGACTCCCAGGTTGGCTTCGAGCACGCCGATTTCGGTCGAAAGACGCTGGAATCCGGCGAGCCGCGCCTGCTCGACGTGGAAGCGCTCTTCCGTGGACCGGTACTCGGCGGACTGCGCGCTTGAAGCATCTGCCCGTTTGGCGGCCTTCTCGGCTTCGCTCACTCTGGCGGCGGCCGCGTCCAGAGCCTCTGCGTGAAGCTCGAGGGTTTGAGCGCCGGCGCTGATCTCTGCTTTGAGACGGTCGATCGACTCCTTGCGGGCGTTGAGATCCGCGGTTACAGCTCTGGCCTTTCTTAATTGGTCGACGGCCCTATCGAGTAGCGCTGCGACTTCAGCGGCGGTGGACGTTTTTTCCTTGATTGCCTGGGTAACTTGCGGCAGGTCCTTTAGGCGCTCTTCGAGGGCGGCCAGAGTTTGCTCAAGTTCGGATCTTCGGTTGTCCAGCAGGTTCAGGGGTTTCCTCAGCGCGTTGAACGCGGCGCGGAAGTCGTGGGTGCCGAGCAGCGGGTCGAACTTGCTCTTGCGCGACTGGGGAGTGTCGATGAAGTCGGCGGTCAGCCGTCCCTGGGGGACGCCGCTAACGTCGGCGAATATCGATTTGAGATCGACGGCGCTGTCGCCGAAACCCAGAGTCCGCCGGAGAAACCTGTCGACCTCCTCGCGGCCTTCGGCCATTGGGCCGCCGTGTTCGGCGTCCATTAGTTTGGGAGCGGCGGAAACCGCGCCCGCTCGACTTTTTCGCAGCGACCGCACCGACTCGTACTCGCGTCCGTCCAGCGGAGAGACGTAGCCGACGCGTATTTCGGCGGATGTTTGCCCTTCGCGCATGAGCGCGGCGAGAGGGACGCCGGTGAAACCGAAGAGCGCGTAGCCTATGGCCTCGACTATGGTCGACTTGCCTGCACCGTTTTCGCCGGAGATCGCGGTAAGACCGGGCGACAGGTCGAGGTGCTGCTCTTCGTAGCTCTTGATGTTATTTAGGTAAACGCTAGTTATCTGCAACGTCGAGGATCCCGGCGCGCCCGAGTCCGGACGTCAGGATTTCCAGAAGAGACTCCGGCGATTCGGACTGAATGGACTGGGACTTGAGCCGGGCCGCCAGGGCGGCCAGCTCGGCGGCGTGGGGCGCGAACTCGTCGTATTTTTCGAACATCTGAGTTAGAACGCTGCGCTCGATCTCGCTTCGCGTTTGTTGAAGGTCCGACGTCATCGGATCGCCAAGCTGACGGTTTTCCGTATCCAGCACTACCCGGGCGATCAGGCAGTCGAGCTTCTCGTGAAGGACTCGTTCGTAGAGGCGCGGATCGACGAGACCGCGTTCGAATCGGAGCAGGCCAGTGAGCCGAAGCTCGACGATGGGGCGTTCGGAGCGCGACTCCACGTGGGCATCCGCTAATTTGGAGATTGCCTGTGCCAACTCCTCGGGCGTCACGTATGAGCCGACTTCGATTTCCAGCTTTAGGTATTTACGGGAGAACGCAACGTTGCCAATTAGTCGAGCCTGCTGCTTGGGTGATGCCGCGGTATCGACGGTCACGTCGTAGAAGCCTTTGCGCCGCCCGACCTCGCGCGAACTCCAGTTTTCGAGCGCGCCTGGGCTGAAAAGCAGCGGCTCCTCGTCCGTGCCGTCTGGCAGGCTGAACGCGTGGTGGACGTGGCCCAACGCGACGTAGTTGATGAGTCCGCGAAGCACCAATAGCTCGTCGGCGGTGCATCCGCTGTGCAGGTAGTCCACCTTGTCGTCGACTCCAGTATGGAGGAGGCAAATCGAGTGTTCGACGCCGGACGAGGGCAGGTCGGCGGCGAGCCTGGCGAATCTGCGGACTATTTCCGGAAGCCGGGCGCCGTAATAGCCAATACCGAAAATGCGGACACCGTCGAGGTCGAAGTAGGTCCCTCCGGATTCGGCTCGCCATGGACGGACTCCCACTCCATCTTGTTCGCGGGTGATGTCGAGCAAATGCAAAAGGCCTTGCCGCTGCAGATACCAGACCCACGTCTTGGCTCCGTGCCTGAGGAACTTCTCGTGATTGCCTTCGATTGCGAAGACGGGTATTCCGGCCCTGGAGAGCCGCTGAAGGCCTGTTGCGGCGACGTTGAACGTCTCCGGGTCGACCGTCTTCTGTTCGAAGAGATCGCCCGCGATTAGCACGAAGTCGGCGCTCACATCAATCGAATAGCTGATGACGTCCCTGTAGGCGCGGGCGAAGTCGATGGCGCGCTCGACCCGGCCGTACTGCTGCTTGCCGAGATGGACATCGGCCATGTGGACGAACCGGAACTTAATCGCGATACTCCGTAATCTTCAGGGGCGAGGCGCTGAGGTCGCCGCTTATGAAAGAAAACAGCCGGACCGTAGCCGTGACGGGGGGCGCCGGGCGGGTTGGCAGGCTGCTGGCCTCCAATCTTGATGCCTTGGGTCACACCGTAAGAATTCTCGATCTGCCGCAGGCGGACTTCGACGGACTTGAAGTTTACGAGACTCTGCCGGGGGATATTTGCGATGGGGAATACGTGCGGTCGGCGCTGACAGGCGCGGACGTTGTGGTGCATCTGGCGGCGTTGCTGCCGCCGGTCGCTGAAGAAAGGCCGGAGCTTACTGATCGGGTGAACGTGGAGGGAACCAAGAACACTCTCGACGCGATGGACTCGATGGTGGACGGAGGGATGCTGGTCTTCAGCTCGTCGGTCGTCGTCTATGGCAACACCCAGGACATGCAGCCGCCGGTAACGACCGATGCTCCGCTCAGGGGCGCCGGGGCTTATCCAGAGAGCAAGATCGCCGCGGAGGAGGCGATAGGCGAATCGGGGAGGGCGGCAGTAGCTCTTCGGATATCCGGGGTATCGGTTCCCGACTTCCTGCTGCCGCCGGCGGTTTGGCCTTTCACCGCCGGTCAGCGCATGGAGTTCGTTCTGATAGACGACGTGGCGGCGGCGCTGACTTCGGCGGCGGTTGGCGACTTTGACGCGGGGATGGCCGTCCACAACATCGCGGGGGGCGATAGCTGGCGCTTGACGGGCCGCCAGTATTCGGACGCCTACCTGGGGGCGTTTCAGATTCCGGGCGAAGAAGCCAAGTTCCTGGATCAGTCCGAGGCGTTCGACTTCTACGACATCGGTTCGGCGGTCGAGGACTTTGGCTTTAGTCCGACGCCATTTGAGTGCTTTCTCTCGGCGTTTGAATCATCGATTGCCAAAGCGTTGAGTTGAGGTTTGGGTCGGAGGCCTGGGGAGGCTCATGCACTGCCCTTGGCTTGTCCGAACGGCCATTCGGTGAACACCTGGCAGCGAGCCTCGACCGTGGCTCATCGTCGAGGACGTAGTAGGTCCAAGTCAGGGCATCTGCGTCGATCGACGCTTACGAGCACGGCGTTGAGAGGACTCGCTCGGGATCATCGTGGCGCGGCCTGAGCCACGGAAGTGAAACTACGTGTCGCGGGTGATGCCGTTCTTGTCGATGGCCGACTTGACGTTCCTGGCGAATTCGGTCAGTTCGCCGTCGGCGGGGATGTCGTCGCCGGCAAGCCGCTCTTTGAACTGCTCGAATAGCCAATCCTCGCGGCGGCCGTGCGGTATGTCGAATAAGCTCCGCTCGAAGTTGGGGAGCCGGCCGGGGCCGAAGTAGCCTTTGTCGTGCAGCGAGTAGCCTTCGAGCTCGTGGGTGCCCTTGCCCAGCACTTCGCCAGTTTGCACATAGTGGTTCATCACAGCAGGCATGCCGAACTTCTGTATCGGGCAGACCTTCATGCAGATGCCGCAGCCGTCGTATATGGCCATCACGGGGCGGCATCGCTCGTAGATCACTTTGTTCTTCTCGGCGCCGCGCCACCACACCTTTTCTCTGACGAGCGCTCGTGCGGGGCAGCGTTCCACGCATATCAAACACTTTTGACAGAATGCGTGAATGCCATAGTCCACCGGCTTGTCGTATGTAACCGGTGCGTCGGTTGTGATCATCATCAGGCGAGCCCTGGAGCCGAAGTGTGGCGAAAGAAGCTGGCCGTTGGCCCCAAGCTGTCCCAGGCCAGCGGCGACGAACATGGGGATCATTACCGAAATCGGATCGCGTGGGCTGTGAATCTGCGCGTGGTAGCCCATCTCTCGTATAAGGTCGGCGAGCCTGTCACCCCGTTTGCTCTCGAACTCATAGGTGTCGAAATGGGCGTGCTCGGCTTCAAGGCTGGGAATACTCTGAGTCTGATCGTAGTCCTGCTCCATCGCCAGGCAGATGGCGTGGGGAAACTTCGCCCAGCTCCGCTTGCATTCGAAGAGGTACCGGCGATCGAACCTGGTGAAGCCGACCTCTCCGAAGCCGAGCTCGCGGGCCGCGCGCCGGATGTCTTCGGTAAGGTCTTCTCTCTCCCGCGGGGCGCCTGACAGCTTCACGTTCGCCGACACCTCGGCGGAGTCGACCAAGGGCTTCATTCGCTCGTCGTGGCCCCTCATGTAGTCGGCGACCTCGGGTGAATATACCGACCACACCCAGTCCCTGTCGGCGCCCTTCTCGATGTTCTGGGTTTCGAGGGGGTCTACGCGGCTGAAGAACGAGACGTCGGCCTCGCGGAGAGGGATACCCGGCGTGGTGGTCAGGTCCTCGGCGACAGGTATTTCGACATCCGGGTCGCCGAATACTCGCCCAGGTCGCTTGACGACGTGGCTTATTGACTTGACCACGACATTTCCCCGTGTGGGACTGTAACTGTCTATAACGTAGGGAGTGTAATACCGGGAAGATTAGGTGATCAAGAGTGATTTCGCGGCGTTGTCTCGGGTATGGGAGCGGGGTCGGCGAGCGACACAGACAGGATTGCTGCGGCCACATCCTTGTTTGCGAGGTCGGGAGACGATTTTGCGACCGAGATAGGTGATGTAATCTCTCTGAAAACAGGGACCAATGGAGGCGAGGTGACGTATGGCCGTAATAAAAAAAGAAGTGGAAGGCGTTGACATCTACCCGGACGAGCCGGGTCGAGTCGTGCGCAAGGACCTTGTAGGACCCGAAGACGGCGCGCCGAACTTCTCGATGCGCCAGTTCCACCTCTCGCCCGGGTCGTCGACACCCGAACATTCGCACGACTGGGAACACGAGGTATTGATAACCCAGGGCGGCGGAACGCTCTTGCACAGGAGCGGGAATTCGGACTTCACGGCGGGTGACACGGTCTACGTGCCGCCGCACGAGGTGCACCAGTTCCAGAACACAGGAGACGGACCGCTTGCGTTTATCTGCGTGGTGCCGAATTCCGGGCACGTGGCGAGCCTGACGAATGAGGAACGCGACCGCCTCGCGGCCGCTGGAATCGACTGCGAAGGATAGAGTTTTTAGGCGATTTAGGTCTAGAAGCCGAAGCCTGCGTTTAGAATGAATAATGTGACTCGCGCGGCCATGTCTGTAACTACAGGCTGACCGGCGTTTCGAGGCTTTGGAGGCTCTTCAATGAAGCTAATCGTTGGATTTCTGACACTAATCGGCTTGGCGGTGGTGCTGGTGTTTCTCGCCGCCATCGGCCTTTTCGCCTTTGACGAGATGAAGCGGAAAATGGCCGAAGGCGACTTCTCGTCGGTAATGCCACCGGCTCCAGAACAAGAACAACCGGCTGCGGAAAGCCAGTCCGGCTAAGGTCGAACGACCGCCGCTCACCGGATTGCCGAAGGCCCGGTTGAGAAGCGCGGCAGGAGCGGGTATTTAGAAGACTAACGGCGTTGGATGCCGCGCGGACTAAGTCTGGTTCGAGTTTCTTGATTTGCCGCTTTGGGCGGCGGATGCCGCGTTTTGAGAAACTAGACACATAACCCTAACCAGAGACGTGGGATTCAGGCATTTTGAGATCGTGGACGCGGCCTCCATTCCCGTTACCGGGGCGCGAATCAATTTCGATGCTCCTTCTCTTTGTCGCACTGATCGCCTTTGTGCCAACGATCTCGAAATTGTGTAGGACCGCCGGCATAGCGCTTGAAACGGTTCCTGGCGTTCCACATCCTCTTTCGCTTACTACAGCCACACCGCACCGCACCGTAATCGAAATGGACTGGCGGGAGGGGGAACTCCAGGCGGACCTGTACGATCCCGGCGGGTTGGGTCTAAAGCCAGGACTGATACTGGTCAATGGGGTGGTGCGCGAGGGGCGGCGCTACAGCGATTTCGAGAATCTGGCCTGGGCGCTGAGCCGCGCGGGCTTTGTAGTGATGGTCCCGGACCTGCTGAACTATCGGGAGTTCCGGCTCGTTACGGATGACGTTGACATTCTCGCGGACGCGTTCGAATTTCTGGTGGATCACAGGACCGTCGATCCGAGCAATGTCGGGTTCTTGGGGTTCAGCGTCGGTGGATCGCTGTCGTTTGCCGCGGCTGCTGAAGGTCGTATCGCCGACGACGTGAGGTTCGTGGGGATGATCGGGCCTTACTCGGACCTGTCCCGGGTGATAATGACGACGACGACGGACTCCTATTTCCGCGACGGCCGGCTCATCGGGTTCAAACCTGAATCGTTCGTGTGGTCCGTCACACGCAACACGCTTATCGGAACGCTCGACCGGCCGGAGGACCGGGCGGTGCTAGGCGCGCTTTTTTCCGGCCCCGGCCCCGTGCCGCTTGAGGAAGTCCGGGAGAGGTTCGACCGCGGCGATCTTTCGCCGGACGGTCAGCAGGTGTATGACATTTTCGTCAATCGGGACCCCGACCGCGTTGGCAATCTGATCGCCTCTCTACCCGAAGGAGTCAAGAGCGGACTTCAGAGGCTGTCGCCGGTGAATGCCGCCGAGGCCATGCACGCGCACGTGCTGATACTGCATGAAAACGGCGACCCGTATTTCGCGAGCTGGGAGTCGGAAGATCTTATGGGGTCGCTACAGCGCGATTACGCCGAGTTGACGCTAACCAGCATAGTGCAACATGCGGAGCTGCGACTGCCGCCGCCGACGCCAGAGAACATCTTTGGCTTCTACTTGCGCGAGGGCTGGAAGCTGGGGTCGTACATATTCTCGATTCTCTCGGCGGCGGAGGCGTGACCGGCGGAGAGCAGCGTTAGCGGGCGGCGATGATATGGCTCCGAGGCAGGCTACTTCAGAGAGTTTCGGACCTACGTTTCGTTTCGGCTGGTTCGCTCGATTAGCTCTAGGTCGGCGTCGACCATCATTTCTATCAACTCTTTGAAACCGACCTTGGGCTGCCATCCGAGCACCTTGCGGGCCTTTGAGGCGTCTCCGATCAGATGCTCGACCTCGGCGGGACGCACCATGCTCGGATCTGACACGACGTGGTCTTCGAAATCGAGTCCAACGTGGCCGAAGGCGATTTCGCACATTTCTCTAACCGTGTGCGCCGTGCCGGTCGCGACCACGTAGTCACCGGGCGAGTCGTGCTGAAGCATTAGCCACATGGCTTCGACGTAGTCGCCGGCGAATCCCCAGTCGCGGCTGGCTTCCAGGTTTCCCAGGCCTACGGTCTTCTGCACGTCCAGCTTGATACTTGCTGCGGCGTGGCTGACTTTTCTGGTGACGAACTCAAGCCCCCTCCTGGGTGATTCGTGATTGAAGAGAATGCCGGAGCAGGCGAAGAGGTCGTAACTCTCCCGATAGTTGACCGTGATGAAGTGGCCGTACGTCTTGGCCACGCCGTACGGGCTTCTGGGATGGAACGGCGTGTTTTCGGTCTGCGGAACCTCGCGAACCTTGCCGAACATCTCGCTGCTCGAAGCCTGGTAGAACCTGACGCCGGGGTCGACGGCTCTGACCGCTTCCAACATTCGAGTGACCCCGAGCGCGGTGGCTTCGGCTGTGAGCACCGGCTGGTTCCACGAGGTCGGGACGAAAGACTGGGCGGCGAGATTGTAGATCTCGTCGGGCTGGTATTCCTTGAGCGCGTCGATAAGAGAAAGCTGGTCGTGCAGGTCACCCTGAGCTATCTCTATTTGTTCAAGCAGGTGCGCGATCCGGCCGGTCGTGGGCGTGCTGGTGCGCCTGTGCATGCCAACGACTCGATAACCCTTGCGGTGGAGCAGTTCGGCCAGGTAGG
This sequence comes from Chloroflexota bacterium, assembly GCA_026707405.1. GTDB lineage: Bacteria > Chloroflexota > UBA11872 > UBA11872 > VXNJ01 > JAPOVO01. The sequence goes on from JAPOWW010000003.1 coordinate 321,915, forward strand.
AACCGTCTTGTCCTGTTACGCCTGTAATCAACGCTGTTGGCAATGTTCGGGTAAACCTCCTGCTACCGACGCCGGAGCCAGTTTAGGTATCGACGGCGGACTGGGCAAAAACCGGCGTTGCCGGGCGGGGAGCGCCGTCGGTCTGTATGACGTTGATAACGCCGAGACGACGCTTTCGTGACTGATCCATTTGCGCGGCCGACTACCTTGAGGGCAGGTGGAAGACGTATGGCTCGGAGGGCGTCCACCGAAGCGTTACCTGATCGTCCAAGTACCGGTACTCGAAGAGTATCAACCGCGCAAGCACTTCAGCGCCTGCACCAAACACGATCTCAAACCGCCTCGTCCCCCGGAAGTCGAACTCGCGAGCGAAACCGGTCTTGAGGATTCTGTCGTCCACAGCCTCGGTCACCTTTCGCTCGGCAACGGAGTATTCCAATTCAATAAGGTTGGCGGTGGAAGGCAACCCGAGTCCGCTCACCCAGAATCCGTGGGTATTGGATTCCTGGTAAGTGACGCCGGCTTCGAGATCTTGACGGCTGGGATTGGCGAAACTGACTGTGGCGTTGATCTTTTGGCCGTCCGTGCGGACCCTTACGCTTATGACCGCTCGCGCGTCGGGGGTGACCGATGGGTCGACGTCAGCGTCCGCGTCTAAAGCGCGCGCGAGAACCATCTGTACAGGATCGTACCCATGGGGCGTGACGATGACCGTGTAGGGTACTGGATGAAGATCGGACACGATCCAATGTAACCCCGGCGCTATCACATGATCGGTCGATTGTCCGTCGATCTCGACACTGACGCCAGCGTTGACAGTAGCTGGGTTCAAGACGCCCAGTAATAGGCGGCGGCTGGCTCCAGAGGCTTGGCTCACGGCTTCGGGATCGGCTGAAATCGCGTCGGCGGCCACGGTCACGTTGAATGGGCGCGCCCGGGTGAAGAAGTTTGAACCGTCGAATGACTCCGCCACCTGAGCGCCGGCAATGATGTCAGCCGGTCGGTATCTGTAGAGTCCCAGCGTCCCCTCAGGCGTGAGGTTTTCACTTCGTAGCAGGCCGTGGATGCGAGCATCCTGGTGGCTGCCGAGGATTACGAAGTCGGGATCGGGCGGCATCTTCCGAATGTTCTGCGGGAATCCGGGGGTGCGGCCCGCAGTGAAGTAGTTTCGACCGTACATCTCGGCTCCAAGGATGGCGGCAGTACGGGCATTCCAGAGGTTCTGTGCGTGGGACTCGAAGTGAAACGCCAGCGTGATGGGCCTGAACTTGGTGCTGCCGGGAACCAGCGGGTATTGGAAGTGAGGCGAGAGTCTTACGGTCGACCCCTCCGGCACGGAGCGGGCGATTTGGCGAGCCTCATGCACGATTTCGCTGGGCATATTCCACGTGAACCCCGTCCAATACCATCGGAACGTTTGAACGGTGTTGACAGCCGTGAGGGCGCCCACCAACAGTAGAGCTGCGGCAGTGAGAACCCGCAGGCTTGCCATCGCACTGTAGCGGGCCATGGCTCGCGGCCAGCCGGCGACAGCGGGGCGGCCGATACTGGTCCAGGCTACCGCAAGACCCGCCGCGAGCAGGGTGTCGCCGAAGAACGCTACGTAAGACAGCGTCTTGAAGTAGCCGTACTGATATCCGGCGCCTAACCGGACCCAGAGCCCAAACGCGGCGAACGCCGCCGCCAGAATCAAAGCCGGCAACTTCTCACCGCGCATTTTCGCGAGCGCGACGATCGCCAGCGCTATAAAACCGATCCAGGCCGGCAGTTCGAGGCTTTGAAGGACGCTCCACACGTGAGTTCCGAGCAGACGTTCCATGCCCTCTGGATCGTTGACCATATGGTAGGCGCGGATGCCGGTTGAGGTGCGCGGCGCCGGAAACGTGATATCGCCCCATGCGTTCCCGAACAGCTTGTTTAGATCGCTGGTAAGGACGGTGAATCGCGCCACTGCCCATTTGGCGAAGTGAAACAGACCCGGGAACCCGGTGGCGACTCCGACGAGTCCTATGATCAGCACGGTACGGATTCGGTTGGCTCGCGGTTTTTTCGCCAGCGCCAGTATCAAGGCGAGCGGCGCGGCCGTGGCGGCGAACATGCCGCTTATGCCCCAGAAGTAAGAGGACAACAAACCGGCTGAAACCCAACCGGCCAGTATTGCCGGTCTAACTCCGCCGTGGCGGATAGCCGCTATCACCGCGCCAAACGCCAGGGGCATGAAAGCGAACGCGACGGTGTGCGGTCCGAAACCCATGGAGCTGAACCAGAGCGGCAGTCCGTTCAGCCCGTAAAGACCGGCCGCCAGGAATGACGTTCTGGGGCCGAGCTGCAACCCCACCCGCGCAAATAGAAAAACCGAAACCACGGAAAGACCTAGCAGCAGATAGATCGTCGGCATGTAGGCCAGGAAGGTCGGTGTGCCTGAGACGATGCTCGCGAGCGACAGCGTATAGACGAATCCCTGACCCCTGGCCCGGAAACGATCCAACTTTTCCAGCTCTAGGAATGGACCGTCGGCCGCGCCGCTCATGGTGGCGGGGGAGTGTTTTAGATGTTCGGCGTAGGGATAGTAGAGGTCTTCATCGACGTTGAGCGCCAGAAGCCCCAGCGAGTCGTCCCGCGCGTGTGGCAGAACCGCAATGAAGAAAAGCACTAAACCGACAATGGCGGACAAGGCGATCCAACGGTCGCCGAAGTCCCAACGGGCGGTCCTGAATCGTCTCAGCGTGACCGCAGCGCCTATAACGCCGAGCCCTAAGAGAAGCCAGAATATCTGGGTCGTGGTGAGCCAGCGGGCGTTGAAGTAGTAGGAGACGGTTATCGCCAGGAGCCAGCCGACAAACGGGGCGAGAACGAACCAATACCTCGACCAAGGGCCGCCGGACAGCAGCAGTCGGGCCGGCAGGAGGCCGACAAATCCGAGGAATAAAAGCAGGAGCGCCGCAACCAGCGTCGCCTGACCGAGCACTGTCCATGAAAGTTCTTGCACGACCTGGAATTCTGACATTGAATGGTGTCAGGGGCGCGCCGTTTGCGTCAGGCTCACGGATTGGGTTTGGGCGGTTCAGATCGGATCACGGGTCGAGAGTTCGTCGATTGCGACGGGCACAGGGGGGTCCAGAGGACCGTTTTCGGGTTGAACGGTTGGCTGGGTGCGGATTCGCCATCGGATCAGCGCCGCCGCGACTATCGTGAGAAACGCGCACATAGCCGCGCCGCTTGCGATGAGGATCAGCGCGAAGTCGTACGTGGACTCCGCGACGAATACGTACAGAGCAACTTGCACAACGGCGATGGGCAGGAGTCCGTAGGCGATCCAATTCCATCCGGCGGCGATTATGAGGTAGGTGAGGAACAGGGCGGTTGTTAGCAGCGCCGTCCCGATGAGGTATCTCTGCAGGAGGCCAGGATCGGGCGCGTAATTGGCGCCGACCAGGGCGTTGTGGACGAAACCCGGAATGACGAATCCGGCGATAACAGGAATTACGGTTATCGCGACGAGGACCGAGGCAGTCTTGGCAACGAAGCCGGGCTGGAGTACGCCACCTGCGAAAACGTGACGAAAGCGGGGCAGCAAAAGCAGTCCCAGGACAAATCCGGCGTAGAAGATGACCCTTCCCGCGAGGGCGGCGGCTGAAAACGACTCCATGGGAGTGTCGGGCAGCCGGCTGTTGGCGATCACTACGTCGATCGCCTGAACGCCGAAGATCGACAGTGTCGCCGGCACGGACCGAAGCTGTTCTCGGAGTGTAGCCCAAAGGCTTTCACGGACCTCGCCCTTCGATGGGGAGTTTGGCAGCAGTAACCAGATGGCGAGCACCGTGGCCACCACGTAGCCGAAGGCGAAGCCGGCGGTGGCGCCCGCCACGCCGAATCCGAAGGCCACGAGCGCCACAGCGAGGACCACTCGCAGTCCCGCTTCGGCAAGCATCACCCATCCAAGCACGCTGAACCGTTGGGCGCCCTGGAGCGCTCCGCGAAACGCGGAGAGCACCAACGAGAGACAGAACGTTACCGCCAGCCAGGCGAGCACCCAGTTTCCCTCGAAGCCGAAGATCTGCCGGATGCCGGAAGAAAAGATTCCGAACAGAGCCACGAGGCTGAGTCCTGCCAATCCGCCGAACGTGGCCGCGCGCAGCGCGAACGGCCAGGCCAGCAGATGGGTTGCGCGTTGAACGATGTGACCCGTGCCGACTGCGACAGCGGCCTGAAACGCGTTGCCGGGGAACAGCAGAATGGCGATAAAAGAAACGATGGCCAGGACAACGGCGTACTCCTTGGGGTCGAGCAGCCGGGCCATCGCGAGCTGGTAGACGTAGGAAAGCCCGTTCGCGGACATGGCCAGCACCAGGAAAACGACAGACTGACGCAGCATCGATTGGCGGGCCATCCAACGCGGACGCCAGGTCATTCGATTCGGCCGTCAGGCGCCGGGAGACCGCAAAACATCTCGGGCATGGCTGGGTGGCGCTTGGAACCCGCTATGAATGCTGATTCTTATCGAATCAAATCGCGAAGCCACTGATACACGTAGCGATGCCAAGTCCTCCGTATGCTGATTTTGGACCGACCCGCGCCTCGCTCGAACTCGTGACTGGGCACCTCGGCGATTTTGTAACCTTTCTTGAGAACCTTCATAACCATTTCCTGCTCAATCGTGGTCAAGTTTTCTCTTAGATCCAGATCGGCTGCTACGCGCTTGCTGATGGATCGGAATCCGTTTTGAGCGTCGGTCAAGCGCACACCGAATCGATAGTTGATTCCAAGCTGGATAATCTGCTGACCGAACCAGCGAATGAACCGATCAAGGTCGCCGGTCATTTCGTCGCTGCCGCCTCTGGGCCGTGAGCCGACGACCAAATCGGCCTCTCCCTGTCTTATCGGCGCGACAAGTTTGGGAATGTCGGTGGGTTCGTGCGAAAGGTCCGCGTCGACGAAAACCAGAATATCGCCTGCAGCTTCGCGGATGGCCAGACGCACGGCGTCGCCCTTGCCTCTGCCATGGTCTTCGATGAGCCTGGCGCCTAATTCAGTTGCGATAGTTGGAGTCGCGTCTTCGGAGCGACCGTCAACCACGAGCACCTCATCGGCATACTCCCGCACCGATTCGATTACCTCGCCGACAGTCTGCTCCTCGTTCTTGGCCGGTATGATGACCGATACGCTGGCATCCCGCAGTGGCATAGGTTCGGGTCGCTTCCAGAGAGACGTGGCGGTCGATTATATGTGGCAAGTCCAGGGAGCGGCTTCCGGCGGCGCATTGCGGTCCGAGTGTGACTTATCCGTATCGCGCTGAAGCCGGGGATAATTGGATATGACGGAAGAAACACCTCAACGGAGTGATTGACCTATGTTGCAGTCTAATCGAGACCGACTCGTGGCAATTTCGGTAGTCGGCGAGGTTGCCTCGCCCAGGGCGCCGTTCGATCCGTTGCGCGTTGGGAACGACGGCGTGGGCCGCAACCTGCCGGGCTCGGGCGGGATTACGTATAACGTCAGGATCGGGGACACGGCGATGGGCTGGGCCGGCGATCACGTCGAACCCGGGGTCACGATCAAGAACAAGAACGAGATGGAAAACGGCGCGCTTCAGTCGCTCTCCTGCGTGGGCAATCAGGCAACCGTGGTCGGCGGGGACGCGAAGGGGGCCAAGGGGTACGTCACGGGAACTCATGGCGGAATCGAGCACCTGATCTGCTATTTCGACAGCGACGCGCTCGAATCGCTCGTTATAGGAGACAAGATTCAGGTGCGCGCTCTGGGACAGGGACTCGAACTCGTCGACCACCCGGAAGTCAAGGTCAAGAACATCGATCCGGACCTGTTCGAGAAGCTTGGGCTTAGCGCCGACGGCGACGACGTGGAAGTTCCGGTTTCAGCCATCATTCCCCCGCAGCTCATGGGTTCCGGGCTTGGCGCGACCTCCGAACGCGGCGACTACGACATAGTTACGAATGACCTAACCATTCACGAAAAATACGGACTTGGGGAACTTCGATTGGGCGATATCGTGGCCATCAATGATCACGACAATACGGTTGGCCGGGCTTATCGCGAGGGGGCCGTCACGGTGGGTGTGATAGTTCATGCCGACAGCTTTGCTTCCGGGCACGGCCCGGGGGTAACGACCCTCTTGACCTCCAGCACCGGAAAACTCAAGCCTGTGATCGACAAGACGGCCAACATCGCCCGCTATCTAGGGGTGTGACCGATGTCAGGTTCAGCCGGTCACGGCGGCTCTTGAAGATAGGGACGCGCGGTTGACGCAAGCCGCGAAGGGGTTTTTGGGACTGGCTGTTTAGGTTCAACGGGTAGGGTCGTATTGACCAATGTTCACCATCGGCACCGCGGGGCACATAGATCACGGTAAGTCCGCCCTCGTAAACGCTCTTACGGGCATCGACCCGGACCGCCTGCCCGAAGAGAAGTCGCGCGGAATGACGATCGATCTAGGGTTTGCCTGGCTGACGCTGCCGAGCGGACGCGACATAAGCATTGTCGACGTGCCGGGCCATGAACGCTTCATCCGCAACATGGTAGCCGGCGCGGGCGGCATCGACGCCGCGCTTCTGGTAATCGCCGGTGACGAAGGCGTGATGCCGCAGACGCGGGAACACCTGGCGATTTTGGACGTGCTGGGCATCGACGCCGGACTCATAGTGATTACCAAGTGCGACCTGGTCGAGCCGGACTGGCTGGAGCTTGTCGCGGCGGAGGCTCTCGAAGTAGTAGAAGGGTCGTCGCTGGACGGGTCGCCGATAGCGACTGTGTCCTCCACGCGAAGGACGGGGCTTGACCGGCTGCTCAGGGAGCTCGACGATTTGCTCGACGGCCTCGAACAGACGCCCGCCGGGGGACGGCCGCGGCTGCCGGTCGACCGGGCGTTTTCAGTAAGCGGTTATGGAACGGTGGTTACCGGCACGCTGATCGACGGTCCGCTGAAGCAAGGTCAGGGTCTGGAAGTGCTGCCGTCCGGCGTTCGAACGCGGGTCCGCGGCATTCAGAGTCACAAAACGGCGGTGGAAGAACTGGAATCGGGTTCCCGCGCGGCTGTAAATCTGTCCGGCGTCGAGGTCTCCGACGTGCCGAGAGGCAGCGTTTTGGCCGTGCCGGGGGACCTGAGGCCATCGCGGCTTCTGGATACCAGGCTTTCGTTGTTGCGGTCGGCCATGAAACCCTTGAAAAACGGCACGGAAATCGCCATGCATACGGGAACGGCTGAAGTCCGGGCGGCGGTGAGGCTTCTCGACGTTGACGCGCTTGAACCGGGTTCGACCGCTTGGGTCCAAATGAGAGTCCGCCAGCCGGTATCGGCCAAGCAGGGTGACCGCTTCGTTGTTCGGCAGTTGTCGCCCGCCGTAACAATAGGCGGCGGGGAGATAGTGGCCCCCAAGGCGTCGAGATTGCGGCGGCATGACTCGGACGTGCTGGAGCGGCTGGAACGGCTGGCGACGGGGGATATGGCTGATTCGATAGCGCTGGCGCTGGAACGATCGGGGCCGATGCGGAGGCGGGAACTGGCCGAAGCGGCGGGCGGCCCCGGGCCGGAGTTCGATCAGGCGATGGCCAAGGCCCTCGAGGCGGAGCAGGTCGTGCACGCGGGCAACACCTATTTTGAGTCTGAAGGACTGCGGAGGCTCGTGAATGGGGCGAAGTCGCTGCTTGCCGAGTTCCACGAGGCGAATCCCTTGCGCTCCGGGCTGCAACGCGAGGAGCTCAGGAATCGGCTGGGGCTGGGTTCGGGGCAATTCAATGATTTCATATCGCATCTGGAGTTGGAGGGAGTCGTTCAGGTTGATGGCGCGGTCGTTCGACTGACGAGTCATCGGGTCGAGCTGACGGAGGAGCAGGAACGCGCCGTCTCAGCGCTGCTCGAGGTCTTGAGAAAGGCGGGAATCAACGCGCCTCCGCTGAACGAGTTGGCCAAGCGGTTTGGAGTGGCGGACGAACTGCTGGATAGTCTTGGAGCCGAGGGACGGCTCGTGCGGGTGGCGTCGAATCTCGGCTATGAAGCGGAGTCGTTCGAGGGGATCAAGAATTCGATCCTGGAGCTGATCGAGGACCGCGGGAAAATCGACGTAGCCGGTTTACGGGACCATTTCGCGAGTAGCAGGAAGTATTGCCTGCCGATTTTGGAATACCTCGACTCGGCGGGAATAACCCGACGCGTCGGCGACTTTCGCGTTAAGCGGTAACGCTTGAAGGTGAATTCGGCAAGTTGAGGCGAAGCCGATCGGGAACGTTGGTGGAGGTCCGCCGCGATCCGGCGGTGAACAGGATTAGAGACGAATGAAAATCAAGCAACTAGTCATTCACGGCGAAGGCAAGGTGTCGCTGGACGACGCCGAAATCCCCGATGCAACACCGCCGGGCGAGATTCTGGTTGAAACCGAGGCCACGTTCATCAGCGCGGGGACCGAGCTTTCCGGTTATCAGGGACTGAATCCCGGTGCGCCGAAACCAGGACTTCCGGATTACCCGCTCACCCCCGGGTACCTGAACGTGGGGCGGGTGCTGGCGGTTGGCGACAACGTCGATGAGTTTCGCGCGGGGGAACGCGTTTTCAGCTTCGCTCGTCACGCTTCACACCACCACGCCGCGGTAAACGGGGTGGTGGTCGCCGTTCCCGAAGAGATCGACTCCCACACGGCGGCGGCGTCGTGGCTGGCGGGAATCGCGCTCACGTCCGTTCAAGCGAGCGACGTGTCTTTGAACGATTGGGTGGCCGTGTTCGGGCTCGGCATGGTGGGCAATCTGGCCGCGCAGCTTTTCAAGCTCTCCGGGGCGCGCGTCGTTGGCATCGACCCGGTCGCGTTCCGGCGGGGGCTGGCGCGCGAGGTGGGCATCGAGCATACCGTCGGCGGTTCGGATGAAGAGGTCGGCAGCCATATTCGGAAGCTTTGCGGGCCTAAAGGGGCCGGCATCACGGTGGAGGCGGTCGGGCACTCGCGCGTGGCGGAGCAAGCCGCCGAGTTGACCGCGCCGTACGGCGAGCTGATCTTGCTGGGAACTCAGCGGGCGGACTACCAAGCGGATCTCACGCATCTTATGCGTCAAATTCACTGGAAGTGGCTGGATGTGAAAGGCGCTCAGGTCTGGCGCATACCGCTGCGTCCGGTCCGAGGGGTCAAACATTCCAGCTACCGGAACGCGCTGCTGGTGTTGGATCTGATCAAATCGGGCCGACTTGAGATCGAAAAGCTGATCTCGCACCGGATACGCCCCGATGAGATAGCGGAGGCGTACGGGCTTCTCTTGCATGGGAAGGACGAGTGTTCGGGGGTCGCGATCGACTGGACGTGACCGCGCTGGCCACCGGGAAGTCTAGGTGAAGGCGGGGGAGAAGATACGCAGGGCTATACTCGATTGTTGCTACAACCGCGATCGAAATGGCTACTACAAGGGAGAAGCAGATGACGTTAAGCATTTATTTGAATTTCGGCGGCAACTGCCGCGAGGTCTTCGAGTTCTACAGGTCGGTTTTCGGGGGAGAATTCGAGATTCTCCAGACTTTCGGCGATGGGCCGGGGGACATGGATGTTCCGGAGGACGAACTGGACGACATCATGCACGTTTCGTTCCGCATAGGCTCCAGCGTGCTCATGGGCAGCGACATGCCCTCGGGATTCGGGCCTCCGGTGCAGATGGGCAACAACTTCTCGATCAGCTACACCACGGAGAGCAAGGAGCAGACCGACGATCTGTTTGCGAAGATCTCGGAAGGCGGCACGGTTAGCATGCCGCCCGCGGACATGTTTTGGGGATCGTATTTCGGCTCCTGCACGGACAAGTTCGGCGTGAACTGGCAGTTCAACTACGATCCGCCGCAAGAGTAAGGTTGCCGCACCGCCCGCCGTTCCTACCGTCGGGCTCCGCTAGACACGTAAGCAAAACACGGGCCGATTTCGGCCAACGAGGGTGTCATGGGTTACGCCTGCCGTTTTGCGGGTCGCGACTCCTGCCGCGTTAGAGCGGCAAATCAGTGCTGAACAAAAACAAGCCCACATAACGAATAAGGAATATCCTTTCCACGGCAGCCGCGCCGAGGCGTGCTTGCGGCTGGAATAACGGAAGGATGAGTCAAAGTTGGCGGTCTACGGAAAAACGGCACTGATAGGCACCGGTCTGGTGGGTCCGCAAATCGGAGTGGTGCTGGCGCAGGGATCGACCGAGGTAAGCGTGTTCGACATGAACGCCGAGGCCGTGGACCGCGCCCTCTCCGACATGCGCGGATACGTCGACGAGCTATCCCGCCACGAGATGCTCATGGGCGGCGACGCCGACGAGGTCTACGGGCGCGTAGGGCGGGCCGAGAGCCTGGAGTCGGCCGTGGCCGGGGCTGACATCGTTGTGGAGGCGATTTTCGAAAACGTGGAGGCCAAGCGAGTGCTCTTCAAAGAGCTTGGGGAAGTCGCCGATCCGGCCACGCCGCTGGCCAGCAATACATCGTCGATTCCGATCAGGCACATGGCCGAGGTTTGCCGGAATCCCGAGCGCGTGGTGGGCAGTCACTTCATCCTGCCCGCCCACATACTTCCGCTGGTCGAGGTTATAAAACACCCGAACGTCGACGAGACTGTTATCGAGACGGTGCGGGCCGGCTGGGAACAGATGGGCAAGCGGCCCATCGTGGTGAACGTGGATATACCGGGCTTCGTAGCCAACAGGCTTCAGCATTCACTCACGCGCCAGGCCATCGAGCTGCTGGCAACCGGGATAGCCAGCGCCGAGGACATCGATAACGCCGTGCGCTTCGGATTCGGAACGAGATTCGTTTCGGTAGGTCCGTTGGGAGGACGGGACCTGGGTGGGATCATCAATCACTCCAAGGTGGCCGCGTACCTCTACAAGGAGCTAGACGGAAAGGGGGACCTGGGGGCGGAGACTCTGGCCAATATGGCCCAGCAGGGCCACGACGGAGTGAAAACGCTGAAGGGCTTTCACGATTGGGAAGGCGATCCGGCGGAACTGAGAGACTTCCATTACGAGCAGATGATCGTCCAGACGAAACGGGCGCTAGAGATCGGCTCGGTGCGGGTGAAAATGTAATTTGTGGGCGCGATCCGCCGCGTAGGCGGGGCGCGAGGTACAGACCGTCAGGAATTGGGAGAAGCAATTGAATAAACAACCGTACGGAGGAACAGGTCACGACATAACGCCTGTTGGGCTGGGCATGGTCCCGATTGGCAGATCGCCGCGCGTGACGTCGGACGAGCAGGCGGTCGAGGTCGTGCGGGCGACGTTTGAAGCGGGGATCAATTTCATCGACACGGCCCCGTATTACGGCGAGGCCGAACGCCGGCTTGGAATCGCGCTTAAGGAAATAGGGGACGATGCGCCGGACGATCTGTTTATCAATACTAAGGCAGGCTACAGGCCCGATCCCTTCGACTACTCGGAGGGGCAGACGATCGCCTGCGTCGAGAAGAGCCTGGAACTGCTGGGGCTCGACCTGTTACACGCGGTACACATTCACGACGTCGAGCGTTCCGATATGGACACTGTCATGAACGGGTCCTTGAAAGCTCTGCAGAAACTGCAGGACCAGAGGCTTGTCGGACACATCGGCGTATCGGGCGGCCCGGTGGAGTTACTGACCAGCTACATAGAAACGGGCGAGTTTGAGAGCGTAATAACTCACAATCGATTCAATCTCCTGGATCAGCAGGCGGGACCGCTGATCGACCGGGCGAATGAGCTGGGCGTGGCGGTGATCAACGCCGCGCCGTTCGCTTCGGGGATCCTGGCGCGGCCGGCGAATCTGGACGCGCCCTACGTGTATCACACGGCTCCGCCGGAGGTCAGGGACCGGATCGAGCGGATATCGGCGGTTTGCCGGGAATTCGACGTCGAGGTCCCGGCCGCGGCGGTGGGGTTTTCTGTAGAGAAAGAGAAGATTGCGGTGACGATTCTCGGCGCGGCGACTCCCGCCGAAATCAAGGCGGCGGCAGCGGCGGCGGAAGCGGAATTCCCGCCTGAGTTGTGGGCGGCTATCGAGCGGGAGGCTCCGCCCAATATGGTCGACAACGTGGAGAACTGGCGCAAGCAAGGCGGGCAAAGTGTCATCTTGTAGCGTTGCGGCGACGGGTCTATGAGGGCTACGGCGCGCGGGAGGGGTGAGTGATGTCCGTATACGACTTTGAAGTCGAGGATATCGACGGCAATCCCGTCGATCTCGGTAAGTTCCGGGGAACGGTATCGCTGGTCGTCAACCTCGCGAGCTTGTGAGGGCGGACTCCGCAGTACGTGCTACTGCAAGAGCTGCACGAAAGCTACGCGGGGCGTGGATTTACCGTGCTCGGCTTTCCGAGCAACGACTTTGCTGACGAGGAGCCGGGGGCGAACGACGAGATCAAGCGGTTCGCCGTGTCGAGGTACGGCGTCACTTTCCCGATGTTCGCCAAGACCCCAGTGAAGGGGCCTGACGCGCATCCGCTTTACAAGCACCTGGCGAGGGAGTCAGTACCGCCTCGCTGGAACTTTCACAAGTATCTAGTGGACAGGACGGGCGGCGTGGTTGCGTATTTCGATTCCAAGATGCAGCCTGATGCCGGCGAGGTCGTGAACGCTATCGAGAAACAGCTAGGGGAGGGTGGCCTCAGCGCAGGGTAACGAGAACCACGCCGCCGGTCGCGACGAGGGTTCCAACGATGGCTTTCCAGCCTGGGCGTTCGCGCAGGAGCACGACCGCGAGGACCATGGCGAATACCGGCGAAAACGCTCCCAGCGCGCCCGTCCTGGCCGCGCCGATTTCCTGGATCGACAATAGAAAGAGGTAACTGCCGACGGTAAGGCCCAACAGCCCGGAGAGAGCCAGAGTGACCGCGGTCCGGGTGTTGACTCGCAGCAACGGGAACCGGCTGGATACGCGCCACGCGAATGCCATCGTCATCGCCGCCGCTAGCGGCATTCGGAATGAGTTGGCGACGAACGGATGGGCGTCGCCAGCACCTATCTTGAGCAGGATGATGTCGATTCCCCACATCATTGCGACGACGAGCGACAGGGCCAATCCACGACGATACTGCCAGCGCGAGGCGTGCGGGATCTGTTCTTCGGCGGTTGAGCGCGTGGACACCAAGGCCCCGCCGGTGACGATCAGCAGGGTTCCGGCTATCGCGAATCCCCCTATCTCTTCGCCCAAAAGAAGCGCCGCGAAGAGGAGTGCGAAGAGCGGAAACGTGCCGCCGATCGTGTAAGACCGCACCAGTCCGACGGTTCGAATCGCCCGGAACAAAAGCATGTCGCCCGCGCCGACACCGGTGATAACCGAGACTGCCAGGGCCGCGAAGTTTTGCCAGCGCAGCTCCATCAGCTCGCCTTGCACCCCGGCCGCGAGCATCAATACCGGAGTCGCAACTGCGGGAACCAGCAGCCGGATGGCGTTCATCTGGGACACGGGGATGGAGGGGGGCGCTATGCGTACAAGCGTGACCGCCAAGCCCCAGCTAAACGCGGCGCCCAACGCGACCAGTTCGCCCACCTAAGCCTCCGGGAGCGCGACTTATGCGTAACTTGCCTGCGGCGTTACCCCGCAGGTTGTCTTAGTTTGAGGTAACGGGGGACTGAAGGCCCGGAACCGGGAATTTCAAAGCCATCTCCCGCACCTCGGCTCTGATGGCGGCAAGGTTCTGCCGGTCCCTGCGGTCGTCGTACACACGGCGGATCCAGCCTGCTATCCGGCGCATTTCGGCGGGGCCGAATCCGCGGGTGGTGAGCGCGGGCGTTCCAAGTCTGATGCCCGAGGTGACGGTCGGCTTGCGGGTCTCGCGGGGCACGGTGTTCTTGTTGGCGGTGATGCCGGCTCTTTCCAGGGCGATTTGCATGGCGCGGCCCGAGGCTCCGTCGGGGCCAAAGTCGATGAGCATGAGATGGTTGTCGGTACCGCCGCTTACGAGGCGCAGGCCCTCTTCCGTCAAGCCTTCCGCGAGCGCGCGGGCGTTTTCGACCACGCGAGCGGCGTAACCGGCGAACTCGGGCATCCCGGCTTCCTTCAGGGCTACGGCTTTACCCGCGATGACGTGCATAAGCGGACCGCCCTGGGTACCCGGAAATATCGCGCTGTCGACGGCCCTGGCGAACTCCCGCCGGCAAAGGACCAGTCCGCCCCGTGGCCCGCGAAGAGTCTTGTGAGTGGAAGTCGTGACGAAGTCGCAGAACGGGACGGGCGAGGGATGCGCGCCACCGACGACCAGACCCGCGATGTGGGCTATGTCGGCCATAAGCAGCGAGCCGGCCTCGTCGGCGATTTCGCGGAATGCGGCGAAGTCGATAGTCCGCGGATATGCGGTATAGCCGCATACTATGAGCTTTGGCTTGACCTTCAGGGCGATCGAGCGGACGGCGTCGTAATCGATTCGCTCCGACTGGCTGTCGACTCCATAGGCCGCGAAGTTGTATTGGCTTCCGGAGAAGTTCTTTGGATGGCCGTGGGTGAGGTGGCCGCCGTGCGCCAGCTCCATGCCGAGAACGGTGTCGCCATACTCGAGCGCCGCGAAGTAGACGGCCATGTTGGGCGCCGAACCGGAGTGCGCCTGGACGTTGGCGTGCTCGGCTCCGAACAAGTCTTTGGCCCGCTGAATAGCCAGGCGTTCGATTTCGTCCACATTGACACAGCCACCGTAATAGCGTTTGCCCGGGTAGCCCTCGGCGTATTTATTGGTGAACACGGAACCGACGGCTTGCATCACGGCGGCACTCGTGTAGTTTTCGGATGCTATCAGCTCAAGGCCGTCAAGCTGACGTTGCTCCTCCGACTTGAGGGACGCGAAGACGTCGGGATCGGTCCGGCGGAGATCGAAGTGACCGTCGGTTTTCATGGCGATCGGAAAAGACGGCTTGCGCGGTCGGAGACCGGCCGCGGGCGGGCGTGGGTTACGAACATCAGGGTCTTACTCGGGGGCAGGACGGCTTGCTGCTAGCCGCCGGCGCGTTCGGTCAGCAGGTCGTCGACGACCTGGAGTCCCTGGATTATCTCGGGGAGGAGTTTTACGTGGACGTTAATTCCGTGCTTGCCGGGACGGAGCTTTCCCTTGTCGTCGCGGAAGTGGACGCGGGCGAATGCGTAGTCGTTCTTGTTGAAAGTAGACAGTCCGATCAGCCATTCATCGCCGTCGGAACGGGGGAGTCGGGAAAACACTTTTACGTTCCCGGGAAGATCGTCCGCCGATAGCTCCGGGGGCGCGGTCTCCACGGCCATGAGGGCGTTGATTATCGCGGACAGAAGTTCTTCGTGGACATTGATACCGTGCTTGCCGGGCCGGAGCATGTCCTTATCGTCGCGGAAATAGGCGCGAGCAAATGCATAGTCAGTGTTGTTGAACTTGGAGACCCCGACCAGCCAATCCTCGCGCCGGTTCTTGGGGATTCTCTGAACGATCTCGACGTCCTTTGGCAGGTCGTCGGCGGTTATCAGTTTGGTGGATTCGGCCATTTCGCTCGCTTCGCTCAAGTGTCGGGATTCGGAATTGAACACGATACAACGACGGACCCGATGAGTCGGGACCTTTTTAATGTATCAACAAACGCCGTCTTTCCAAGACATGGGTGTTTCGCTTCCGCCGTGGGGCATCGTGATGGTTAGGACGGCTCCAGCTCCCACACCTGCACTCTGCCCAGCGAACCAAGGATCGGGTCGGCGTGCTTGGAGGCGCTGCCGATTCCCGCCACGACCTTGCCCGCGATCTTAATGAACTGCCCCTTCCGTCCTGAGCGATATACCACCTCGTCGTCGGGAGGAGTCGAAAAGAAATGCGAGCGGCTGATGACTTTCCAACCGGTGTCGCGAAACAGCTTTTTGGCCTCCCGCCGCGTGAGCGCCTTGAACGGACCGAGGTGGGGATCGGGGGCGAGGGCGTACTCCACGCCCCTGTGGCCTATGGCTTTGCGGAACTGTTTGAGGATGGAGTAATAGGAGTTGCGGTTAGTGAAGGCGACGACCAGACGTCCCTTGGGGCGGATCAGGTCACGCAGGCGCCTGAGCAATCGCAACTGCTCGGTTCGCGGCAAGGACTCAAGACGGAAGATACACGTTATGAAGTCGTATGAGACGCCGTTCATGCTGTAGAAGTTGGAGTATTCGACTTCGGTAACGGAGCGTACGACCCTGGCCCTAATAAATTCGCGGACCTGCTCGGTCATTTCCACGGCGGTGATGTCGGCGTCCGGAAAACTCCGTGAGAACGCTTCGGTGTATATCCCCGTGCAAGGCAATACGTCGAGCCACTGGCATTCGCCGGTCGGGGACCACCGGCGAATCGCCGCGTTGACCGCCTCGAACTCCGAGATTATGGGCTTGTTGTAATGGGCGCCGTTGCGAATTTTGGCCATCTGGAAATGGCTAATCTGATCCATCGACCACACGTTGGGGTCTTCCTCGAACGGCCAGTGACCGGTCCCCTTGTAATGGTTGAAGTGGAGCACGGAGTCGATCGAGCGACGCCGCGGCGCGCGCAGATTGAGCTTGTAGTAGCCGAAGAGAACGAGCGCAAGGACGGTCTGCTCCTCCGGAAGCCGCAGGAGCCTCTTGATCCGGCCCACGTTACCGAGCGTGTCCACCCAGCAGCCGCCCAGTCCCAAATCGTGTGCCATCAACATCATGTTCTGAACGGCCGCCGACGCGCTCTGCACCCAGGCGAGGTTCTCGCGCGTGTACTTGTGCGAATACGTTACGAAAATTGCGACCGGCGCAAGAGTGATGAACCTAGTCTCTTCGGCTATCTGGTCGATCAGCTCCGGGTCGTCGACGGCGATGAACTCCCACAGCTGCAGATTGCAGGCGCTTGGGGCGTAGCGGGCGGCGTCGATGATTTGGTCGACGACCTCGCGCGGAACGGGGTCTTTCTTGAACTTGCGTACCGTTCGACGGCTGAAAATTGCTTCTTGAAGTTCCAACTGAATCTTGCTTCGTAGAATGGCCAGCCAAAGATTTTGCCTAATATAGCGTCTGATTTCCACGGACGGGTAGATTTTCCCGGTTCACATTGTTTGAGAGGGGTGCATTGACGCGATCGCTGGTTACGGGCGGGGCCGGTTTTCTGGGATCCCATCTTGTCGACGCGCTGGTCGACCGGGGCGACGAGGTAGCGGCGCTAGACAATCTCGTCACCGGGAAGCGGGAGAAGCTGCATCCTGACGCCCGGCTCATCGAGGCGGATGTGCTCGACGTGGATCGCGTCCGCGGTGAGACCGAGGATTTTCGGCCCGATTTCGTTTTTCATCTTGCGGCGCAGGCCGACCCCAAGCGCGCGTTCACCGATCCCGGATTCGACGCCGAAGTGAATGTGAAGGGGACCATCAACGTGGCGCTAGCGGCCCTGGAATGCGGCGCACGCAAGCTGGTCTTTACGTCTACCGGGGGGGCGATGTACGGCAGCCCCGACCCCTCGATACTGCCCGTGGACGAGAGTTTTGCGGTGGCACCGGCGTCGCCTTACGGAATGTCGAAATACTGCGCGGAGCTCTATCTAGGGATGCTGGGAATGCAGCGCGGACTGGAGTATTCGATTCTTCGCCCCGCCAACGTCTACGGTCCCAGGCAAGAGCCGGAGTCGGAAGTGGGCGTGGTGCTGATCTTTCTGGAGCAAATGCTGGCGGGAGTGACGCCGACGATGCGAGGGTTCGGCAAGGCAACACGCGATTACGTGTTCGTGGGGGACGTCGTGCAGGCGCTAGTGCTCGCGTCCGAGCGGGGCCGGGCGAAGCCGTATCACGTCGGCAGCGGAGTAGAGGTGGACGTGGAAACGATTTTCGAGGGTCTGCAAAGACGGCTGGACACTTCGTTCGTGCCCGAGCGCGTTCCGCTGGCACCGGGCGAGGTCGAAAGAATGGCGCTGGACGCGAGCCTGGCGGCGAAGGAGCTAGGCTGGCGGCCAAAGTATTCGCTGAACGAAGGGCTGGACAAGACCGTGGAACACCTGGAGTCGGGCCGCCGTTAGGCCGCGTGTCACCTGACTCGGACGACCACCTCGGGTTCGGTCAGGTATTGCCGCACCTCCGCTTCCATGTCGGTGCGGATTAGAGCGACCAGCATATCGCCCGATTGCAGGCGCAGGTCGGTCTGCGGCAGTAGAGTGTCCGTTCCGCGAATAATGAGACACAGGTTGCCGCCCATGCCCCTAAGATTCACCTCACCTATGGTGCGAGAAACCGCCTGCGAATCCTCGGGAAGCCTTATCTCGACAAGCTCGAGATCGCTTTCGTCAAGTCGAAGCAGGTGGACGATGGCGCCGGTGGGGATGTCCTGCTCGATCATCGAGAGAATCAGGTCGGTGCTGCTGACGGTGTGATCGACGCCGAGCCGCTTGAATATGATCGCGTTTTTTGGATTGTTGATTCTCGCGATGGTCCTGGCCTTCTCATGTGAGAGCGTTCGCGCCAACTGGCAGATTATGAGGTTGTCCTCGTCGTCGCCGGTTACGGCGATGACGAGGTCGGCGCGCGTGACGCCGGCATGAAGGAGCCAACGCCCTTCGCAGGCGTCGTGCGGGTGAACGATGCTGCCGAGGTCCATCGACAGCGTGTGCGCCCTGCGGCGGTTCTTCTCGATGAGAACGATCTCGTGGCCCATGTTCAGCAGGGCTTTAGACAGGTGATATCCGACCTTTCCGCCTCCGGCGACGACGGTGAACATCTACTTCCCGTCTCCGTTGGCCGCACCCAATGCTTCGCGAATTTTCAAAGCGCCCACCGTGGTCGGGCACATCGTGGTCAACCCCGAAGCCGCATAGGCTTCGCTCCGCACGGGATCGCTGCATCTTGCGACGACTTTTTCGACGCCGAATATCTTCTGGGCGATCTGGGCGGACATCAGGTTGCTATTGTCGCCGTTGGTCGTAGTTATGAACGCGTCGGCCCGTTCCGCACCAGCGTTCTTCAGGACGTCTTCGTCGATGCCGTTGCCAGTTATGGTGGACCCGCGGAAATCGTCGCCCAGCCGCGTAAATGAGTCTGGATCTTTGTCAATAACGACCACGGCGTGACCTTCGGCGCAGAAGTCCGTGGCGAGGAGCGCGCCGACGCGGCCGCAGCCGACGATTATCACGTACACAGTGCCGCTCCTTTAGCCCGCCCTTCGGACATCGAGGCTTTCGATCCGCCCACGAGGGCAAGGCCAGCTCGTCTTTGACCGCCCACCGGGCAACCGGATAGCCGCCGGGGTTGCCGAATGCGGGTGCATTGGGCGAATCTGTTGGGAGCGGACGCGGCTAACGACAAAGCGGGAGGCCACACTCATGATCTATGAACTGCGTACGTATTACATCATGCCGGGCAAAATGCCGGACATACAGAGCAGGTTCGCCAACCATACGCTTGGATTCTTCGATAAGCATGGGGTCCAGGTCGTGGGATTCTGGACTGAATTGGTCGGGCAAAACGACACGTTGGTCTATATCACGGCCTTTGAGAGCATGGCGGACCGCGAAGAAAAGTGGAACGCATTCATGTCTGATCCGGGGTGGCTCGCTGTCCGCGCGGAGACGGAGAGGGACGGGCAGATCGTAGCGCGCGTCGAGAACCGGATTCTGCAGCCGACCGAATTCTCGCCGCTACAGTAGGAATGAAGCGCTGATGGCAGATCAAAGCAACAATGACAGAGAGTTTTCACTCGAAGGGCGGGTCGCGCTGGTTACCGGAGGTGGCCGGGGGATTGGCGAAGGCATCTGCATGGGGTTCGCCAAGGCCGGCGCCGATCTCGTGGTGGCGGCGCGCTCCGCGGATGAAATAGACCGGGTCGCCGCGGCCGCGCAAGCGCTTGGGCGGCGGGCTATCGCCGTGGAGACCGACGTGGGCGACCTGGATTCGCTCGACCGGCTGTTCGAGGCCGTGCGGGGGGAATATGGCCGCCTGGACATACTCGCCAACTGCGCGGGGGTAAACGTTCGTAAACCCGCGGTGGAAGTCCTGCCCGAGGACTGGGATTTCGTGCACAACATCAACCTTCGCGGGATGTTCTTTGCGTGCCAGCACGCGTTGAAGATGATGGACGGCGGAGGGTATGGAAGGATAATCAACATAGCTTCGCTGGCGACGTTCATCGGGATAAATCCGTTGACGGTCTACAGCGCCAGCAAGGGAGGGGTGGGGCAGCTTACGAAGGCGCTGGCGATCGAATTCGCGACCCAGCCGATTACCGTCAACGCCATCGCGCCGGGCTACATACACACCGAAATGACCAAACCGGTGTTCGAGCACCCGGAGCGCGGCCCGTGGGTTATGAGCAGGATTCCGGCGCGCAGGTGGGGCTGGCCGGTGGATATCGCGGGAGCGGCGGTATTTCTGGCTTCTCCGGCGGCGGCGTACGTTACCGGGCAAGTACTGGCGGTCGATGGCGGGTGGCTTGCAGGCTAGCGGTAAGGTCTAAAACGGGGCGGAGTACGATTTCGAGTGGAGATGGCCTAGATGGAAGTCCTCGAGGCAATACGCACGCGGCGCAGCGTTAAGCGCGTTACCGACCAGTCACCGTCGCGTCGCGACATCGAGGAAATGCTGGAAGCGGCGCTATGGGCACCCAATCATCACTTCACGGAGCCGTGGCAGTTTCACGTCATCGCCGGGGATGAGCGCGCCAAGATGAGCGAGCACGTGGCCGCAGCGATAGAGCGCGAGTCGATGCCAGGCGACGAAGCCGCAGCGGCTGCGGCCACGAAAGCCAGAGGCGCGCTCTTGCGGGCGCCCGTGGTGATAGCGGTGACGGTGTGCGTGAGCGACGACCCGGTGCTTGCCCTGGAGGACTACGCGGCGGCTTGCTGCGCGATCCAGAATCTGACGCTTGCGGCCTGGTCGAGGGGTATCGGAAGCAAATGGAGAACGGGCGCCATGTGTCTCTACGCCTCGGCCAAAGAGTACATGGGCGTGAGCCAGGACGACTGCGTCGTCGGTTACATCTATCTGGGCTATCCGGGGCGAAACGCCGTTGGCCAGGGACGGGAGCGGAGCCAGGATTGCATTCGCTGGCTCGGCTGGGACGAATAGTCGACCGGGGCGGATTTCGCCCGGCGTCAACGCCCGTGGGTAGTAAGCGATGACTGCCGATATCAGCGTGCGGAACCTCGTCAAGCACTATCTGGTGCCCGTGCGCGAGGGCGGGCTGCGGGCGTCGATCAAGGGCGTATTCAAACGGCGGCACCGGCGAGTGCGCGCGGTGGATGGCATTTCGTTCGAGGTCGCGAGAGGCGAGATAGTCGGATTCCTGGGACCGAACGGGGCCGGGAAGACGACGGCGCTGAAAGTGCTGAGCGGCTTGCTATACCCAACAGACGGTGAGGTTGCAGTACTCGGTCATACGCCGTGGCAGCGGAAGCGCGACTTCCTGAGTCGAATGACGCTGATAATGGGTCAGCGTCAGCAGCTTTTCTGGGACCTGCCCGGGATCGATACCTTCCTCGTGAACAAGGCGGTGTTCGGTCTGGACGAACCGACTTACGAGGCGTCTTTCAACCTACTTTCGGAGATGCTCGAGTTGGGTGATCTGCTGTACAAGCCGGTGCGCCAGCTATCGCTGGGCGAACGGATGAAGTCGGAGCTGGCGGCGGGTCTTCTGCATTCGCCGAGCGTGCTGTTTCTCGATGAGCCGACGCTTGGTCTCGACGTCACCATGCAGCAACGAATAAGGCAGTTCATCAAGGACTACAACGCCGCGACCGGGGCGACGATTCTGTTGACGAGTCACTACATGGCGGACGTGAAGGCGCTTGCGGAACGGGTCATCGTGATCGACCAGGGACTTGTGCTCTACGACGGCTTGCTGCAAGGACTTGTCGAAAGTTACGCGCCTCACAAAACGATAACGCTGCAATTCGAGCAGCCGGTGGAGATCAAGGACCTGGAGCGGTATGGCGAGGTCGAGCGTATCGACGAATTGCAGTTCCGGATCAAAACGGCCAAGGACGCCGCTCCGGGCGCCACCGCCCGCCTGCTAGCCGACCTGCCGGTGGCCGACTTGAGCGTGGAGGACCCAGCTCTGGAAGACGTGATCGACCAAGTGTTCCGAACGGCTGCCGAATAGCGGCAATGCGTCACATACTCGTCGGGTTTGCAGCCTTTACCAGGAGCGAACTGGCAAACCTCTTCCAGTACCGGGTAATGATGTTCCTCTATGCGCTCTGGGATGTCGTCAATCCCATCATTTACCTTATCGTGTGGTCCCTGGTGGCGGGAGAGCGCCAGATATCCGGGTTCAGTCGCGACGATTTCATCATGTACTACCTGGTTTTCATGGTGGTCTCGCACCTCGCGCTGGCCATCGAGGTCTACACGTTCGGTCCTTTGATCGAGCGAGGCCAGCTATCGCCGAGACTGTTGCGGCCTATACATCCGTGGTGGCACGCGGCTGCCGTGAACATCTCCTACAAAGTCGTCAACCTCATCATGCTCATTCCGGTTTGGATAGGTCTCTTTCTGGTGTTGCGTCCAGCCTTTCCGGGGGACTGGATAACGGTGGCGCTATTCCTACCGGCGCTCGCCGCGGCGATCGTGCTGTCGTTTTTCATCGGCTCGCTGTTTGCGATGCTTGCGTTCTGGACTACGCGCTCTTTCTCGTTCTGGCAGATCTGGACGAGCTTGCTGTTTCTAATGGGCGGGCAAGTGGCGCCGGTCGCCGTGCTGCCCGGATTCGTGCGCGACGTGGCGGTGGCGCTGCCGGCCCGGTATGCGTTGGGCTTTCCGGTCGAGGTCATCCTGGGCCAGCTTGACGCCGGGGAGCTTGTGATGGGGTTCGCCATGCAGGCGGGTTGGATAGCCCTGGCGGCGCTGGCGTTTGCGTTTGTCTGGAGAAGCGGTATCAAGCGCTATTCGGCGGTCGGGGCATAGCGATGAGACTCGCCCGAATCGCCTGGGCCTTTCTGCGATCGGCCGTCCAGCATGAGCTGGCCTATCGCGCGGACTTCTTTGGGAACGTCGTGCGGAGCCTGCTGGGTACCGGGACGGCATTCGGCGGACTGATGGTGGTCTTCTCACACACGGAGTCCCTGGGAGACTGGAACTTCCCGCAGATGCTCGGTTTGCTGGGGGTGTTTTACGTCGTCCAGGGAGTGATGGCCGTGTTCATGAGCCCCAGCCTGAACAAGACTGTCGAGGAGGTGCGGGAGGGGACGTTCGACTACATACTCGTGAAACCGGTGCCGAGCCAGTTCATCGCCTCGACGCGCCGGTTCGTTCTGTGGCACGTGACCGACGTCGCCCTAGGAGTGGCGATAATCGTGATCGCGGCCGGCCGGCTCGAGGACAAGGTGACCTTGATGGATGTCTTGGTCTTCCTGGCGATGATCTTTACGGCGCTCTCAATCGTCTATGCGATGTGGCTGAGCCTGACGACGCTGGTTTTCTGGTGGGTGCGGATGGAGAACGTCACGATGATTTTCAACGTGTTCTACGAGACGGGGCGCTATCCGGTGGAGATATTTCCGTTCTGGCTGCGGCAGGCGCTGACGTTCATCTTTCCGGTGGCTTTCATTACCACCGTGCCGGCGCGGGCCATTACGGGCCGCGAGGCTTCCTGGCTGACGTGGATTGCGCCGATTGTCGCAATCGTTGTGGTCCTGGCGGCGTCGAAATTCTGGCGCATCGGATTGAGCCGGTATTCGAGCGCTTCAAGCTGATCTTCAACGGGAGATGCGACCGCCGGGACCGGCGGCGTGGTAAATTGCCCCGCCGCGCCGCGGCAAGTAGTATTGCCTGTCGGTTCCGCTTGCGGAGCGTCTTCGACCTTTCGTAGCCTTTGGTAGACGTGCGTCAGCGGCCGACCAGTTCGGGCGCCGGGGCAATTCGAGTCGAACCAAGAAAAATCCGCAGTCGTTCGGTCGCCTGATTCGGGAGGATCTGGATGCTGATTAAATCGATAGCCGAAAGAACAATGGCGGCAGACGCGCCGCCACTAACCCGCATCCCCATGGATGTGGATCAGCTAAGAATCCTGCTCGTCAAGCCCGATATCTCGGGAGTCTGCGTCGGGTTTACGAGTCTGGCCCGCGTCCCTCCGCTTGATTTGCTGATGGTTGCAGCGAGCGCGCCGGACCACGACATTCGAATCATCGACATGCGACTCGAGGAAGATGAAGACTTCGAGAAGCTGATCGAGGAGTACGATCCGCACGTTCTTGGCGTGACGGCCTACACGGCGGAAGCGGTCAGCACCAAGGAGCTTTGTCTACGCGCTCGGGCGCTGAAGCCGGAGCTTACGATCGTGCAGGGCGGGTATCACGCGGCCATGGCGCCCGATGACGCAATGGACGAGTCCTCGGTCGATCTGCTGGTACTTGGGGAAGCGGAGTCGACGTTTACGCCGCTGCTGGAAGCGATCCGCAAGGGCGATGGATTTGAGGAGATCCCGGGCATTGCCTACCTGTCCGGCGGCGAGCTTGTGTTCACGAAAACGGCTGCCCAGATCAAGGACCTCGATACCCTCCCGTTTGCCGACTGGAGCCTCGTGGAGCAGTACTCAAAGCAGTACTACCTGAACGTGATGGGAATCGTCGGGACGGTGGAGACCACGCGGGGGTGCCCGTACGATTGCAGTTTCTGCTCGGTGTGGGTCTTCAACGAGCGGCGCTACCGAAAGAAGAGCCCGGAGCGGGTCCTGGAGGAGCTCAACAGGCTTCCCGATGGAATAGACGTTGCGGCGTTCGTGGACGACGAGTTCTGGGTGGATGAGAAGCGGGCCATCGAAATGGCCGACCTGATCATCTCTCAACCGGAAGACTGGCGGGGCAAAGACTGGCGCTACTGGGCGCAGGTTCGCACAAGCGATATCACTCGCCGACCGGCGCTGGTCGAGAAATGGGCCGACGCGGGTCTTAAAGTGCTCTTGCTCGGGATAGAGTCGGTCAAGGACATAGAGCTGGACCGGCTTCACAACAAGCGAAACAAGGTGACCCACGCCGTACAAGCGCTCGGCATAATGCGCGAGCACGGAGTCGAGGCGTGGGGTTGCTTTATCGTCAATCCCGAATGGGAAGAAGAAGACTTCCTTGAGCTCGAGGACTTCGTGAGGCATCACGAGATCGCATTCCCGCAGTTCACCGTGCTGACCCCGCTTCCGGGTACGCCGCTGACGGATGGGATGATCGCCGCCGGCATACTGGACATTGCCAAGCTGGAGTCGCAGCTTCTCGACTTCCTGCACGCGACCACGCGGACCCGGCTGCCGCTTGTAGATTTCTACGAGCGGATGGCGTCGCTATACGAGACGACGGGAATGCGCGGCAGTCTTTCGGTATACAAGCGCGCGATTCGCAACGGCGTCATGTCGCGCGAGTGGTTGCAGACCGAAATGGGAAGGCGCGTGCGCCGGTTCTTCTCGGAGCTGTGCGAAGTAGACGGCTACATACGAGCGCACGAGCTTTTAGGTCACGAGGTGAGCGCCTAGCGGTCCGAACCGCCGATATCGGTGAAGTCGGCTCAATCTCGGCCTATGAGTGCTAGGATTTAAGCACAGCGAGAATCATTCACTCTCATGACTGTGGAATCAGCATTATGAAGTGCCACGAATGCGCACACGAAAACACAGAAGGCGCGTGGTTGTGCATCAACTGCGGCGCCAAGCTAAAGCGGGACGATTTTCCATCGGATAGCGACAGGTCGTCCACGCAGGCGGACGATCCCATCCCGTTTGAGCCGAACATCAGCGAGAACCTTCGCCGGTTGCGCGAGCGCGCGAGCGGCGAGCAGCCGTCTGCGCGAAACAGGCGGCGGTCGGGGACCGGGCCCCCGAAGCTGGAGGTCCCCAACCTGACCGGCGGTGCACGAATACTTGGACTGCCGATATCCGTGTGGGTGTTGTTTGCGGTCGTCTTCGTCATCGCCCTGATGTTTCTGAGTAGCCTGCAGTAGCAGGCCGCTCAAACAGTACCTAGAAAACCTCGAACCGCCGGTTCTGACGGCCGGTTAGCCAGCGTTGGCGCCGAGAGGCGTCCCCGACCGAATCCCGCCATATCCGGTTCTTAGCGAATCGTGGCGCGCCGTTAGAGCGAAGGGGCGTCTAACGAGAGCATCGGGCTTCGAATCTTTGAGGCCTTCGCGGTAATCTACGCTACATTTTCATGCTTTCCGGATTGCGTAGGGGGTAGCGCGATATGGCCGAAAAGGGGCTTGTAGCCAGATTTCACGGGCCGAATGATCCTTGGGAGATCTACGAGTATCCGGTCCCGGAGCCCCGGCCCGGGGCGGCGGTGCTGAAGGTTGCACTGAGCAACATCTGCGGCTCGGACCTCCACTACTGGCGCGGCGACCTGGATGTCGCGGCGATGGGGAGGCCGCTTCCGCTGGTGCTCGGTCACGAGGCCGCAGGCGTCATCCACACGCTTGGCGACGGGGTGGAGACCGACTCCACGGGTGAGCCGTTAAACCCGGGCGACCGGGTGATTTTCAGATACTTCTTCCCCTGCGGGCGCTGCCGGATGTGCTTGCGACGGCATTACCGGTCGTGTCCGACCAGACTTTCGCAATGGTGGGTCAGCAGCGACGAATGGCCGCATTTCCAGGGCACGTTCGGCCAGTACTACTACCTGCGACCGAGTCACGCCGTTATCAAGGTCCCCGACCATCTGGAGGATGAGGTGGTGGCGGGTCTCAATTGCGCGCTCACCCAGGTGCTTGCGGGACTGACCCGCGCGAACCTGGAGGCAGGGCAGACCGTTGCCATTCAAGGCGCGGGCGGGCTTGGCGTGTACGCGACCGTAGTGGCCAGAGAGATGGGCGCGGGACAGGTGATAGTGATCGACGGCGTGGACGAACGGCTGGAGCTGGCGCACGCGTTCGGGGCCGACGAGTTGATAGATATCCGCGAGCACGACACGCCGGAGAAGCGCGTGAAGGCGGTGCAGGACCTGACGGAAGGCTGGGGCGCGGACATTACCGTTGAAGTGGTCGGCCACCCCGCGGTGATGCAAGAGGGCATTCTGATGACATCGCCGGAAGGCGTTTACCTCGAGATCGGGAACATCAACCGGTTCTGGAAGGGCGAGATCGATCCTTCGGAGCTGATCTTCATGAACCGGACGATGCTAGGCGTGGCCCACTATGAAGCGGCCGATCTGAAGCGCGCGCTCGATCTCGTCGCTACGACGCGGTCGAAGTACCCGTGGGAACGAGTCTTGTCGCACATCTTCCCGCTGGCGGAGATCAACGAGGCGATGGAGCAGCAGGACAAAGGACACGTGACGCGCTCGGCGATAAAGATGTGGGATTGAGGCGGCGCAGATCCGGGTCGATCGAGCGGCGCCGGGGGGTGGCAATTTGACGATTTTGCCGCAACGTACCCCTGTGAGGCAGGCAAAAACAAGAGATTTGTTGGCGACGGCGAAAGCTGTTGCAGGGGGAGTGGATTACCTCTTCCAGCCGTCAGATAGACACACTTTGACGGTGAATGTCAAGACGTTATGGCTCCATCGTTTTAGACTTGACGGTGTGGCAAGTTCGAGTTGGCCCTACGCTTAGAGGCGCGATAGTCCCACGGTAATCGCGGTATCGGCAAGGGCGACCGATTCGACGTGCATTCCGCCGGCTGGGGCGGCTGTCTGAATCTCGACCGCCAGGACCTCAGTGGCGATGTGATCGGCGTAGACGTCCAGCAGCTCCGGCACGCCCGGCCCGTCTAGGTGGAGCCTGATGCGGTCGGACACTTCGAATCCGGCGCCGCGGCGGGCATTCTGAATCGCGTGCACCAGATCCCTGGCCTTGCCTTCCAGGAGCAGGTCGTCGTCGAGCGCGAGCGCGATTCCGCCGACCATGCCCGCCCGCGCTTCGACGGCCAGTCCCTCGACGCCCTCGTGCCGCACGTCGAGCTCTTGAGGCTCCAGCGTCTCGGTCGAACCGTCGATCGATATGGTCACGCTTTCGCCGCGCGATACCGCGGCCGCGACCGCGGCGGCGTTCAAGTTGTCCAGGGCTTGAGCGACTTTCCCGACGCGGCGGCCGAATCGCGGACCGAGCAGCCTGTAGTTCGGCTTGATCGAGTGAGAGAGGATCTCGTCGTCGCTCTCGACGATCCGAACGGACTTTACGTTGACCTCGTCCAGGACGATCTGGACGTGCGCTTGAACCGCTGCCCGGTCCTCTTGTTTGGGCATACCCAACACCAGCTCGGAGAGCGGCTGCCGAACCTTGGCCCCGGAGGACGAGCGGGCAGCGCGGCCCAGGCCGACCACCGACCGCACGACCGCCATCTGGCTCTCAAGACCTTCATCCAGCAGCGAAGGGTCGGCGGCGGGCCAATCTTCAAGGAAAATGCTGGGCGCTGCGTCCGAATTGACGCCTGGAGTGAGATTCTGGTGCATTTCCTCGGAGACGAACGGGACCAGGGGGGCCATGACTTTCACCATCGTCGTTAGGACCTCGTGCAGGGTCCCGTAGGCGGCGCGCTTGTCGTCGTCGGCCTGTGATTTCCAGAAGCGCCGACGGCTGAGGCGGACGTACCAGTTGGAGAGGTCGTCCCAGAACCGCTCCAGCTCGGCGACGAGCGGGTATATCCAGTATTCGTCGTAACGGTTGCTCGCAAAGGCGACGAGCGAGGTCAGCCGGCTGAGGATCCACCGGTCGAGCGCGGGTCGTTCCGCAACGGCGGGAACGCCTTCGCGGGGATCGAAGCCGTCCAGCTCGGCGTAGGTGAGGAAGAAGGAGTAGACGTTCCAGAGAGTGAGAAGCTTGCGGACGATTTCCTTGCCGGGACCGAAGCCGAACTTGACGTTGGAGTTTGGATTGGTTCCCAGGTACATCCAGCGCATCACGTCGGCGCCGAGCGTTTTGACCGCGTCGTCGAAATCGATGGCGTTGCCGAAGGACCGGTGCATGGCCTCACCCTTTTCGTCCATGACCTTCTCGTAGACGAAAGCGCTCTTGTAGGGCGCTCGGTCCTCCAGCGCGACGCTCATGAAGAGCATGGAATAGAACCAGAGCCGTATCTGCTCGCGCATTTCGGTGATGAACTCGGCGGGGAACCAGTTGCGCCATCCCGTATCGCCGTTGGACTGGTCTTCGCGCATGTAGTCGAGCGTGGAATAGGGCACTATGCCGGCGTCGAGCCAGCAATCGCCAACGTCGGGGACACGATGGGCGGTATTTCCGCAGGACGGGCAATTCAGGGTTACCGAGTCGATCCAAGGTCGGTGAAGCTCAGGCAGCGCGTCGACGGCGGCCGGATCGACCGCAAGCTCGCGCAGCTCGTCGACGGAACCGATGACGGTGAGCTTTCCGCAGGCGTCGTCGCCGCATACATAAAACGGGAGCGGGAGGCCCCAGTAACGTTTGCGGGAGATTGCCCAGTCGCCCATGTTGTCTAGCCAGTCCTGCATACGCTTGCCGGCGGACTGGGGCACCCAATTGACGGTTTCCGCCGCGGACTTCATGAGGGGGCGAATCCCGTCGCACGCGATGAACCACTCGTCGACGAAGTTGAAGACGATCTCTTCCTTGCATCTCCAGCACACGGGGTATCTGTGGGTGTAGTCGCCGGTGTCGACGAGCATGCCCTTGTCCTCGAGGTTCTGGACAATGAAGCCGGTCGCGTCGAGCGCGCGCCGGCCGGTCAGAGGGCCGAACCCTTCGAGGTAGCGGGCTTCTCCGTCGATGGGGATCACGACGGGCAGATCGTGCTCGCCGGCAAGCTCGAAGTCCTCGGCGCCGGAGCCGGGGGCTATGTGGACTATTCCGGTGCCCTCGTCTTCGGACACGTCCTCCCAGGAGACGACCGTGTGGACGACTTCCGCCTGCGCGGGCAGCTCGTCCCAGGGCCCACGGTAGCGCAGTCCGACCAGCTCCGCTCCGGGGAGCTCTTCGATGATTTCATAGCCGCTTTCCAGAACCGCCTCGGCGGCGCTTTTTGACAGGTAGTAGATGCCGTCGGGGGTGCGGGCTTTCACGTAGGTAAGCTCGGGATGCACCGCCGACGCGACGTTTCCGGCGAGAGTCCAGGGCGTGGTCGTCCATACGAGCAGGTACTCGCCGGGGCGGTTTTCGATGGGAAACCGCAGGGTCACGTAGGTGTGTGTGATCTCGTGATAGGTGTCGGTACCCACAAGCTCATGCTGGGAAAGGCTGGTGCCGCATCTCATGCACCAGGGCATGACCCTGCCGCCGCGCCTGATCCAGCCCCGCTCGTGACAAGTCTTCAGGAAGAGCCAGATGTGCTCGATGTTCTCGTCGCTGTAGGTGAAGTAGGAGTTGTCCCAATCCATCCACATGCCCAGGCGGATGGACTGATCGGTTATCCGCTTTGCGAATCGCAACACCCGGTCCCTGCACTCCCGGGCAAAGCGGTCGAGACCGAACTCCTCGATCTCGCGCTTTGAGTTCAGGCCCAGGTCGCGCTCGACTTCGACCTCGACCCACAGCCCCTGGCAGTCGAAGCCGTTTTGGAAGCGCTGGCTGTAGCCTTGCATGGCCTTGTAGCGCTGAAATACGTCCTTGTAGGAGCGGCCCCAGGCGTGATGGACGCCCATAGGGTTGTTGGCGGTGATGGGGCCGTCGATGAAGGAAAACCGGGGGCCGTCGGAGTTTTTTTCGACCAAGCTCTCGAAGGCGCGCGAATCCTCCCAGAAGTCGAGTATCCGAGCTTCGATTTCCTTGAAGTCGGGCGTTTTGGCGGGCGCTTTGAATGCGGTCAAGGTGGATGCGGTCCTTGTTACGAGTCGATGCGCGACTGTGCGGTTGGCGGGTCGTCGAGCGCTATCTCGATGCGCCGGTTGATCCTGCCCTTGTTGCTGCCGCCCAGTACGTTTACCAGTCCAACCTCGCGGGTGTTGGAGACGTGAATGCCGCCGTCGGCCTGGATGTCGAGCCCTTCGATTTCGACGATTCGGACTTGCTTTATCTGCTTTGGCAGCAAGTTGATGTGAGTGCGGATGAGACCGGGGACGGTAACGGCTTCTTCACGAGCCATCTCGTAGGTCTTGACCGGAAGCGATCGAGCCAGCTCGTGACGCAGCTTGCTCTGCACCTCGTCGAGAATGTCGTTGATTCGAATCCCTTCCAGGCTGAAGTCCATCCTGGCCTTTGCGCCGCCGTCGGCGATATTGCCGCCGGTAACGTCCGCGTCCCAGCCATCCAGCACTATCGCCGAGAGCGCATGCAAGGCCGTGTGAAGTCGCATGTAGCGGTAGCGCAGGTCCCAATCGAGCAGGCACTTGACCTCCTGGCCGACGGCTGGGAGCTGCCCCTGAACCTTGTGCACTATCGCCGCGCCTTTTCTGGATACGCCGGCGACGCGGCTGGTCGTCCCGTCGAACTCGATGATGCCTTGATCCGGGGGTTGCCCGCCGCCGCGCGGGTAGAACGCGGACTCTTCGAGCACGAGCCGGTCGTCTTCGACGGCGGCGACTACGCTGTTGAATGTTCGGAGGTAGGCGTCTTCGTAGAAGAGCGGAACTGTCTTGGCTGAAGGTCCTGGCAAGCTAAGTTCTCCGGAGCAGGCGGCAGCGGATAGCCGTGGCAAGCTCGAAGCGCACAGCGTAAGCCAGCCGGTATCGCGAGTTCAATTCGATGAGTTCTCCGCAGGACATTCGATCTTCGAGTTGATTTTATCGGGATGGCTAAAGAGCGATCTGCATTGTCCGCCGTCTTTGACCGGTTAGCAAGAGAGACATTTCCGCAAAAGGGCTGGGATTACGCCGATTGCGAAGCATGCTTCGCTCCGGCCTCAGCGCTCTAAATCACTCGTCGGAGAAGGTGAGGTAGCGCGCTTGAGTCCAGCCTTCCTCTTCCAACTCGACCCACTGTATCTCGCCTTCGATCAAGTCCTGTCCGGTCAGAACGACTTCCTCTTCGAACAGCAAAACGCGCACGACGCTGTTGTCCGTCGAGGGACCTTCGCGGACGTTGAGGCCGTCGGTGGCGTTCACGGTGGCGGTGAGGCCCGGGGAAACTACTCTCGGCGGGGGGATGGTCTCGGTGGGTTCGGGCGTGGGACTCGGCGCGGGCGTGGGAGTCTCGGTCGGTTCCGGTATGACGGTGGGCGGAGCGGTCTCCGTGGGAGCCGGTGAGGGCGTAGGGGTAGGGAGCGGTGGAGCCTGCGTCGCGATGGGGGATCTGACCGCGGTTTCGCTGTTCGCCGCGGATTTAGGCGCGAGCGACGAGGCGCGGGCAAGCTCCTCCTGGGTCGGCCCCCTGAGATAGAAGTTCAGGAGCAAAATCCCGACGACGGGGACGACGAGCGCGGTGGCGACGGCCAGGATCGTGCCGCCGGCCCCTATGTCATTACGCTGCATTGGACTGGTGACTTCCTCCAGGTTCGGGTCTCATAGACCGTCCTATCGAATTATCCACCTGAGCGGCCTCCGGCACTAATTCGCTCAATGGCGATTCCGAGGCAACACAGCAAATGTGATTGGAGATTTCCCGGGTAATCCTGGTGGCTGGGTAAAGGGGGTTTACCTATCAGAAATAGCTTTGCCGACCACCTCTTCGTGGACATCATACGAGACTTCGCCGGTCTCGGAGACTGTGATCCTGAGCACGGGAATGATGGCGGCATCGCGCCAGTATTCGGGCTTAAGGTGATGCCGCAAACGCACCGCGAGTACGTAACTGTGTGCGTCGAGCACCCCTTCGGATCGCTTTAGGGGATTGAACGCGCCATGCTCTCGTCGGATCGCCAGGCTGGGGGCGTGGAAATCAAATTCGTATTCGAAGAAACTCGTTCCCCTGCCAGGATTCAAATAGCTGCCAAACCACATTTCGAAAGCGGTAGAGCCGTCTGGGCGGACCTGGCTCGACGGGTTCCAAGGAGGAGTATCAGTGGTGATCAACACCCAGTCCTGGCTTGTCCACCGGTCGGGAGCGCGGTCGTCGAAGGTTACAGTGAAGGCGATACGCCCCTCCGCTTCGCTTACGTCCGACAGCCGGACGCTGAACTGCAGCGGCTCCGCCAACGTGGGCGGAGGCATGATTGGATCGACGGCACCACTGAGCGCGTAGACGGCGGTGTCTTCGTTCCACCAGATGCGCTGGCGCGCCGCTGGAGTAAGCGCCCCCAATGGTGTGACTATGAGGTCAGGCACCTCGTCGGCGACCGGCTCCATCCACCACGGCGACTGTAAGTGCAGCGTGGTCGGATCTACCACGCCTTGCAGCCGGGCATGGGAGAGCGCCCATGCGGTGTGGAAGAGGTTAGAGAATGCGAAACGCTCGGGGACCAGGACCGTGGCCGATGCCGGAACAGACTGCCGCAGTAGCTCATACGATCCGGGCGCCGGCGCCACATCGATCGCGTCGAACGCGGGCAGGACACCGTAGAGGCTCTCCGAACCGTCTCGAACCAAGAGCTCGAAGAGGTTGGGATCGTTGAGCCGCTCGACTGCCTTTCTGGGCAGGCCCTCTACCCACTCGTCGGTCGCGTGCACGTATTCGAATCCGAGCCGGCGGACGGCCGCCGGTTCGAGAAAAAGCAGGACATCCCTATAGGCAGGCCCCTCCCTTCTTCTGAGATGGACGAGCCCGTCGAATCCCGATGCATTGGGACGGCCCGTGGCGTAGGTCATTTCATGCGGGCGAGGGGAAAACACTCGCGCATCGACCGCGGTGTTGTTACGAATAAATGCAGCGATGCGGTCGGGCAGGCTCCGCAACTGGTAACGTCCCTCCGACGGTCCGCCGTCGATCTGCGAAGCTGGCCGGACGTTTGCAAGCTCAACCCCCGAGCCGATCGCCAAGCGCAGATTGTTGATCGGCGTCGCGACTGTCGGCCAGACTACAAGGCTGACGAGCACCGCGCCCGCGGCGTATCGCCAGCGGGTTCGCAGCTTCGCCAGACCGCCGCCA
This sequence comes from Chloroflexota bacterium, assembly GCA_026707405.1. GTDB lineage: Bacteria > Chloroflexota > UBA11872 > UBA11872 > VXNJ01 > JAPOVO01. The sequence continues at coordinate 355,662 of JAPOWW010000003.1, forward strand.
AGCGCCAGCAACAAAGCGAACAGCGCAAAGTTGCGTGCACGTCCGGCCAAGCGACCCAGATCTTGCGGCGCGGGATCGTACCGCAGCACCAATGCGGCGATCATCAGCATCAACGCACCCATGGTCAATGCCAACACTAACCGGTCGCGCCAGGCCACTAGCGCCGCCACGCCGGCGACAGCCAGCGGACCAACACCCAGCAGGGCTATACCTCCTGGCAACCTCTCCAACACTCCCAGCAGTCGCCAGTCCCGCACGTCTTCGATCCAGCCGAGCGCTAAGCCAGACGTCGCCGAGTCTCCCGATATGACCGTAGAAAACCCTCCGGTAAGCAGCAAAAGCGCGGCGAGCGCAAGGCCGCAGGCGGAGCGGATCAACACGCTCCGCAACGGAGAACCGGCGCGGCTGCACTGCACGAGATGGACCGCCTCAAGTCCTACCCACAAGAAGAGCACGATCGGAGTGAGAGTTGGGGAAGTGAGGCCGAGAAAGCCCGTGAGCGCGGCTAGAGTCAGTACAGTTGACCAGGTGCGGCGCTCCGGGCGAGCGGCGCGTTCCAGCACTACGAACGCGAGGGTGTAAGTTAGAAGAAAGGACGGCTTCCAGATATTTGGAAGCGCCGCAAATTTCGCTGCTAGCGGCCACGATTCCGACGACGGCCAGTAGGTCTCCGTCAATGAGGCCCGGATACCCGCCTCCGGCAACCCCGTCGGCAAAGTTATGTCTATGAGCTCGAACGCGCGAGGAAACGTCCACGCGCCGGTCGCGAGCAGCAGCGGAGTCAAGACCTATGCGCTAAGCCACCCCCCGCGCCGCAGCAGCGCCGTACCCACCACCAAAACCAAGCTAATCCAGGCATATGCGCAAAGGAGTTCGTGGCCGAACGCCAGCTCGAGACCGAACTGGGGCGTCAGCAGCCCGTTCAACATGTGCGGGCCATAGTGATATTGGGCTGGCGTGCCCGGGTTCCAGGGGAACTCGGGCGGAAATATCCCCGCGCGGATCGACGCGGCCAGTCCCAAGTGCATATAGTCGTCGGCTATTCCCAAGGTCTGCCGGCTGGCGAGTCCGATAAAGAAGAGCGGCACAGCCACCAGGGCGAACATTGAGGCGACGCGTAGCCGCGGCGGGACACGTTTCGGAGAGCGCCAGACCAAGACGGCGGCCAGCGCCAGCACTACTATCCAGCCGGCGATAGCTCCGGGCATTCCCGGCAGCGCGTGCACAACCAGGTTGACGACGACGCCCCAGATCGCGGGGCCAACGATCAGCCCCTGGGCCAGCGCAACGCGGTGGTCGGTTTCTCTCAGCCCCACGCGGACGATGACATAGCCGACGCCAGCGAGCGCGGCCAGCTCGGCCAGCAGAAACAGGAGGCCGGGAACTACCGACGGATCAACTGTCATGGACAGTCTCGGGTGAAATGGGCGCAAGCACTAGCGCGTCCCAATGGATAAGAAGATTGTGACTGTGTCTCGCGCGCGCAGAAAAACAAGTACCGCAGAATCTTATTTGCGACGAAAAGCGAGCATGTTTCCGCCGGTTCTCTAATTTGATTGCACAGGGTCGGAGTTCATACAATAGCTTGGCTAAGCCAGAGCCGACTTTCCGCCCGACCAACGACGGTCAACCCAAGCGCTTGAAGCCTTGGTCACGTTGTGTTTTAAGTCCCCGAACCCCGCTGAGGGGAAGGGGCGTTTGTTTGTGGAGGCTCTGTTTTGTCCGACCTGGTTGCCGATCCCGAAGACGTCCAAAGCGCCATCGAGCTTGCTGGAAGCAACGGCGTAGAGATAGTTGATTTCCGATTCACCGACCTGTTTGGCACCTGGCAGCATTTCTCGATTCCGGTCGGCGATCTGACGCCGGGCCTGTTTGAGGAGGGACTGGGATTCGACGGTTCGAGCGTACGCGGGTTTCAGCCTATCAATCTCAGTGACATGATGCTGCTCCCCGACCCGACGACGGCGGTGGTCGATCCGTTACTCGGAATTAAGACGCTGTCGATGATCTGCAACGTGGTCGACCCGACAACGGGCGAGGCGTATTCGCGGGATCCCAGAAACGTAGCCCGCAAAGCCGAGGCGCATTTGCGCGGCAGCGGGATCGCTGACATGAGCTATTGGGGGCCGGAGGCCGAGTTCTTCATCCTGAGCGGGGCGCGGTTCCACCAGGAGCCGAACAGCGCCGGCTTTGAGATCGACTCGCCGGAAGGCATCTGGAACTCGGGGGCGAGCGAAGTGGGCGGCAAGCCGAACCTGGGATACCGGCCGGGTTACAAGGGAGGGTATTTCCCGGTTCCGCCGACCGACAGTCTCCAGGACGTTCGGTCGGAGATGGTCCTCAAACTGATCGAAGCCGGGGTAGACGTGGAGGTCCACCACCACGAAGTGGCGACCGCGGGTCAGGCCGAGATCGACATGCGCTACGGCGAGCTGACGAGCATGGCGGACTCCGTGATGATGTACAAATACATCACCAAGAACGTCGCCGCCGCGCACGGGCTGACGGTCACCTTCATGCCGAAGCCCTTGTACGGGGACAACGGTTCCGGGATGCACGTGCACCAGAGCCTTTGGAAGGACGGCGAACCGCTCTTCTACGACGCGTCGGGATACGCGCTTATTAGCGAGATGGCCCGTTACTACATCGGCGGGCTGCTGGCCCACACGCCGTCGCTGCTGGCGATCTGCGCTCCGACGACCAACTCGTACCGGAGGCTGGTGCCAGGATTCGAGGCACCGGTTTCGCGAGTCTATTCGGCTAGAAACCGCAGCGCGGCCTGCCGGATACCGGTGTACAACGAGATACCGGCGCAGAAGCGCATCGAGTTCCGCTGCCCCGACCCGACAGCCAACCCGTATCTGGCTTTTGCCGCGATGCTGATGGCCGGGCTCGATGGAGTTCGGAACGAGATCGCGCCGCCGGACCCTGTGGACGAGGACATCTATGAGCTGAGCGCCGAGGAGAGGGCGAACATACAGTCCACGCCCGGCAGCCTCGAGGAGTCGCTGGCGGCTCTGGCGGACGATCATGACTATCTGCTGGAAGGCGGCGTCTTCACGCAGGACCTGATAGACACGTGGATCGAGTACAAGACGGAGAATGAAGTACAGCCGTCGGCGCTGAGACCCACTCCGTTCGAGTTTCTGCTCTACTTCCACGGATAGAGCCAGCGCCCGGCTTTGCGCCGGCGGTCAGTTGACGGCCGCCGGGGCGTGTCGAAGCGGGGAGCGTCGTAGAATCGTTCGGCTGGCCGCGGGTGGTCTCGGGCACGGATTGTGCTGACCGCCCCGGCCCGGATATCGCGAAGCGCATAGGGTCTCAGGAACATTGCCCAGATCTCTGGTTGCAGGCGGCGCCGGATTTATAGGCTCGCACCTGTGCGAACGCTTGCTGTCCGAAGGACACAGCGTGGTGTGTATGGACAGCTTCGCGACAGCGCTGCGTGAAAACGTTTCGGAACTTCGCGGGGTCGAGGGGTTCGATCTGATCGAGCACGACATTGTGGAGCCGATCCCGGATCTGGGTCGATTCGACTGCGTTCTGAACATCGCCAGCCCGGCCAGTCCTGTCGACTTTCGAAGCCGGGCAGCCGAGATAGCGGCGGTCAATTCGGTCGGCACCCAGAACCTGATAAACGTCGCGCGAGAAAGTGACGCGAAGTTCTTCCTGGCTTCGACATCGGAAGCGTACGGTGAGCCGCATGTCCATCCGCAACCGGAGTCGTACTGGGGGAACGTGAATCCGGTCGGCGAGCGTTCGTGCTACGACGAGAGCAAGCGATTTGCGGAGACGCTCACGTACATCGCGGGCCAGTCATACGGCCTCGACACTCGAACAATCCGAATCTTCAACACGTACGGCCCGCGTCAGCGGCTCGACGACGGCCGCGCGGTGACCGACTTCATAGTGCGGGCGGTGCGGGGGGAGCCGCTGAGCGTACATGGTGACGGCTCGCAAACGCGAAGCTGGTGTTACGTCGACGATCTGGTGGACGGCATCGTGAGGGTGCTCGACAATCCGGAAGGCTCCGGTCGGGTGGTCAATCTCGGCAATCCCGTAGAAACCACGATTCTCGAGATCGCGGAGAAGATCGTCGAGCTGGCGGGCAGCGATTCACCGATAGAGCACGCTCCGCTTCCGGCGGACGACCCCACGCGCCGTTGCCCCGACATCTCGCTGGCCCGTGAGGTATTCGGCTGGGAGCCGACGATATCGCTCGACGACGGCCTTCGCCGCACCATAGATTGGTATCGACCGAGGATACTGAGTCAGTAATCCGGCGTGGTTCAGCGCCGTCTGCGCCGCCGCCTTCTTGAGCGCCCCCGGCGTCTGGACCGACCCCTGCGGCTCGAACCTTCCTTCTTTTGCTTTTCGGCGGGGGGCTTCTCGGACTTGGGCGCGGGGGGAAGGAACTGAAGCGCCGACTCGTCGTCGGGCTTGTAGCGATTGCGACCGCGCGTGCCCCGGGTGAACACGTCCTGGGCCTCGTCTTCTGATTCGACGAAATCCCCATCGGTAGTGAGCGGACCCTGGAGATACATGTCGTGCTCGTAGCGGAGACAGCAGAGCAAGCGCCCGCAAACGCCGGAGATCTTAGAAGGATTCAAGGGCAGGTTTTGGTCCTTGGCCATCCTCATGGTGACATTGCCCGGCTGGACAAGCCACGTGGAGCAGCACAGGCTGAGACCGCAGCGTCCCATGCCGTCGGCCAGCCGGGCACGGTCGCGAGCGCCGACCTGCCGCAGTTCGACTCTGATCTCAAGCAACTCGGCAAGCTCCTGAGCAAGCGCCTGGAAGTCGACCTGCTTATCGGCGGAGAACTGGAAAGTGACATTGGCGCCGTCGAAGCTGAATTCGGCTTGCAGAGGAGTTATCGGCAGGCTGCGGTCTCGCGCCAGCTCGCGGAAGGTCTGGAGCGCTTCCTCGGCTTGCTCTTCAAAATGCTTCATCGTCACGACGTCGTCGGGAGTTCCCTTGCGCTCGACCTCCTTCAGATCGTTCTTCAACTCCTCGGTGGCGAGCTCGGTTGGGGCGAGCACCACGCGCGCGAGCCGGCGGCTGTTGCCTGAATTGACGACCGCGTAGTCGTCGACCTCGAAGTCATGGTCTCCGGGAGAGAAGTAGTAGAGCTTCCCGGCGCGTCGGAACCGGATTCCGATTACGGTTGGCATTTATAGCGGGGTCTCCACGTCAGGGCGCGGCCGGCCCGGCGCCCGGGATTTCGTCGAGGTCGAGAAACAGATCGTCAAGAGTGCTGGCCACCATCGTGTTGGCGCTCAGGGCATTGATTCCCGCGCGTATTGTGTTCAGATTAGCCGCCCACTTTTCGTAGAACTGACGTTCTGTCTCAGGACCGCCGCCGATAGACTCCGCAACCCTGGCGCGAGCGACTACCCCATGATATCCAGCGAGAAGCTCCAATTCCTCAAGCGCGGCTTTTCGCTGGCTACCGATCTCGTAGGCCATGCCGAGCTTCGAGGTCGCGTCGCCTGAGAGCCGCTCTTCTAATGCCATCAACCGCTGCTTGAAATCCTCCAGCAATTCGGGGTCAGCGGCCATTTCCACGGCCCAGCGCGGCCGACCTTCGGCGTAATCGAGTATCAGGTTTCGATCAGACTCGGCAACAGGGCCGCCTTGTGACAGCAGCCCGGCTATGGCGTTTTTGGCAGGGACTGTCATGCGTATCTGAATGCACCTCGACGCGAGAGTTTCGGGGACCGACTCAATGGTCCGCGCTCCAAGAATCATGATCGTGCGGGGTGGGGGTTCCTCCAGGATCTTGAGGAGCGCGTCGGCCGCCTCTCGCGAGAAAAGCTCGGCCCTGGGAACGATAGTGATCTTGTATTTCGAGCTTGTGGCTTTAAGCGATACGCGGCGCTCGATCTCCCGGACCTGGTCGATATGTATCTGCTGATGCTTCTCGCCGACGTCGATTTCGCGGACGTCGAAGTCCTCGCCATGGGCTATGCGCAGGCAGGAGCGGCATTCCTGGCAGGGTGGGGCGGCGCGTTCGCAATTGAGCGCCTGGGCGAAGTTGCGCGCGGTGGCGGTCTTGCCGCAGCCGCTGTGACCGATCAGCAGATAGGCGTGTGCGACGCGGTTGCGTTCGATAGCGCCGCGCAGCATTTGCGCCACGCGTTCCTGACCGGTAACAAGCCACTTGCCCATAAGTCAGGGTACTAGATTTGAGGCGGTAGCGGCTCGCGGATCCTGCCCGGTCTTCGAGCTTTGGATTCGGGATCGAGCCCGGGATGACGGAGGGGGGCGGTGACGGAGAGGTTAGATTCCTCGGTTTCGCTCGGAACGACAGTTAGACCTAGACGAAAGAGGGGATGGATTCCCGCTTTCGCGGGAATGACGGTAGGGGATCGGTGAGGGATGGGGCGTTATTCGGCTGTGATGTCAAGGTGCCCTTCGATGAAATCGACCACGGGCCGCTCCCGGTAGCTTTTCATCTTTTCGAGCCTGTTGAGAGCGGTAAGCGCGACTCGCGCGTCGGCGATGGCCGGACCGGGGGCAAGAATGATCTTCGCGCCGGGATACCGTAGGTACACGTCGGTCAGGGCGTCTACCAACTCGTCGCATTCGGCAGTTCCGGCCACGCAGTTGTACTGGACGATGACCCCACCGTCGAGGAGATTGGCGACCTGCACCTCGTTGGGGATCGGATCGGAGTGGACGCCCCAAGCCGCCCCGGACGCGACGTGCGCTCCCGACGTGGGAGGGATGCTGGAGTACGGCTCGTGCGGCGAGTCGATGTCCTCGATCAACTCGGAATCGACGTTCTCGATAGCCGTACCCGGCGGCCTGTCGAAAAAGTTCTGAAGCACGAAGATCTGGAGCGGGATGAGTCCGAGGAAGACGACAGTCATCAGGATCCACTGGCGTCGGGAGAGGCGTGTCCGCTTACGCGGCGGCGCGGCGCGCGGGGGCGGAGCGGGCGGCGCGATCCGACGCTGGCCTCGGCGCTTTGCGCGCCTTCGGCTGGCCATCAGATAGTCACGGGCTGCAAGAAAAGAAACGTCTCATAGGCTTGTTGAATGCTATACTCTCCCAAGAGGTAAGGAAATCAGTTCGGCTGGCCCGCTCGCAGGCGGGCTTTTTTAGTAGTCAGGATTATTTTGGCCGGCCCCAACAAACAACGCGTAATTCAAGAGCTTCAAACTCACGAGGAAGATACTGGCTCGACCCAGGTGCAGATAGGCATTCTCACAACCCGCATCGCCCATCTGACCGAGCATCTAAAGGTCCACAAACACGATCATCACTCGCGCCGCGGCCTGCTGGGTCTCGTCGGAAGGCGAGGATCACTGTTGCGTTATCTGCGCGGACGCGACGCGGAGAAATACAAGGAGGTCGTTCGGCATCTGAAACTTCGCGGTTGACGCCCGCCGGCGCGGCGCTTCGTTAACCGCTTGTCGGACGTTGCGCCGACATCGCAAAACAGAACAGTTTGGCGCTGGGCTCCGATGGAGGAGAGAAGAGGAGTAGGGGCGAAAACGCCGAGGCCCTCGATCCTATCCCTCTTCGCTCTTCCAGAGCCGGCGCTCTAGGGAGAAATACCTGCATGATTTTTCACGTACAAAGGTCCCTGGCCGGACTCAGCCTAAAGCTGGAGACCGGTCGATGGGCACAACAAGCGCATGGCGCGGTCACCGTCACCTACGGGGATACGGTGATTCTTTGCACCGCGACCATGAGCGACAAGCCGAGGGAAGGAATTGATTTCTTTCCGCTCTCCGTCGATCTCGAAGAGAAGACGTATGCCGCCGGGAACATTCCCGGTTCTTTTTTACGGCGCGAGTCGAGACCGCCCGACACGGCGATTCTGGCTTCGCGTTTGACCGACAGGCCGCTGCGGCCTCTGTTTCCCAAGGGCATGGTGAACGACGTTCAGGTGATCAACACGCTCCTCTCGTCCGACAAGGAGAATCGCGAGGACGTGCTGGGCATCGTTGGAGCGTCGGCGGCTTTGACGATTTCGCGGATACCGTTCGGCGGACCAGTCGGCGCGGTGCGAGTGGGCTATGACGGCGAGCAGTTTGTGATAAACCCGACCCGCACGTTTCAGACTGAGAATCCGGCGCTCGATCTGGTGGTCGTCGCCAGCCGCGAGGGCGTGGTGATGCTCGAAGCGGGCGCAGCGGAATTGTCCGAGGCGAAGATGATCAAGGCGATCGAGCTTGGATTTGCCGAGATTCAGCCGCTTATCGACATGCAAGAAGAGCTTCGGTCGCTGTGCGGCGTTGAGAAGGCCGGGTACGAAAAGCGCCTTACGCCGACGGAGGCTAAGGACGACGTGGCGTCCCGATTCGGTGAGGAAATCCGGGCGGCGGCGCTTATGACGGACAGGGCCGAGCGCTCCACGCGCCTGGACGACATCAAGCGGCGCGCACGTGAAGGTCTTGAAGGAACACATTCCGAAGGCGACGTGGGCGATGCGTTCAACGATGTCGTAAAGCAGGCGACGCGCGAAGCGATCCTCCGCCATTCTCGCCGACCTGATGGACGGGGGGCCGACGAACTCCGTCCGCTCTCAGGGGAAGTGGGCGTTCTGCCACGGCCGCACGGAACCGCGGTGTTCCAGCGCGGGGAGACCCAATGCCTGTCCATCATTACCCTCGGCTCCGGCCGGGACGAACAGCGGGTCGGGCTGGACAACCTGGGAATCGAACCTCCCAAGCGGTTCTACCATCACTACAACATGCCACCGTTCGCGTCGGGAGAGGCTTATCCGCTGCGCGGGCCGAGGCGACGGGAAATCGGACACGGGATGCTGGCCGAGCGGGCGATCTTGCCGGTTATGCCCAGCCAGGAAGATTTTCCATATACGGTTCGCGCCGTTTCGGAAATCCTGTCGTCGAACGGGTCGACGTCCATGGCGGCGACAACGGCCACCAGCCTGGCGCTGATGGACGCGGGCGTGCCTCTGAGCCGTCCCGTGACCGGAATATCGATCGGAATGGTGATGGACAGTCCAACCGACTATGTGCTGCTCTCGGACATTCAGGGGGCAGAAGACCACTTTGGCGACATGGACTTCAAGGTCGCCGGGACCAGCGCGGGAGTGACCGCGATACAGCTCGATATCAAGGTCACGAATCTGCCTATGACGGTTGTTCGCGAGACCATCGAGCGCGCCAGGAGCGTGCGCCTGCGCATTCTGGACGTGATGAGTCAGGTGATTCCGGGGCCTCGTCCCGAAGTATCACTCCACGCTCCGAAGATGCTCACTCACAGCATCAGTCCGGAGGACATCGGACAGGTGATAGGACCGGGCGGACGGGTGATACGGCGGATCGAGGAAGAGACGGGCGCGGAGATAAACATCGAAGAGGACGGAGCCATAACGGTTTCGGGAGAGAATTCCGAAAGTGCGGGCCGCGCTCTGCAGATGATCAAGGACATCACCGGCGAGCCGGAGATAGGCCGGACGATCATGGGCAAAGTCGTCCGGATAATGGACTTCGGCGCGTTCGTGGAAATAGCGCCGGGACGGGACGGCCTGGTACATATCTCGGAGCTGGCCGAGGAGCACGTTAACCGTGTGGAGGACATGCTGTCCGTCGACGACGAAATCATGGTGAAGATTATCGAAGTGGACAACCTGGGGCGGATAAACCTGTCCCGCAAGGCCGTGCTGCAAGGGGACGACTGGACGCCCCGACGAGAGCCCTCCGGACCCCGCCGGGGAGGTCCCGGCGGAGGCGGCAGAGACTCACGCGGCCCGCGCGGACCGCGTGGCGGCGGAGGCCGACGGAGGGGCCAGCGTTAGAAAGATGCGGGTCATAGTTTGCGGCGCCGCCGGCCGGGTTGGGCGGCAGATGGTCGAATCGCTCAGTCAAGAGGCCGACATGGAGGTCGTCGGACTGGTCGACGTGGCGGCCATACCGGCCGATCTCGCGCGGTCGTTCGGTCCAAGCGCGGTCTGCTCCGATGACCTTGCGTCGGCTATCGACCAATCGAGTCCCGAGGTAGTCGTAGACTTCACCGTCGCGGTCGCGGCCCGCGAGAACATGGTCGTAGCCATCGAACGTGGAGTGTCGCCGGTCGTTGGTACTACGGGATTTTCCGACGACGATATAGAAACCATCAGCCGTAAGGCTCGTGACGCGGGCGTAGGGGCGTTCATTGCGCCCAACTTTTCCATCGGGGCGGTCATGCTGATGCGGTTGTCGGAGATCGCGGCGTCGCATTTCGACCACGTCGAGATCATCGAGCTGCATCACGATGGCAAGGTAGACGCGCCGTCGGGCACGGCGCTCCACACGGCGCGGATGATCGTCGAGGCGAGAGGCGAGCCGGCGGTGGACGTTGCGACGGAGCGGTTCACGCTGGAGGGCGTGCGCGGAGGCGACTTCAGCGGAGTGAAAATCCACTCGGTACGGCTGCCGGGTCTGGTGGCGCACCAAGAAGTTGTGTTTGGCGGGGTTGGACAGACGCTGACTCTCAGGCACGACTCGACCAGTCGCGAATCGTTTGCGCCTGGGGTTATCATTGCGATTCGCCGTGTGCGCGACCTGAAGGAGTTGGTCGTGGGGCTGGATAAGCTGTTGTTCGAGAGCGTTTCCGATTGACGACGTATAAGGGAGCGATGGAGTAAGCGATATGGCAGGACGAACGGTTGCCGTCGTAGGGGCGACAGGGGCAGTTGGGCAAGAACTGCTTTCGGTGCTGGATCAGCGCGAGTTTTCGATCGGCCAGCTGCGTTTGCTGGCGAGCAGCCGCAAGAACGGACGAACCATAAATTTCCGAGGGAAAGACATCCCCGTCGAAGCGGCGACGCCCGAATCGTTCGAAGGCGTTGATCTGGTGTTCTCGGCCGCGGGCGGCTCCGTAAGCAAGGAGCTTGCGCCGAAGGCGGTGGAAGCCGGCGCGGTGGTAATCGACAAGAGCTCGGCCTGGCGCTACGAGGACCACATTCCGCTAGTCGTACCCGAGGTGAACGGCGATGACGTTGCGTCGCACCAGGGGATCATCGCGTGTCCCAATTGCTCGACCATCCAGATGGTGGTCGCACTGGGGCCCATCCATCGCGAGCACCCAATCGACCGCGTAGTCGTGTCGACGTATCAATCGGTATCTGGCGCAGGGGCCGGAGCGATGCTGGAGCTTGGCGCGCAGTCCGAGGCGATAGTGGGTGGCGATGACCCGGAGATCGACGTTCTGCCGCGTCAGATCGCCTTCAACGTAATACCCGAGGTTGAGACATTCCGCCCGGAGGACGGGTACACCTCCGAGGAATGGAAGATGGCCAACGAGACCCGGAAGATCATGCACGCGCCGGACATGCGCATCTCGGCCACGTGCGTGCGAGTGCCGGTGTATCGAGGCCACTCGGAAGCCGTGAGCGTTGAGTTTTCGGAGCCGGTTTCGGCGGCCGAAGTACGGGAGATACTTTCCGGCGCATCCGGCGTGAAGGTCGTCGACGACATCTCCAACGGAGCGTATCCGACCGCACTCGACGCGGCGGGCAACGACGACGTTTGGGTCGGAAGGATTCGTGACGACGTCTCCACGGACAACGGGGTCGTTTTCTGGGTCGTTTCGGACAACCTGCGCAAGGGCGCGGCCACGAACGCCGTTCAGATCGCGGAGCTGCTCTAACGCAGAACGGCAGCGCGGCGGACAAGCTGTTTTTCAGGCCCGCCCTGCTTTCGTAGTCTCGAAGCGCCTCTATCGTCATTGTGAGGAAGGGCGGTTCGCGAACCGCCCCTACGACTTGATCCGGCATCCACAGGCTGAACGCCCTGTCCTTGATTCCAGTTGAGAACGCCTCACGTAGCCCGAAAACGGGCGCGTGACTAAAATGTGTTACTGCGAGTTCGGTCCCTTGTCGTATTCGAGGGACTTGTCAGCGTAGATTCGCAGTGTGGAGCGGCGTCGGGTTAGCTCCAGGGACGCTTATCCAAATCGTCATCGCCGGCGTGGAGGCGGGAGGAATCGAAATGCTTGAATTCGGCCGGCTCATAACAGCCATGATCACCCCGTTCAGGGATGACGGCTCCGTTGACTACGAGACGTTTGCGCGACTTTGCGACGGCCTGCTGGAAGCCGGAAACGACGCGCTGCTGGTCACGGGGACCACGGGAGAATCACCGGTACTCGACGAAGAGGAGCGGGCGTCCCTGTATCGCGAGGCGGTCAGCGTCGCCAAGGGCAGGGGCAAGGTGATCGCCGGGACCGGCGGTTACAACACTTACGAGAGCATTCATCTTTCGCAGATGGCGGCGGAGTGCGGAGTGGATGGCCTGCTTCAGGTCGCGCCGTATTACAACAAGCCGCCGCAGGCCGGGCTCGTCAAGCACTTCACGGCGATAGCCGAGGCGACTCCTCTGCCGAACATCATCTATAACGTGCCTGCGAGGACGGTAACCAACATCGACGCTCCGACCGTCGCGGCGGTCAGCGAGGTCGATAACATCATCGGCGTAAAGGAAGCGAGCTGCGACTTCGACCTGATCGCCGAGATCGTCCGCACGGCGGCGGACGGATTCCTGGTTTACAGCGGCAACGACAGCGACACCTTCCCGATCATGGCTCTGGGCGGGGTTGGGATCGTGAGCGTGGCCAGCCACGTCATCTCGGGAGAGATTCGAGGGATGATCGACGCGTTCGTTCGCGGCGACTGGGAGACCGCGCGGGACGATCACCTGCGAATGCTGCCGATCGCCAGGGCGCTGTTCCCGGCAGGCTGGAGCAATCCGATAGCCATCAAGGCGGCAATTAACCTGAGCGGCTTCGACGTGGGGGTGCCGCGGCTGCCGCTGGTCGAGTTGCCGGAGGACATGCAGGCGGGTTTGAAAACGCTGTTGGGCGAATACAGTCTCGACCGGTACCTGACGGCCGCAGCCGTCGCGTCATAACTGTTGGCGGCAACTCGTTGACGTTTCGAAGATCGCAGGCTCGCGACGCCGAGGTCGCAGGCCAGAGTTTCCCGGCGGTATAGCCGGACGTGTGGGGCAGCCTGTCGGAAGTCGACGAGGCGGTAAGGGGTTGCACTGACTGTTCGCTGTGCGGGGGGCGCACAAACGCGGTGCCCGGCGACGGGGACCCATCTTCCGAGATCATGTTCGTGGGAGAGGGGCCGGGCTACTACGAAGACGTGCAGGGCCTTCCCTTCGTGGGCCAGGCGGGGCAGCTTTTGAACGAGCTGCTGGCCGAGGTCGGGTTGAAGCGCGAAGAGGTTTACATTACGAACGTCGTCAAATGCCGTCCGCCCAGAAACCGCGATCCCCAGCCCGATGAAATTCAAGAGTGCTCCAAATATCTGGACCGTCAAATCGAGCTGATCGATCCGAAGGTGATCGTGACGCTTGGACGCTATTCCATGGACCGTTTCTTTCCGGGGCAGCGCATATCCAGGATCCACGGTACGGCCCGCCGGACCGCCGGGCGGATGGTCGTGCCGATGTACCATCCGGCGGCGGCACTGCATCAGCCGTCGCTGAGGCGGACCCTTTCGGATGACTTTGCCAAGATCATTACCGCGGCGGAGGCGACTCCGGCCGAGCCGGTCCCTGAAGAGCGCGACGATTCAGCTCAACAGCTATCGTTGTTTTGAGGTCCGGTTGATCTCAGTCCTCCCGAAACCGTAACCGGAGTGGCATCCAGCATCGAACCGCCCACTTTGCGGGTCGTTCCATTGGGCGGCGTTGGAGAAATCGGGCGCAATTCCATGATTATGGAATACGAGGACGACGCAATCGTGATCGACTGCGGCGTTATGTTTCCGGACGCCGAGATGCTCGGAGTCGACCTGGTGATCCCCGACTTCAGCTACGTCTATGAGCGGGCGGAGAAAGTTCGCGGGATAGTCATCACTCACGGCCACGAGGACCACATAGGGGCGCTGCCCTACGTGCTTCCCAAGCTGCAAACGCCGGTTTACGGCACCAAGCTCGCGCTGGGTCTCATCCGGGCGAGGCTCGAAGAGCACGGCCTGCTAGGGGACGCCGACCTTCGAGAAATCCAACCTCTGCAGGAGCTCCGGCTAGGCGCGTTTCAACTCAAGTTCTTCCACGTGTGCCACAGCATTCCCAACGGGGTAGGAATCGCGATAACGACTCCGGTCGGGACGGTGGTGCATTCCGGCGACTACAAGTTCGACCAGACCCCCGTCGACGGCATCGGACCCGACTTTCATACTCTCGGCGAGCTGGGGGGTCGGGGCGTGCTGGCCGTTTTCGGCGACAGCACCTACGCGGACCGCCCCGGCTACAGCGACTCCGAACAGGTTATCTACGAGAGTTTCGAATCGGTGTTCGCGGAGGCTTCCGGGCGGATTATCGTTTCGACATTTGCATCGCTCATATCCCGGATACAACAGGTGATGGAGGTCTCGGCTGAGTATGGCCGCATGGTTGCCGTGGTTGGCCGAAGCATGGAGACGAACGTACCGCGAGCGATCGACCTGGGTTTTCTCGATCCGCCCGACGGAGTCCTGATCGATAAGGACGACATCGACCACGTGGAGCCCGAGGAGCTTACGATCATCTGTACCGGAAGTCAGGGCGAGCCAACCTCGGCACTTGCGCGAATGGCCAATCGCGACCACCGGCTCATCAGAATTCAACCCGGAGATACAGTGGTGCTCTCGTCCTCGCCGATCCCCGGCAATGAGGAGCTTGTAAATCGAACCATCGACCGTCTCTTCCGGCAGGGCGCGAATGTCGTGTACGAGAAAATCAAGCCGGTGCACGTTTCGGGTCATGGCAGCCAAGAAGAGTTGAAGCTGCTGCTGGGAATGCTCAGACCCGAATACGTAGTTCCGATTCACGGCGAGTATCGCCATCTCGTCCACCACGCCCGACTGGCTGAATCGGTGGGGATACCCGCCGACAACGTCCTGATTGCCGAGAACGGCGACATCATCGAGTTCACTTCGACATCCGGGCGCATAGTCGACAAGGTTCCCGCTGGATATGTCTTCGTTGACGGTTTGGGCGTGGGGGACGTGGGAGCCGAAGTCCTCAGGGACCGCCGCCGTCTGGCGGGCGACGGCATCTTGATTGCAGCAATCACCGTGGACCGGCGTACCGGCGCATTGATCGACGAACCCGACCTGATATCCCGCGGATTCCTCTACGAGCCTGAGTCGTCCGACGTTCTCGACAGGGCGAAAAAGCTGCTGGGACAGACGCTGGAATCGGAAGCTTCGACGGAACCGGACTGGACATATCTGAAGAGCAAGGTTAGAAATACGCTGGGGAGGCGCCTGTATGCCGAAACTCGGCGCAGGCCGATGATTATCTCGGTGGTAACCGAGGTCTGATTCGGCGGCTTCCGGCCTCGAACGTGAGGCGGGAAAAGACGTAAGGAGCCTCCTTGCCCAGATCTGGCAGCCCACGACTAAAGCGTTCCACCTCGACTCCCGCCCGATTGTCCCTACCGATCGGGACGTATCAGATAGTCGGCCTCGTTCTGACCGTGATTTCAGTGCTGGCGCTTATAGGGCTGGCCACGGAGGATGGGATCGTGGCGGGGGCGGTGGGCGGCGCGCTGGCCGAGCTCTTCGGCCGTCCGGCTTGGCTTTCGGTATTCGTGCTGTTGGCCATCGGTGTGACTACGTTCGCGTCCGGTTTTACCAAGGTCCGGCTTGTCAGCGCGCCTGTCATGGCGATAGCGGTCGTGTTCGTGTCGGCGCTTTCGGGATTGACACATCTTGCAACCGGGTTGGGCGCGCAACAGTCGGGACCCACAGGCGGAGGGCTTCTCGGCCGGGCCGTCGGATGGAACATGGTCGTGGCGCTCGGATATCCGGGCGCCTACACGGTGCTGATCATTTTGATTGTGCTTGTGCTCGCGTTCGCGCTGCTGCGCCCCGGGCCGGGTCTTGGGTACGTGGCGGCTTTGGGCCGGTTTGTGATCGAAGTATCGCGCTCGATTCGTCGACTTGCCGTGGCAGCGGCGGTGAGACTGGAGGCGCGTCTGCGGGCGCTCGAAGGCGCCCGTGGGAAATCGGCTAACGTGCCTTCCCGTAAGCGCGGTGCCGCGACGAAAGTCAAGGACGACAAGTGGCAACAGGCTCCTCTCATCAAAGTCAAATCGCCTCCGGTCCAGCCCGCGGACGGAAATCAGGTAGCCGCAGAGGAGGAATCCGAGACGGAAGACGCGGGTCGATGGCGGCTGCCACCGTTTGACTTTCTTGACCAGCCGAACAGGTCGAGAGGGGTTACAGACGAAGAGATCGCCGAAAACGCCGCGGTCATCGAGTCGACGCTCGCGAGCTTCAACGTCGAAGCGAGGGTGCAGGAAGCCATTCCGGGGCCGGTCGTGACTCAATACTGCGTCAGTCCGGGATCGGGCGTAAAAGTCGCCAGGATTACCGCGCTTGCGAACGACCTCGCGCTGGCCCTTTCGGCCAAGAGCATCCGGGTCGAGGCTCCGGTGCCGGGTCGCCCGTTCGTAGGACTCGAGTTCCCGAACCGCAAGCCGGCGACGGTCACCTTGCGCGAACTGATGGAGTCGGAAGAGTACCAGTCCATGGACGTCCCGCTGCGCCTGCTGGTGGGGAAGACGGTGGCGGACGACGCCAAGATAGATACGCTTTCGACTATGCCGCACCTCCTGATCGCCGGATCGACGGGTGCGGGCAAGTCGGTCTTCCTGAACAGTGTGATCCTGAGCCTGCTGTTTCAGCATCACCCGGACGAGCTGCGGTTGATTCTGATCGATCCGAAGATGGTGGAGCTTGTGGCGTTCAACGACATCCCGCACCTGATGATGCCGGTGGTGGTGAGACCGGACGAGGTCGTAAACGTGCTCGCGTGGGCGTCGCGCGAGATGGGTCTGAGATACAAGACTTTGTCGGATACCGGCTACCGGAACTTGCAGTCCTACAACCAAGACGCGGAAGCCGAGGGCAGGGAGAAAATGCCCTACATAGTGGTAATCGTCGATGAACTGGCGGACCTCATGATGACGGCTTCGGCGGACGTCGAGCGGCATCTTTGCCGACTGGCGCAAATGGCGCGCGCGGTGGGTATACACCTGATCATCGCAACCCAGCGTCCGTCGGTCGACGTGCTAACGGGACTGATAAAGGCCAACTTCCCCACTCGCGTCGCGTTCATGGTAAGCAGCCAGGTCGACTCGCGGACGATTCTCGACTCCGCCGGCGCGGAGCGGCTGGTCGGGCGCGGCGACATGCTCTATTCGTCATCGGAATCGAGTCGCAGCGTTCGGCTCCAGGGGGCTTATTCGTCCGATTCGGAGATAAAGAAGGTGGTCAAGTTCTGGGCGAAACAGGGCGATTTGGCGCGAATTACGCCCGAGGAGGTCGCCGCCGCCGCTGAAGAGCCGGACGAGTCGGAGATGGAGCTATTCGAGGAGGCAGCGGATATCGTTCGGCAGCATAGCTTCGCGTCGGCGGCGCTGCTTCAGCGGGAGCTCCAGATCGGCAACAAGCTCGCCAGAAGACTTATCGAAATGCTGGAGCGGCAGGGGCTGGTGGGGCCGCCGATCGAGGGCCGTCCCAGCCGCGAAGTGCTGACTCAGGGCGTGCTGGAGCCGGAAGAGGTCGCATAGGCAACGCGGGCGCGGCTTGCTCCTCCGTTCTCCCTGAGTTCGCTGGAGGGAGTGGTTCGACAAGCTCACCACGAACGGAGAAAGGGCGGGGGCGCGGAAGCGCGGGGATTCACCCTCACCCTAACCCTCTCCCTCCAGGGAGAGGGAATGGATTCGCGTTTTGCGGTAAAGACGACTCGGGGGGAATGGCGGATCAAGTTGAGGAATCCGGCTGAAGCCTTCGATGAGATGATGGCTCTTAGGTCTGTGATTTATGCTGAATAGCGTTGTTTATGAAGGATGCCGGTGAGGATGTCCGATTCGAAGACTGCTCCACGGCTGACTCAGTACTCGCACGGCGCCGGGTGAGGCTGCAAGCTCAGTAGAAGCCAGCTAGCGCAGGTTCTGCGCTCGTTTCCGGCCATCGACGACGCCAGGGTGATCCTCGGCGCCGACGCGGCTGACGATGCCGCCGTGTACCGTCTTTCGGACGATAAGGCGCTCGTGTTCACGGCTGACTTTTTCACGCCGATTGTGGACGATCCTTACGATTTCGGGCGCATCGCCGCCGCCAACGCGCTGAGTGATGTTTATGCAGTCGGCGGCACGCCGTTCGCCGCTCTTAACATCGTCTGCTTTCCCAAGGACGATTTACCGGCGGAGGTCCTGTCGGGGATTCTGCGGGGCGGACGAGACAAGGCGGAAGAGGCGGGCGTAGTGATTCTGGGCGGACACACGATAGACGATCCAGAGCCGAAATACGGTCTCTCGGTCACAGGCTCGATCCACCCTGACAGGGTAGTCACGAACGCGGGCGCAAAACCCGGCGATCGCCTCGTCCTTACCAAGCCGCTGGGGACCGGGATCATAAGCACGGCGATCAAACGGGGGGCGGCGCGAGCTGATCACGTCGATTCAGCCGTTGACCAGATGGCGGCGTTGAACAGGGCGGCGGCGGAAGCGATGGTCGAAGTGGGGGTGAATGCCTGCACGGACGTGACCGGTTTCGGCCTATTGGGTCATCTGCTGAACATCGCCGACGCGTCGGGCGTCACGGTGGAGATCGACCATAAGAGCATTCCTTTTCTGCCCGGCGTCGCTGAGTACATCGATCAAGGCTTGGTGCCTGGCGGGACGGAGAGAAACCTAGAGGCGCTGCGCGGTTCGATTGCCTGGCCCCGCGACTTCCGGGACGCCGACAAGCTGGCGCTGGCGGACGCGCAAACCTCCGGAGGTCTCGCGATCGCGGTCTCTGAGGATAAGGTTGCCAGTCTGCAATCGGCGCTGGAGGCGAGAGGCGTCGCGGTCAGAGCGGGGATTGGAAGGATCGCGCCGCGCGGTGATTTTCCGCTGGCGGTCGTGTAGGCGGGTCGTCCGGCGGAATCTAGGAGGCAGGCTCGCCGCCTTTTACGTCTTCGTAGATCTGATAGGAGACGTCGCCGGTGTCGGAGACGGTGATCCTAAGCACCCTAATCACGGCGGCATCCCGCCACTGCTCAGGCTCGTATTCATGCCGCAGGCGGACGGCTAGCACATAGCTACCAGAGTCCAGTATTCCCTCGGACCGGTCAAGCGGCTTCAGCACGCCGTGCTCTCTTCGGACGGACAGGCTGGGTGCGTGGAAATCGAAATTGTAGGAAAGGGACGTAGTTCCCTTGCCGGGAGTCAGGAAGCTGTCAAACCACATGGCCATTGCAGGCGTGTCGTTGGGAAGTAGTTGCGTGGGGATGTCCCAAGGCGGAGCCTCGGTTGCGATCAATATCCAATCCTGACTTGTCCATCCCTCCGGGGCACGATCGTCGAAGGTGGCTGTGAAGTCGATCCGTCCGTCGGGCTGGGTTACGTCCGACACACGTACACTGAACGGAAATTGCTCGCTCGGTGGTGAGGGCATTATCGGGTCGACGGCCCCATCGAGCGCGTAGACGGCGGTCTCGTCGTTCCACCAGATCGGCTGACGCGAGGCGGCGGGAAACATCCAGGGCTCGAACCGCGCCGGCGTAATCACGAGATCGGGCCTGCGGTCGCCAAGCGGCTCGGTATACCAGTCCACCCGCAGATTAATCGCCGCAGGATCTATCGCACCCAGCAACCGGGCATGGGACAAAGCCCACGCGGTGCGGGCCATCTCGTTAGTCGACTTCAAGACACTGGGCAGCAATACCGTGGCGGACGCGGGAACGGCCCGTCGGAGCGCCTCGTATGACCCGGGTGCGGGGGGCGCGTCGAGCGTGAGGAACGCGGGCAGCACGCGGTAGAGACTCTCGGATGTGTCGCGGACCAGGAGCTCGAACATGCTGGGATCGTTGAGCCGCTCGGCCGCCTCGTCGGGTAGGTTTTCAACCCACGAATCGGGCGCATGAACGTATTCAAAGCCGAGCCGGTGGAGAGCCCCCGGATCGAGATATTCGCGGACGTCTCGATATTCGGGACCTTGTTCTACGGAGAGGTGAGTCAGCCCCGCAAAACCGTACGCGTTGGGGCGTCCGGTGTTGAACGTCATCGAGTCCAAGCGGGGCGAGAAGACCCGCGCGCCGGGGGCTGTATTGTCGCGGATGTAATCCTTGATGCGGTCGGGCAAGCCCGGCAACCTATACCTTCCCGCGAACCAACCGCCGGTCATCCGCGGGGCTAACCCGGCGTTGGCCACCTCTATACCCTGCCCGACGGCCAGGCCAAGGTTGCGGACGGGTACGATTATCGTCGGCCAGACGATCAGTCCCACGAACATCGCGCCCGCGGCATATCGCCAGCGCTCGGGCCGCAGGGCGGCGAGGCGGACGCTAAGCGCGATTAGCAGCGCAAACAGCGCGAAGTTGCGTGCGTGGCCTTCGATGCGAATGATGTCTCTTGGTTTAGGCTCGTAGTTCAAGAGCAGCGAGGCAAGCGCCAGCAAGCCGGCACCCACCGCCAGCGCCCACACCAGACGTTCGCGCCGGGCCAGCAGCACCGCGGCGGTGGCGGCGGCCAGCGGGCCTAACCAAAGGACGCCGACGCCGCCCGGCAGCCGGTCGAGCGAACCGAGCAGCCGCAGCCCCCCGGAGTATTCGCTACGCTCGAGTGACAAGCCGATCGGCGCGGAGTCGCCCAGAATGAGGTAAGAGAAGGTCCCGGCGAGCAGCAGCGGCGGGACGAGCGCAAGTCCCGAGGCCGATCGGATCAGGTCGCTCCGCCATGGGACTCCGGCGCGTCTGCACTGAACGAGCCAGACTGCTTCCAGTCCGGCCCACAGGACGAACACCATCGGCGCAAGCGAGGTTGAAAGAAGCCCCAGGAACCCGATCAGCGCCCCGAGCGTAATCATCGAGAGCCATGATCTGCGCCCGGCGCGGGCGGCGCGCGCGAGAACCACGAGCGCCAACGCGTACGACAGCGGAAATATGGGCTTCCAGATGTTTGGCAGTGCCTCGCCACGCCAGGAATAGGGGAGCTCCACCGAGGGCCAGTAGATATCCATCAGCGAAGCGCGGAGACCGGCGGCCGGGATCCCCGCCGGGATAATCACCTCCAGGAGGCCGTCTGGCTCGTCGGGCCTAAGGGTCCAGGCGCCATACGTGAATAGGAGTAGAACGACGGCTAGCGCGGCGAAAGTCGAGCCGCGCCGCAGGAGGGCCGTCGCCACTACCAGGGAGAGGCTCACCCAGGCATACGCTCCCAGCAGCTCCTCGACGAACGCCAGATCCGGACCGGACGGAGGCGCCAGCAGCCCGGTTAAGAGATTGACGCCGTAGTGGTAGGGGACGGGCGAGCCCGGATTCCAGGGAAACTCAGGCGGAAATACTCCCGCCCGGATCGAGGCAGACAGTCCAATGCGGACGTACGGATTGGGTACCGTCAACATCTGGCGGCTGGCCAGCGCGACCGCGAAGAGCGCGATGGCTGCGGCGGCAATAATTGCAACCGTACGGCCGCTTGGGCGGACTGGTTGCGCGGTGCGCCATATCAACGCTACGGCCAAGGCCAGCATGAATATCCAGCCTGCGACCGCCCCCACCATCCCCGGCAGCGCATACATGGCGATGTTGACGACTACGCCCCAGATCGCTGGTCCGACGACGAGTCCTTGCGCCAGCGCGACGCGGTCGTCGGTCTCTTGCAGCGCCACACGGACGATGACGTAACCGAAACCGGCCAGCGCGACCAACTCCGCCAGCAGGAACAGCAGGCCGGGGACTACCGACGGATCCAGAGTCATGGATCCGGCCTGCTAGTCACGCGCGTCCTCGTAGACTTCGTAAGAGACTTCGCCGGTCTCGGAGACGGTGATCTGGAGCACGGGAATGAGGGCGGCGTCGCGCCACTTGTTCGACTCATATTCGTGACGCAGACGCACGGCAAGCACGTATTCGCCGGGACCCGATGCGGCCTGCGACGCGT
>JAPOWW010000015.1 GCA_026707405.1 Chloroflexota bacterium
GGATTCAACTCCCGATTGAGTAAACGGTCCTGAATTAGAGAATCGACCCCAAAAAAGCGGTCGTCTACAGCTTTCGCGAAAAATGCCAAAAAAGTGGGACGGGTTGTGAGGTGGGGGTGTGCGTCCTGGGAATGGGAGTACGAACAGGATGGGCTGTGTGGTCTCCCTCACCCCCGTATCGGGGTACGGGGCAGGCTCTAACCCTCTCCGTCCAGGGGAGAGGGAATCGTTGGGTGCAGTCCGGGGAGATCGGTTACATCTAGACCGGGCACATGGGACCGTTGAAGGGGAGAGGGAGCCGTGGAAGGTGAGGAGGGGACCGGATTGGTGTGGGTCGGAGATCGCTTAGAGTCCCTGGACCTCCAATGTGTCGACCGTTCGCCGGTCGAGGTCGATAACCCGCACGGCGTGATTGTTGGTGTCGGCCACCCATATCCGGCCGGAGCCAACGCTGAGACCCGACGGCTCGGAAAATCGGGCGGTTTCCAGTGGGCCGTCGACGTGCCCGGAGACGCCGTCGCCCGCGACCGCCGCGACCGCCCGCCGCGCCGGACCGACGGATTTGATCTTGTGATTGTAGGAATCGACTATAAAGAGTCCGGCCTCACCGGCAGCCATTCCAATGGGATGCTGAAGACGAACGGCGTCTCCTTCTCCGTCCACGTCGCCGAAGTCGAACAGGCCCGTACCCACGACGGTACCGATCTCGCCTCCGGCGGCGAAGCGCACGGAGCTGGTCTCGCTGTCCACGAAATAGAGACGATCCCGGTAACTCACGATGCCGCTCGGCTGGGCGAGCAGGGCCGAACCGAGCGGCCCGTCCTGGATCGACTCGCCGCCAGTGCCAGCATAGGGCCAAGCGGCCCCGGAGTCGGGATCGATTCGCCATAGCTGGTGCGATCCAGCCATCGCCGCGTAAAGCTCATTGTTATGTAAAGTCAAGTCCCACGGCGAGCGCAGCCCCTCGTCAGGTCCCGCGACCGTGCTCACGACCTGTGAGTCGAGGTCTACCCGCCGAATGGCGTGATTGCCAGTGTCGGCGACGTACAGGATTTCCCCTGTCAACTCCATGCCTTGCGGCTGATTGAACTCGGAGACGTCGTAGCCTCCGTCTGTCAATCCGGTCTCGGCGCCTCCGGTCACCGTGAGCACGTTGCCCGCGAGGTCCGAAACGACAATCCGGTCGTTATTGGAATCGGATATGAAGATTCGACCGGTAGGCTCGTCGACGAGAATCTTGCCCGGATAACGGAGCATGGCGGCTTCGGTATCCGAGGCCAGGGCGGGCATGGGCGTCGAATTCAGCAGCCCGCGCGAGCGGAACTCGTCGACCATCTGCTCGATGATTCCGGTCACTACGTCGGCGTCGAACTCGCCTTCGTGCTTCCCGATGACTCGTCCCGTGGGGTCGATGAACATGAGCGTCGGCCACGCCCTGACCGCATAGCTCTGCCAGATTTCAAATCGGGCGTCGTTGACGACGGGATGCTCTACGCGATACCGGCGGACGGCGCTGAGCACGTGCTCGGTCGCGCGCTCGGCGTCGAACTTGGCGGAGTGAACGCCGACGACCGCCAGCTCGTTCGGGAATCTCCGTTCCAGCTTCCGCAACTGCGGAAGTACGTGAATGCAGTTAATTCAGCAGAAGGTCCAAAAGTCCAGGATGACGATGCGGCCGCGCAGATCGCCGAGCGAGAGCGCGCCGTCCGTATTGACCCATTCGATGCCGGACGGAAACTCCGGGGCGCGAACGGTTCCGGCAAACCGGCTGGAAGTCATTTCTAGACTCCGGCCCCGACAGGCGACCTGGGTCCGACCCGGCTCCCTATGCGCGCGGCGAAGTCGATCTCCCACTCCTTCCACATTCCGAGGTTGACGCTGTGGGCGTGGGGATACTCGAACCCCCACGTGATCCAATCTTCAGCGTCGTCCGGCCCAACGTCTCCGGCATCCATGACCTTCATAATCGAAATGCCCTTGCCCGACTCGTAGAGACGCTCGACCAGCTCTCGGTGCGTATACACGTCGCCCCCGACCAGTCCCTGTCCCTTCATATTCATATGGCACAGGACGACCTCGATCTCGTCGGTCTCGGCCATAAGCTCGATAATGTCTCCGGTGAACCAGTGCGTCGACGCGCCGACGTGTCTGATGCGCCCTTCGGACTTGGCCTCCAGCAGAGCCTCCAGGCAGCCGCGTCGGCTTTCGAAGTCGGCGGGATGCTCGACGCCGTGCAGCATCATCGAATCGACGTAGTCGAGGCCCATTTCGTCGAGCGCGCGGTCAATGGCCGCGCGACCTTCCGACTTGCCTTTCGCGCCCGTTTTCGTGTTGATGACCACCGAGTCGCGGTCCACCCGCCGCAGCGCGGCGCGGACGTGCCGGTGGCTGTCGTAGCCCTGAGCCGTGTCCCAGAAGTTGACGCCGCGCTCGAATGCGTATTCGAGAAGGTCGGCGCCGCGCTCGTCCGGCAAGTCGTTCAGGATGCCTCCGATGGGGCCGGTGCCGTAGCAAAGGCGGGAAACGACCAGATCGGTGGACCCGTATCGAACAGTCTTCATGGAGACACTCCCTTGACTGAGGCGCGGTTGCTCAAGTCTGGCATGTAATTTTGCCTTATGCCATCGCCCGGGACGGTCATTTATCTGACTCGACAGGCTGTATTCCCGACGCGTTCAGATCGACCGAGACTTGGCGCCGCGATTCGCGGAACCTGGAACAGGGGCACTATTGACGAAGACTACGCTCATTCCGGCTCGACAGCTTCGACGTCCTTTCGCCAGTGAGGCCGAGAGCTGTCCACGTCGGTGCAACCATATTCGTCACTCAAGTCCCAGGAGCCGAGCGCCTGTCCACTGAAACGGGCCGCATTCGGATCTGCCGCCAGCGCCGCCACACCGCGCCCCACAAATCGGGGGGTCTCGGAGTACGCGAAATGCGAGTCTTGTTCTATCGCGTCGCGCCAGTTCGACTCGGACACGCCGAAGTGGTCGAGCACGGCCTCGGAACGCAAGAAACCGGGCGAAACCGCCACCGCCGCCACGCCGTTGGCCTTCAGCTCGCAGGCCTGCGCCAGCGCCAGCCGGTTCACGCTGTGCTTGGCGAGATCGTAGAACAGGTTTTCCCGATAGCGATCGTGCACGCCGTCCGTTATCTCGACGATCAGACCGCCATTTTCAATGAGCAGAGGCGCCGCGTGCCAGCTGGTTATCAAGTGCGTATCGACCGCCGTGCGGAGCAGCGCGAGCCCATTCTCCAGCGAGTGTTCCCAGAAGAGCTTGCCCCATTCCGTCAATGGGTCTCCGCCCCAAATGTCGTTGACCAGCACGTCCAGTCTTCCGAATTCGTCCCTGATCCAATCGACCAGTCCGGCCACTTGCCCGGAATCCGAGTGGTCGACCACCCGCGCCACGCACTCTCCACCGGCCGCCTGAATCAGCTCTGCCGTCTCCTCGATCGTCTCCGATCGTCGCATGGGCGAAGCGCCGCCGATTCGACTGCTTCGGCCCGTAGCTACCACCGTGGCTCCGGCCAGCGCGAGTTCCATGGCGATGCCACGTCCGGCTCCGCGAGTGGCACCAGCCACCAGGGCCACTTTGCTGCCCAGGTTGTCACTCATTCGTTCATCGCCCCCGTTACAACTCCAGTCGATCTGGCTGCGCAGTCTTGCTCACCCAATTGTCTAGTCCGATCTGTTAAGTTGACTGAAAGATCGAAAGTACCCAATACGTTATTTCATGCACGGACGCAGAGGTCGAGACACTCCCGAGTTCCACGTCGCCAGACTGGGCGAGGCGTTCCAAAACGCCATTCGCGTGTTCAGGCTCGTTTGGGAGACTAACCCGAAGCTGACGCTGCTGATGAGCGCCCTGACGGGAGCGAGCGCGCTGGTCCCAGCGGCGACGGCGTGGGTGTCGAAGCTCGTTTTCGACGAAGTTGGCGTGGCGGTCACTTCCGGGATAGACACCGTGGACATCCGCCGGATCGTGATCCTCATGCTCGCGTTCCTGGGCATCACCGCGGGCGGCTTCCTGCTGAGGAACGCGCAGGCGGCTACCCGCTCGATCCTGGGCGACCTCTTCACGAACCGGACCAACCTGATGATCCTGGACAAGTCGGAGTCGCTGGACATCTCGTACTTCGAGAACGCCGCGTTCTACGACAGGCTCGAAAACGCACAACGCGAAGCGCGCGACGGCCCGATGCAGATCGTTTCGGAGTCGTTCGGGATCATTCAGAACTCGATAACGCTCATATCGATGATCGGGCTGCTGCTCCGTTTCGAGTGGTGGGTGTTCATCGTCGTGCTAATCACGACAATGCCGGCGCTGGTGGTGGAGATTCGGTACAGCCGCGAGCGGTTTCGACTACAGACCTGGCGCTCGCCGACGGTCAGGCGTCTCGGCTATTTCCGGTGGCTGATAACGAACGACGACTACATCAAGGAGCTGCGCATCTTCGACCTGGGACGCTACCTGATAAACCTGTACCGCAGGACGTTCGACCGGTTCTTTCGCGAGAACACAAGCCTGACGCTGCGCAGCAACACCGCCGGATTCGCACTACAGGCGCTCGGCGCGGCGGGCAGCGCGGCGATACTGGGCTTCATCGTATTTCAGACGATGCTCCGGCGGGTCACGCTGGGCGACCTGATGCTCTACTTCCAGGCCTACCAGCAGACGGTCAACTCGACCACCCAGCTATTGCAGGGGATAACGTCGATATACGAGCGGGGATTGTTCGTGAACAACTTCTTCGAGTTCCTCGAATTCGAGCCGCTGATTCCGGCCGAGACCGAGGGAATCAAGGTGCCCGATCCGATCAGGCAGGGCATCGAGTTCGAGGACGTTCACTTCACCTATCCCGGCACCGACAATCCCGTCCTGCGAGGGGTGACCTTTCGAATATCTCCCGGAGAGTCGGCCGCATTCGTCGGTTCAAACGGCGCGGGCAAGACGACGATCATCAAGCTCATGTGCCGGTTCTACGAGCCGGACGCCGGGACGATAAGAATCGACGGCATAGACATTCGCGAGTTCGATACGGCCAGCCTGCGCCGGCAGATCGGGGTGATCTTCCAGGATTACGGACGCTACCAGGAAACCGCGTATACCAACGTCGGGTATGGCTCCATCGAGAACATCGGCGACAAGGAGCGCGTGCTGGAAGCTTCCAGCAAGAGCGGCGCCCACCGGGTGATAGAAGGCCTGCCCGACGGCTACCAGACGCAGCTCGGGCGGTGGTTCCGGGACGGCGTGAATATCTCGATTGGCGAATGGCAGAAGATCGCGCTGGCGCGCGGATTCATGCGGGAGGCGCAGCTACTGATCCTGGACGAGCCGACCTCGTCGCTGGACGTTCAGAGCGAGCACGAGGTCTTCGAGCGGTTTCGCGATCTGACGGCGGACAAGATGGCGATTCTGATCTCGCACCGGTTCACGACGGTGCGGATGGCGGACAACATCATCGTGATCGACGACGGCAAGATCATCGAGCAGGGGACGCACGAGGAGCTGATGGAGCTTGCCGGGCGTTACTCGGTGTTGTTCGACATGCAGGCGGAGGCGTACCGGTGAGCGGGGTCATTTTCTGCGAGTCACGATTCGACTGAACCGTGGGGGACTGGCGTGCCCGAGAGGACTCGAACCTCCGACCTTATGGTCCGCAACCATACGCTCTATCCGACTGAGCTACGGGCACGTGCGGACTTGCCGACTATTCGATTCTATCGCCCCACGGTCGCTTGCGTTCGGCCGGCGCGTGATCGCCGCGCCGCGATCCAGGGTCCGACTAGAAAAATGCCCAAGTCGGCGGCGCTGTGCAGCAGGATCGCGGGCACTATTGTCGAGAAGTGGTGCGCGACCGCGCCGAAGAGGAAACCGCCCAGCGTGGCCCAGAGCAGGAAGGGCAGCCTGAATCCGGCGAGGGCGTGATGGAACCCGAATACCAACGACACGATTACAAGCGCCACGGGGAATCCGGTGAGCGTCGCGAGACGGCCCTGGAAGAAGCCCCGGAAAAGAATCTCCTCCGCAAAGGGATTGACAATCAGAAAGAACGACAGCTCAAGGGCCATCGCCCCGGGCGTTGAATTGGCGGACCAGTTAAGCGCCTTGCGAACGAACACGACGCACGCCGCGAACACCGCGACCGCCATGAGTGCGATCCAGATCCAGGCGGTCGGGCCGTAGGGTATATGCAGGCCCACCGATCCGAGGCCCGATCCCCAGACCAGGCTCCAGACGACCGGGAGCGCGACGAACGGTACGATGCGCATCGGCAGGTCGATGCGCATCCAGCGCCAGACGTAGAGGAAGTCGCGGCGGCGGGGCTGGCTGTCGGGAGCGTCGGCGGTCAATCCCGGCTCATCGGTTGGCGTCGTGCCGTTTGCGGTTGATCCAGAAGCTTCAGCCACTCGCGCAGGTCGGTGGTCTAACCCGCGGCGACGGGGTCGGGTTGGTCTTTTGCGTCCAATCGCGAGGGTGTTCTTATCTGCTCCGGCAGCTTGAAAGAGCCGACGATAGCGGCAATGAGCACGGCCGCGGTGACGTGAAACGGAAGCGCCGTCGAGACCGGCTCCAGGAAACCGGCGACAAACATGCCGACGACCAACCCCCAGGAGAAGGAGCAGGTCTGCAAGGCCATCACGCGTCCCATCTCGCCGCGCGGCGAGATGTCGCCGCCGACCGCGACGAGCAGCGTTTGAAAGGCGCTTTGCGCAAACCACTGGATGCTGGACGCGAACATGAGCAGAGCCAGGTTGTCGGAGATTCCGAACAGGACAGCCGACGCCGCTCCCAATACCGCAGATCCGGCGAGCAAGACTCGCCGACCGATCGCGTCGGAAAGCCGTCCGACCACGATCTGCGCTCCGCCTCCGCCAATGGCCCCAACCGCTACGAACCAGCCGACTGCCTCCAGGCCGCCTCCGATATCGACGAGCTTGGGACCCGCCAGCAGCATGAATATTCCGAACGACATGCTGCTGGCTGCACGCACGAAGAGCATCCAGTTGACCTCGCCGTACCGAAACAGGCCAGCATAAGCTCGGAGCCTTAGGCCCGTCTGGCCAATCGCATGCGTGCGGCGATGGAGATTGGGAAGCAGCAGCAACGCGAGCACGGCCGCCGATCCGACGAGCGCCGTTGCCACGATTCCCAGGGCGCGGTATCCGTAAGCAGCCGCCAGTCCTCCGAGCACAGGCCCGGAAACGCCGGGGGCCAGCACCATCGCAAAACTAACAATACCGCTGGCGAGTCCCCGGAGAGACTGGGGACTCGATTCGATGATGTACGACTGAAGTCCGGTCCAGTGATACGCAATAAACAACCCCGTCACCGGACCGACCGCCATGATCCAGCGAAAGTCGGGCGCCCAGGCGAGGGCCGCGACGAGGACAGTCATACCGGCCAAGCCGAGGGCATACGTGGACTTGCTGCCGAACCGGCTTATCCAGAGGCCGCTGGTCAAGCCCAGGGTTGACGTGACACCATGAATCGCGAGAAAGACCAGAGCCGCCGAAAGGACGGTGCCGCCCAACTCGTCGCGTATGAATACCGAGAGAAAGCTCAACGTGGGCAGCCAGCCAGCGCCGCCGAGGCTGAACAGGATCACGAACATTACGAACGGCCTGTTCAGCAAAGCTCTGGGGTCGGGCCGCGCGGAACGCGCGCGGTCTTGGGAAATCATGATGGTCTACGTTGCCCCATACGGGCGTTACATGCAACCGACGCGTGTTATCACTGGCTCCACCGCGAGTCGCAATGAGCGAGCGGTAGACGCATCAAACTGACACCCCAAGAGCAGGCGCTGCTCGATGGAGTCCACGGCGAGGCCGCGCGCTGGGCAATCGAATTCCAGCTAGAGCTAGGAGACTTCTTCGGAGCCGACGACTTTGTGCCGGTGAGGTCGGCGCACGTAGCCGCCGACGCCGAGGCGCTGCGCGACGACGGCATCGAGTTCATGAGCCGCCTGTGTTCGTTGGGAGCGCGATGCGCAATTCCCACGACCACGAATCCCCGCAGCGTCGACTTCGAGCGGACGGCGGAGGTGGGACAGCGGCCGGTCTGGTCCGAGCGAGAGCGTAGCATCGTAGATGCGTTCGACCGAATGGGCGCGCGGCGGTGCGATACCTGCATCAACTATCAGACGGTCGACAACCCGGTCTACGGAGAGCATTTGGCGTGGGGGGATACCGGGACGGTGATCTACGCCAACTCGGTCGCGGGCGCGCGGTCGAACTTCGAGGCGGGTCCGGCGGCGGTGGCGGCGTCGATAACCGGACGGGTTCCG
Source organism: Chloroflexota bacterium (assembly GCA_026707405.1). Lineage (GTDB taxonomy): Bacteria > Chloroflexota > UBA11872 > UBA11872 > VXNJ01 > JAPOVO01. The sequence continues at coordinate 8,293 of JAPOWW010000015.1, forward strand.
CGATTCGGGTTTCATCTGTCCGAACACCGGCGAGCCACGGTCCGCGTGGAGGTCAGAGACCGCCCGTCTCAAAGGTCGGACTGGGGCGCTTTGGGATGCCTCATCGGCCGGCGGGTCAACGACTACTGGAAGGTCCCGGCGCTGGTCGGAGACGGACTGCGTCCGTCGGCGGACGATCTGAAGCAGCTAGGCGCGGCAATGGCGAGCTACGGCTCGGTCGGGATGTTCCACATCGTCGGCGTTACCCCGGAGGCCAGGACAGAAGGCGAGGCGTTTGGGGGGATCGAGCCGGTCGAGAGCTTTGTGGTAAATCCGGGGGACTTAGCGGACGTCTACGACGGTTTTCAGGCTGACGTGGAGAAGCCGGACCTGGTCGTATTTTCGGCTCCACAGCTTTCCTTAAACGAACTCGCGGAGCTGGCGTCGCTTTTCGACGGCAACACCGTCAGCCCGGTTACCCGCGTGTACGTGACCACGAGCGCGATGGTCAAGTCGGAGGCGGAGCGTCTCGGATACGTCCGCTCAATCGAGAAGTCCGGCGCACGCATACTTACGGGCGTCTGTTTCTACATAATGGCTCCGCACGAGCTGGCGGAGACGTTTGGCTACCGCACCCTGGTGACCGACTCGGCCAAGCTGGCCAACATCATCGCGGGCTACGGCTTCGATCCGCTGTTCCGGCCAACAAGCGTGTGCGTCGAGGCCGCGATGACCGGCAGGATACCGTGGTGATGGCGCGCTCCGGCGGTCCCGACCTCGTATTGACCGGACAGCCCGGATATGGACCAACCGTCGAGGGGCCGGCTTTGGTCTCGCAGCACGGCTTCAGCGCGCGCTACGACCTGAATCGCGAGCGGGGTGTCTTTTCACGCAAAGAACACGACCTGTTTGGGGAAAGCGTCGTGGGTGTGATCCTCATAGCGCCGGTCTCGAAGGGCGGAATCGCGACGTCCTGGATGCTGCGTGAGATGGCCTCGCGCGGCGTCGCGCCGTTGGGAATCATCCTGCACTCGACCAATCCGGTGATCGTACAGGGGGCCATCCTCGCGGGAGTTCCAATCATGCAAGGGCTGCTCCCGCCCGCGCACCAGGTAGTTAGAACCGGGGACTGGGTGAGAATGGACCCGAAAGGCGGGACGGTCGAGGTCTGGCGGCGGTAGTGAAACTGGCTGCCGGGATGCTATAGCGAGAAGGAGATACCGCCGGAACGAGATCGTTCAGTCCGCGGCGGCTGCGCCTACTTTCGCGTACCGCGATCGATGGAAGACCAGCGGAAACTCGTCGGACGTGACCTTCGCCGACATCACCCTGCCAACGAACACAGTGTGATCGCCCGAGACGAGGCTGTCTTCGACCGAGCATTCGAGCTCCGCAACGGCTCCGTCGAGCAGCGGGACGCCCAAGACCCCCACGCGGTGATCAACGCCCACGAATCGATGTACGTCCACCTCGTCGTGATCGGCGAACTTGCTGGACAGCTCGCTCTGGTTTTCGGCGAGCACGCTAACCGAGAATACCCCCGACTTCTCGATAACGGGGTGACATCCGGATTCCCTGGTGATGCAAATGAGCACCGTTGGGGGATTCAGCGAGACGGACGTGAAGGAGTTGACGGTCATCCCCCGCTTCTCCCCACCGTGGGCCGACCCGACCACGGTCACGCCGGTCGGGAAGCTTCGCATTACATCGCGAAAGGCGTCGGTGGAGCCGTCCAATCCGGGAACACCTCTTCCTGGCCGGTTTTATGTCGCGCCAATTTCAACACAAACGAGCGCAAGGGTACCAGTTGGGCGACCGACACAGATGTATTGACAGATACGTACGAGCGGGAACGAGGCCCAGACCGGCGTTAGCGGTCAACTCCGCAGGACCGGGGCGAGTATTCAAGAACCGCGGAGTCGCGCAGCGTCGGGGCTTACCGGCGGATTAGGGCGACGCTCTAATCGGCGTTAGTTCGGATGGAGACAAATCAGACGAGAGGAGTTACCGGTCGTACGGAACCGGCGCGCGAAGAGCCTTTAGGCGCCGGTCTCTTCCGCCTGGCGCTTTTCGACGTAAGCAACCGCATCACCGACGGTTGAGATGCTCTGCGCGTCTTCGTCCGGGATTGCGAGGTCGTAATGCTCTTCGAGCTCCATTATCAGCTCGACCAGGTCGAGAGAGTCGGCGTTCAGATCGTCCTCGAATCGAGTCTCCATCGTAATGCCGGACGCGTCGACTCCCTTGAGCGTTTTCGAGATTACCTCGACCACATCATCAAATACTGCCAAAGCTCTCTCCTTGCGCTTCTAGGCGGGCCCGTGGCCTCGATCGGAGGCTTGTTTTTCTATGCGCCATATGGTTCATTCGCGTGAATCTAGGAAGCGCATGTTTACAGCGGTGATTGTACATTTCAGATGGGTCTGCCCAAAATCAGTAACCGCATCATCGAGCCGCTTCCTCATCTTCCGGATCTAACCGGATTTCCGCTGCCGCCCGACGAGATTCCAGGTTGACGGCAGGACCAGCGCGGCGATGACCAGCTTGATGATGTCGCCCGGTATGAACGGGAACATCCCCTTCGGCAGCGCGTCAGCGGGTCCGACGAAGTAGGCCAGCCAGGGCACGCCGAACAGATAGATGACGAATTCCGCCGCAAGCATAGCCGCGGCCGCGGTCCAGAATCGCCTGTCCCATCCGCGCTCCGCCAGCCACCCCACGACATAGGCCGCCGCGACAAAACCGATCAGGTAGCCGCCGGTCGGCCCGGAGAATGCGGCCCATCCCGAACCGCCGCCCGCGAAAAACGGGAGCCCGGAGCCGCCTTCAATCAGATACAGGACTATCGCGAGCGCCCCACGGCGGCTCCCGAGCGCGGCGCCGATGAGCAGAACGCCGAGAGTTTGACCGGTAATCGGAACCGGCGTGAACCAAAGCGGGATCGAAATCTGAGCGCACAGCGCCAGCAACAGACTCCCGCCGACGACAAGGCCTGTGTCGCGGACGATCTTGTTTTCGTCCGCCAGAACTGCTGCGCCGCGACGTCCGGCCATACCCTTCAACACTTCGCTGCTCCCCTAGGCATAGGTCGGTCCGTTGGAACCCGATGTCACGGCGTCTTGCGGTCTTATCAGCGAGACCGTGCCACCTTCCTGAACTTCCTCTCCATCCTGGACTATGAATTTCACGAGTTTGCCCGCCATTTGGGCCACGACCTCGTTGAATATCTTCATCGCTTCGACGACGCCGATGACCTGGCCTTCGTGAACAACGTCGCCCTCGGATACGAATGGCTCTCCACCCGGAATTGGCGCCCGGTAGAAGACGCCTGTCACGGGTGTGGCGATGTCGACAAGACCAGCGCTTTCGTCGACAGCGGGTTCGAGCACCGCCTCGGGTGTTTCGCGCACTTTCCGGGGTCTGTCGACGACTCCCGCGCCTTTTCGAAGCCGGATGCGCAGTCCGCGGTGCCTGACCTCGATCTCGCGCACGGCTGTATTGCGAACGCGGTCAAGGAGTGTCCGGGCGAGGATTGCTAATCCTGGCATAAGTCGCTGTTACCGGTCCAGCACGGAGGTTCCAACGCTTCCTAAGCCGAGCGGAAGATCAGCGACGAATTCTGCCCGCCGAATCCAAAGCTGTTGCTCAGGACCGTCTCCAGCCGCAGCTCCCGTGCTGCTCCCGGTACATAGTCCAGATCGCATTTCGGATCAGGATTCTCGTAATTTGTGGTCGGCGGCACGACGCCATCCTGCAGCGCTTTGACGCAAATGATCGCTTCGGTCGAACCGGCCGCCCCGATCAAGTGTCCCAGCATCGACTTCGTCGAGCTGATGGGAATGCTACCGGCCCCATTTCCGAAGACCCTCTTTACCGCGGCGGTCTCGGCAATATCGCCTAAGGGCGTCGAAGTCCCATGGGCGTTGATATAGTCCACATCCGAAGCGGCGACCCCAGCCGCGGCCAGCGCCCGCTCCATCGACTGGACAGCGCCGGCGCCATCGTCGGGCGGCGCAGTGATGTGAAATGCGTCGGCGCTCGCGCCATATCCCGTCAACCGCGCATGTATTCGCGCTCCTCGGCTTCGAGCGAACTCCATGTCCTCCAGGATCAAGACCCCGGCGCCTTCGGATGGAACGAATCCATCGCGGAGGGCGTCGAACGGCCGCGAGGCCGACTCGGGATCGTCGTTACTACCCGTGCTGAGCGCCCTTCCCTGGCAGAATCCCGCCAGACCTACAGGCGTTATCGCGGCTTCGGAGCCTCCGGCCACCATGGCCACGGCGTCACCTCTGGCGATAGCCTGAGCGGCTTCGCCAATTGCATGCGCTCCCGAAGCGCAAGCTGAAACGTGCGCCATATTCGGACCAGTAGCGCCTACTTCGATTGCGACCTGGCCGGACGCCATGTTGGGAATCATCATCGGAATCAGAAACGGAGATACGCGCCGGTGGCCTCGATCTTTGAGGACCAGAGTTTGCTCGTAGAAGGTGGTAATTCCGCCGATTCCGCTGCCAATGTAAACGCCTACTCGATCTCGAAGCCCGTCGTTTATTTCCAGCCCTGAATCTTCAAGCGCCTGTTTCGCGGCAACGATGCTGAACTGTACGTATCGATCCGTACGCCGCGCGAGCCGGCTTCCGACAGCCGCGGCCGGATCGAAGTCGGGAACCTCACCGGCGATCTGGCACGGAAAACTCGACGGGTCGAAGATCGTTATCCGATCGATCCCCGACTTTCCCGCCAAAAGGCCTTGCCACATGGAATCCACACCCGCACCGAGTGGCGTCAAGGCGCCCATACCAGTTATGGCTATATCGAATGCCAAGGGCGGCTATCCAGTCCGGAGAATAGTCAACGCGACGGGCCGGATTGCAAACCGGCGAGAAACTTTGCTGAACCCGACAGCGTTGAATTATATCAACGGCGGCGCGCATAACACGCAGGCGTCGCAGGCGCGTACCGCATATACTCTCGTGTCGCCGGCTGGCATGATCCTCTTACAATGGCCGCCCGCAAGTTTGAGCGCCGCAGTTTGTATCCGGGAGATATTTTGGGCCGATCAACCGTGGTTACAGGTTGGGGCATGTCGCTGCCGGACCAGGTCCGCACAAATCAAGACCTCGAAAGCATTGTCGATACCACCGACGAGTGGATCCGCTCGCGCACCGGAATACGCGAGCGCCGTATAGCCAGTGAAGATGAATCAACTTACACTCTCGCGCTTGAAGCCTCGAAACAGGCTCTTGAGACAGCGAAGCTGAGTCCCGAAGACGTCGAGATGATAATTGTTGCGACCCTTACGCCCGATTTCGGCTTTCCCGCCGTTTCGAATCTTCTCCAGGACGCTCTTGACGCCTCGGACGCCGCCGCCGTCGACATCAATTCGGCGTGCACGGGATTTCTGTCAGGACTCGCGCTCGCCGACGGCTTGATCGTTAGCGGTCATCTGGACAATGTTCTGCTCGTTGGAGCGGAGACCATGTCACGTGTCGTTGACTGGAGCGACCGCGCGACCTGTGTGCTCTTTGGTGATGCGGCGGGGGCCGCCGTTTTGCAGAAATCGGATTCTGGCGGGGGAATTCTCAAGAGCGTACTCGGCTCCGACGGCTCCGGCGCCATGTCGCTGTACCTTAGGGGCGGAGGCAGCCGCTACCAAGCCAACGCACACACCATCGCGAACGGCGACCACTTCCTCAAGATGGACGGCCGCGAGGTTTACAGGTTCGCAGTCAAAGCCATGGTCGATTGCACCATCGATACCGCTCGGCGGGCCGGCGTGCCGCTGGACGAGTTCGATCTCTTCATTCCACACCAAGCGAACATCAGGATCATCAACTCGGCAATCCGCGAACTGGACGTTCCCGAGAGCAAATTCTTCGTAAACGTGGACCGTTACGGCAACACATCCGCCGCCTCGATTCCCGTCGCGCTGTGCGAGGCGATCGACGAGGGGCGGATAGAACCCGGCAGCAAGGTCATGATGGTCGCCTTCGGCGCGGGTCTGGCTTGGGCGGGAACCGCGCTGGAATGGACTGCTCCGGTACCCGACCGGGGCGTTGTCGGCGCGGGCCTGAGTGCCCGCGAACGGTTGGGAGTCCTTCCCAGCTAGGCTGAACACCACGTAGGCATACCCAGCCTCGGGCTGGCGCCCAAGAGCTCTCGACGGCGTATCCAAGGGCCTCCAGACGAAGAGCCTGCCCTTACTTGATGCGGGGCCGAAATCCAGAAGCTCTCGCGTTGCGGCGGAGCCCGGGTCGGTTCCACCAGTTCCCTGGATGCGGGATCAGGTCCGGCATGTCGAATAGGCGCTACAGCGGGCGCTTCGCCGGCACACCTGATCTCCGCGGATACCTGGACGGCGTCGGGGAGACCTTTTCGTAGACGGCGAGAATGCGGTTCTGCCGCAAGTCTGGCAAGCCGTACTCGACCGTCGCGCCGGCGCAAGCGCCGAGCGCTGCCGCAGCGCGGTCCGATTGCGCAAGCACCGCGGCCTGGTCCGCAGTCTTGTATAAAACAGATAGTCCACCGATCCGCACCAGGGGCAAGCACAGCTCCAGCGCGGGCGAGGTGGGCAGTACCGCCCGCGAGACAGCCAGATCGTACCGCTCCCGGTACCTGGGATCGCGCCCCGCATCCTCCGCCCGCGCGTGCGCGACGCGGGCGTTGGCAATGCCAAGCGCCTCAATCGTCTCTTTCAAGAAAACCTGTCTTCGGGAAGACGATTCAAGCAGCACGACCGCCAGATCCGGCAAGGCAATCGCTATCGGCAGACCCGGCAGGCCCGCTCCGGAGCCTACGTCGACGAGCCGGCCGCTCCCGCCGGGAATGTGGGACTCGATCAGGGGAACGGCGGCGAGCGAGTCGGCCAAATGAACGACGTCCAGATTGGCGACAGTCGATCTTCCGATGAGACCTCGCGGAGCAGCCGTGTCACGCAAGCGGTCGCCATACGCCAAAAGGCGGTCAATCACGTCAGGCGGTCGAGGCTCCACGCCCAGCGCGCCGATCATTCGCTCGAATTGAGTCACTATTTCGAGGTCCTCCGGGCGAGATTCAGCGATGTAATCTTTGATATATCACGGCGGAGACCAAAAACACCGAGGTTGACTTGGAGCGACTCTGGAGCCCCTGGCGCATGGACTGGATCGAGTCCGACACGCCGGGCCAGGACGATTGTCCGTTCTGCATTACGCGCGAGGCCGCTCGCGAGCTTCCGGGACTCATCGTGGCGACGTCCGACCATTGCTACGCGACACTCAACCTTTACCCCTATAACGGCGGTCACATAATGATCCTGCCGTACCGCCATGTTGGGGATATCACCGACTTTCTGCCTGAAGAACAGGCGGACATGTTCGCCAACCTTCAGTCAGGCGTAACCGCACTTCGGTCGGCGATGAGTCCCAACGGGTTCAATATCGGGCTGAACCTAGGCTCCGCCGCAGGAGCAGGCGTTCCCGACCACTTTCACTTCCATATAGTCCCTCGCTGGGCGGGGGACACCAACTTCATGCCCGCGATAGGCCAGACGAAGGTCATGCCGGAGACGCTGGAGCAGACCAAGAGCCGCATCGTCGCGGCGTGGCCGCGCCAGCGCCAAGAAATCTAAGCGGCCAGCCGGTCTTCAGCGGGTCCCAGCGAGCGGACCGGCGCGGGCATCAAGGTTGGACTGTGTTCGGGGAAGAAGCCGAATTTCGCAAACGGCCAATAGATGACCCAGACCTTCCCTACAATCGCCGCCAACGGCACGGCCCCGAACCTCCTGGAGTCTTCGCTAACCGACCTGTTGTCGCCAAGCACGAAGTAACTTCCGGCCGGGATTCTCACCGGGGGGACGACTGCGGTGCCCAGGCGATCCACATAGCCGGTCTCTTCGATTTCCAGGCCGTTGACGAACACCCGTCCGGTGCGCATCTCAATCGTCTCGCCGGGCATACCTACGATCCGCTTGACAAGGTCCTCGCTGTCGCCGCCGGGCTTTCGGAAGACGACCACGTCACCGCGCTTTGGACTCGAATTGATGTACGAGAGCTTACTCACCAGAACCAGCTCGTTGGAAATCAGATTGGGATGCATGCTCGGTCCCTGGACGCGGAAATTCTGCATGACCAGCCTGGTGGCGAAGAATATGAACAGAGCCAGCAGGACAGTCTCAAGCACTTCGAGAGCAACGATTTGATACCGCCGGTCAAGTGATAGCACTAGGCTGCGTATCCAACCTCGCCAGCGTTATGGAACTGATTCAATACCGTTTGCTTGCACCTGTGGGAATCCAGATTAAAGGGTTCATCATGCTAACATCGACCGTAGCTATGGATGCCGTTTAGCGGAGGCCTGCCCTGCGATCGTCGTCGGCGGCGTCTCGTCTCTTCCTCAACCCAAACTTGCCGACCAACGCCAGAGCAGCAATCCCCACTGCCTTAGTGGGCGCCCTGATTGTGACTCTGGACCAGATCGTCAAGGTCCTGCTCGCGCCCTATTTGCAATCGCAGCCCGGTTGGCAAGTCTGGGTGCTCGAGCCGATCGTGAAACTTCGCCTCGTTCACAACTCGGGATTCGTCTTCGGCCTATTTTCCGACACCGCCCCCGCCTGGGTTGTTTCGCTCGTCGTTATAGCGGCTATCGGCGCGATTCTCGTCGTCTTCACCCGCCAGATCGAATCACCAAGCCTACCCACGCGAATCGTATTCGGGCTGACTTTCGGCGGCGCCATCGGAAACCTGATTGACCGCTTTCGGTTTGGCTACGTAATCGATTACGTCGACTTCGGCTGGTGGCCTGTCTTCAACATCGCCGACTCCGCCATAAATATCTCGATAGTCGCATTTATGGTCTTGCTGCTTCTCGGACGCGTGGAAGAACGACCCACCGCTCCATCACCCTTCATGGATTAGGGCGCCTGACGACGAAACCGGGGCCTGGAACCGCCGGCGACGAGGGGGGCGTCACCATCGTCGTCGCCGAAGCAGACTCCGGTCGAAGGATCGACGAATGGCTCGCCGGCCAACGCCGAGATCTGAGCCGCACCCGCGCCGCGAAGCTGATAAGGACGGGATCGGTGCTTGTCAACGGTGACCCGGCAAAACCGTCTCGTCGCATCGAACAAGCGGACGAAGTCGAAGTGTGGCTGAGCCACAGCGTGTCGGCAACCCCATGCCCGCAGCACGTTGAATTTGAAGTCGTTTACGAAGACCGGGACATCGTTGCGGTCGACAAGCCGCCTCACCTGCCGGTCCATCCCGGCGCGGGGCGGCCGGATGGGACTCTCGTAAACGGGCTGCTTTCGCTCTATCCGGACATCGCAACCGTTGGCGGACAGGGCCGTCCGGGCATAGTCCATCGCCTGGACATGGATACCAGCGGAATCATCCTGATCGCTCGGACGGACGAAGAGTACCTAAGCCTCGTCGAACAGTTCGCCAGCCGCACAGTCGCCAAAACCTACCTGGCGCTGGTGGAGGGTGCGCTGCCCCACGAGTCAGGGCTTGTTTCGGCGCCACTCGGACGCCAAGCCTCGGACAGAAGAAAGATGCAGGTCGACTGGTCGGGCAAGGAAGCCGCCACACGGTTTCGCGTCGCCGCCCGGTCGGACCGCGCCAGCTTCGTTGAACTGGACCTGATAACGGGCAGAACTCACCAGATCAGAGTGCATCTCGCGGCAGTGGGGCATCCGGTGATCGGCGATGCAACTTATGGCAAGCTGGGTCCAGGCTCATCTAAT
>JAPOWW010000016.1 GCA_026707405.1 Chloroflexota bacterium
CACGGCTGCCGGGGACGAAGAAGCGGCTTCGCGATATTCGTCGGTCCAGGGCGAGATTCGGACTTCGACCGACGAGCATCTATGGAGCCACTCACTGGGCCGTTATGTGATACACAAGCACCTGTCGCCCCTCCATCACAGTTTTGACGAAAGCGCCATAGTCTCATTCGGTAACGCGGTGGCGGTGCAGACCGGCCTCGCAGGGGAACCTCAGGCGCGTTCGATACTGGAGAAGCTGGAGGAAGCGGCTCGTGTGGCAGGAACGCGACGCGCGGGACTGAGTCTCTGGCCGCCCTACCCGGACGGCACGTTCAACCATCCCAACATGCGACCGGCCAACTACCAGAACGGAGGGGTTTGGGACTGGTGGGCCGGGGTGCAGATTCTTGGAGAATTCGAACGCGGGGCCTCTGGCATGGCGCTTGCTCACCTGTTGGAGGCGGCCAGACATTGGAGCGCCTCGGGCCTGGTACCGGAGTGGTTTCATATTCCCTCTGGCACGGACCAGGGAAGTCTGGAGTTCGGAGGCGCGGCCGGGACGCTGGGACAAGCCGTGGTGCGGGGGCTCTTTGGCATCCAGACAACTGGACGAGCGTACGAAATCGCCGGCAGGCTGGGGTCACTTTCCGGGAGTGTGACCATCCGAAATCAGCAATCCGGGGTTGCCGTGTCTTATACACAGCGTTCGGGGAACGGCTGGTTGGCCATGGATATCAACGCGACGGCGCCGGACGGCGGCTCTGTTTCCCTGCTTGTGCCGAGTGACTGGCCTAACGCAGTCGTGCTGGTTGATGATCGCGCCGCCGCCGCGGGACTGATCGACGTGATGTACGACTCCGTCACACCAGCAGTACACGTTGCCAATGGTATACACACCGTGACGGCGTTGCGGGCCGACGTTGATTCCGCCGCCAGCGCCTGGACTTCGGACTACGGGCGGTTCTTCCCGGTTGACGGCGAGCGCGGATACTGGATGACCGACGCATCGGGCGTTCCGCTTTGGAGCGGTTATTCGGCACTCGGCGGTGAAATAACGCTCGGCCCGGCTATTTCGGGGCGATTCATAATGGATGGTCTGGTGTCCCAGGCCGTGCACGGCGGCGTATTGCAATGGTCGCCAGAGCAAGGGGCTGTGGTGACGGCCCCGATCCTAAATAAGCTCTCCGAAGCGGGACACGACGGATGGTTACAGGAAAACCACGGAATCCCGGAGGCGGGACAGCCGGACCTTTCCATTCTGGACAACGATGCAGCTATCAAGAACCGTTTTCTTGGGGAAGCGAACTGGCGCCGCATTTTCGGTATGCCGGTTGCGTTCGTGGACCATCAACACGTGGCTATCTTGAGAGCGGAAAACCAGGCGTTTCAGCACTGGAAGATCGAGACCGGCTGGGGCGCGGGACCCGGGCACGTGTCTACCATGAATGTCGGCTCTATGGCCGTCGAGGCGGGCATTATCCCCTCTGAGTCGCTTGAATTGGCCCGAGGAACGCCCGCAAGCGACGAGTAAATCTCCGCGCCATACGGGCCTGGGTTGGTAGCGTCCCGGAAGCGTCAACCTCGCCGATATAATTCCCGCACCCCTAAGTCGGGCCAAGGAGCACAATCGCGATGGTACGAGCCGTGACGCCAAATCTCGACTCGATTGACGTGGAAGAGGTTCGACGCAGCTTCGCGAACATCGACGACATGGTGTATCTCAACACCGGTACCGAGGGTCTGGCTCCCCGACCAGTGCTGGACAAGCTAATCGAACTGACGACGTATTGCGAGACTCAGGGGCAAGCGTCAATCGAGGTCTCGCGGGCGCTTATCGAGACCGCGCGGGAGCGGGTGGCCCAGTTTCTGGGGGTTGAGGCCTCGACGATTGGTTTTGCGGAAAACGCGACGGAGGCGGTGAACTGGGTGGCTTCGTCGCTCGACTTCAACCCCGGGGATGAGGTGCTGCTGTCGCTGAACGAGCATCCCGCCATGAACTTTCCGTGGACGTATCAGCGAAACCTCGGAAGGGTATCGCTCAACTGGTTCGAGATCAGCAGCGACCCCGACGAAACGCTGGCGAACATCCGCAACGGAATCACCGCCCGCACCAGGCTGATCGCGCTGAGTCACGTAGAGCGCCATCAGGGCCGCCGAGTTCCGGCCAAGCGGATTTGCGAACTGGCGGCGGACGCGGGAGTTCTGGTGCTGCTGGACGGCGCGCAGGCGCTGGGACAGTTTCCGGTAGATCTCGGCGATCTTGATGTGGACTTCTACGCTGGAAACGGCCACAAGTGGCTGTGCGGTCCGAGAGGCACCGGGGTCTTCTATGCCAAGGACGAACGCCTTTCACTGCTGACGCAGCGGCACGTGGGGGTTGGCAGCACCGAATCTCCGTCCGACTGGGACAGGGCCGGTGGTCCGACGCTGAGGGAGGAGGCGCGGCGGTTTGAATATGGAACGCGCGATCGCGCCACTCTGGGCGCGATGGGTCCTACGATCGACTGGATCGAAGGGCTGGGATTTGACGCGATTCAATCACGGATGGCCGCGCTCGCGTCCGTGGTGAGGGACCGGGCGAACGAACGAGGCTGGCACGTCTCCAGCCCCGCCTCTTGGGAGGCCGGCAGCGCTCTGGTCTCGTTCCAAGTGCCGGGCGCGGACGGTTTCGCTCTGAGGAAGTATCTGGCAGAGGAGCGAAACACGTGGATATCGCATAATTTTGCCGGCGAGGTTCGGGTTTCGACACACTACTTCAACACGGTTGAGGAGATCGATCGCGCGTTCGGGGAAATGGATTTCTATTTGAAGCAGCGCAGAGCCGCATGAACGCGAAGGCGACACTCTTATCTTTTGAGTCGCTCTGTTGCGACCGTTCAGACCCATCTCAGAGCTTTGTTTGACCGAGACAGAAGGTCCGCCAGCGGGAGCGAGTTCTTCGTTGGGCTCCTCGTGGTGGCGCTGCTCGTATTCCTGCTTTGGTATTTTTTGCTGCGACCGCGCGACGTAGAGGTGGGGACGTTCGGCGCACCAGCTACGGTTACCGTAGAGGCGGAAGAGGACAACCTCGAAAAGGCCCTGGAAAATGTTGTAGTCACTCCCACCGCGCAGCCTACGCCAACGCCCACGCCGCGGCCCCGGGCGACGCCCACGCCAACTCCGGTTATCTACACGGTACAGCCGGGCGACGTGCTTTCGGCTATTGCCGACAGGTTTGGAGTATCGGTAGACGAGATAGTCGCAGCCAACGACATTGCCGATCCGGACGTCGTGGCCGTTGGGCAGGAATTGGTGATTCCCGTAGCGGACGAGTGACCGGCAGCCGCGGCGACTATCGGTGAATCACGTCCGGTTTTCCCGACTTCGTTCCCGTAAGCCACGTGGCGGCGGGGCGCTCCGCAGGGGCAGCGAGTGAAACGGCAAGCTCAAGCGCTGAGGCGCAATGACCGCGCCCCGCCAGAGCGCAACCGCGCCAAGCAGCAGCAAACGGCCGGTCCATTCCGCCAGCCGTGGGGCCTGGACGCCTGTGATGCTCTTGAATGTAGTAGCGCGACTCACGGCTCTATCTGTCGGCCCCCTAGCCGCCGACTTGCTCGTGAACGTGATATGAGACCTCGCCGGTCTCGGAGACCGTGATCTTCAGTACGGGAATGACGGCGACCTCCTGCCACAAGCGCGGCTGAAGTCTTTCGCGGAGACGCAAGGCAAGCACGTAACTGCCTGAACCCCCTATCCATTCGGACGATTCGACGGATGTCAACTCGCCGTCGTCATCTCGAACGGCCAGTCTGCCGGCCCGGAAGTCGAACTCGTACCGACGGGTAGTCTCGCCCCAGCCCGGGCCTACCTGGCCGGGAAACCACGCGGCGCTCGCCGGTGTGTAACCGTCGGGAAGAAAATGCGTGGGGATACCCCAAGGCGAATCATCCAAGGCGATCACAATCCAGTCCTGTCCAGTCCACCGCTCGGGTGCACGGTCGTCGAAGGTCGCGGTGAAGGCCATCTGGCCGCCGCCGCGCGCGTCTGAGATCCGAACGCTGAACGGAAGCGGCGGCGCCACCGATGGAGGCGGCATGATGGGACCGATGGTTCCGTCGACTGCGAAAACGGCGTTCTCCTCGTTCCACCAGATCGGCTGCCGGGCGGCCGGTGGCAACATCCACGGCACGAAGTGCGGCGACATGATAATTAGACCAGGGACGTGCTCGGCGAGCGGCTCGACGGTCCAAGAAGTGCGCAGATGCAGATTCGCCAGACTTATGTCGCCGTACAGTTGGGTATGAGAGAGCGCCGACGCCGCGCGGACACCGGAACGGGTTGCGAATCCTCCCGGCATATATACCGTCGCGGACGCGGGAACAGCCTGCCGCAGAGCCTCGTACGATGCGGGCGCGGCGTCCATACCGAGGAGCGCCGGCAGCACTCGATAAAGGCTTTCGGACTCGTCGCGGACCAGAAGCTCAAAGAGATTGGGGTCATTGAGCCACGCCACCGCCTCGCCGGGCAGACTCTCGACCCACGAATCGGGCGCGTGAACGTATTCGTAGCCGAGTCGTGCGATGGCTCTCGGCTCCAGATAATTCAGGACATCCCAGAACTCCGGGCCGTGGGTGTATTCGAGATGAACGTGCCCCGCAAATCCCGAAGCGTTGGGACGGCCGGTGGCGTAGGTCATCTCGCTCGGGTGAGGCGAAAACACGCGCGCCTCGACCGGAGTGTTGTTGCGTACGTAGGCCGCGATGCGGTCGGAGGGCAGTGATTCGAGAGCGTACCGGCTTTTGATATGACTCTCGGCCTCCTGCTCCCGCAGCGGTGGCCGAGCATTCGATAGCTCGATGCCGTCACCAAGCGCGACGCCGACGTTACGCACGGGTTGGGCAACCGTCGGCCACGTGACCACGGCGGCAACGGCGGCGGCGGCGGCATAGCGCCAGTGTCTGCTGCGCAGGCCGGCGAGGCGTATGCCAAGGGCAAGCAGGAATGCGTACAACGCGAAGTTGCGGGCATGGCCTTCGATTCTGCCCACGTCGCCCGGCACAGGCTCGTAAACCAGCGGCACCGCGGCAAGCAGTAGTAAGCAGGTTCCGGCCGCGAGCGCCCGCACGAGATTGTCACCGCGCGCCAGGAGCACCGCGGCGCCTGCTACGGCCAGCGGACCCAAGCTAAGTATCCCAACTCCCCCCGGGAATTGTTCCAACGTCCCAAGCAGCCGCCAGCCCCCCAGATATTCGTTCCGGCCGATCGCCAGCCCGGAGATCAACGAGTCGTTCAACATGCTTGTGAGCGATCCACTCAAGAAAAACAGCAGTCCCGCCAGGGCCAGCCCGGACGCCGGTCGAATCAGGTCACGCCGCTTTAGGGACCCGGCGCGTTTGGAGCGCATGAGCCAGACCGCCTCCAGTCCAGCCCAAAGGACGAATACTATGGGAGTAAGCGTGGAAGAAGTGAGGCTGAGGAACCCGAACAGGGCGGCAAGGGCAATGACGAAGGGCCAGGATCGACGCCGGGGACGAGTGGCGTGCGAAAGCACGACGAATGCCGCCGCATATGAGAGTGTGAGCGCCGGCTTGTATATGTCCGGCAACGCCTCGTTTATTGAGGCCCACGGCAGGTTGACGGAGGGCCAGTAAATCTGCGCGAGCGAGGCGCGGAGTCCCGCAGCCGGGATTCCCGCCGGCAAGACAAGCTCGACGATCCGGGCCGGCGAGCCGTCAAATGTCCACGCGCCGGCCGTGAGCAGGAGCGGGGCGGCAACCAGTACAGCCAATCCGGAGGCGCGCCGCAAGAGCGTCGCGATGACAACCAGGAAGAGGCTCGTCCACGCATACGCGCCGAGCAACTCCTGGACAAACGCCAGATTGGGGCCCGAGGGCGGCGCCAGCAATCCCGCTAACAGATCGATGCCGTAGTGGTATGGGGCGGGCGTGCCCGGACTCCATGAGAGTTCCGGCGGAAATCCGCCCGCGCGTATCGATGCGTGCAATCCCAGATGCACCGCTACGTCGGGTATTCCCACGGTCTGCCGACTGGCCAGCGCGATCCAGAACACCGCCAGAGCCGCCAAGGAAAACCCCGCGGCGATCTGCAGCCGCGGGCGAATCGGTCTCGGAGCGCGCCATATCAGGACGGCGGCCAGCGCCAGCACGAAGATCCAACCGGCGACAGCCCCGACCATTCCGGGCAGCGCGTACATCACGATGTTGACGACGACGCCCCAGATCGCCGGTCCGACCACAAGACCTTGCGCCAAGGCGACGCGGTCGTCCTCTTCGCACAGCGCGACGCGAACGATCACGTAGCCGACGGCGGTGAGGGCGGCCACCTCGACCAGGAGAAACAGCAGGCCCGGAACTATCGACGCATCAACGGTCACCGGTCTGGCCTCGCCATGGCAGGCTGCGGCGCGACACGGCCGCGGTTACGAGAATGACCGGCATGTAGATGGTGAGCGTGATCGCGACGACCAGGTCCATAGCCAGCACGGACCAGTGCCAATGGGACTTGAAAATGCTCCACATTGCTCTGAGTTTGCTCCGCGTAAGCTCGGGGGCGCCGTAGGCCACGAACTCCACATTCTCATTCGGCCACGTCAGCTCGCCATTTATCCAGAGTCGTCCGCCTTCGTACCGGTTGGTCTTCGTCGCGCCAATTCGCAAGTGGGCCTCCGGCGCGACTTCAGCTATCAGTTGCAACGCCAGGGGGCGACCTTCGGCTTCCGTAGGCGGTGGGAAGTCGATGGTCTCCCAACGCGGATGATCACCGGCCGCAATTTCCTTGCGGCCCTCGCGCAGGATGGACGGCGGCGTATTCGACGGGTTGACGGCAGGTTCGTCACTACCGGTCGTTCCCGGCTGGTCGAGGTAGATCACTCGCCACAGCACGGTACCCGACCGGCCTAGTGGATCAGAATTCGTGATTCGCAATCCGAGCTGCGCCGGCGGAGCTGGAAGCGCGCCCAGTCCCTGGACCAGAGAACGTTCATCGTAGAGGCTCACTTGAAATGCCCCAGAGCTGGTCAGGGCGCGGGCGTCGGCCAGCGGAGCCTTTTGAAGATAGCCACCCACGATGCCGAGGGCGGCGATGCAGGCGACAATTGTCGATGCGAACAGCCACCAGACCCATCGCTGGAACCTGTGGTGGCCGCCTAACCGCCTGCCGGCGTCCTCGGCTCGTCCAAGGAAGCCGGATCTCTGCAAGGCGATGATCGCGCTCAATCCAATAATAAGAGTGCCGCCGAATTCCAGTGTCTCTTCGAGCAATCGTCCCGTGAATCGCGCCAGGCGGCCATGGTCCCCGAACAGGAAGTCCTCGGTTACCTCATGCGCGATGGCCAATACCCATGCGGACAGGCCAATAAGCAGAAGCGCGCGGACCTCCCGTGCCGACTTCGACGAAGTCAATCCCTTGAGCAGAAACACTCCCATCGCCAGCACGAATGCAACTATCAACGGACTGGCAAGCAACGGCCAGTGATGTCCACGGTAGGCGGCGCCGAGGACCATGTGACCTAGATTTGACTCTGCCGCCGCTTTGAACTCGGCCACCTCCTCCAAGGCCAGAAGAGCCGCCGTAGCGGCCAGCACCGTCCAGCCGGCAGCTTGTATCCGCGACTCCGAGCCTCCAAGGACGTTGGCAAGCGCCAAGAATGCGGTGATGAGCAGGGCTATGGCGGAGACCACGTTGACGAGGTTGAACTCTACGTCGGGGTGCAGCTGTCTGGGCAGGGTGTCGGGTGAAAGGAACTCCGGGAAAATCAGGCTGACGAATCGCGGAATGTAGATGGCGCCCCACCAGAACACCACCGCGCCGAGCAACAGGCCTCGGCCCGTCCGTCCCGCCAACCTGCTTGCCTGGCCAGCGGTTGCGCCTGTTAGCGAGTCCACGAGTCGCAGTCGCCATCGGCCGGCCAATCGTCCTGGCATACTCAAGTCAATGGCGCAACTGCCGAGAGCGGCGCCCCGGCAGGGCGGCGGTTACCAAGAGAACCGGGATAAGCGTGATGAGCGTCATCGCGATAGCCACTTCCAACACCATAACGGGCCAGCGCCAGTGGGATGTCAGTACACCCAACATCGCCCGAAGTTTGCCGCGGGTCAACTCGGTCCCCGTGTAGGCTACGAACTCAATATTCTGGTCCGGCCACGTCAGCTCGCCGTTGACCCAGAGCCGTCCGTCCTGGTAGCGATTGGTCTTGGTCGCGCCGACCCGCAGGTGTGCGTTCGGCTCAACCTCCGCGATCAGTTGTAAGGCCAGGGGACGGCCCTCAGCTTCTGCGAGCGGAGATATCTCAAGCGTTTCCCAGCCTGGGTGCTCACCCGCCGGAACCTCCAAGCGCCCCTCGCGAAATATGCGGCCCGAATCTTCTCCAGCCTCGATCACTCGCCAGATCATGGTCCCGGGGCGGCCCTGAGGATCGCGATTGATAACGCGCAGATCAATGCGGACCGGGAATGCGGGGAGCGTGCCCAATTCCTGGACCAGAGATATTTCGTCATCGAGGTTCACTTGAAAGGCCCCAGAGCTGGAGTAGGCGCGCGCGTCGGCGAGAGGCGCCTCGCGAAAAGCCGGGGTGACGATGCCGAGACCGGCGATGCCGGCAACAGCGACGACGACCGCCAGCGACCACACCTTTGGCCCAACCCGGTCGCGGCCGCGAAACTTTCGGCCGGCATTCGGAGCTTGCCTGCCGTGAGCCTCCAGAACCGGTCGGGGGACATCCGGCGTGCGCGAGGCAATTGCCGCGCTCAGCCCGATTACCAAGCTCCCGCCGAACTCCAAAGTCTCTTCGAGCAATCGTGATATCGCGCGATAGTCGCCGAACGCGAACTCTCCGCTCACTTCATATACGAGAGCCAGCACCCACGCGGTCAGGCCGAGAACCAGCAGACCGCGGACCTGCCGTCCCGATCTTGTCGAAGAGAGCCCCTTGCCTACAAAAACGCCCATCGCCAGCACAAACGCGATTATGAGTGGACTGGCAAACACAGGCCAGAAAGTCTCATGGTAGCCCTCGCCGAGCACCATCTTCCCGAGGGGAAGCCCCGCTGATTTGAACTCGGCGATCTCTTCCCAGCCCAGAAGAGTCGCCGTAATCGCCAGCGCGGACCAGCCACCCGCCGCGATCCAGTCTTGAGATACGAGCCTGTCGAACAGCCGCACGGCCTTGCCGCGCCCGACGTCACGAGATCGAATCCTGGCGAAGAGCTGAAGGGCGTTAACGAATGCGAGCGCCCCCACGGTGAGCAGAGCTCCGGCAGAAACCGTGTTCGCAACGGCCCCCTCGTTGTTGGGGTCTAGATTCCACGGAATGGCGTCGGGCGGAAGCAGTTCAGGGAATGTCAGGCTGACAAGTTGCGGAACGACGACCGCTCCCCACCACAAGGCGACCGCGCCCAGCAGCAACACCCGGCCCGTCCATTCCGCCAGTTGCCGTGCCGGAATATCCGTCATGCTTCCCTAGTAACTCGCTCGACTTACGGTTCCATCCACCGGCCGCCTGGCTGGCGGCACGGCAACGAGCGATGTTATCGCACGCGTTTTGGCTGGGATCGGGCCAGGCGAGCAGGGGGCTCGCGCTGCAGGTATTGATCTGGGGCAGGATCCGAAGCGGGCCGTCTCCCCGCCGGCTTTGCGCATCGGGCTGGGAAGACTAATCTCTTTTTCGTCGTTGGATTACCGTGGAGACGTTTTCTGTGGCTGTAAAAACTGTGGTGGTCGGTTTCGAGCCTGACGCCGGGCTTGTTGAGCGGATAGAGGCTGTTTTGAACGATGGCGACGCGGAGGTAATCGTCGCGGGCACCGAGGAGGAGCTGGAGGCTGTGGTGGGCAAGGCCGACGTGTTGTTCGGCGGGGTCCTCAGTCCTGACATGATCGGGAAGGCTGGGCGTCTCAAGTGGTTTCAGACCAACTCGGCCGGGGTGGAGAACGTCGCATCGCCGGAGCTGGCCGATTCGGGGATCACGGTTACAAACATGAGCGGCGCCCACGCCACACAGATTTCGGAGCATGTGCTGGCGATGATGCTTGCGTTTGCCCGCGACTTGCCGCGGGCCGTTCGCGCTCAGGACGACCGTAACTGGATTGGAACTAACGTGAACACCAGTGAACTGGATGGGAGCGTGCTCGCAATAGCGGGCCTGGGGGACCTGGGAGGAGCGCTGGCCGACAAGGCTAAAGCGCTCGGTATGACGGTCCTGGCGACGAAGATGCGGGTGACCACGAAACCCGTAAGCGTGGACGAGGTATACGGTCCCGAGGGTCTGGATGAGATAATCGGTCGAGCGGACTTCGTGGCCGACACGTTGCCGCTTACGCCCAATTCCCGCCACACGTTTGCGCGCGACCAGTTCCGCAGGATGAAGCCGTCGGCCTTTTTCTTCAACGTGGGACGCGGCGGGACGGTCAATCAGGACGATCTGATAGCCGCACTACAGTCGGGTGAAATCGCCGGCGCGGGCCTGGACGTCATGGAGCCGGAGCCACTTCCGGCCGACTCGCCGTTGTGGGACATGCAGAACGTGATACTCACGTACCATTCGTCGGGCACTTCGCCGAAGGTCTTCGAACGTCACTATCAGATATTCCTCGACAACCTCGATAGATTTGAGCAGGGCTGGCCTCTGGCTAACGTGGTAAACGTGCGCGCGGGCTACTGAGCTTCCTAAGCGGCGGACCTAAAGGCTCGCCCACGGCGCATCGCGTACGCCGCGTACGCCGGTCGATTACCGGGCCGTTGTCTTCGATTCCCGTCGCGATGACGCGCCGCCGCAGCTGATGGCGATGCGCGAGTCGAGGCCGGTGGAGCCCCGGCCATACACCCCTCCAGATACGCGCCGCCGGATCGGATTCGTCATCGGAGTGGTGTGCTTCTGGGGATCTCTCTACGTCTACATTCCAACGCTGGCGGTGTTCGCCGGGTCTATTGGGGCGTCGCTGAGCGTAATCGGGTTTATCGTCGCGGCGTACGGATTCGTGCAGTTCGTGCTGCGGATACCGGTGGGTTACCTGTCAGACCGCACGGGCAAGCGAGTTCCTTTCATCATCGGCGGACTGGCGGCCAACGCGATCGGCGACGCCGGAATGGCTTTGCTGTCAACTCCGTGGATGCTCGTGGTCTGGCGGGGGATTCACGGCATCGGCGCGGCCTCGTTCGTTCCGCTGTCCGTCTATTTCGCGGCGTTCTTCAGACCCGAGAATGCGACCCGCGCCACGGCTCTGATGATCGCGTTGACGTCGGGGACTCAGGTGTTCGTCAGTCTGCTTGGGGGCAATCTGGCGGACACGCTTGGCGTAACTTCGACATTCTGGGCGGGCGCTGTTTTCGGCGTGGCCGGGGTTATCGCCATGGCCGTGGCGGGCGAGCGCCCCATACCGGCGCATCGGCCGATGTCGATTCGCCGCTTCAGAAGGGTGATGACCGTCCGGCAGTTGCTGATCGTTTCCGGCCTGGCGGCGATAAATCAATATCTCACGTTCGCTCTAACGATGGGATTCGTTCCGGTGCTCGCAGACCGGTTGGGGGCGTCGAGCACAGACCTCGGAGTACTTACGACACTCGGATTCCTGTCCTATGCCATAGCGTCGGTGATCGCCGCGGCGGCGGCCGCGCGCGTAGGTGAGCGCAATCTGATCGTCGCGGGGTCGGTGGTCGCGGCGCTGGCGGCTCTGGCTCTACCGCTGGCCGGCACCGTGTTTCACGTCTACGCGCTTCAGGTTGTCGGCGGGCTGGGGAAGGGAGTGGTTTTTCCGATACTGATGGGGTTGGCGATCAAAGCCGCGCCGGAACGAGAGCGGGCAAGCGCGATGGGCGTTTTCCAGGCGGTGTACGCGATAGGCATGTTCGTGGGACCCGCCACCGCCGGCGCGGTGGCCGACGCGATAGGGCTGTCGGGACTGTTCGTGTTCGTGGGAATTCTCGCGCTGGGCGGCGCTCTGGTGGCCGCCATTGCGCTGGGTGAACGCGCGGTTTCGGCGGCGCGCCATCCGGCAGGTTAGCGAACTCGACTCCGGCGGTGTTTTCACCAGTCGCGCTCGTAGGAATCACGTGGCCGCATTGAATTGTTTGCGCTGTTTTGTAGCGACACAGGTGCCCAATCTGGGAAACTAATAGGGAAAGCGGCGCGTAATGTCGCCGTATATGTCGAGATAAATTGGACGCTGGTTTCATCGGCGTGGTACAGTTTGCGCCCCAAATTCGCGGCCACGGGAGGCATTTGTGGCGAGGCGGAAACTGGCCAAGCGGTCGTTTGCGGACATAGATCGAGGACCGCTAGGCGGCACCATCTTCGAGGCGCGCAAGCGACGGGGCGCGACTCAGGCCCAACTTGCGGCGTCGATTGAGCGCGACCGTCCATGGTTGAGCGACGTGGAGACCGGGAAAGTCACGCACGTACCCGACGAAGATCTCGCGAAAGCTGCGGCGTTTCTCAGCCTGAACCTGGCTTCGCTGAAAACCGCCCGCGACAGCATGAACTCCAAATCGAGCGCGCCTGGACCGGCGCCGCCATCGGTCCATTCGTTTACGAGGTTGTGCATGGAGTGCGGCTACCGCGGCGAGGCCGACGCCCACTACTGCGCGATCTGTGGCAGCGAACTGCCGCCGAGCGTGGCGTGCTCGCACTGCGGCCGGTTGTGTCCGGTCGGCACGAACTATTGCGGCGGCTGCGGGAAGGCGCTCAATCCGGCCTGACTATCGGATCTAGCCGTTCCCGTTAGCGAATCTCCAGCATCCGGTCGATCGAGCGCCGCGCGCGCAATCGCACGTCTTCGGGGACTTCGATCTGATACCGGTTCTCCCTCAGCGAGGCGAGCACCTGCTCTAGGGTGATCTCGTTCATGTGGGGGCAACGCACCGAGCAGAGCCGCAGCATCTCCTTGTCGCGCGCCTCGGCGGCTATGTTGTCGCCCATGCTGCATTCGGTTAGCAGCAGGTAACGCTCGGCCTCGACCTCGGTCACGTAGCGCGTCATCGCAGAGGTAGAGCCGGAGAAGTCGGAGGCGTCGACGACGTCAGGGCTGCATTCCGGGTGGGCTAGAACTACGACATCCGGGAACTGCTCGCGAACGGCGCGAATGTCCTCGACGGTGAACTTCTCGTGGACCTCGCAGCGGCCTTCCCATCCGACGATCTCGAACTCCAGGCCGTCCGACGCGCTTTCGGAGGCGCGGTCGGCCGAAACGGGCTTGTCGCTTGGGAACACGATGCGCTTGCCGGTCTCCCGGGCGACGTTGCGGGCCAGGTATTCGTCCGGCAGGAAGATCACCACGTCCGAGTCCAGAGACTCGACCACCTGCCGGGCGTTGCTGGAAGTGCAGCAAACGTCAATCTCAGCCTTTACATCGGCGTAGGTGTTTATGTAGGCGACGATGGGGACTCCAGGATAGCGGCGTCGCAACTCGCGCACGTCCGCCGCGGTGATCGACGCGGCGAGGGAGCATCCCGCCCGCTCGGCAGGCAGGAGCACAGTTCGTTCGGGATTGAGGATCTTGGCGGTCTCGGCCATGAAACGGACGCCGCAGAAGACGATGGGGTCCGCTTCGGTGGTGGCGGCAATCCGGCTGAGCTCCAGCGAGTCGCCGGTGTAGTCGCAGACGGAATGGTAAAGGGCCGGCTCCATGTAGTTGTGACCGAGGATCACCGCGCCACGCTCGGACTTAAGTTGGTTAATGTGGAACGCGAGCTCAGCCTTGTAGGCAAGCTCGAATTCGGGGACTATCCCCTCAAGCTTTTCCTTGAGGACGCGGTAAGTGGACTCGATGGTTGGAGCGGTTACTGCCATGACGCGCGCCGCCTAACGGCGGAGCACCTGCTTTGGGGTAGCTCTGGGTGAGGTCCGCATAGTTACGACTTGAACGACTCCCGCCTCCGCACGAATCACAGCACTCAACTACTTAACGTCAAAATGACTTTAAGTTCTTCGCCATATAGCTTATCACAATCGAGCGCCGGTATGGATCAGGTCTTGGGAGAGTCGATCAAATCGTCGATCGAGACGACGCATTTGTAGAGCCGGGCAGGCCGGTGTGGAACGTCCTGCTGCTTTCTGCCGGAGGGCGCGACCGTACCGGCGGCTTCGACCCGACGCCGGAAGTTCGCGGGATCGACTTTCTTGCCGAGCACGGACTCGTAGACGAGACGAAGCTCGGACAGCGTGAATTCGGGTTCGAGAAACCGAAAGGCCAGATGGGCGTAGTCGACTTTGCTTCTCAGCCTGCGCACGGCGTAGTCGATTATCTCTTCGTTATCGAACGCCAGCGGCACGGGCAGATCGTCGATCCCGAACCAACTGGCGGCGCTGGCGCCGGGACCGGGACTTACGGACTGCTCGCCCCACTTTACGAGCGCGAAATAGGTGACGGCGATCCTGTGCTCGCGCGGGTCGCGGTCGGGCAAGCCGAACGTATAGAGCTGTTCCAGAAAATCCGGGCGCAAACTGGTTTTGTCGTTGAGCTGCCAGAGCGCGGCCTCGGTGAGCGAGTTTCCCTCGTACACCCATCCTCCGGGCAGCGCCCAGTTACCGTCGTAGGGCGGCTTTGTCCGCCTTACGAGCAGCACGGCCATTTCCTGCATGGCGTTTTCGGTGGGTATCAGAGTGAATATGACCACGCTGACGCCGACTTTCGGGTGAAGCGGGGCGGTCGCGGTCTGTGCGTTGTCGGTTTGTGCCAAGGTTCGCCGATTGGTGCTTTTTAATCTGCCGATTCCGATGGATCGACAGCAGGTATCTCAAATAATCTCACTAAGGGTTCCAGTGCGCCAAGATAACCTAAATTCAAGCGCACCATATACAATGTGGGAGATGCATACTCCCTGGTGTCCGTCTATCTAGGCGCACTCCAGGTTAAGTATCGTTCTGAAAGCGGGATGCTTGTGACGGCATCCCGTTTTCTACTTTGAGGTTGGGGGCGAATGGCTAACCGCGTCGCCATTTTCGTGGACGGCGCCTACCTTGATTACTTGCTGAAGGAGGAGTTTGGCGCAGTCCGGATTGACTACCGTGCACTTTCCGAGCGCATGGCGGGAGAATCGGACATTTTGAGAACTTATTACTACCACTGTCCACCGTATCAGGGTAATCCGCCCACGCAAGATGAGCGCGATCGGTATTCAACCCAGCGTAGGTTCTTTGACACGTTAGATCGACTGCCGCGATATATGGTTCGACTAGGACGTTTGGCATACCGTGGCGTTGATGAGCGGGGGAAGCCAAGGTACGAACAGAAACGAGTCGACATTCTGCTTGGTGTGGACTTGGTTCAACTCGCCGCCAAACAGAACATACAAGAAGCGGTATTGCTAGCTGGAGATAGTGATTTCATTCCCGCTGTCGTCGCTGCCAAGTCCGAGGGTGTAGTAGTCAAGTTGTTCCACGGAGAACGACCCCACTCGGATCTGTGGCGAGAGTCGGACGAGAGGATCAAGATTACTCGGAGCTTCATAGATTCGATCTTGTTGCGTCCCACTTCGTAGGGTCGAACCTACAAGTCCATAAATGCGCTGGTCGAGCCGCACCCGTGTCCTAGTGAAGGGCGGTTCGCGAACCGCCCCTACATATTGTCGAAATGGCATTTGCCGTTGACTGGCGGCGGAGCGGGTTAATATAGTGGGTAGTTCACTTGCATCGACCCCATCCCTGTGTTTTAGCGGAGCTGTCCCTGGATGTTCGCGATCGTCCGAACCGGCGGTAAGCAATATAAGGTCGCGCCCGGCGACGTGTTCGAGGTGGAGCGGTTGAAGGCCGCCGTCTCGTCGAAGGTTGTGCTGGACGAGGTGCTGCTAGTCAACGACGGCGATGAGTGCATCGTGGGCGCTCCGACGATCAAGGGCGCCGGCGTGGAATGCACGGTCATGGAGGAGATCCGCGGACCGAAGATCAAGGTGTTCAAGTTCAAGGCGAAGAAGCGGTACCGGCGCTTGCGGGGGCACAGGCAGGAACTGACCGTGCTGCGGGTTGACGACGTTCGCAAGGCAGCGCCGCCGGCTCGCAAGAAGGCAAGGGCGGCCTCGAAGACGAAGGCCCGCACGAAGTCGAGATCGTCGAAGTCGAAGGCCGGGGCCAAGTCCGCCTCGCGTCGCAAGTCAAGCTAGTCGAGGGCTTAACCAATGGCAAAGAAGAAGAACGCGGGAGCGAGCAGGAACGGACGGGACAGCAATCCCAAGATGCTCGGCGTGAAGATCTATAGCGGGCAGCTCGTGAAGTCGGGCAACATAATCGTCAGGCAACGAGGCACCCGGGTACACCCCGGACAGAACGTCGGAATGGGGCGGGACCACACGCTATTCGCGCTTACCGCGGGGCGGGTCAAGTTCGAGGACGTGCGCGGCAAGAAGAAGCGGGTCAGCGTAGTCGTCGAGTAGACGCGCTCGCCCATCGGGGCGGTAGCTCAGCCGGAAGAGCGCTACATTCGCATTGTAGAGGTCAGGGGTTCGAATCCCCTTCGCTCCACCTGCACGTACCGAACTCATAACGCCGTCGTCGAGCGCTGGGCCGCCGCCAACGGCCGGCTGGTGCGGGACGAGAAGACGCGGGAACCGTTTCGCGTCCCCTGCTGCCCGTCTTGCGCGGGCCAGATCGTGGACACCGACGGCGTGCCGCTGACGGTCCGGGCGCTGGCCCGCCGCAAGCACCGCTGCCGGCACTGCGACGCGCCCCTCTGGCAGGCCGACGCCGCCGGCCCCCGGCGCTACCCGCTCGCCGACTATGTGAAGCGCCGGATGAAGGGCTGCTTCGACCTGCTCATCGGCGACGAGGTGCACGAGTACAAGGGCCGCGGCTCCGCGCAGGGCATCGCCGCCGGCATCCTCGCCGACGCCTGCGGCACGTCGCTCAGCCTGTCCGGCACCCTGATGGGCGGCTACGCCTCCACGCTCTTCCACCTGCTCTATCGGTTCAGCCCGGAGATCCGGACGGCGTTCGGGCGCTCGGAGGAGTCGCGCTGGATCGAACGCTACGGCTTCGTCGAGCGCACCGTCGGCCGACCCGACGACGCCGCGCTGGAGGACGGCCGCGCAAGCCGCCGGCGGCGCTACCGCACGGTGGTCCGGGAGCGACCCGGCCTGGCGCCCGCCGCGCTCTTCCACCTGATCGGCCACAGCGTGTTCCTCCGGCTCGCGGACGTGGCCTCCGGGCTGCCGCCCTACGACGAGCAGGTGCAGGTGTCCGCGCTGAACTCGGATGAGGACGCGACGGGATTCTCGCAGCGCAGCGCCTACACCCACGTGTTCGAGACGCTCAGGGACGCCCTCGCCCGAGCGCTGAAGGACGGCTCCAAGCGCCTGCTGGCCACCTACCTGCAGACGCTGCTGGCCTATCCCGACGGCTGTACCCGAGGCGAGACGGTGGTCGATCCCGGCACCGGTGACATCCTCGTGCAGGTCCCGCCCCTGGCGGAGGCCCGGATCTACCCCAAGGAGCAGGCCCTGCTGGACCTGGTGGCCGCCGAGCGCATG